>NZ_JBHWKR010000003.1:0-780294 GCF_042730855.1 Kribbella sp. NPDC059898
GGCGAAGCTGATCTTCAGGCAGCGCATCCCCTCCTGGCTGGCCTCGAGCGCGGAGTCGACCTTGTCCGCGCTGTCGTGCGAGTGCGGGACAAAGACCTCCTTCGCCTTGCTCAGGAAACCGTGGCTGTGCCCATGACCGTGACCATGCCCATGGCCGTGTCCCGCGGCGCTCATCGGCTCTCCCCGGTGTCCACGTGGGCCACCGCACCCGCGGCACGGTGATGCTCCGGAAAGCGCCCGCTGGAGTGCTCGGCGTGGTAGATGGCGTCCTCGACCAGCTGGCTGGCGTGCGAGTTCTCGATCCGGTAGAAGACCTGGTTCGCCTGCTTCCGGGTCCGCACCAGCCGCGCCATCCGCAGCTTCGCCAGATGCTGCGACACCCCGGCCGGCGACTTGCCGACCGCGTCGGCCAGCTCATTGACCGGCTTCTCGCCGTCGAGCAGGGCCCAGAGCAGCCGCACCCGAGTGGCATCCGACAGCATCCGGAACACCTCGACCGCGAGCGCCACGTGCTCTTCGTCCGGATCTCTTCGCGGTTGCTTAGTATCTGCGCGCATACGCAGATACTAACCGCTGACGGTCAGCTTCGCGTCAGCGCGAGCACCGGGATGGTGCGGATGCCGGCGGTCTTGACCTCGTACTCGGCGAAGCCCGGGTAGCGCTTGGCCTGTTCGGCGTAGATGCGGTCGCGGTCCGCGCCCTTCACCTCGTGCACCGTGACACCGTGCGTCTCGGTGCCGACCTCCACCGTCGCACTGCCGCCGTCGGCGAGGTTGGTGTACCAGTCCGGGTTGGTCGGCGCACCACCCTTGCTGGCGAAGACGTAGACGGTCTTCGGGTCGGTCTCGTCCGCGAGATACATCATCGGGGCCACATACTCCTTGCCGCTCTTCCGCCCGTGGTGGTGCAGAAGGAGCAGCGGCGCACCCTCGAACGGGCCGCCTACCTGGCCCTCGTTGGCGCGAAACTCGTCGATGGTCTGCTGGTTCCAGTCGCTCATAGTCGGTCCAACGCGGGCGTCCGGTGCGATATTTCATCCGCTGGTCCGAACCGCGGCAGCCGATTTGGGGTACGACGACAAGACGGCGGCGCGGTCGCCGCTGGATGCTGGTGCGGACGTAGTCGACGGGGAGGTACTGGTGCTGGTTGCGGACATCGAGCGGCTGGTGCGGTGTGAGTCGCCGTCCGCGGACCTGGCGGCGGTCGCGCGGAGTGCCGCGGTGGTCGCCGAGCTCGGCGCGGAGCGGCTGGGCGCGAAGGCGGAGACGATCGAGCTGGACGGGCGGACGCACGTCCGGTGGCGGTTCGGGGAACGGCCGCGGGTGTTGCTGCTCGGGCATCACGACACCGTGTGGCCGCTCCGGTCGCTGGAGACGCATCCGTTCGCGGTGCGGAACGGCGTACTGACCGGGCCCGGGTGTTACGACATGAAGGCCGGGGTCGCGATGATCTTCCACGCGCTGGCGGCGCTGGACGATCTGGACGGCGTCACCGTGCTGATCACCGGCGACGAGGAGCTCGGGTCGCCGTCGTCGCGGGCGTTGATCGAGGACGAGGCCCGCGGGTGTGCGGCGGCGCTGGTCCTGGAGGCGTCCGGCCCGGGCGGCGCGCTGAAGACCGCGCGGAAAGGCGTCTCCCGGTACGACGTACAGATCCGCGGCCGGGCCGCCCACGCCGGGCTCGAGCCGGAGCGCGGGGTGAACGCCACGATCGAGGCCGCCCACCAGGTGCGGGCCGTCGCGGCGCTCGCTGCCGGCGGTACGACGGTGACGCCGACCCGGCTCGAATCCGGGACAACTGTCAACACCGTCCCCGCGGCAGCACACTTCGAGGTCGACGTACGCGTGTGGGACGCCGCCGAGCAGGACCGCATCGACCGCGCGATGCGGTCGTTGCCACCGCACCTACAGGGCGCCGAGGTCACGGTAGCGGGCGGCCCGAACCGGCCGCCCCTCCCGCACACCGCCTCGAAGGTCCTGTACGAACGTGCCTGCCGCCTCGCCGAGCACCTCGGCCTGACTCCACCCGGTGAGCTGGCGGTCGGCGGTGCCTCGGACGGAAACTTCACGGCCGGCGTCGGTACGCCGACCCTCGACGGGCTCGGCGCCGTCGGCGGTGGTGCGCACGCCGACGACGAGCACGTGCTCGTGTCCGAGCTGCCCGGGCGTACTCGGTTGCTCACGGCACTCATCTCGGACCTGCGGGCATCGACGTGACGGACCTGCTGCGTGATCCGGCGATTGCCGCGGGCGTGACGGTTCGCAGCCTGGACACGTTGCCGGAGTTGGACGCCGCGTGTGCGCTGTTCGGGCGGATCTGGCGGACCGGAGAGTTCAGCCCGCCGGTACCGGCCGATCTGTTGCGGGCGTTGAGCAAGGCGGGCGGCTATGTGCACGGCGCGTTCGCGGGCGATGTGATGGTCGGGGCGTGTGTCGGGTTCTTCGGTGCGCCGGGGCGCGGGTCGTTGCACAGCCACATCACCGGCGTGCTGCCGCAGCGGCGTGGAGTCGGGTACGCGTTGAAGCTGCACCAGCGCGAGTGGGCGCTGGCGCAGGGTGCGCGGGAGATCTCGTGGACGTTCGATCCGCTGATCCGGCGGAACGCGTACTTCAACCTGGGCAAGCTGGCGGCGGACGCGGTCGAGTACCTGCCGAACTTCTACGGTCGGATCGACGACGCGATCAACGCGTCCGACGACACGGATCGGCTGCTCGCGCGGTGGCGGCTGACCGATCCGGCGGTTGTTGCTGCGTGCAACGGGCAGCCCCGGGTGCTGGACGCCGGTCCGAGCGTTGCGCTGGGGATCACCGCATTGGGCAGACCCGCCGCCGGACGGGTGGACGGCCGCGTGGTGCGGGTCGCCGTACCGCCGGACATCGAGGCGCTCCGGAGCACCGATCCGGAGGCGGCCGCGGAGTGGCGGGCCGCGGTGCGGGACGTGCTCGGCGGGCTGCTCGCCGACGGGGCGCGGATCCGCGGGTTCGATCGCAGTGGCTGGTACGTCGTCGACAGGGAGGCCGTGTTGTGAAGCTCGTCGGGGTTGAGCTCCGGACCATCGAGATGCCGTTGGTGACGCCGTTCCGGACCTCGTTCGGGACCGAGACCGTGCGGGAGGCCCTGCTCGTCCGCGCGGTCACCGACGAGGGCGAGGGCTGGGGCGAGTCGGGGACCAGCAAGGAGCCGTTCTACTCCTCGGAGTACACGCAGGGCGCGGCCGACGTACTGCGGAGCTACCTGATCCCGGCGGTGGCCGGCGTGACCAGCGCGCAGCAGGTCGCGCCCGCGACGGCCCAGGTCAAGGGGCACCGGATGGCGAAGGCTGCGTTGGAGACTGCGGTGCTGGACGCGGAACTGCGGGCCGGCGGGATGTCGTTCGGGCAGTACCTCGGCGCGGTCCGGGACGAGGTGGAGTGCGGGGTGTCGGTCGGGATCACCGAGTCGATCCCGGCGCTGCTCGACGCGGTGGCGGCGTACCTGGACCAGGGGTATCTGCGGATCAAGCTGAAGATCGAGCCGGGCTGGGACGTCGAACCGGTGCGCGCGGTCCGGGAACGGTTCGGCGACGTCCCGTTGCAGGTCGACGCGAACACGGCGTACCGGCTGAGCGACGCCCGCCTGCTCGCGCGGCTGGACGAGTTCGACTTGCTGCTGCTCGAACAGCCGCTGCCCGAGGACGACCTGCGCGGTCATGCCGAGCTGGCGCGGCTGATCCGGACGCCGATCTGCCTGGACGAGTCGATCGTCTCGGCGCGGGCCGCGGCCGACGCGATCGCGCTCGGTGCGTGCCGGATCGTGAACATCAAGCCCGGGCGGGTCGGCGGGTACCTGGAGGCGCGTCGGATCCACGACGTCTGTACGGCGAACGGCGTACCGGTGTGGTGTGGCGGGATGCTCGAGACCGGCCTCGGCCGGGCCGCCAACCTGGCGCTGGCGGCGCTGCCCGGGTTCGCGTTCCCGGGCGACACGTCGGCGTCGGCGCGGTACTACCGGACCGACATCACGCCGCCGTTCGAGCTCGTCGACGGGCGCCTCGCGGTGCCGACCGGCCCGGGGCTCGGGGTCGCGCCGATTCCGGACGTGCTGGCCGCGGTGACCGTGCGTACCGAGTGGATCGATCTTGTTGAATCGGACGGATCGTCGGCATAATTTCGTCCTGTGCGACAACCTCCGGCCGGGTACGGCGGGACTAGCGTCGAGGACATGCTCGTCCCGACCGCCGGCCCCGTGCGGGCCGGCCTGGAAGGTGTCCTCGACGACATCGGTACGACGCTGCTCGACGTGGTGTGCGGCGATCCGGCCCGCGCCGACGATCTCGGCGGCGTGGTCATTCACGACCCGCTCGACGACCAGGTGCTGCCGCGGCAGGCGTTGGTCCTCGGCGTCGGGCTGCACGACCCCGGGGATCTGGTCCGGGTGGTGACCGAGGTCGGTCGGCACGGGGCGGCGGCGCTGGTCGTGCGGGCGCCCGTCGTACCTGACGAGGAGTTGGCGGCGGCGGCCGAGGCGACCGGGGTCGTCGTACTGGCGCTGGCGCGCGGGGCGTCGTGGACGCAGTTGACGTCGATGGTGCGATCGCTGATCGCCGGGGGAGACGCGGGTGCCGTGGAGGCGCTCGGGGGGATCCCGGCCGGCGACCTGTTCGCGCTGGCGAACGCGATCGCGGCGCTCCTGGACGCGCCGATCACGATCGAGGATCCGAGTACGCGCGTGCTCGCGTTCTCCGGGCGGCAGGAGTCGGCGGATCCGTCGCGGGTGCAGACGATCCTGTCCCGGCAAGTGCCGCGGGAGTACACGCGGATCCTTCGTGAGCGTGGTGTCTTCCAGGAGATCTTCCGGACGGATCAGCCGGTGTTCGTGGCGCCGCTGCCGGAGTCGGGGGAGCTGCCGCGGGTGGCGATCGCGGTGCGGGCGGGCGACGAGATCCTCGGTACGATCTGGGCCGCGGTGACCGAGCCGCTGCCGCCGGACCGCGGCCAGGCGCTGTGCGACGCCGCGAAGCAGGTCGCCCTCTACATGATCCGCCAACGCGCGGGCGCCGACGTCGAACGGCGCCTGCGCGCCGACCTGCTCCGGACGGCATTGGAGAGCGGCCCCGGCGCAGGCGAGGCAATCCGCCGCCTGGGCCTCGCCGACGAGCCGGCCGTGGTCCTCGCCGTCAGCCTGCTGGAGAGTGCCTCGAATGGGAGCGCTGCTGAGGTTGTTGCTGAGCGGAAGCGGTTGGCGGATGCGTTTGCGATGCATCTGGCTGCGGTGCATCCGCGGTCCGCGGCCGGGCTGATCGGGGACATTGCCTACGGTGTGGTCCCGTTGCCGCGTGGCCGGGAGCACGACGGTGAGGATCGGGCCGTGCGGATCGCGACCGACTTCCTCGGGCGGATCGGGCTTCGGGTGCGTCCGCTGGTCGGGATCGGATCGCCGGCGGCCGACGGCTCGGCGCTGTCGCGCTCTCGCACCGGCGCCGACCGCGCGCTGCGTGTCCTCAAGTCCCGCGGCTCCACCCAGCAGGTCGCCCGAGTAGCAGACGTGTACGTCGAGGCGCTCCTCCTCGAGCTGGCCGACCTCGTCCCGCGCGACGAGCTGTCGTCCGGCCCAGTCGCCCGGCTCGCGGCGTACGACGTGAAGCACCGCAGCCTGCTGGTCGACACCTTGAGGGCCTGGCTCGACGCCTTCGGCGACATCGCGGTCGCGTCCGCGGCGATGTACGTGCACACGAACACCTTCCGCTACCGCCTCCGCCGCGTCGCCGAGGTCGGCGGGATCGACCTCGAAGACCCCGACGTACGTTTCGCGATGATGCTCCAGCTCCGCCTGATGACGCTGACCTCACGCTAGCCCGAGGCTCCCGAGCAGGAACGCGAGCCATTCCGCGTCCTGCGTCAACGCAACCTCCTCGCTGGTCGCCGCCCCATGCCCCGCGTCGTCGTACACATGCACCAGGATCGGCAACTCACCCCGCTGCGCCGCCTGCAACCGCGCCGCGAACTTCCGCGCATGCCACGGCCGGCACCGCGGATCGGCCGCCCCCGCCTGCAGATAGACCGCAGGGAAGACGTCCGGCGCGATCAGCTGGTACGGCGACAACCCGAGCAGCCGGCGGATCTCCGCGGGGTCATCGGGATCGCCCCACGCCTTACGGATCACGAAGTCGAGGTACGGGTCACGAAGGCCGCCGATCAGATCCAGCAACGGCGCTCGCGGCAGCACCGCCCGCCAAAGGTCCGGCCGCTTCGTCACAGCGACCCCACACATCAGCCCACCGTCCGAACCACCGGTCAGCGCGAGCCGCTCCGGCGTCGTCACCCCGGTGGCTATCAAATGCTCGGCGACCGCCACCAGATCCGAGTCCCGCACCTGCCGCCGCTCCCGATGCGCCGCCAGGTACCAGTCCCGCCCGTACTCCCCACCACCCCGCAGATGCGCCTGCACGAACACCCCACCCGCCGACAGGAACGCGGCCATATCGCTTTGATACGAAGGCAAGTACGGCACATTCGCCGCCCCGTACGCCGAGATCAGTACCGGTCCACCCGCCGTACGCCGTACCAGCCGGAACGGGATCCGCACACCGTCCGGTGCGGCCGCGAAGTGGTCCTCGATCACCGCGTCCAGCCGCACCGCCGGCGCGACCAGCTCCTCGATCTCGTCCGCACCGGGCCGATGCCGGTAGACACCCCACGAACTGGTCAACGTCGAGAACGCGAACACGAACTCGTCCGGCCGGTTCCCTGCGGCCAAGCTCATCAACGGGAAGAACGGCACCGCCACGGCTCCACGCCCCGGCAGCGGTACGTCACCGACAAACCCACCGGCGTGGTCGACCACCCGGACCCGCGCATAGGTATCGGAGAACTCACTGAGATAGAGGTACGACCCGACCGGCTGCACCGATCGGATCACTGTGGGCCCCTCCGGCACCAACTCGATCCACTGGCCCGGATCGTCCGGTGCAGCAGCATCCAGCGGGATCGCCACCAGCCGTCCTCGCGCCGCCCCGACGTCTGTCACCGCGACGTACCGATCACCGACCACATGCCCCGCGACCATCCCGTCGCACGAAGTCATGAACGGCCGCCACCCGTCGTCCGAGGTCAGGTCGCGGACGGCGATCGGGACGGGACTGCCCAGCCGGTGACTGGCGACCGCCCACCGCCCGTCCGGCGAGAACTGGATCACCGTGTGCTCGCGCGACCCCGCCCAGATCGGCACCGGCTCCACCGACGTCTCGCCGCCCAGCAGGTGCCGGAACACCGCCCGTTCAAAGGACTGCACGCTGCCCGTCAACGCCGAGAAGAAGAACCCGGTGCTGTCCGGAAACCACGCCGCACCACCGGTCCACGCATCGTGCAGCAGTTGCGTCGGCGCCCCGCTCAGCAACTCCCCGGAGGCGGCAGACATCAATCGGATCGTGTTGTTCTCGCTGCCGTCGGTGCACACCCCGATCGCCAGCACCCGCCCGTCCGGTGACGGCGACAGCCACGACAGTACGGCGCCTTCCTCGAGCCGGTGCAGCACCCGCCCCTCGCCGTACGGCGTGTCGGCAACGACGAGCTCCGTCGTACCGCGGAACCACCGGCCGGCGGCGTACTTCGGCATCGGCGGCCGGGCGCCGGCGTCGTACGTCTCGATCAGCTTCCGCGCCACCGCGGGGTCCTGCCCTTGATAGCAGACAGTCGTCGCCAATGTCGCCTGCGCACGTTGCCATGAACGGACCTCCTCGGTGTCGTCCTCGAGCCAGCGGTACGGATCCGGACTGCCGGCCACCTCCTCGACGGCATCGACGGTGCGGCTCGGGGGATAGCTGATCATGCCGGCTCCGGTGCGAACTCGGCCCGGAGCCGCTCGAAGGCGCCGGGGATGCGATGGACCTCGCGGAAGTGGATCAGCGCGTCGTACGCCGCCGCGCAGTCGGTCGGCACGAACTCGCCGTTCGACAGCATGCCCTCGGCAACCATGTCGTCAGGCTCCACGAGCGCGATCGGATGCCCGAGCCGATCGAGCTGCGCCTCGATGCTGTTCGCCGCCGGCACCCGTTGCTCGAGCGTCACGTCGCAGTCGAACGGTCGCGCGCTCCGTTCGGTGAACCGGACCTCCGGACCGGTGCCGTAGGTCGTACCAATGACCACCAGGTTCTCCTCGGCGAGCATGCCGCCGACCGTGGTCCGCCCGAGGAACGGCGTGCGCTGGACGTGGGCGTTGTGCGCGCTGACCACGATGCGCTGCTCGCGCTCCGCGATCCACCGCACGGTGCCGGCCATGAAGACGACCCGGGGATACGGACCGCTCACCGGCCCGGCCAGCTCCTCGACGAACGCGTGCAACGAGGCGGCGCACCTGATCGCGATCTCGTCGCCCAGCACGGTGGCGCGATCCTCCAGCCGCGCGAGCCCGTCGAGCAGTTGGAACCGTTCGGCCGCCGGCATCCGGTCCAGCCGGATTGCGGCCTCGGTCCGCCCGCCGAGCTCGCTCAACCGCAGCAGTTCCTCGTCACCGGGGTGCCGCGGCATCCGCGCCAGACACGCCCGTACGGCGGGCCCGGGCGAGGTGGACGAACCGGGCAGGTCCATCCCGTAGAACCGGACCCGGCCGTTCTGCCGGCGCATCCACTCCAGCTGCCGGTGCATCGGCGCGCACTCCCCGAACCGGTAGGTGATGCCGTCGCGTGCGATCGCGTCGACCGGCCCGCTGCCGCCGCGGACCCAGTCCGCCACCGTCAGCCCCTCGGCGTACCCGGACTCCATCACGAATGCGGTGAACCCCAGCTCCTGGACCAGGAACCGGAAGATCCGGTCCTTGATCCGGTAGAACTCGGTGACGTTGTGGGCACCTTCGCCCAGGGCGACGATCCTGGCGTCGCCGATCAGTTCCCGGAGCCGGCCGAGGTCGTCGAAGCCGGCCTCGGGATCGACCGTGGCGAGTGGGACGGTCACGCATCCTCCTCAGTCGTGGAAGTACCAGAGCTCGGGCGAGTACAGGAAGCTCAGCAGCGACCGGAACGACGACGGCGGCCCGGAGAGCGTGTCCTTCCACACGACGAGCGTGTCCGGCGTCGGCAGGTACAGCACCGGCAGGTCCTTGCCGAGCAGGCTCACCTCGGCGCTGAGCGCCTTCGGGTCGGCGCCGAACGTCGACGCCTCGATCAGCTTGTCCGCCTCGGGGTTGCTGTAGCTGCCCAGGTTGAAGCTGCCGGTGGTATTGAAGAGCGTGTTGCTGCTCGGGTACCCGACGGCCTGGTACAGCGACCCGGAGTCGACCATCGCCCACTCGTTCTTCTTCGCCGGCGCGAACGTGTTGCCGTAGTTCTCGTAGATGTAGTTCACGGCCTTGGTCTCGGACCTCACCGTGATCCCGAGCTTCTTCGCCGCGGACACGAACGCGACGTCGCGGGCGCCGACGTACGACGGGCTGTTGGCCGCGATCAGGTTGAAGCTGAGGGTCTGCCCGGCGGGGATCCCCGCGCCGCACTGGTCCGGCCCGCTGCCGGGACGTTCGCAGGTGGTGGTGCCGTCCGGGACGACCTTCCAGCCGTGGTCGGTGAGCAGTTTCTGCGCGGCCGCGGTGTCGTGCGGGTACGGCGGCGTCGTACCGAAATCGGGCGGGTACGGCGACCCGACGCCGGCGGTGCTGTAGTTCTCCGTGGCGGCGCCGTTGTAGACGCCTCGGCTCTTGATGTACCCGGGCTGGTCGATCAGCTGCTGCAGGGCCTGCCGCACGTACAACTGGGCGATCACCTTGTCGAAGTTGTTCGTGGTGTTCTTGAAGTTGATCGTCAGGTAGTCGAGCCGCGCCGGTGCGGGCGCGCCGTACACGTTGTAGCCCTGCGCCTTGAGCGCGTCGACCTGGGCGATGTACCCGGAGTCGAGCATCCCGACCGTCAGCGTGCCGGCCTTGAACTGGTTGAACGTGGCAACGGCCGACGTGAACGTCTTGAAGTCGATCTGGTCGATCCGGGACTCGCCCGGCCCGCCGTACGCCTTGTTCGGCACCAGCGAGTACGACCCGGTCGCCGGGTCGAACGTCTTCAGCTTGTACGGCCCGTTCACCATCTGCCAGAGCGGATTGCTGGTGAACGTCGCCTGCGACTCGGACGACTTGGTCAGGTACGTGTAGATCGCCTGTGCGTTCTTCGGCTGGTGGTAGTCGAGGTGCGGCCCGGCGTCCTTGGCGATGTTCCACGCCTTCGACGGCAGTACGTAGATCAGCTCGAGCATCGAGAGCAGGTACGACGGGTTGTACGCCTTCGTGAGCTTCATCGTCACGGTTCGCGGATCACTCGCGAGGACCGTGAAGCCGTCCGGGAACTGCCCCGGCGTGTAGAAGCTCCAGTTCGCCGGGTCCTCCGCGATCGCGGCCTTCAGCAGCGCGATCGAGAACACGACATCGTCCGCGGTGACCGGCGTACCGTCGGACCACTTGTAGTCCTTCAGCTTGATCGTCACGGTCTTCCGGTCCGCGCTGTACGTCGGCTGCTCGGCCATGCTGAGCTCGGGGTCGACCGGTTTGTCGCCCTCGCTGCTCGCCCGGTACAGCGCGCGCCAGAGCAGCCCGCGGGCGATCACGCCGCCGTTCTGCGAGGCAGGTTCGTAGGGGTAGATGTAGTTCGGGTTCAGACCGGGGCTGAGGGCAACGGTCACGGTGCCGCCGGCCTTCGGTTTGCCGGCTTCGGCGGGCAGCTTGTCGTAGCTGCCGGCATCCGCCTTCTGCGTGGCGCCGCCGCCTGAGCAGGCGGCGGTCAGCATCGCGATCGCGACCGCGGCCGTCAGCACCCGGCCGGACAGGTTCTTCATGTGTCGCTCCTAGGGTTCACTGGGCGCCCTGGCCGACGGCCTCGCGGAGGGCCTCGGCGAGCAGGTTGAGTGCCAGCACGGTGAGGATGATGCAGGCGCCGACCGGTACGACGAGCCACCAGTAGCCCGAGGTGATCGAGGTGACGCCGCCGGCCAGCTGGCCGCCCCAGTCGGTGGCGGGGTAGCGGAGGCCGAAGCCCAGGAAGCCGAGCGTGGCGACGATCAGCACCGCGTCGGCGACCTGGAAGGTGATGTTGACGATGATCACGCCGAGGGCGTTCGGGATCAGGTGGGTGAGGATCAGCCGCGGCCGGGACGCGCCCATCGTCCTCGCGGCCAGCACGAACTCGCGGACGCGCAGGACGAGCACCTCGCCGCGGACCAGGCGGGCCGCGACCAGCCACGAGAACCCGCCGATCACCAGGCTCAACGACCACACACTGGCGTTGAACCGGGCGGACAGGATCAGTACGACGAACAGGAACGGCACCGACAGCCCGACGTCGACGAGCCGCATCAGCGCGCCGTCGAGTACGCCGCCCGCGAGCCCGGCGACCGCGCCGTACAGCGTGCCGATCGTCGTCGCGGTGACGGCGGCGAGCAGGCCGATCTGCAGCGAGACCTGGCCGCCGCGCATCAGCCGGCCGAGAACGTCGAACCCGTTCGTGTCGGTGCCGAGCGGATAGCCGCCGCCCGGCGGGAGCGCCGCGTCGAGGATGTCGACGTCGGTCTGGTTCGTGTGGTGGAAGAGCGGGCCGAGGAAGCAGAACCCGACCAGCAGGATCAGGATCAGCAGACCGGCCAGCCCGAGCGGATGGTCCTGCGGCCGGAGTCTGGGCCGGGTCCGGGTGACGGCTTCGGCGTCGAGGTTCGTCACGGTGGCTCCTAGGCGTTCAGCGTGATGCGACGGTCGGCGGCCGCGAGGGCGACGTCCGCGAGGAGGTTGCCGAGGACGGTCAGTACGGCGCCCATCAGCGTGTAGGCGAGCAGGACCGGGTAGTCCTCGCGCTGCAGGCTGTTCAGGAACAGCAGGCCGAGACCGGGGTAGTTGAACAGCGACTCGGCGATCAGGTTGCCGGCCAGCAGGCTCGGGATCGACAGGCCGAGCAGCGTGATCAGCGGCAGGCACGCGTTCCGCAGCAGGTGGCGGGTGATGATCAGCCGGTCGGGCAGACCCTTCGCCCGGGCGACACGGATGTAGTCCTGCCCGAGCTGCTCCAGCGCCGCGGATCGCTGGTACTGCGAGAAGATCGCGACGTTCGTGACGGCCAGCGTGATGACCGGCAGCGCCATCGCGTGCGGGTCGGTGATGACGACCCAGGGGGAGTGAGACTGCGATGCCTCGGCCGGGAACAGGTGGACGGCCTGGCTGAGCCCCGCGATCAGCAGTAGCCCGAGCAGGAAGACGGGTGTCGCGTAGAGGGTGTACGCGAGCGCCGTACCGAGGCGGTCGAGCACGCTGTTGCGCTTGACCGCCTGGAGGATGCCGAGCGGTACGGCGATCACCAGTGAGAGGACGAGTCCCGCGAGCGAGAGCATGGCGCTGCGCGGGGCGTTCTGGACGAGCAGGGTCGCCACGCCCTGGTTGAGCTTGTACGAGCGACCGAGGTCGCCGTGCAGGAGCTGGCCGAGGTAGCTCACGTACTGGACCACGAACGGCCGGTCGAACCCGTGGTCATGGTTGAACCTGGCAACGGCTTCGGGCGACGCCTTCGGCCCGAGGACGACCCGGCCCGGGCTCCCGGACACCACGTGCAGCAGGAAGAACATCACCGCGGAGATCCCGAGCAGCACGAGCACCGAGATGAGCAGCCGGCGGACGACGTACCGGATCATCGTGCTGCCTCCAACGGGAAGTGACACGCGACCTGATGGTCCCCGGACACAGTGGTCAGTGCCGGCTCGGCCTCCGCGCACAGATCGGTCGCCAGCGGGCAGCGCGTCCGGAACCGGCAACCGCTCGGCGGATCGAACACGCTCGGCAGTTCTCCACGCACCCGTACGTCGGCGTCCGGCCGCGCGGCCGACGGGTCCGGATCGGGGACCGCGGCGAGCAGGCCCGCCGTGTACGGATGGGCGGTCGCCGTGTAGACGTCGTCCGTCGTACCGGTCTCGACGAGCTTGCCGAGGTACATCACGCCGACCCGGTCGGCCAGGTAGCGGACGACGGCGAGGTCGTGGGAGATGACGACGCTGCTCAGGCCGAGGTCGCGCTGGGTACGGCGCATCAGGTTCAGGACCTGCGAGCGGACCGAGACGTCGAGCGCGCTGACCGGTTCGTCCGCGACCAGCACCTTCGGGTTCAGCGCGAGCGCCCGGGCCAGGCCGATGCGTTGCCGTTGACCACCGGACAGCTCGTGCGGGTAGCGCTCCAGGATCGCCGGCGGCAGGCCGACCTCGCGCAGCAGCTCACCGGCCCGGGCGGCCCGCTGCGAACGGTTGCCGACGCCCTGGATCGCGAGCGGTTCGCGGAGGATCGTGCCGATCCGCATCCGCGGGTCCAGCGACGCGCTCGGGTCCTGGAACATCATCTGCAACTGCGCCCGGCGGTCCCCGAGCGCGCGCGAGCTGAGCCCGGCGACCGACGTACCGTCGTACACCACGTCGCCGCCGGTCGGGCGGTCCAGCGCGACGATCATCCGGCCGAGCGTGGACTTCCCGCAGCCCGATTCCCCGACCAGTCCGAACGTCTCCCCGGCGCGTACGTCGAAGCTCACGCCGGACACCGCCTTCACCGTCCGCCGCGGGCCGAACACGCCGGTGCGACCGGCGCCGTACTCGCGGACCAGACCGTCCACGCGCAGTCTGACCTGCTCGTCGGGCGACGACTCGGTGCCCTTCGTACGGGGCGTGATCGTCAGCGTTTCCTCGACCGGATGCCAGCACGCGTACGTCGTGTCGCCGTCGACGGTCTGCTCCGGTGCTTGCTCGCGGCAACGATCCGTGGCGGCACCGCAGCGTGGCGCGAACGCACAGGCCGAGCTCGGGGCAGTGAGGTCCGGCGGGGCGCCCGGGATGCTGTGGAGTTCCTGGCGGCGGTCGTGCGCGAGGGTCGGGATCGACGACAGCAGGGCGTGGGTGTAGCGGTGCCTCGTCGTACCGAACAGGGCCTTGGTCGGACCGGTCTCGGCGACCTGGCCGGCGTACATCACCGCGACCCGGTCCGCGTGGCCGGCGATCACGCCCAGGTCGTGGGTGATCAGGATCATCGCCATCCCGAGCCGCGCCTTCAGGTCGGCGAGCAGGTCGAGGATCTCGGCCTGGACGGTGACGTCGAGCGCGGTCGTCGGTTCGTCGGCGATGACGACCCGTGGCTCGCAGGCCAGCGCCATCGCGATCAGCACGCGTTGCCGCAGGCCGCCGGACAGTTCGTGCGGGAACGCGTCCATCCGCTCGGTCGGTGACGGGATGCCGACCAGGTGCAGCACTTCGGCGGCACGGTCGCGGGCCGCACGCCTGGAGGCGCCGCGGTGCAGCCGGAGCGGCTCGGCCACCTGCTCGCCGATCCGCTTCGTCGGGTTCAGCGCGGTCATCGAGTCCTGGAAGACCATCGCGATGTCGTTGCCGCGCAGCGTCCGGTACTCGGCCGGTGCCAGCCCGGTCAGCTCCCGCCCGTCGAACCGGATCGACCCGCCGGTGACGGTGCCACCGGCCGGCAGCATGCCCATGATCGCCAGCCCGGTCATCGACTTGCCGGAGCCGGTCTCGCCGACGATGCCGAGCGTCTCGCCGGCCCGCAACATCAGGTCCGCCCGCGTCACCGGCCGAACGATCCGGGACCCCCGCCGGATCTCGACCGACAGGTCGCGAACGGTCAGCAGCCCTTCGCCCTGGGAGTCGTTCATCGGACGATCGTCCTGCCGGAGCCTCAGCTCATGTTGGTCCGGCCGGACAGATCACCCGCGCCCGGTTCATCCGATCGCACCAGTTCAGGCGCGGCGGTCCGCCCGGCCGGTGTGCAGGTACTCCGCTCGTCCTTCGTTGTCACGGCCGACGAACGCGACCGGCCAGTGCACGCCACCGGACGGCTCGACCGGCAGCAGGCTGTCGCCGCGCCAGGCGACCAGTTCGGTCCGGTGCGGCTGGTCGCCGATCTCCGCGCTCACCCCGATCGGCGTCTGCTCGAGCCACAGCCGCCCGTCCGCGTCCCGTCGTACGTCGGTGATCGACTCGCGCGACGTGTACCGGCCGACGTACCGCTCGGGATGCTCCGGGCGAGCGCCCGGATCCGGCACCGGCAGCTCCGGGAACGTGACGCCGGCGAGGTCCTGCAGCAGCCGGCCCATCAGCTCGCGGTCAACCGGCCGCGCCGACCCGCCGTTCGTGAGGATCGCGATCGCGACGTCCCGTTCGGGTACGACGCGGAGGAACGCGGCCTGGCCGACCGTCGAGCCGTCGTGCCCGATCACCGTTCCGCCGGGCAGCTCGCTCAGCTCCCAGCCGAGACCCCAGGCGTCCGCCCAGCCGATGTCGGGGAGCGTGATCTGCGGTTCCTGCATCGCGGCGGCGCTCTCGGCGCTCAGCACCTGCCCCTGGAGCCGGGCGAACCGGACGAGGTCCCGCGCGCGCATCGCCAGCATCGACCCGGCGGGCGCGTTCGAGCGCGCCATCGCCCACGTCTGCACCGGCTCGCCGTCCAGATGCCCGACCGCGACCCGGTGCAGGATCGCCTCGTACGGGTTGTTCGCGGCATGCGTCATCCCGAGCGGCTCGAACAGGTGGTCGCGCATGCACGCGTCGAACTGCTTGCCGCGGACGACCTCGATCACCCGGCCGAGCACGCAGAACGCCGCGTTGTTGTACGAGAACATCGACCCCGGCGCGAAGAGTTGCGGCACGTCGTCGAGCAGGTCGACGTACCGCTCTATGCAGTCGTCGCCGGGGCCCGTGTCGGTGAAGATGTCGCCCTCGAACCCGGCTACGTGGCACATCAGCTGCCGCACGGTCACGTCCCGGCCGAACGTCGGCAGGTACCGCAGCACCGAGGCGTCGAGCTCGACCTTCCGCTCGTCCACCAACTGCATCGCGAGCGTGGCCGTGAGCACCTTCGTCACGGACCCGATCTGGAAGATCGAATCGGTGGTCGCCTCGACGCCGGTCGCCGTGTTCAGCACGCCGGCCGCGGCGTCGTACACCTCGCCGCCGGCCCACACCCCGACCGCGATCCCCGGCACCGCGTGCTCCGCGATCAGCTCGGGCAGCCGCTCCTGCAACCAGTCCAGCACTTTTCAGCCTCCTGACACGATTTCCCGCACGGTACGCCGTCGGGATGGTTTCATGGAGTACCCCACCGCCCCGAGGGAGTTGTTCCGATGCGCCGATTTCTGATCGTGGTGCTGAGCCTGTTGATGATCGCTCCGGCCGCCCAGGCGGCGCCGAGCGGGGACCGGGACGTGATCGTCCAGCTGTTCGAATGGAACTGGAACTCGGTCGCCCGCGAGTGCGACCAGGTGCTCGGCCCGAAGGGGTACGGCGCGGTGCAGGTGTCGCCGCCGCAGGAGCACGTCGTACTGCCCGGGTCCGGGTACCCGTGGTGGCAGGACTACCAGCCGGTCAGCTACAAGCTCGACAGCACCCGGCGCGAGACCCGCGGCCAGTTCGTTGCCATGGTCAACAGTTGCCACGCGGCCGGGGTCAAGGTGTACGTCGATGCCGTGATCAACCACATGACCGGCGGCTCGGCGGGCGGCACCGGCAGCGCGGGGTCGACGTACAGCCACTACGACTATCCGGGCACGTACCAGACCCAGGACTTCCACCACTGCGGGCGGAACGGGAACGACGACATCGTCAACTACAACGACCGGTGGGAGGTGCAGAACTGCGAGCTCGTCGACCTCGCGGACCTGGCGACCGAGTCGGACTACGTGCGCGGGCGGATCGCGGCGTACCTGAACGACCTGCTGTCGGTCGGCGTCGACGGTTTCCGGCTGGACGCGGCGAAGCACATCCCGGCGACCGACATCGCGGCGATCATCGCGCGGCTGTCGCGGTCGGCGTACATCTATCAGGAGGTGATCTACGGCGCGGGCGAGCCGATCACCCCGGACGAGTACGTCGGGAACGGGGATGTGCTGGAGTTCCGGTACGGGAAGGACCTGGCGAAGATCTTCAACACCGAGAAGCTCGCGTACCTGCGGACGTTCGCGGAGCCGTTGGCGTCGGACCATGCGGTGGTGTTCACGGACAACCACGACACGCAGCGGGGGAGCGGCGTCCTGACGTTCCGGGACAACGGACGGTACGCGATGGCGAACGCGTTCATGCTCGCCTGGACGTACGGTACGCCGAAGGTGATGTCGAGCTACGAGTACACCTCGAACGACGAGGGGCCGCCCTCGACGAGCACCGGGCAGACCGTCGACACGACGTGCTTCACGAACCGCTGGCGGTGCGAGCACGAGTGGCGGGTGATCGCGAACATGGTCGGCTTCCACAACGCCACCCGCGGCACTGCCGTCACCGAGTGGTGGGACAACGGGAACGACGCGATCGCGTTCGGCCGTGGCTCGAAGGGCTACCTGATCCTGAACGACGAGAGTACGGCGCTGACCGGGCGGAGCTTCCACACGGACCTGCCGGCCGGGACGTACTGCGACGTCTTCCACGGCGACTACACACCAGGGAATTGCAGCGGGCCGACGTACGTCGTGGACTCGTCGGGCTGGTTCCGCGCCGACGTCGCCGCCACCGACGGGTTGGCGCTGTACGCGGGCGCGAAGGTGTCTTAATCGGTTGACGGTGCGCCGGGCGGACTGATCTGCTGGGTGGACGTGCGCCGGGGTGGCCGGTGCGGACCGGAAGGAGGGAAGCCGATGTCTGTCCTGTCCTGCAGCTTCGCTCTGAAAGGTTCATCGGTTTGGCTTTCGCACGTTCGTTCAGTTGTGAACACTGCGGCGTAGAGGTCTCCCTCGACGCCCCCGGCACCACCCATCGCAATCACTGCCCGAGCTGTCTGTGGTCACGGCACCTCGACCGCAACGTCCCGGGCGACCGCAAGGCGGACTGCTCCGGCGGCATGGAGCCGATCGCGGTCACCGTCCGCGGTGAGGGCCGTTGGGTCCTCATCCACCGCTGCACCAACTGCGGCCGTCTCCGCCTGAACAAGACGGCCGGCGACGACAACGCGCTGCTGCTGATGCGGCTGGCCGCGCTGCCGTTGAGTATGCCGTTCATCCCGTTCGCCCCGGATCCGGAGGCGCCGCCTCCGCGCAAACCGAGGGCGCGCAAGGCCGCTCAGCCGGTCAACGGCAGGCCGGCTCAGTCGGCGGGTGGTACGACGGTGTAGCCCTGGTCCCGGATCGCCTCGAACGCCTGCTCGCGCACCTCCGCGGACGGGAACGCAGCGACGACCTGCTTCGAGTCGAGGTCGATCCGGTCCACGGTCGCGCCGTGCGACTCGAGCACACTGCTGACGGTGTTCGTGCAGTGCGAACACGTCATGTCGGGTACTTCGAACACCTCGGACATGGTGGTCTCCTCTCCAGCGATGCGTACGACATCGAGCATCCGAACGAAGGTGCTGACGAACAGGCCAACCGCTGCCGGCAGCAACGTCTGCCGTTGACCGTTCAGGGTGACCGGCATGTTCGCCAGACACCGGGGGACCTCGGCGTACGCCAGTGGTCCGTACTGCTTGGCGAGCCCAGGATCTTCCGGGTGGGCGATCTGTGCGTCCTTCATCGTGCGCAGCAGCGTTCGTGAGGCGGCTGTGTACGCGACCCCGCCGTCCGCGCGCGTTTCGAACGCGACGGGGATCATGCCGCGCCGGTAAGTGTCCGATTGCAACCCCCAGTACCAGGTATTCGCCACCACCCCGAAGATGCCTGACTCCTGCAACCCGAGCGCAAGCCCGCGGGGCGTCCGATACCCACCAAGCCACGAGTGCTGCACCAACGCCCGCGCCACGGTCTCGAACCCGACAGCCAAGACCTCGACCACGTCCCCTTCGGTCGTCGTCCCGCCGAGCACCCCCCGCTCACTCCCGGACAACCCGTCAGCCCGCCGCCGAACACCGCCATCCCCGCGAAGCGCCCCGCGCAACAACACCACTACCTCACGAGCCACAACCGAGACACGCGCGTCCGCACCACCCGCACCACCCGCGCCCGCCGTGGGGCCGGAGGTGGTCGGGGTGCAGTGGGAGATGTTGGGGGTCCCGGTGCTGTCGTGCCAGCTGAGGCGATGGGTGGCGGTGGTGATGTCGGCGGGGGTGCAGGGCTGGAGAGCCGTCTGCACGTACCTGAGTTGGGCCGGCGTGAGGTGGCTGTCGGGGGAGGGGGTGAGCGGGGTGAGGTCGACGGAGACCTCGAAGGGCGGCGGGAGGTGCTCGATCGCCGGGAGTTCGCCTGCCACCCGGGCGAGGACCTGTGCTGCCGCCAGGCGGTCGTAGCCGCCGTCCGGTTGACCCACGCCGTACCTCCCGCTCGCACGAGAACAACTCCGAGGCCGCGCCACACCGGCACGGACAATTGTTCCCGGGATCGAGCCACGGCGCCGCCCCAGCCGCGTGTCCGACCGCGTCAGGCGTCGGGGTCGCCGAAGTTGCGCAGCCGGAGGCTGTTATAGGTGACGAACAACGAGGACAACGACATAGCTGCCGAAGCAACAGGCGGGTTGAGCAAGCCGGCGGCAGCGATCGGTACGGCGGCCACGTTGTAGGCGAACGCCCAGACCAGGTTGCGATGGATCGTCCGCCGGGTCTGCCGCGCGAGCCCGATCGCGTCCGGGATCACCCGCAGGTCCTCCCGCACCAGCACGATGTCCGCGGACTTCAACGCGATATCGGTCCCCGTCACGACGGCGAGCCCGAGATCGGCGGTCGCCAGCGCGGCCGCGTCGTTGATCCCGTCCCCGACCATCGCCACCCGATGCCCAGCAGCCTGCAGCTCCGCGATCACCCCCGCCTTGTCCGCCGGCAGCACCCCCGCCCATACGTCGTCAATCCCCAACTCCCCGGCGACGTCCCGCGCCGCCGCCTCCGAGTCCCCGGTCAGCAACACCGTCCGAAGCCCCGCCCGGTGCAGCTCCCGCACCGCGTCCCCCGCAGTACTCCGAAGCCGATCGGCAATCCCCAACCGCCCGACCAGAACCCCATCCACCACCACCAGAACAGTCGCCCCCTCAAGCGCTGCCCCGCCCCCGCCCGCTGCACCCAAGGACGCCCCGGTGGTGCCCGCCCCGGCGGGGGTGTTGATGGCGTCAGCCGTGTGCGGGCTGGTGGGGTGGGTGTCCGTGGTGCCGGTCGTGCGGAGGAGGCTGTGGTTGCCTACGGCCACCTGTCTGCCCGCAACTGTGGCGGTCGCACCTTCGCCCGGATGGGTGACGAAGTTCGTGATCGGGTGGGTGGGGACGGCTTCGGCGGTCGCCAGGCGTTCCACGGCGCGGGCGATCGGGTGTTCGGATCCTTGCTCGACCGATGCGGCGTACGCGAGCACCTCCTCGCGGGTGAGGTCCGCGGTCAGCTCGACGTCGGTGATGGTGAGGTCCCCGGTGGTGAGCGTGCCGGTCTTGTCGAGGACGATCGTGTCGATCACGCCGCTGGCCTCCAGCGCGTCCTGCCCCTTGATCAGGATGCCGAGCGTCGCGCCCCGTCCGATACCGACCATCAGTGCGGTCGGTGTCGCAAGGCCCAGCGCACACGGGCAAGCGATCACGAGTACGGCGATCCCGGTCCCAACCGCCTGCGCCACCGCAGCCCCGGACACCATCCACCCGGCAGCCACCGCCACGGCCAGCAGGATCACCGACGGGACGAACCACACGATGATCCGGTCGACCGTGTGCTGGATGCGCGCCTTCCGCTCCTGGGCCTGCTCCGCGATCGCCGCCATCTGCGCGAGCTGCGTGTGCACCCCGACCGCCGTCGCGGTCAGCACCAGTCGCCCGTCCGTACTGATGGTCCCGCCAACAACCTGACCGCCGGCCCCGACCGCCCGCGGCACCGGCTCCCCGGTGACCACGCTGGTGTCGACCGCGGCCGTCCCCTCGACCACCGTCCCATCCACCGGAATGATCTCGCCGGCCCGGACGACCACCGTGTCGCCCTTCACCACCTCGCCGGTGGGTACGTCGACCTCGGCCCCGTCCCGCAGCACCCGCGCGACGGGAGTCGCCAGCCGCCCGATCGCCCCGAACACATCGGCAGCACGCCGCCGCGACCGTGTCTCGAAGTACCGCCCGGCCAACTGGAACACGGTCATTCCGGCGGCAACGTCGAGATACAAACTCCCGGTGTCGAGCGAAAGCCACCGCGACGTCCCGGCCGCTCCGGGCCACACCACCGACACCGCCGCCCAGCCGAACGACACCACGATCCCGAGCGACACCAGCGTGTCCATACTGACCGCCCGATGCCGCAAGTTCCGCACGGTCGCGCGATGGAACGGGTACGCCGCCCACGTCACGATCGGCAGCGCCAGCAGCAAGCACGCGACGTCCCACCCCGGGAAGCGCAACGACGGCACGGCGCCCAGCACGATCGTTGCATCCATCAACGGAATCGCGAGCAGCGTCGCCAGCACCAGCCGCCGCCGCAGCGAACTGATCCGCCGAGCCGTCAACTGCTCCGCAAGCTCGTCCCCGGACTCGGGATGCCGCAGCGTCGCCTGGTACCCCGCACGATCCACGGCACTCGTCGCCCGCGAGGTGAGATCGGCGCCGCTCCCCGTGACGATCGCTCGTTCCGTCGCGTAGTTGACCGTCGCGGTCACCCCGTCGAGCTTGTTCAGCGCCCGCTCGACCCGGTTGGCGCAGGCGGCACACGTCATCCCGCCGACGAGCAGCTCGACGGTCGCGGTCCGCGGTTCCTGATCGGTCAGCGTCACCGGCGCTCCTGGGTGGATTCGGTACGCCGCGCGAGCCGCTGCAGCATCGCGTTGTAGGCGTCGTACGAGTCGTCGAGGCCGCTGTCCAGGTGCCGGTCGATCCGGCGCGCGGCCCGGCCGTCCTGGATCGCCCATTGCAGGGCCAGGACGACGACCACGATCAGCAACGGGATCTCGCTGCCGGCCCAGGCGATCCCGCCCGCGACATGTTGCGTCGCGGCGAGGTCACGCGTCCAGGGCACCTCGAGGTGGTCGTAGAACGACCTGCCGATGACCGCGCCGTCCGACATCAGGATCACGCCGAAGAACGCGTGGAACGGCATCGCCCCGAGCAGTACGGCGAGTTTCGCCAGCGACGGGAGCTGGTGCGGTGTCCGGTCGACCCCGATCACGAGACCGAAGTACAGACAGCCGACGACCAGGAAGTGCAGGTTCATCAATTGGTGAGCCCAATGGAACTTCATCAAGGTCCCGAAGGCGTTGGTGAGGTACAACGCGTAGTACGAACCGATGTAGACGACGAAGACGAACAACGGGTGGTACAACGCCTTGAGCGGCCGTGAGTGCAACGCGGCGAGAATCCACTCGTGCGGCCCGCCCTTGGCCGGCAGCGCCCGCAACGCCAGCGTGATCGGCCCGCCGAGCACCAGCGGGATCGGCGCCAGCATGCTCAACGCCATGTGCACAGCCATGTGTACGGCGAAGTCGGCGCCCGAGTACTTCCCGAGGCCGGAGCTGGTCACCACGATGATGAGCACCCAGCCGAGCGTCCAGGCGATCGTCCGCGCGACGGGCCACCGCTCACCCTGCCGCGCGAGCCGCCGGACACCGAGCAGGTACGCCGCGATCGCAACGACCGAGGCTGTCACGAACAGCAGGTTCGGCCGCCACTGCCCGGCCAGCGAGCCCAACCCGGGCGGCACCTTCAGGTCGAACCCGAAGAAGATCTGACTGATCGACGTCGGCACGAAGAATTGTGGCGGTGGGATCCGCAGCATCGCCGACCCGGCCGCGACGAACCCCGCCACACCACCGGCCAGCAACACGGCCCCACGACCTCGGTGCGCAAGTGCCAAGCCGCAACCGACGACCCCGAGCGCCACGAACTGCGCCAGGCTCAACCACCCGGTAGCGCTCCCGAACGGCGACGACCCGGCCAGCTTGAACCAGAGCAGGATCCCCTCGGTCACCACGAGCACGCCGAGCAGCACCCACGCCGTACTGCGCCAATGAACCCGCTCCAGCGCCCGCACCCGACGCCCGGTCGCGACCCGCAGCACCTGAACGACCAGCAGACCGAGCAACACCTGACCGGCGAGCGTCTGCACAATGCCCGCGTCGCTCCCGAAGTCGTGCCGCGGGCCGACGAGGATCTGCCCGACGACGACCGGCGCCAGCGAGCCCGCCAACGCGGCCCACAGTGCCACGGCGTACCCAACCCACCGCGCGCTCAGCACACACGTGACCAGCACCACGACCGCGGCGGCGAACGTCACCATCCACGACCGCCCGGCATCACCCGAGAACAACGCGAACCACAACGCCTGCGGGTCCGCGAGCTTCCCCAGCGAGTACCCGTTCGAGTCGGCCGAGTCCAGCGCGATCAGCAGTCCCGAGCTGATCACCCAGACAGTCGCGGACCGCCGTACGACGACCGGCTCGAACCACTCCGCGATCTCGAGCTGCCGCCGCGCGGACCTGTCCTGGACCGGCCGCAGCTTGCCCGCGAACAGCGCCGACGCCAGCGCGCCGACCGTGACCAGCGACGCGAGATCGGCCACCGCCCGGACGAAGGTCGCGATCAGTCCGGTCGCCCGGCCGGGGTCGTCGCGGGCGATCGGCAGGTAGCTCGCCGGACCCATCACGCCGGTCGTGACGAGCGGTACGACGACCGCCAGCCCGCCCAGCAGAACGACGTACCGGATCAGCCACGGCCGGTGGCGTGTCGGTGCCACGTCTCTCCTGATCTGCTGCAATTGCCTTGAGCCCCCAACACATGAGTACGAAGGACGGTGCCGAACAGTTCCCGGAACTTCGGTCCGCTCGCCGGAGTTGGACCTACGGTCGCCCCTCGCGAGAAAGGTCCCGCCTCGATGTCGCACGGAATGCTTCCGGCCGGTCCGGCGATCGCGCTCACGGTTGTGTTCGCGGTCTCCGGCCTGTACTGCCTGTGGCGCGTCGCCGCCGGCCGCGGCCAAGGGATCGAGACGGTCGTGGACGTCAACCATGTCCTGATGAGCCCGGCGATGCTCCTGATGCTGTGGCTGCCGGCGCCGCCAGGCATCACCTGGGTGCAGATCGCGCTGTTCTCCGGGCTGGCACTGGTCTTCTTCCGGCACCTCTCCACCTCGGACGGCGTCACAGCCCGCACCGGCGCCCTGCTCCACGGCGGCATGAACCTGGGCATGGTGTGGATGCTGGCCGTCAGCATGCTGGGCATGTCGGGCATGGCGGGCATGGGTCATGCAGGGGGCGGGACCTGGACAGGCTTGCTGAGCTGGTCGGTGGCCGGCCTGCTGCTCCTCTCGGCAGCCTGGTGGTTCGGCCGCGTGATCCGAGCCCCCGGTCACCGCCTGCTGTGCTGCTGCCACGGCCTGTCGACCGGCGGCATGGCCGCAATGCTCGCCCTGATGACCCCGGCGCTGTAGACGCGACTTGGTTGCATCTGGGGTGGGAAAGGCGTTAACTGGCGGTTCGTGAGGCGAATGGGTGTGACGGGGCGCGAGTGGACCTCGGTCGGGGGTATGGCGGGGTTCGTGGTGCTGCTGCACCTGATCGGCTGGGGTGTGCTGGCGTTGGTGGTGGCGCCGCGGCACTACGCGCTCGGGTCGGCGGGAGTGTTCGGGGTCGGGCTCGGGGTGACGGCGTACACGCTGGGCATGCGGCACGCGTTCGACGCGGATCACATCGCCGCGATCGACAACACCACCCGGAAGCTGATGGCGGACGGGCGGCGGCCGTTGTCGGTCGGGTTCTGGTTCTCGCTGGGCCACTCGACCGTGGTGTTCACGTTGTGCTTCCTGCTCGGCATCGGCGTACGGGCGCTCGCCGGTCAGGTCGCGGACGGATCGTCGCGTCTGCAGCAGGTCACGGGTGTCGTCGGTACGGCGGTGTCCGGCGTCTTCCTGTACCTGATCGCCGCGCTCAACCTCGCCGTACTCGTCGGGGTGATCAAGGTGTTCCGCCGGATGCGGACCGGCGCGTACGACGAGGCGACGCTCGAGCATCATCTGAACAACCGCGGGTTCATGAACAGGATCCTGTCCGGCGTCACCAAGGCGGTCACCCGGTCGTGGCAGATGTACCCGATCGGCTTCCTGTTCGGCCTCGGGTTCGACACCGCGACCGAGGTCAGCTTGCTGGTGCTCGCCGGTGGTGCCGCGGCGTTCAGTCTTCCCTGGTACGCCGTACTCACCCTGCCGATCCTGTTCGCGGCGGGGATGAGCCTGCTCGACACCATCGACGGCTGCCTGATGAACTTCGCCTACGGGTGGGCGTTCGCGAAGCCGGTGCGCAAGGTCTACTACAACATCACGATCACCGGCCTCTCGGTCGCGGTCGCGCTGGTGATCGGCAGCATCGAGCTGATCTCGATCCTGACCGCCAGGTTCCACATCGACCACGGCCCGCTGGCGGCGATCGCCGGCGTCGACCTGAACAACGTCGGCTACGCGATCGTCGCGCTGTTCGTCCTCACCTGGCTGGGGGCGCACGCCGTCTGGAAGTACGCCCGCATCGAGGAGAAGTGGTCAGGCGGTACTCAGTAGGTTCGCCAGCTCCGTTCTGGCCCGGGCCACCCGGGAGCGGACCGTGCCGATCGGGCACCCGAGCCGCGAAGCGGTCTGGGCGTACGGCAGCCCCGCCAGCTGGGTGAGGACGAAGACCTCCCGGCGGTCGCCGGGCAGCGTGTCGAGCAGCTCGGCCAGCGCGAGACGGTCCTCGAAGCCGGGCAGGTCCCGCGGCTGCGACTGTTCGGCCGCGAACTGCCAGTCCTGCTGGGCGATCCGCGGCCGGGCGGCCTTCCGGCGCAGGTCGTCGGCGACGGTACGGCGGGCGATCGACAGCAGCCAGGTCCGCGCCGACGAGCGGCCCTCGAACCGGTGCAGGCCCTTCAGCGCCCGCAGGAACGTCTCCTGGGTGAGGTCGTCGGCGGCCTGCGGATCCGCCGACAGGTGCGCGACGTAGCGGCGTACGTCGCGATGCAAGGCGCGGACGAAGGTGTCGAGGGCATCGTGGTCGCCGGAACGGGCGGCCAGTGCGAGCCGGGTCGACGTCTCGTCCGGATCATGGAACAGGGCAGTAGCCATGTCTGAGAGTCCTTCGGAAAGTCCAAGAACGGTGGGTCTATACAGCGACCCCGCGCGGCGGACCTCTCGAAGTGATGGCGTGCACGAGCAGCAGCTCCCGCAGCGGTCTGGGGGAGTGCGCGGACGTGATCCGCGGCGGCGGCGAGACGTGCCGGAAGGTGACCAGCCGCAGCGTCAGCAGCACCCGGACGGCGAGTGATCGCAGTACCGAGAAGGCCGCCCGCTCGCCGTACGCGAGCCACAAACCACACAGCACCGCGGCCGCGACGTGCGCCCCGAACATGCCGTACGACGTCCCGCCGTGCATGTGGCCCATCGGCGTCATCGTCTGCGCGAGCGTGAACACGATGTGCAACGAGGCCTGCGCCATCAGCGTGCTGACGACGACGAACGGTACGCCGCGTTCGCGGTCGGCGAGGATCCACGCGGTCACGCCGATCCAGCCGAACGCCATCGGCAGCGTCCACCACGGGAGCATCGCGCCGGACATCAGCACGTGCCCGAGGCCGGCGAGCAGTACGCACGTGGCCGCGAACATCGCGGCGCGTGCGGCGCGGAACCCCCGGCTCTGGTGCATGGCCGGACCATCCTCGCATTCGCCGTCCTGTGGGCCACACCACACCTGCCGCCCGGAACCACGAGCGCCCCCGATCCGACTCCTACAACGGAAAGGAGCGGACGTGAGCGCTGTACTGGAGGCACCGCCTGCCGTCGAACAGGAGACGCGCAAGCGCGGCACCGGCCTGTTCCGGGCGTTCTGGCGGTGGCACTTCTACGCGAGCTTCCTGGTCGTCCCGGTGGTGCTGATCCTGGCGACGACCGGGTTGATCTACCTGTTCCGGTTCCAGCTCGAGCCGGTGCTGCACGCCGACCTGATGAAGGTCGACCAGCCGGCCGGCCTGGTGGCGCAGCCGTACGAGTCGCAGCTCGAGGAGGTACGGGCGGCGTACCCCGGCGACCGGGTGGTGTCGATGACCGAGCCGTCGGCGCCCAACCGGTCGACGGTGTTCTCGGTCGACACGGCCGGCGGCGCGCGGGACGTGTTCGTGGACCCGTACGAGGGCAAGGTGCTCGGCGCGCTGGACCCGGACCGGACGCTGTCCGGCGTCGCGATCCTGCTGCACGGCGAACTGATGGCCGGCCGCTGGGGCGACGCCGTGATCGAGATCGCCGCCTGCTGGGCGATCGTGATGGCGCTGACCGGGTACTACCTGTTCCTCCGCGGCCGGGTCGCGCGAGCGCGGCGTCGCGCCGCGGGTGCGGCCGGCGCCGTACTCCGTTCGCGGCACGGCCGGACCGGTGCCGTGCTCGGCGTCGGGCTGTTGTTCCTGGTGGTGTCGGGGCTGCCGTGGACCGGGGTGTGGGGTGCGAAGACGCAGGAGCTCGCGACCAGCAACGGTACGTCGTTCTGGGGCGAGGATCCCGGCGCGTTGTCGAACCCGACCTCGAAGCTCGACGAGTCGCTGCCCCACAGCCACACGGTGCCGTGGGCGCTGGGTAAGACCGAAGTACCGCGGTCCGACCCGTCCAACCGGACCGGCTCGGTCGCGACTGTCGACACTGCGATCGAGGTCGGCCGCCGCAACGGGTTGCGCAGCCCGATGACGATCGCGCTACCGGCCGACGGCACGGGTGTGTTCTCGGCGATCGGGTACGCGTTCCACGACCCGGGGCAGGAGCGCACGCTGCACGTCGACCAGTACGGCGGGCGCGTGGTGTCGACGTACGGGTATCGCGACTATCCGGTGCTGGCGAAGGTGGTGGCGCAGGGGATCGCGCTGCACGAGGGGCGTCGGGTGAGCGTCGTGAACTTCTGGGCGACGACGGCGTTCTGCGTGGGCGTGATCTTCCTGTGCGTGACCGGGCCGTTGATGTGGTGGCGTCGGCGTCCGAAGGGCACGGCCCTTGGTGCTCCGCGGGGGAGGCTGCCGCTGCGGGCGACGCCTGGGCTGGCGGTGCTGGTCGTTGCCCTGGGCGTCTTCTTGCCGTTGTTCGGGTTGACGTTGGTCGCCGTGCTGTTGCTCGACCAGCTCGTCCTGACAAGGGTTTCGGGGTTGCGGGCATGGTTCAACGTCAGCTTGCCGAGAGGATGAACCGGGACGACCGGCCGGCCTGGTTGACGTACCCGCGGCGCTGGTAGAACTTGTGCGCCTCGGCGCGGTAGTCGGAGCTGGTGACCTCGAACCGGACGCAACCATGCCGGACCGCGAACGACTCCGCCGCGGTCATCAGCTCGCCCGCGACGCCCTGGCGGCGAGCGTGCTCGGAGACGACCAGGGCGACGATCCGCCCGGAGAAGCCGGGCAGCTGGATGAACGGCTCGACGTGTACGGCGACCAGTCCGAGAAGGTTGCCTCCTGCATCGGCCACGTAGACGGCACTGGCCGGATCATCGGCCCAGAACCGGATCCGGACGGCGGTCTCGGCGAGATCGTCCTGGGGATAGCCGAGCTGCTCCAGCAGTTCGTTGACGGCGGCGCTGTCGGTGGGACGGGCCGGGCGGATCACGCGATCGGGCAATCGAAGTAGGTGTTCGGGTACGGCTCGTCCCGAAGCGTGTAGTGCCACCACTCGAAGGCGTACCGCTCGAACCCGGCGGCCTCCATCACCGACGCGAGGGTCTCCCGGTTCCGCGCCTCGACCTCGGTGATGCCGGCCGCGCCGTGGTGCGAGATCGAGTCCATCAGATCGTGGTCGCCGCCCATCCGGGCCAGCTCGCCGGTGTCGAGGTGGTAGAGCGTGAGGTCGACCGTGCTGCCGCGGCTGTGGCCCGACCGGGTGGCGACGTACCCGCGGGTGAACATGTCGGAGCGCTCGATGTTCGGGTAGTGCCGCGGCTTGGTGCGGCCGTCCTCGGGCAGCTCGGACCAGCGCAGGAAGTTGTCGACGGCCCGCTGCGGGCGGTACCCGTCCCAGAGCAGCAGGCCGAACCCGCGCGGCTCGGCCTTGCCCTGCGCACGTTCCAGCGCGGCACACAGTGCGCGGGTACCGACGATCCGGTTCGCCTGGTAGCCGTCCACCGGTTTGCCGGTGAAGTTGTCCCAGGTCGCGTACTTCGCGTCCCACCGGATCCCGGCGGCGAACTCGTCCACGTAGACCAGGTCGGCCTTCACCTCGGACTCCCCGACAACGTCGCCGACACGAGCCGGTCGATCACCTCACCGAGCGGCAGCCCGGCTGCGGTCATCATCCGCGGATACCGGCTGTACGACGTGAGCCCCGGGAAGGTGTTGACCTCGTTCAGGACCACCGAGCCGTCCTCCTTGAGGAACAGGTCGACGCGCGCCAGCCCGGTACAACCGAGCGCACGGTAGATCGCCTTCGCGGTCTCCTGGACGAGCGACCGGGCCTCCGCCGAGATGTTGGCCGGCACGATCGGCGTCGAGTTCTCCGAGCCGCTCTCCGGCGTGCTCTCCTGGTGGATCTTGAAGAAGCCGTGCGACAGCGCGATGTGGTCGACCTCGCCGACGGTCAGCTCCGGGTCGTTCCCGAGGATCGCGCAGCCGACCTCGCTCGCGACGACGGCCTCCTCGATCAGGATCTTCCCGTCGTACTGCGCGGCCGTCTCGATCGCGCCCGCCAGCTCGTCCTTGCTGTTCACCTTGCTGACGCCGAACGACGAGCCCGAGCGGGCCGGTTTCACGAAGACCGGGTAGTCGAACTGGTCCGGGTCGACGGTCTCCTTCGCGCCGACGATCCAGAAGTTCGGTGTCGGGATGCCCGCGCTCTGGACGACGAGGTACGTGAGGGTCTTGTCCATGCACAGGACCGAGCTTTGGATGCCGCACCCGGCGTACGGGATGCCGGAGAGTTCGAGCAGGCCCTGGATCGCGCCGTCCTCGCCGCGCTTGCCGTGCAGGACCGGGAGGATCACGTCCAGGTTGACGGTGCGGTACTGACCCTGGCGGATCCGCGAGCCGAGGCGGTCGGAGTCCAGCACGAGCAGGCCGCGCACGCTGCTGTCCGGGGAAAGGACGACGGGGCTGGACTTGCCGTTCTCCCAGTCGGGGTCCGGGCCGTCGCAGAGCTTCCAGGCGCCGCTCTGCGAGATGCCGATGTAGTACGGCTCGTACTTGTCGGTGTCGAGGTGCTCCGCGACCTGGCGGGCGGACTTGACCGAGACGCCGTGTTCCTCGGACACGCCGCCGAACAGGATTCCGACCTTCAACTTACCCATGGTGCTTCCCGCTTTCGAAGTTCAGGCAATTGACAAGGGAGTTCTCGACCATGTCCTGGAGGGCGCGGTCGGTGTAATACGCGGTGTGCGGGCTGATCAGGACCGTTGGCAGGACCTGCAGTCTCAGCAGCAGTGAGCTTCTGATCGGGCGATTGCTGTGATCGGCGTAGAAGATTCCTTCCTCGCCTTCGAGAACATCCAGTGCGGCGCCGCCCAGCCGGCCTTCCTCCAAGGCCGTGGCGAGTGCTTCGGTGTCGATCAGCGCGCCGCGACCGGTGTTCACCACAAAGGCCCCAGCTGGCAATTGCCCGAGGCGTTCTTTGTCCAGGAGATGATGCGTTTCTGGGGTCAGCGGCGTGTGCAGCGTGACGATGTCGCTCTGCTCGAGCAACTGGTCGAGGAGCACGTAGTCGGCAGACGTCTTCGGGCGTGTGTCGAAGGCCAGTACGCGGCAGCCGAAACCACGCAGCCGGTCCAGGACCGCGGCGCCGATCCGGCCGGTGCCGACGACGCCGACGGTCAGATCGCGCAGCTCCCGCCCGCGGACGGGGTACAGCCGGTAGTCGTGGAGGTCGGCGCGGCGGACGACGGACTTCGCGTTCCGGATCGCCATCAGGATCAGCATCAGCGTGTAGTCGGCGACGCTGTCGGGGGAGTAGGAGACGTTTCCCACCGTGATTCCGACGCTTTCGGCGTACTGCACGTCGAGATGGTTGTAGCCGATGCTCCGGGTCGACACGTATTCGACGCCGGCGATGCTCAGCGCGCGCAATGCCTCGTTGGACACCCGGGTCTTGTGGCCGATGCTGATGCAGCGATTCCCGTGCGCGAGTTCGGCGGTTTCCTCAGTGACCGCGGCCGCGGTGACGGTCGGCTGCAGGCCGATCCGGGGCGCGAGTTCGCGGACCAGGGTCGCCTCGTCCGGTTCGCAGCCGAAGACGGTGATTCCCGGTTTCATGCCTCCCAGTCAAGAACGGACGGCGTTGCCGGCGCGTATCCGGTTTTTCATATGCGCACGACATGTCCACCACCGGTACGACGCGAGCGCGGCGAGGCCGGCGCCGACGGTGTTCAGCAGTACGTCGTCCACCGACGACACGCGGTCGAGGCGGAACACGTACTGGGACACCTCGATCGCCACCGAGCAGCCGGCCGCGATCGCCAGTGCCCGCGGGAGGCGTACGTCGTACCGGATCGGGAGGAAGAAGCCGAGGACCGCGAACAGCAGCAGATTGCCGACGATCTGGGGTGGGGAGTCGCTGAGCAGGTCGCGGAACGGGACCAGGCTGACCCGGCCGGGCGCTCCGAAGGCGTGACTGCCCGGGAGCATGGTCATCCAGACCAGCGGCAGCGTCCAGTAGACGATCGCGACCTCGGCGAACGCGTTTCGCAGTCCGTGCCGCCGGGCTCGTCTCCACACGACAAGCGCGGCGACAGGGAGCAGGAGCACGGTCAGCAGGACGACGCCGGTGAACGTACCTGACCAGAAGCGCAGGCTGCTCGGAGACATCCGGTCAGTAAACCAGAGCACGGTGGGTCAGCGGCGCCGGCGCATGTACAGGTCGAATCCCCGGTAGATCACCGGCCGCAGCGGCAGGTCCCACTCGCCGACGTACCGGACGGCTTGTCCGCCGGTGCCGACCTTGAACTGGATCAGCCCGACGTGCGGGTCGTAGGCGTCGAGCGTCGGGGTGATGCCTCGGAGGCTGTACACGTCGCACCCGGCCGCCAGCGCGTCCCGGATCATCGCCCACTGGCAGGCGTTCGACCCACGGACGTCGCGCTTCTCGGTCGCGGACGCGCCGTACGAGTACCACGCCTGGGCGCCGACCCGGATCATGATCGCGGCCGCGACCAGGTCGCCCTCGTGGTGCGCGAGGTACAGCCGGATCCGGTCCGGGTCCTCGGCGCGGAGCGCGGCGAACATCGTCTCGAAGTACCGCAGCGGCCGCGGCGTGAAGTGGTCGCGCTCGGCGGTGTGCACGTACAGGTCGTGGAACGCCTTCAGGTCGTCGCCGACCGTGACCTCGACGCCGGCCTTCAGCGCCTTCTTGATGTTGCGCCGCCACTGCTGGTTCATACCGCGCAGTAGATCGTCCTCGGTGCCGCCGAGTGGGAGCTCGAACGTGTACTGCGGATGTCCGGTGCCGAAGCCGTCGACCGGGTTCTGCGAGAGCCAGCCGGCCGCTTCGAGCTGTTTGGTCACCTGGCGCCCGGGCGCCTCGACGCTGGGCAGATCGGTGAGCCGCCGGATCCCGGCGTCCGCGATGCCTTCCTTCACCTGAGCGGCGGTCCAGGTGTCGGTACGGACCGGCGGGCCGAGCCGGATCGCGAACGCGCCGTTTGCCTTGAGGTACGCCGCCAGTGGGAGCAGCCACTCGTCGAGCGGGCCGGTCCAGTCGACGACCGGCCCTTCGGCGAGATAGGCGAGCGTGTAGCGGTCCAGCCGGGGGACCGGGCGGTGCAGGACGAGCCCGGCGCCGACGAGCCGCTCGCCGTCGTACCAACCGAGAGACTCGCTGCGCCACTCCGTCTTCACGTGCGCCCAGGCCGGCGTCTGCAGGAAGCTGACCGAGCGCTGCGCCTGGACGAATGCGAGGTGTTCGGCGGCGCTGATCGGCGCGACGGTGAGCGTCACCCCTGCATCCTCGGGTCGTGCGTCGGGTCGGCGTACCGCGGCGGGCAGCCGTGCTGGACCGCCTCCGGACGCAGCTCGTAGTGCCACGGCTCGTTGTCGTAGATCTGGCACAGCCCGTACCCGGCCCCGTGCTCGGCCAGCCACGCCGTCGCGTCCGAGCGCCCGATGTCGATCGCCCGGCCCTGCACGTGCGGCGAGTTCTGCGGCGTCGCGACCCAGCGCGCCGCCTCCTCCTTCGAGCCGTACCGCTCGATCGCGTCCTGGAGCAGCTTCTCCTGGTACGCCGGCGAACGCCAGCCGCTGTTGACGTAGAAGGCGACGCCGTCCCGGGCGGCGACCGTCGCGGCCCGGCGGAGCGCGCCGAGCAGGTCGGGATCGAGGTTGACGACCCCGGGCACCTTGTCGTCGAACACCGTGGCACCGTCCGGTACGGCGCCGTCCGCCTCGCCGAGCCCGCCGGATCCGGCCTGGCCGACGGTCGGCAGCGAGGTCGCGAGCGACTGGTGGACGAAGACGCTGATGATCGCCACGTTGGCGAGCAGGAAGGCGGCCCGGATCGTCGATCGGGCGCGCCGGGTCGGTTGGCTGACGGTCATAGCACCCAGTGAAGGCGCGGGCGTGTTGCCGGCCGGTATCGGGTTTTGGATACGCGGACGATATGGCCCGACCCGTAGCATCGGCAGTGTGCGGGTGCTGATCGTGGAGGACGAGCCGGAGATGGCGGGTGCCATCCGCGACGGCCTGCGCCTGGAGGCGATCGCTGCGGACATCGCCGGCGACGGCCACGCGGCGCTCGAACTGCTCGGCATCAACACCTACGACATCGCGGTCCTGGACCGGGACATCCCGGGCCCGTCCGGTGACGAGATCGCCAAGCGGATCGTTGCCTCCGGCGCCGGTACGCCGATCCTGATGCTGACCGCCGCGTCCCGGCTGGACGACAAGGCCTCCGGGTTCGAGCTCGGCGCCGACGACTACCTGACCAAGCCGTTCGAGTTCCAGGAGCTGGTGCTGCGGCTGCGCGCGCTCGACCGGCGGCGCGCGTACAACCGGCCGCCGGTGCGGGAGATCGCCGGCCTGCGGCTCGACCCGTTCCGCCGCGAGGTGTACCGGGACGGGCGGTACGTCGCGCTGACCCGCAAGCAGTTCGCCGTCCTCGAGGTGCTGGTCGCGGCCGAGGGCGGGATCGTCAGCGCGGAGGACCTGCTCGCGCGGGCCTGGGACGAGAACGCCGACCCGTTCACGAACGCCGTACGGATCACGGTGTCGGCGCTGCGGAAACGGCTGGGCGAGCCCTGGGTGATCGCGACCGTCGCGGGCGCCGGGTACCGGATCGACGCCGGGGACACTGGGGACAACGGGCGTGGATAGGGAGCCCGGGCTGAGCGTCCGGCTCAAGCTCACACTCAGCTACGCGGGGTTCGTCATGGCGGCGGGCGTGCTGCTGCTGATCGCGGGCTGGTTCGGGCTGATGCAGTTCAAGTCCGGCGGCGTGGTGATCATGACCACGACGTACACGTTCCCGCAGCTGCTGTGGCGGTCGTTCGCGCCGGTGGCGGCGGTCGTGATGACGTTCCTGCTGATCTTCGGGCTCATCGGCGGGTGGGTGCTGGCCGGGAAGATGCTCGCCCCGCTGACCAAGATCACCGAGGCGACGCGGGTCGCGGCGACCGGGTCGCTGTCGCACCGGATCCGGCTGCCGGGCTCGAGCGACGAGTTCCGGGAGCTGGCCGACGCGTTCGACACGATGCTCGCGCAGCTCGAGGCCCACGTCGCCGAGCAGCAGCGGTTCGCCGCGAACGCGTCGCACGAGCTGCGGACGCCGCTGGCGATCACGCAGACGCTGCTCGACGTGGCGCGCAACGACCTGACGCACGACAACGGCGTACTCGTGGATCGTCTGCACGCGGTGAACGCGCGGGCGATCGACCTGACCGAGGCGCTGCTCGTACTCAGCCGCGCGAACCAGCGATCGTTCAGCCGGGAGCGCGTCGATCTGTCGCTGATCGCCGAAGAGGCGACCGAGACGCTGCTGCCGCTGGCGGAGAAGAACGGGATCACGATCGAGACCGGCGGGGACCAGGCGCCGACGGTCGGGTCGCCGGCGCTGCTGCTGCAGCTGACGACGAACCTCGTCCACAACGCGATCGTCCACAATCTTCCGGACAACGGCTCGGTCTGGATCACCACCCGCGTCGACACGCCGACCGTCGTACTCACCGTCGAGAACACCGGTGAGCAGCTGGCGCCGCACCTGATCGCCACCCTCGTCGAGCCGTTCCAGCGCGGCAGCGAACGCATCCGCACCGACCAGCACTCCGGCGTCGGCCTGGGCCTCGCGATCGTCAAAAGCATCACCCGCGCCCACGACGGCACCCTCACCGTCACCCCACGCCCAGAAGGCGGCCTCCGCGTAACGGTCGAACTCCCCACGTAGAACACCCCCAAAGGTCGCCGCTGCGCGGCGGCTGTTGTGTTGCCGCCTTCGGCGGGGTGCGGGGTTGGTGGTGGGGCGCGGAGGCGCTGGCGTCGGGGGAGGGCGCCGCCTTGGCGTCGAGTCGTGGATTGTGGCGGAAGATCCCGACCACGATCCACGACTCGATGAAGTCAGAGGGTGATGGTGATGGACGTGCCGGTGGGGGAGCCGGGGTGGGTCAGGTGGAGGAGGTGGGTGTCGGGGTCGTAGGTGGAGGTGACGTTGACGGTTGTGGGTGGGGTGGGGAGGCGGAGGGCGGTGGTGACTGGTACGCCGCGGGGGGCTTCGCAGGTGAAGGTGATGGTGCCGGCGGTTTCGTGCCAGTCGACGATTCGGCCGGCGGAGGCGAGGAGTGGGGTGTCGTCGTAGGTGAGGTCGCGGAGCCAGGTGAGGTCGCCGGGGCCGAGTTCGCGGCGGCGGACGACGCCGAGGTGCGGGTCGAGCAGGTCGAGATAGGTGCCTTCGACAACGTGTGTGCCGTCGAGGACCGCGCCGATGAGGTACGGGCCGCGCTGGACGGCGAGCCAGTTCGTGGGCTGCCAGGTGTGACCGCCGGCCTCGGCGAGTTCGCGGAGTGCGCTGACGAGTTCGGCCGGCTTCTCGGTGAAGTCGGCGGGGCGCGCGGGGAGGAAGCGGACCCGGCCCTGGCCGATCGGCTGGATGTCGTCGCGGGTGGGGTCCGCGCCGAGGGCCTCGGCCAGGTGGTCGGCGCAGGTGCCGTAGCGGCCGGTCCACCAGGAGCGGATCTCGTGGTACGGGTCCGCGCCGTTCCCGACGTACAGCAGGCTGCCGCCGCGGTTCACCCAGCCCGCCAGCGCGTAGTGGATGCTCGGCGCGAGCGGTTTCTGGAACTCGTAGCTGAGCACGAGTACGTCGACGTCGTCCAGGGCGTCGGGGGAGTCGATGACGCTCTCGAGCTGTACCGGGGCGACGCGCTGGCCTTCGTACAGTGGGGGCAGGGCGAGGCCGTAGAAGTCGGAGAAATGTAGTTGCTCACGGCCCTCGAGTGCGAGGGCGTCCTGCAAGCCGTCGTAATGACCGCTCTCGCCGCCGGGTGACCAGCGCTGGAACATCGCGGTGTCGGACAACGCGATGCCGACCCGCGGGCCTTCGTGCGCCCACCGTACGTCGGGCTGGTCGAGATCGCGGAGGCTGTTCATCGCGATCAGGTAGCTGGTGGCGGTGTCCGGCGGGATCAGCTCGCGTTCGGTACTGCCTTCGCGGAGGTACGGGCGGTTGAAGATGCGGTGCGGCCAGGGCGCGACCTCGTACCGGCTGACGCCCGGGTGCAGCAGCGACGCGACCAGGGTGCGCTGGTAGTTGGCCAGGTAGTCCTCCCAGGTCCGGTCCGGGTGGTCCTCGATCGGGTCGTGCAGGAACCACATCCGCCGGTCGGTCCCGCGGGTCAGGTCCTGCGCGATGCCGTACTCGAGGTACGCCGTTTCGAACGTCCGCTCGGCGACCTTCCCGTCGTACACGTTCGGGGTGCGTGACGTACCGGTCCACACCTGGGCGATCGCGCCGTCGATCGAGGGGAGCGTGCGGAGGCGCGATTCCGGGCTGATGATCTGCCATTGCGTGTAGTTGAGGAGGCTGTGCGTCGGGACGTAGAAGTGCACCTCGCGCCCCTGGCTCAGCGCCTCGTCACGCAGTACCGACGTGACTCGGTCGAGGCTGCGGGACAGTAGGTGCTGCTTGAGCTGACCCGAGCGGAAGTGCGCCTCCGGGGTGCTGTGCGGCGGCTGCCAGGGCTCCTTGAAGTACGCCTGCCACTCCCGCTTGAACGACTCCGAGTACCCGGCCCGCGCCCAGAACTCCGGCTCTTCGAGATGGATGCCCTCCACCCCGAGCCCGATGATCGGCCGCAGCTTCTGCACCAGGTACTCGGTGAAGCCGAACGTCGGCACCATGTACGGGATGTCGACGCTCTCGCCGTGCAGGATCGGCTTCCCGTCCGCGGTCGTCTGCGCGTCGTCCCAGTGCTCGGCGCCATCCCAGCGCCCGTCCAGGTAGTCCTGGTACGTCCCCCACGAAACCCCGGTCATCAGGTGCACCCGGTACCCGGCCTCCCGCCAGCGCGCGATCCGCTCCGCCGTCGTGTCGTTCAACCCGTACACCATGACGAAGTCCGTCCGCAGATCGATGGACTCGTCGTACCCCGCCTGCTCCTGGAACCCGGTCGCCTCACGGTCCTTGTCCGTCATACCGACCCACCCTTCCCCGCCCCGCCGCTCCGACACCAGCCCCGCGTCAGGAACTGGACAATGAACCCATGCCAACCGACCTGTCGAGGCGCGCGCTCACCGACACCGCAGCGGGTACGACGCTGACCGGCGACTCGCGGTCGTACGGGCGAACCGTCCGCCTGGGCTCCGGCGAGGACTGCTGGACCTTCGTCCGCACCGAACTCCTCCGCTGGGGCGTCAAGACCCGCAGCGGCTTCTCGATCGAGGGCGATCCCCAGGTCGTGGCCGGCCGGCGCTACTGGATCCTGGCGCGGGTCGGACCGTTCCGGATCCGCGAGCCGGTGCAGGTGCTGGCGGTCGTCGACGAGCCGAGCCGCGCCGGGTTCGCGTACGGCACGCTGGCCGGCCACCCCGTCCGTGGCGAGGAAACCTTCCTCGCGGAACGCCGTACAGACGACTCGGTGTGGCTCACGGTCCGCTCGCAGACACATCCGGCACTGGGTCTCTGGCGCCTCGCCTATCCAGCAGCTCTCCTGGCGCAGCGTGTCTACCGCAGGCGCTACCTCGGCGCGCTACTCGTACAGGGATGACAGCCAGAGGTGGGTGAGCGTTTCGACGAGTACGGTGCGGTTGTCGAACGGGGGGATTCCGCAGGCGGCCAGGTAGTAGAGGCGTTCGCCGCCAGCTCGCCCGCGAGCCTGGCTCGATGACCTGGCCGAAGGCGGGCCCGCGCCGGGTTCAGAGCGCGATCGAGACGCCGGCGGCGATCCGGTAGGGGTGGGTCGACACGAGGGCGCCGGCGACGCGGCGGAGGCGGGAGATCTCCGCGCGGATCGTGACCTCGTGGTGGGCGTCGCCGTACAGCCGGGTGCTGAGTTCGGCGGCGGTCAGGCCCTGGGGGCCGGCGGCGACGAGGGCGGCGAGGATCTCGGCGTGCCGGGGCGTCAGCGACGTACGCCATGGTTCGTCGTCGCGGAGGACTTCGAGGCGCGGCTCCGGCCCGGGGTACAACCGGGCGCGGACCGTGGCGCCGGCCTCGCGCGGGCGGATCAGCCAGCCGTCGCCGAGGCGTTCGGGCAGGCACAGACCGAGCCCCGGTACGGCGACCGCCCGGTCGGCCTGCGGTACGTCGATCCGGTCGCGCGCGGCGATTCCGGCGTGGTGCGCGACCCACCCGTGGTCGTCGACCACCAGGAGCGGTCCGTTGGTGGAGCTCACCACTGCCTCGGTCGACCGGCGGAGGCTCTCGAGCCGCTCCTGGTGGTGCCGCCACAGCGCCGCCTCGGACAGCCTGACCGCACTCTCCACGAGCGCGGCGATCGCCGGATGCAGCGTCAGTGCCGGGCCGCTCACGTCGACGACTCCGAGCAGTGCGCCGTCCCGCGGATCGTGGATCGGCCAGGCGGTGCAGTACCAGGGGTGCTGGTGGCTCTCGTAGTGCTCGGCCGAGAACAGCTGCACCGGCGCAGCCTCGGCCAGCGCCGTACCGATCGCGTTGGTGCCGACGACCTGCTCGGTCCACAGCATCCCCTCGAGGAACCCGAGCCGGTCCGCGGTCAGCTGCACCCGGGGCGCACCCTCCCGCCACAGCACGACACCGTCCGCGTCGCACACCACCATCAGGAACAGCGAGGCGTCCGCGACGCTCGTCAGCACCCGGCGCAGCTCGTCGATCACGAGCGAGAGCCGTGACGTACTGCGACGCCGTACCAGCTCCTCCTGGCTCATCGGGCGGCGCGCGTTGACGTGATCCGCCGCCAGCCCGAGGTTCATCACCCGCGACCAGGACCGCGCGACCAGCGCCCGCGGTCGTTGCGGCGGCCGTACGCCGCTCAGCACCGCGTCGTGGATCCGGACCAGCTCCCGGGCACGCAGCGTGAGGTCCGTGCCCGGCGGGATCGCGCCGTACGCCGTACTCGCTGTCATGGGCACCTCCCGCCTTGCGGCTCATCGTAGGCCGGGACTGTGACCGTCGCCACGGTGCAACGTGGTGCAACTCTGGCCGGGACAAGGCGGCGGGCGGTGTCCTGACCTCATGACTCAGACCGAGGAGAAGCCGACCAGTCAGCTGTCGGCAGACGACCGGGCCACGAACTGGTTGACCGCGTTCGAGGACGCGCTGCGGGCGCGCGACGTACCTCGGGCGGCGGGCCTGTTCGCGACCACCAGCTTCTGGCGCGACCTGGTCGCGTTCACGTGGAACCTGAAGACCGTCGAGAACCCGGACGGTGTCGCGGACCTGTTGACCAACACCCTGGAGAACGCCGATCCGGGCGGGTTCCGGCTGACGGAGCCGGCCACGGCGGCGGACGGGGTGATCACCGCGTGGTTCGAGTTCGAGACCGGCGTCGGGCGCGGCGGCGGGCTGGTCCGGCTCGTGGAGGAGGACGGGCAGGACAAGGCCTGGACCATGCTCACCACGCTGCGGGAGCTCAAGGGGTACGAGGAGCCGCGCGGCGTACGGCGGCCGATGGGTGCGCAGCACGGCGCTGACAAGAACCGGCAGACGTGGAAGGAGAAGCGTCAGGCCGAGGCGGAGACGCTCGGGTCGGCCGAGCAGCCGTACGTGCTGGTGGTCGGCGGCGGGCAGGGCGGGATCGCGCTCGGTGCGCGGCTGCGGCAACTCGGCGTACCGGCGCTGGTGATCGACAAGCAGCCGCGGCCGGGGGACCAGTGGCGGAACCGGTACAAGTCGCTGTGTCTGCACGATCCGGTCTGGTATGACCACCTGCCGTACCTGAAGTTCCCGGACAACTGGCCCGTGTTCGCGCCGAAGGACAAGATCGGCGACTGGCTCGAGTCGTACGTGCAGACGATGGAGGTCCCGTACTGGTCGAGCACGGTCGCGAAGTCCGCGTCGTACGCCGACGGCGAATGGACCGTGGTGATCGAACGCGACGGCCGGGAGCTGACGCTGCGCCCGAAGCAGCTGGTGCTCGCGACCGGCATGTCCGGGAAGCCGAATGTCCCGAAACTGCCCGGCCAGGACGTGTTCCGCGGCGACCAGCACCACTCGTCGGCACACCCCGGCCCGGACGCGTACGCCGGGAAGCGCTGTGTGGTGATCGGGTCGAACAACAGCAGCTTCGACATCTGCGGCGCACTGTGGGAACACGACGCGGACGTCACGATGGTGCAGCGGTCCAGCACGCACATCGTGAAGAGCGACTCGCTGATGGAGTACGGCCTTGGTGACCTGTACTCCGAGCGTGCGCTCGCGGCCGGCGTGACGACCGAGAAGGCGGACCTGATCTTCGCGTCGATCCCGTACCGGATCCTGCACGAGTTCCAGATCCCGGCGTACCAGGCGATGGCCGAGAAGGACAAGGACTTCTACGCGCGGCTGGAGGCGTCCGGCTTCGAGCACGACTGGGGCGACGACGGATCGGGCCTGTTCATGAAGTACCTGCGCCGCGGCTCGGGCTACTACATCGACGTCGGCGCCGCGGACCTGGTGGCGAACGGCGACGTGAAGCTCGCCCACGGCCAGGTCTCACACCTCACCGAGGACGCCGTCGTGCTGGCGGACGGTACGACGCTGCCGGCCGACCTCGTCGTCTACGCGACCGGCTACGGCTCGATGAACGGCTGGGCCGCGGACCTCATCTCGCCGGAGGTGGCCGATGCCGTCGGCAAGTGCTGGGGCCTCGGCTCCGACACCACCAAGGACCCCGGCCCGTGGGAGGGCGAGCAGCGCAACATGTGGAAACCGACCCAGCAGGAGGCTCTCTGGTTCCACGGCGGCAACCTGAACCAGTCGCGCCACTACTCCCTCTACCTCTCCCTTCAACTCAAGGCCCGCTACGAGAACCTCCCCACGCCTGTCTACGCCCTCCAGGAGGTTCACCACCTCACATGACAGAGCCGTCAACGGGGCGTCAAGATCGGTGCGGTAGGCGTCAAGAGCGCGTCAAGATCCGGGTCTGACGGATCGCTCCGCAGTTGGCTGGTGGCGTGAAGGTGCTCGAGATCCCGAAGCGCTTGCTCGTCGGCCGGCCGCTGCGGAGCGAGTGGCTGGGCGACACGCTGCTGCCGAAGAAGCTGGCGCTGCCGGTGTTCTGCAGCGACGCGTTGTCCTCGAACGCCTACGCCACCGAGGAGATCCTGCTGATGCTCAGCCTGGGCGGGCTGGCATCGCTGTACGTCGCGCCGTGGGTCGCGGCGGCAGTCATCGCGTTGCTGATCGTGGTCGTCGCGTCGTACCGGCAGACCTGCCACGCGTACCCGAGCGGCGGCGGCGCGTACGCCGTGAGCCGGGCGAACCTCGGCCGGAACGCGTCGCTGGTCGCGGCCAGCGCGCTGCTCGTCGACTACGTGCTGACGGTCGCGGTGTCGGTCGCGGCCGGCGTACAGAACATCGTCTCGGCGATCCCGGTCCTGGCGCCGCACGCGGTGGCGGTGTCGATCGGGATGATCGCGGTGCTCGCGCTGATGAACCTGCGGGGCGTGAAGGAGTCCGGTACGGCGTTCGCGGTCCCGACGTACGGGTTCATCGCGGTCGTCCTGGTGATGATCGTGGTCGGCCTCGTCCGCATCCTCGCCGGGGACGCCCCGCGGGCCGAGTCCGCGTCGTACGGCATCGTCCCGGCGAGCCACGTGACCGGCCTGGCCTTCCTGCTGCTCGCGCTGCGGGCGTTCGCCTCGGGATGTACGGCGTTGACCGGGGTGGAGGCGGTCAGCAACGGCGTGCCGAACTTCAAGCCGCCGAAGAGCAACAACGCGGCGGCGACGCTCGCGATGATGGGCGGGCTGACGGTCGCGATGTTCGCCGGCCTGACGGTGCTGGCGCTCAGCTCGCACGTTCACGTGAGCGACAACCCCGCGCGGCTGATCGGGGCTCCGGACGGTTACCAGCAACGCACCGTGATCGCGCAGGTGGCCGGCGCGGTGTTCGGCGGGTACCACTCGATCGGGTTCTTCGCGGCGCAGGCGTTCACCGCGGCGATCCTGGTGCTGGCCGCGAACACGGCGTTCAACGGGTTCCCGATCCTGGCGTCGCTGCTCGGGCACGACGGGTTCCTGCCGCGGCAGTTCTCCCGGCGCGGGGACCGGCTGGTCTACAGCAACGGCATCGTCATCCTGTCGGCGCTGGCCGGCTTGCTGATCTGGGTGTTCCAGGCGAGTACGACGCGGCTCATCCAGCTGTACATCATCGGCGTCTTCGTGTCGTTCACGCTCAGCCAGGCCGGGATGGTCGTGCACTGGACCCGGCTGCTGCGCGAGACACCCTCGGCGGCGATGCACCGGTCGCGGGCGATCAACGCGCTCGGCGCGGTCTTCACCGCGGTCGTGCTGGTGATCGTGCTGATCACCAAGTTCACGCACGGCGCGTGGATCGTGGTGATCGCGATGCCGGCGGTCTTCGCGCTGATGAAGGGCATCCGGCGGTACTACGAACGCGTCGAGGTCGAGCTGACCCCGGGCCCGGGCGGCGTCACGCTGCCGCCGCGGGTGTTCGCGATCGTCCTCGTTTCGAGGCTGCACACCCCGACCCTGCGGGCGCTCGCCTACGCGCGGGCGACCCGTCCGACCTCGCTGACCGCGGTGACGGTCGCGACCGACCCGGAGGCCTCCGACGCGTTGCTGCTGGAGTGGACCGAGCGGGACATCCCGGTGCCGTTGAAGGTGCTGCATTCGCCGTACCGCGATGTCACCGGACCGGTGCTCGAGTACGTGAAGGACATCCGCCGGACCGGTCCGCGGGACCTCGTCGCGGTGTTCATCCCGGAGTACGTCGTGGGGCACTGGTGGGAGGCGCTGCTGCACAACCAGAGCGCGCTGCGGTTGAAGGCCCGGCTGCTGTTCCAGCCGGGGGTGATGGTGATCAACGTGCCGTGGCAGCTCGGCTCCGCGGAAGGCCTCGAGGCGCGGCGTGCCGTGCCGCCGGCGGCGGTCCCGGTGAGCAGGCCGCGGCGAGGGGCTCCCGTGTGATGGCTGGGCGTGCCACAGTGGCATCGTGGAGCAGGACCGCGGGCCGGATGCTGCCGGCCGGTCAGCCGGCAGGACGATGCCGACCCGGCACGGTCGACGGACCCGCCTGTGGACGGGCCTCGGCCTGGTCGTCGGCAGTCTGCCGGTCCTGACGATCGTCCTGGTGCCGGTCCGGGACAGTCTCGCGCTGGAAAGCATCCTGTTGCTGTACCTGCTGCTCGTCGTACTGATCGCGGCCACCGGCGGCGTCCTGCCCGGCGTCGTGGCCGCCCTCGGATCGGTGCTGCTGGCAAACTTCTTCTTCACCACGCCGTACCACACGTTCGCCGTCGAGCAGCGCGACAGCATCATCGCGCTGTTGGTGTTCGTGATCGTCGCGGTGACGGTCAGCGTCACGGTGGATCTCGCGGCCAGCCGCCGGATCGCGGCCGCGCGCAGCCGCAGCGAGGCGGAGGTGCTGTCCCGGCTCACCGCCGAGCCGGTGACCGGCGACTCGCTGAACGCCGTTCTGGAGGAGGTCCGGGAGACCTTCGGCATGGTCTCGGTCGCCCTGCTGCGCGGTGACGACCAGGTCGCGCTCGCCGGTCCGCCGTTGCACGGCAGCCCGGTCATCTCGGTCCCGGCCCGCGACGGCCTGCTGATGGTTGCCGAAGGCCCCGAACTGTTCGCTGAGGACCGGAAGCTGCTGACCCGGCTGGCCGCCGCGGCGGCGCGGGCCTGGGAGGACCGGGTGCTGGCGGGTGAGGCGGCCCAGCTCGCCGAGGTCGATAAGCTCCGCGCCGCCCTGCTAGCTGCCGTCGGGCACGACCTCCGAACGCCGCTGTCCGGTATCAAGGCGGCTGTTTCGAGCCTGCGGCAGAGCGACGTCGCGTGGAGCCCGGACGAGCAGGGCGAGCTGCTGGAGACGATCGAGGACAGCGCGGACCGTCTCGACGACCTGATCTCCAACCTGCTCGCGATGAGCCGCCTGCAGGCCGGCGCGCTCAGCGTCGACCTGCGTCCGCTGGTCCTCGACGAGATCGTCGGCAAGGCCCTGGTCGGCGTACCGCGGGAGGCTGTCGTGGTCGACGTACCGGATGATCTGCCGCTCGTGCTCGCGGACGCGGGTCTGCTCGAACGGGTGATCGCGAACCTGGTCGACAACGCCCGCCGCTACGGTACGGCGGCCGTCCGGGTCGGCGCGTCGCACGACGGTGACGCCGTACGCGTGACCGTGGTCGACGCCGGTCCCGGCGTACCGGAGGAGGACTTCGCGCGGATGTTCACGCCGTTCCAGCGGCTCGGGGACAATCCCGCCGACGGCGGTGTCGGGCTGGGCCTCGCGATCGCCCGTGGATTCACCGAGGCGATGGCCGGATCGCTCACCCCGGGGCCGACGCCGGGCGGCGGCCTGACCATGACCGTGACGTTGCCGGTGGCACCATGAGTCGGGTCCTGATCGTCGACGACGACCGCCGCCTGCTCCGCGCGCTGGCGATCAACCTGCGCGCCCGGCACTACGAGGTCGACACCGCCGCCGACGGGACCTCCGCGCTCGCGACCGCCGGCAAGCGGCCGCCCGACCTCGTCATCCTCGACCTCGGACTGCCCGACATCAACGGTGTCGAGGTCGTCCACGGGCTGCGCGGCTGGTGCACCGCGCCGATCGTCGTACTGTCCGCCCGCGACGCCCAGGCGGACAAAGTCGCCGCCCTCGATGCGGGCGCCGACGACTACGTCACCAAGCCGTTCGGGATGGATGAACTGCTGGCCCGGATCCGCGCCGCGCTCCGCCGTACGACGGCCGACCCGGGCGCGGCCACCGTCCGTACGGCGGCCTTCATGATCGACCTCGCCGCGAAACGCGCCACCACCGCGGAAGGCGACGTACGGCTGACGCCCACCGAGTGGAACCTGCTGGAGATCCTGGTCCGGAACCCGGGCAAGCTGATCGGCCAGAAACAGCTCCTGCACGACGTCTGGGGCCCCGGCTACGAGGCCGAGACGAACTACCTGCGCGTGTACATGGCGCAGCTCCGCCGCAAACTCGAACTCGACCCCGCCCGCCCCGACCACCTGATCACCGAACCCGGCATGGGCTACCGCTTCGAGCCGTAGTGGCGCTGCCGACATACCTGTTAGAGACGCGTTAGAAACCGCGGAGGGTCCCTGACCTGCTGGTTAGGCTCCCAGCGGTGACAGAAACGCGTGAGAACGAGACGGTCGGTGTGCCGCCGCCTACCCACGGCAAGGTCCTCGCGTGGTTGCTGCACGACCGGCCCGTCGGGCACCAGGGCCCGCACCGCCCGGCGCCGCATCCGACGCACCGGTGGTGGAAGGTGATGTGCCTGACCGGTGTCGACTACTTCTCGACGCTCGGTTACCAGCCGGCGATCGCCGCGGCGGCCGTCGGCCTGCTCGCGCCGGTGGCGACGTTGATCCTCGTGCTGCTGACGCTGCTCGGCGCGCTGCCGGTGTACCGGCGGGTGGCGGCGGAGAGCCCGCACGGCGAGGGCTCGATCGCGATGCTCGACCGGCTGCTCGGCCGCTGGAAGGGCAAGTTCACGATCCTCGTACTGCTCGGCTTCATGGCGACCGACTTCATCATCACGATGACCCTGTCCGCGGCGGACGCCACCGCGCACGTGGTCGAGAACCCGTACGTCCCGCAGTGGCTGCACGGCAAGGAAGTGATCATCACCCTGCTGTTGCTGGCGTTGCTCGCCGGGGTGTTCCTGCGCGGGTTCGGCGAGGCGATCGGGATCGCGGTCGCATTGGTCGGGATCTACCTGGGCCTGAACCTGATCGTGGTCGGGAACGCGCTCTGGCACGTGATCACCGCCCCCGAAGTGGTCACCAACTGGCGCGGGATGCTGACGACCCAGCACTCGAACATCTGGGTGATGATCGGCATCTCGCTGGTGGTGTTCCCGAAGCTCGCCCTCGGCCTGTCCGGGTTCGAGACCGGGGTCGCGGTGATGCCGCAGGTCGACGGCGCGGCCGACGACGACCCGGCGCACCCCGCGACCCGGATCCGCAACACCCGCAAGCTGCTCACCACCGCGGCGCTGATCATGAGCGGGTTCCTGATCACCAGCAGTTTCACGACGATCGTGCTGATCCCCGCGGACGAGTTCAAGGCCGGCGGCTCCGCGTCCGGGCGAGCGCTGGCCTACCTCGCGCACGAGCACCTCGGCAACGTCTTCGGGACGGTGTACGACGTGAGCACGATCCTGATCCTGTGGTTCGCCGGCGCGTCCGCGATGGCCGGGCTGCTGAACATCGTGCCGCGGTACCTCCCGCGGTACGGCATGGTGCCGGACTGGGCGCGGGCGACCCGGCCGCTGGTCCTGGTGTTCGCGGTGATCGGGTTCGTGATCACGCTGCTGTTCAAGGCGAACGTCGACGCACAGGGCGGCGCGTACGCGACCGGCGTACTGGTGCTGATCATGTCCGCGTCGATCGCGGTGACGTTGTCGGCGCGGCGGAACCGCGAGCGGTTCAAGACCGTCGGGTTCGCCGTGATCAGCCTGGTGCTGCTCTACACCACGATCGCGAACATCATCGAGCGGCCGGACGGCGTCCAGATCGCGTCGTTCTTCATCGTCGCGATCGTCCTCACCTCGCTGATCTCGCGCGCCACCCGGTCGCTGGAGCTGCGCGCGACCGAGGTCCGCTTCGACGAGGAGGCGTGCCGGCTGATCTCGGCCGGCGCCGAGCACGGCGACCCGCGGATCATCGCGAACGAGCCGGACGACCGCGACGAGGCGGAGTACCAGGAGAAGGAGGCCGAGCAGCGCGAGGTGCGGAACCTGCCGGAGGGGCCGCCGATCCTGTTCCTCGAGGTGACGCTGACCGACGCGTCGCAGTTCGAGACCGAGCTGGACGTCCGCGGCGAGGAGCGGTTCGGTTACAAGATCCTGCGCGTCGACAGCCCGAGCGTCCCGAACGCGATCGCCGCACTGCTGCTGAAGATCCGCGACGACTGGCAGGTGATGCCGCACATCTACTTCGCCTGGGCCGAGGGCAACCCGTTCCACTTCCTGTTCCGGTACCTGATCTCCGGCGAGGGCGACGTACCACCTGTCACTCGCGAGGTCCTCCGCCGGGCCGAGCCGAACCGCCCGAACCGGCCGTGGGTACACGTCGGCTGAGCCCGCGCCGGATCAGCGTGTCGAGCCGCTCCCAGGCCGGCGAGCCGGCGTTGACCGAGGCCTGGACGAACTGGGGGAGCGCCGCGTCGGCGAGCTGTTCACGCAGCTCCTCGGCGGGGTAGCGGGCGAGCGACGCGTCGACGATCCGTACGGCGAGGTCGTCGAGCGCGGGGTCGTCGGGCGACAGGTCGTGGGCGCGGTCGCACTCCAGATACAGCTGCCCCAGAACGGGATCCGCCTGCGCGTCGGCCTGGTCGACGAAGTAGCGGTGCGCGGTCGCCGGATCGGTGGCGAACGTGAGGATCCACAGGTCCCGCTCCAGCGCGATCCAGCGGTCCGAGAACCCGAGCTCGTGCAGCCGCCGCAGGTGCTGCTCGACGTCGCCGGGCAGGAACGGGCTGTTGCCGGTAGCAAGCTCATGGAGTCGGCCGCGGGTCTCGAGCAGGCGGTCGATGCGGGCCGACAGCTCCGCCTCCGCGGCGGCGGCCGCCGACCGGAGGTCGTCCGCCGAGCCGGCGGTGAGCCGCGCGATCCGGGCGAGCGGCAGGCCGGACTCGGCGAGCGTGCGGATCTTGATCAGCTCGACGAGGTCCTGCGCGGTGTACCGGCGGTACCCGGACGCGTCCCGCGGCGGCTCCGCGAGCAGGCCCTTCGCGTGGTAGACCCGGATCGTCTTGGTCGAGACACCGACGTACTGCGCCAGCTGGCCGATCGTGATCACAGGACCAGCTTGACCTTTCCCCAGGGGCAAGGCCACAGGCTCGCCGTATGACGACGTTCGACCGTGAAACCCTCCGCGCCCTCGCCGACGACGGCAACGAGCGCGCACTGGACCGGCTCGCCGACCTGGCCGACGCGCGTGACGACGTACCGGAGCTGAGCGACCTCCTGGACGAGGGATGCCTGCACGCCGGAGAGCTGCTGACCAGGCGCGCGGCGGCCGCTCGCGATCTGCCTGAGCTGCAACGGATCGCCGACGCCGGGTACGACGAGGCGGGTGAGGTGCTCGATCGGTTGCTGTCCTCGGCTGACTGAGGCACCCGTATCGTTGCGCGTATGAGTGTGCAGCGGCGGCCGACGATGTACGACGTGGCCGCGCTGGCGGGCGTTTCGCATCAGACGGTGTCGCGGTACCTGCGGGCCGATCCGACAGTCGGGGTGGACCCGTCGGCGCGGATCAAGGCGGCGGTGGAGGAACTCGGGTACCGGCCGAACCTGACGGCGCGGGCGATGCGGACCCGGAGTACCGGGGTGGTGGCGATCATCCTGCCGGGGTGGACCGGTCCGGAGCGGACCGTCGAGGCGGCGTGTGCGGAGGCGCAGCGGCTCGGGTACCAGGTGGAGATCGTGATCGGGGTGGACGAGGACCCGGCCGCGCTGAGCCGGTTGGCGGAGGACATCCTCGGGCGCGGGCAGGTGGACGGCGTGCTGTCGGTGACGCCGTTGACCGTGAAGGCGGGCGGGGTCGTCGTACAGACCGACGAGTTCGACGATCGGTTGCGGGCGGTCGAGGCGGTGGCGACGGACGAGGCGACGATGGAGGAGCTGGTCGAGCGGTTGGCGGCGCTCGGGCACCGGGAGTTCTTCCATGTGGCGGGTCCGCAGGACTGGAAGTCGGCGCAGCTGCGGCGGTCGGGGTATGTGAAGGCATGTGAGCGGCTGGGGTTGCGGTCGCATGGTGTGTACGACGGTCCGTGGCATCCGGAGACCGGCATGGCCGCGGTGCGGTCGTTGGCGGACGACACGCCGGTGACGGCGATCGTTGCGGCGAGTGACCACATCGGGGCCGGGGTACTGCGGGGCGCGCTGGAGCGCGGGTGGCGCGTGCCGGACGACGTCAGCGTCACGGGATGGGACGATCTCACGCTGGTCCGCTACGGTACGCCGGCCCTCTCGACCGTCCGCGTCGACCGCGAGTCCTCCGGCCGCCACGGCATGCGCCGCCTGATCGCCGCCCTCCGCAACGAACCAGAACCGGAACCGTTGCCCGCGGCCCCCACCGAGATAGTCTTCCGGGAGACCACAGGCCCGGCGGACTCCGCCGGCCGCCGCCGCTGATCCTCGCCACCGGCGGGGTGTCGGGTGAGGTGAGGACCGGCGGAGTGTCGGGTGAGGTGAGGACCGGCGCGGTGAGGTGCCGGGCGAGGTCGTCGCTGTCGGGCAGGCGACGATAGCGAAGCCAGAGGTCGTACCCGTCCTCGTCGGCCGGCGCCGCGAACGCCGGAAGCCCCGGCAACAACCCCGCGGCGAACACCCCGGCCGCTCCGCTCGCGAGCAGCGTACGGCGTGTGAGCGTCATGAAGCCGCCCCGTACGTCCGCACGTAGTCGAAGTGCGCGGTCGACCCGGCGCCGCCCATCGAGATCAGCCCGAACTTCAACGGCCCGGCCGGCAGGTACCAGTAGCTGCCCCACTGCCAGTGCTTCCCGTCCAGACTGGTCGCCGCCTGGAAGAGGTGCTGCCCGTCCCGCGTGGTGTGCCGCAACCGCAGCCACATCGTGTCCGCGCTCGGCCCGAGCTGGATCGCCTCCGGCCACGGGCTCGGGTCGGCCCCCGGCCACAGGAACGTCTGCTGTACGGCGTTCGTCCGGGTAGGTGCCAGCTGCAACGAACTGGTCCGCGAGGTCCACGCGATCAGTCCGGCGCGGCCGTTGCCCGTCGTACTGGCGAACGGCAGCGTCAGCTTGGTCTCCACCGTGAAGTCGCCCTCCGGCGCGTCCCGCAGCGCGACGGTAGCGTCGGTGCTGAGGTTCGTCGCCTGCGTGTCCCAGTTGAGCCGGCCGTCCGCGACCTGGCCCTGGTTCACGCCCGTCCACTGCCAGTTGGCGTCCGTCCCGGTGAACTCATCGCTGTACGCCGGGAGCAGCGGACCGACCTTGGGATCGGCGATCTTGTGCGTCACCGGCTGGTACAGCTTGGTCATCGCGAGGTTGTCACCCTCCGCCGTACCGGTCAGTCCGAACTGCGCCGGACCGCTCAGCCCGGGCGCGAGCTGCACGTCGATCTCGCCGAGCGGGTTGTCGCCGATCGACGGTGCGACCTGGACCGCGGCGCGGCCGTTGCGCACCTCGACGGTGACCGAGTGCCAGGTGTCGTACCGGAATCCCTGGTACAGCGGGCGTTCCGTCGTACCGACGAGCTTGCCGCCGACGCGCTGCTCGACGCGGAGCACGCCGCGCTGCGGGTCGAGCCAGGCAACGGCGTAGTTGCGGGGCGAGCGATACCCGAACACGACACCGGCCGGACCGGACGACGTTCGTAGATCGGCCTCGATGCGGTAGTCCGCCGTTCCGCTCTTCTGACTGACGAGCAGCCCGGACGGCGACGTGGAGGCCGCGTACCCGTCGTTGCTGGTCCAGTCACCGGACAACGAACGCCAGCAGGCCATGTCGGACGAGTCGGACGAGTCGAACGAGCTGCCGACCGTCCACGCCGCATCGGGCGCTGCCTGCGGTGTGTCGGACGTCCACTGCCCGGCGCGGACCGTCGGCCACCCGCCGACCCAGTCCAGGCGGTCCATCGACTGCGGACGGCCGCCCCAGGTACGGTCCGCGCGGATGTCGGAGTTCACGATGTTCCACTCCTGGCCGGAGCGGTCCACGGTGATCGCGTTGTGGCCGGTCGCGTTCAGCGAGTTGCCGTTGAACGAGTTGACGATGGAGCCGCCCGGCTGGGTGGACGTCAGCGATCGGCCGTTCTCGTCGACGAACGGTCCGGTGGGGGAGGTGGACCGCCCGGCGAGCACCGGGTAGCCGCCACCGCCGTCGGTGCCCATGCAGCAGCCGTAGCCGGAGTAGAAGAGGTAGTACCAAGGCCCACGCTTCTGGACCCAGGTGCCTTCACCGCGTTCGCCGGAGACGACCTGCGTGGACTCGCCGACCGTGTTGCGACCGTCGGCGGTGAGCTTGACGACGTGGATGCCGCCCTTGCGGAACGAGCCGTAGTACAGGTACTTCGTGCCGTCGGAGTCGATGAACATCATCGGGTCGATCTCCATCACCTCGCTGTCCTTCACGAAGTTCACGACCGGGTGACCGATGTCGGTCCACGGTCCGGCCGGGGTCGGCGCGGTGGCCAGGCCGATCGCGGCGTCGAGCGAGGTGGAGCCGGGAGCGGAGTAGTACATGTAGTACTCGCCGTCGACGTACCGGACGTCGGGCGCCCAGTACCCCTTCTGCGGCCAGCCGGCCCACTGCGGATGGTTCGCCTGGCTGAACGCGTCGCCGAGGAACGTCCAGTGCACGAGGTCGGTGGAGCGGACCATCGGGATCAGGTGCTGCGGTCCGCCGTTCTGGGCGTTCTCGCGGGTCAGGCTGGTGTTGGTCGCGTACGCGTACCAGGCGCCGTCCTTGGCGCGGATCAGCCCGGCGTCGGAGAACGCCTGGGCAATGTCGCTCATCAAGGGATTCGAGTACGTCGGTGTGCTGGGCGGGGCGCCGACGGACGGCAGTCCCGCGACGGTCGCGGTCGCCGCCACCAGGCCGGCGAGCAAGGGTCGGAAGAAGCGATGTCTGGGCATGACGGTTGGTCCTCACATGGGCGGGGAGGTCGCGCGACGTGCAGCTCCGGAGAAAAGTTATCGATCACATTTCGGCCGCTGGGCCAGACTGTAAGTGATCGATAATTCGACCGCAAGACCTCGGCCGTCCCGCTCCTGGCAGCAGTTACGGAAGGTGCCGGTTGAGCCGTCGCAGGAGGGCGCCGACAACGGGCAGCCGGTGCCAGCCGTGCCGCATCACCAGCTCACGCGACCGCCGTACGCCGGTCCGCACGTTCGTCAGCGGGCCCGGCCGGAGCAGGTCCTCGCGTTCGCGGCCGCGCTGCCAGAGCGCGACCGTGCACCGCAGGCAGATCTGGACTTCCGGGTGCAGCCCGAGGCCGACCAGTTCGCGCTCGTCGCGTTCGTTGCCGCAACACCAGCAGGTGTTCACGTCACCATCATGCGCCGCGCAGATCGCCGCAGAAAGACCGGCTCACGCTCGTTGGCCGCTCCCTCTGGTTCGGCACGACGACTGCGCCGCGCCGCCCGGCGGAATCCAGGGGTTGGTGGCAAACTGCGAAGTGGGGGTCGCGACCGAAGGAGAGCTATGGGTCTCGCGTATGAAGTCGGTCTTCCGCTGGTGGCAGAGGCGGACGTGCACGCGCCGTGGAACGGGCACGACACCCGGGTGCTGATCATGGCGGTGCTCGGCATCGCGATCATCGTCGTACTGATCGTCGCGCTCAAGGTGCACGCGTTCCTCTCGCTGACGATCGGCGCGCTGTTCGTCGGCGTCGCGTCCGGGATCGCGGCCGGCGACGTCACGAAGTCCTACGAGAACGGCGTCGGCAGTGTCCTCGGGTACGTCGGCGTACTGATCGCGCTCGGTGCGATGGTCGGGAAGCTGCTCGCCGACTCCGGCGGCGCGGACCAGGTCGTCGACACGTTGCTGCGCGGCAAGCCCGGTGGCCTGCCGTGGAAGATGGCGCTGATCGCGTTCATCATCGGCATCCCGATGTTCTTCGAGATCGGCCTGGTGCTGCTGATCCCGGTGGTGGTGCTCGCGGTCCGCCGGACCGGCGCCCGCGCGATGCTGCTCGGCATCCCGGCCCTGGCCGGCCTCTCGGTGCTGCACGGCTTCGTGCCGCCGCACCCCGGTCCGCTGGCCGCGATCGGCGTACTGAAGGGCAACGTCGGCATCACGCTCGCGCTCGGCCTGCTGGTGGCGATCCCGACCGTGATCGTGGCCGGCCCGCTGTTCGGTCGGCTGGCCGCGAAGTGGGTGCCGATCGGCGCCGCCGGTGCCGCGCTCGAGGTCGGCTCCGGTCACCACGACTCCGAGCCGGCGCCGCACGCGGCCGCGCACGACGCGCCGGAGCAGACGACCCATGGCCCGCAGCACGCCGCACCGCAGCCCGCGGCCGGTACGACGCGGACCCGGACGCCGAGCTTCGCCGCGACGCTGGCCACCGTCCTGCTGCCGGTCGCGCTGATGCTGATCAAGGCCGCGTCGGACGTGTGGATGAGCAAGGACAACGCGATCTACCCGGTGCTGCAGTTCATCGGCGACCCGGTGGTCGCGCTGCTGATCGCCGTACTGCTGGCGATGTACACGTTCGGCACCGCGGTCGGCTTCGGCGTTCCCGAGCTGAGCCGCAAGATCGGCGAGAGCCTGCTGCCGATTTCCGGCGTGATGCTGATCGTCGGCGCCGGCGGCGGCTTCAAGCAGGTCCTGGTGGACGGCGGCACCGGCACCGCGATCGCGAAGATCGCCATCGCCGCGAACCTGTCGGCGTTGCTGCTCGGCTGGATCGTCGCCGTACTGATCCGGCTCGCCACCGGTTCCGCGACCGTCGCGACCGTGACCGCGGCCGGCATCGTCGCCCCGTTGGCGACCGGCCTCAGCACCACACACATCGCCTTGGTCGTGCTCGCGATCGGTGCCGGCTCGCTGTTCTTCTCGCATGTCAACGACGCCGGCTTCTGGCTGGTGAAGGAGTACTTCGGCATGACCGTGGGCGAGACCATCAAGACCTGGTCGGTGATGGAGACGGTGATCTCGGTAATGGGCCTCGGCATGACCCTGCTCCTGTCGACGTTCTTGTAGCTTCCCGTGCGGGGAGAGGGATCTGCGGTGTCCTTCCGAGCTCAAACGCTGGTTTGGCACGGCGCGAAGGGCACGGCAAGTGATGTTCAGGGTTGCAGGGTGTGACTGTGCCCGATGGGGCAGTCCAAGGTGCTCTGGTGTTGCTCCTGGACGAGTTGGCGGGCGATCGAGCCCGGGCCCTCGAGTTGCAGGGTCTGTGGGTCGTCGGGCAGGCGGAAGCCGAGGGTGGTGACGGTGTCGAGGCAGCGGGCGGTGCCCAGGACCGCCCAGCCGGTGCGTGCTGCGGGCGAGAGGTCGAGGTCCTCGGCGAGGAGCGGTTCGCCGGCTAGCCACGCGCGGGTGGACGTGTGCAGCGCGCCGCCGAGTTCGCCCTGCCGCCCGAGTACGAGGGACTCGCGGAGTTGGGCGGTGCAGCCCGCCGCGAGCCGTACGGTCGTCGTACGGGTCACGTCGGCGTCGGCGGCGACGACGAACGGTTCGCCGTACCACTGGAGGCTTGCGCCGTCGGTCAGCGTGATGTCGACGTCCCAGCGGGCCGAGCCGCCACGCATGCCGTAGGCAACGGTTCCGGCGGTCTCGACGATCTCAAGCCGGACGGCGCCCGCGACGACGACCTCCATCCGTACTTCGTCACCCGCGAGCAGGAGGGCCCCGGCCTGTACCAGCGCGACGCGGACGACGCCTGCGCGCCCAGGCAGTTGGCGCGGGGAGAGGTGGCCGGTCGTCAGCAGGCACCGATCGCGGACCGGGTCGGCGACGACGTCAATGCGTGTGGACAACGACCTCGCCGTTCTCGCCGGTGTGGGAGTGCGGCGCCATCGGGCCGGGGTCCACGGGGGTGTGATCTCCGGTGCGTACGGCGGACCGCATCGAGCGGACCCAGTCCGTGAGGCGGGCGACCGAGGCGGGGTCCGTGCGGGACAGCGCGATGACCGGTTTGCCGTCGCGGGCGGCTTCGGCGTCGCGGACCATCTGCTCGACGTCGACCTCGACGTACGGCGCGAGGTCGGTCTTGTTGACGATCAGCAGGTCGGCTCGCGCGATCCCCGGTCCGCCCTTGCGGGCGACGTCGCCGCCGCCGGCCACGTCGAGTACGAAGATCTGCGCATCGACGAGGGCGGGGGAGAAGGTCGCGGTCAGGTTGTCGCCGCCGGACTCGACCAGGACCACGTCGAGCGGGGCGAAGTCGCGTTCGAGGTCCTCGACCGCGATCAGGTTCGGGGTGACGTCGTCGCGGATCGCGGTGTGCGGGCAGGCGCCGGTCTCGACCGCGCGGATGCGGTCGGGGTCGAGGACGCCGGCGGCCTTCAGCAGGCGGGCGTCCTCGTCGGTGTAGATGTCGTTGGTGATCACGCCGAGCCGGAGTTCGGCGGACAGTTCGCGGCAGACGGTCGCGATCAGCGAGCTCTTGCCGGTGCCGACCGGCCCGGCGACGCCGAGGCGGAAGGAGCGGGTGTCAGGCATGGAACAGCCTCATTCTCTCGGTCGCGTGCTGGTGGGCGAACAGGTCGATCAGCGGGGCGCCGCCGGCCGGGATCGCGTCCGGTTCGGTGAGCGGCGCGACGTCCTTGACGAGCCGCTCGATGTCGTCGTCAAGCCCGGCGAGCCAGGTCGCCGCCTCCGCCGGATCCACCGGAAGCAACTTGAGCGAGGCGGAGATCACGGTCTGCGCATCCTCGTACGCGACCACCCGCGCCAACTGCTCCGCCGACAACCCGTTGACCGCAGCAACCACCCCGAGCACGATCGGCCGCGGCACCTCCGCATCGTCCGGCAGATACTCGGCCACCGCGGGCCAAACCCGCCGAGCCACCCGAAGCAACAACCGCCCCTGCCGCCGCGACACCCCGCGCACCACCTGACTGCTCGTCCGAGCCCCCCAAGCCCCCTCAACCACCTCCCACCCCGCCGCGTCCGTCGTTCGCGAAACCCCCCGCGCCACCTGACTCCCCGCCCAAGCCGCCCGAGTCCGCCCAACCACCTCCCACCCGGCCGCGTCCGTCGTTCGCGAAACCCCCCGCGCCACCTGACTCCCCGCCCAATCCGCCCGGGCCTGCCCAACCACCTCCCACCCGGCCGCGTCCGTCGGTCGCGACACCCCCCGCGCCACCTGACTCCCCGCCCAATCCGCCCGGGCCTGCCCAACCACCTCCCACCCGGCCGCACCCCCTTCGGCGAGTCGTGGATCGGGGTCGTGAATCCCCGCATTTCCCGACCCGAATCCACGACTCGGCGGATCGGGTCGCAGCCGTTCCACACGAGTCGGTGGTGTGAGGACGAGGTGGCGGGTGACGACGGCGGTGGCGGCCTCGACCCGGGTGACTGTGCGGAGGCGGTCGCGGGCGTAGTCCGCGACGTCGGCGAGTCGCTTGCCGTCGGCACCTAGTCCGGCGCGGACCGCGGGTTCCAGGCCGGCGGACTGGGTGTGGCCGCCGGTCGGCAGGCGGCCGTCGGCCAGCATCAGGGCGACCAGTTCGGGGGCGCTCATCAGAACATCGAATACAACTGAGCGAGCGGCAGCACCGCCGCCGGTGCCGGTTCGATCAGCTCGCCGTCGACCTCGATCGCGAACGTCTCCGGATCGATGTCGATCCGCGGCAACGCGTCGTTGTTCTTCAGGTCCGCCTTCGTGACCCCACGCGTCGGCCGTACGCCGAGCAGCTGCCGCCGCAACCCGAGCCGCCCCGCCAGCCCGTCGTCCAGCGCCGCCGGCGACACGAACGTGTACGACAGCTCCGCCCCGATCGCGTCCCCGAACGCGGGCCGCATCAGCACCGGCTGCGGCGTCGGGATCGACGCGTTCGGGTCGCCGAGCGCCGCCCACGCGATCGCGCCGCCCTTGATCACCAGGTTCGGGCGGACACCGAAGTACCGCGGATCCCAGAGCGTCAGGTCCGCGAGCTTCCCTTCCTCGACGGATCCGACGACATGGTCGATACCGTGCGCGATCGCCGGGTTGATCGTGTACTTCGCGACGTACCGCCGTACCCGCTCGTTGTCCGCGACCGAGCCGAGCGGCCCGCGCCGGTGCTTCATCACGTGCGCGACCTGCCAGGTCCGGGTGATCACCTCGCCGATCCGGCCCATCGCCTGCGCGTCCGACGACGTGACGGACAGCGCGCCGAGGTCGTGCAGGATATCCTCGGCCGCGATCGTGGTGGCGCGGATCCGGGACTCCGCGAACGCCAGGTCCTCCGGCACGTCCGGGCTGAGGTGGTGGCAGACCATCAGCATGTCCAGATGCTCGGCGACCGTGTTGACAGTGTGCGGCAACGTCGGGTTGGTCGAGCCCGGGATGACATGCGGGTACGACGCGATCGACAGGATGTCCGGCGCATGCCCGCCACCCGCGCCCTCGACGTGGAACGCGTGGATGCCGCGCCCCGCGATCGCGTTCAGCGTGGACTCGACATACCCGGCCTCGTTCAGGCTGTCCGCGTGCAGCGCGACCTGGAGACCCCACTCGTCCGCGGCCCGCAGCGCGGAGTCGATCGCCGTCGGCGTCGAGCCCCAGTCCTCGTGCACCTTGTACCCGGCCGCGCCCGCGAGCGCCTGCTCGGCGAGCGCTTCGGCACTGACGGTGTTGCCCTTGCCAAGCAGCAGCACGTTCAGCGGTACGGCGTCCAGCGCGCGATGCATCTTCTCGAGGTGCCAGGCGCCGGGGGTGACCGTGGTGGCCTTCGACCCTTCGCTCGGGCCGGTACCGCCGCCGACGATCGTGGTGATCCCGGTGGCGAGCGCCTCGTGCAGCTGCGACGGGGAGAGCAGGTGGACGTGCGAGTCGATCGCGCCCGCGGTGAGGATCCGGCCCTCGCCGGCGATCACGTCCGTGGACGGGCCGATCCGGAGGTCCGGGTGTACGCCGTCCGCGATGTCCGGGTTCCCGGCCCGCCCGAGCGCGACGATCCGCCCGTCCCGGATGCCGACGTCGGCCCGGACGATGCCCCACCAGTCGACCACCAGCACGTTGGTGATCACGGTGTCCGGCGCCCCGTCCGCGCGGGTCGCCGTACCCTGCGCCATCGACTCCCGGATCGACTTCCCGCCGCCGAACACCACCTCTTCACCGCCGACGGTGAGGTCCCGCTCCACCTCGATCCACAGGTCGGTGTCCCCGAGCCGCACCTGGTCGCCGACGGTCGGCCCGTACAACGCGGCGTACGCCGCCCGCGAGATCTCAACCATGGCGCACCGGACCGAGCTCGGCGTCCGCCGCCGTCTTCACCTGGATCCCGGGCACCCGGCGGTTGCCGCGGAGTGCGACCAGTGCGACCTCTCGCGACGCGCCCGGCTCGAACCGCTGCGACGTACCCGACGGGATGTCCAGCCGAAACCCCCGCGCAGCCTCCCGATCGAACTCCAACGCCGAGTTCGCCTCCGGCAGGTGCAGATGAGACCCAACCTGAATCGGCCGATCACCCGCATTGACCACCACCAATCGCAACCGCTCGTCGTCCGACCGGTCCGCGTTCAGCACGATCGTCCCCGGCCGGGTACGTACGGCGCCTGGTGCAATCGGCTCCGGCCCGTCGAACGGCGCACGTGATACATCAGCCATGGAATGTGTCCTCCGGGCGGTGTTGTTGCGCCTCGTCGGCCAGGGGATGCGGCCGCGGATCGGACCTGACGAGTCGGGGGGCAGCGGGGACGCCGCCCCCGCTGTCGGCCCGGTGGTCCAGCCGCTTGGTGCTTCGAGCGCGCATGGATCTGTCCTCAGATGATCGGGTTGTGGATGGTTACGAGTTTGCGGCCGTCGGGGAAGGTTGCTTCTACCTGGACGTCGTGCAGAAGGTCGGCGACGCCTGGCATCACCTGGTCGCGGGTGAGGACCGTGCGGCCCGTCTCCATCAGGTCCGCGACCTGGGAGCCTTCGCGGGCGCGTTCGATGACCCAGGTGCTGAGGAGTGCGACAGCCTCGGGGTGGTTGAGCAGCACCCCCCGGGCCAGCCGGTCGCGGGCGACCATGCCGGCCACAGAGAGCAGCAGCTTCTCGACGTCGGCGGGGGTGAAGTTCATGACTGCAACGGTAGGACGTGGTCGGCGATCTTGTCGGTGCTGAGGCACAGTGAGCAGATCGCGGCGGCGTGGGTTTCGCAGGCGGTCATGTCGGGGCGTTCGTAGTCCTGCCGGCACACGTGACACGTCAGCACCTCGCCGGACGGGTTGCCGTGGTCGTCGTACATCGGGAGATCCAGGCCGTCGTCGGTACGGCGGAGGTAGTACTTCCCGCGCGTGACCACCGCCAGTACGGGCGGCAGGACGAGGGCCAGGCCGATCGCGACGAGCGGGGAGTACGGCTTGATCCCGGAGCCGAGGCCGCCGAAGAACACCACGATCGAGACGCCCGCGGCCAGCCCCATCGACACGAAGCCGACCGGGTTCACCGCGTACAGCATCCCGCGGCGGAACTCCGGTGCCTTGGGCGACAACCCCAGCAGGTACTTGTTGAACACGATGTCCGAGGCGACCACCACGATCCAGGCCATCCCGCAGTTCGCGTAGAACCCGAGGATCGTGTTCAGGAAGTCGAACATGTTCGCCTCCATCAGTACCAGCGCGATCACCAGGTTGAATCCGAGGAACACCAGCCGGCCGGGGTAGTGCCTGGTCAGCCGGGTGTACGAGTTCGTCCAGGCCAGCGAACCGGAGTACGCGTTGGTGACGTTGATCTTCACCTGGGAGATGACCACGAGTACGACGGCCAGCGTCATCGCGAGCCATCCCGGCAGGAACCCGCGGTAGATCTCCAGGAACTGGTGCACCGGCTGGTTCGCGATCGCCGTACCGCTGTCGACCTGAGCGATGATGTAGACCGCGAGGAACAGCCCGATCACCTGCTTCAGAGCGCCGAAGATGACCCATCCGGGACCGGCGAGCAGCACCGCGGTCCACCACCGTCGTGAGTTCGAAGGGGTCTTCGGCGGCATGAACCGCAGGTAGTCGATCTGCTCGGCGATCTGAGCGATCAGCGACAGGCACACCCCGGCCGCCAGCAGCATTGACCCGAAGTCGGCGTGCGGACCGTAGGCGAAGAACGTCGACACCGACGACGGGTGCGAGATCAGCAGGTAGCAGAACGGCAGCACCATCAGGATCAGCCACAGCGGCGTCGTCCACACCTGCAGCGTGGACAGCACCTTCATCCCGTAGATCACGAGCGGGAAGATCACCAGCGTGGACACGGCGTACCCGAGCCACAGTGGTACGTGCAGCCCGAGGTAGAGGCCCTGCGCCATGATCGAGCCTTCGAGCGCGAAGAAGATGAACGTGAACGACGCGAAGATCACGTTGGTGACGACGGACCCGTAGTACCCGAAGCCGCTGCCGCGGGTGATCAGGTCGAGGTCGATGTTGTACCGCGCGGCGTAGTACGCGAGCGGCAGGCCGGTCGCGAAGATCACCACCGCGAAGATCGCGATGCCCCAGAGCGCGTTCGTGGTCCCGTACGAGATCCCGATGTTCGCGCCGATCGCGAAGTCGGCGAGGTACGCGATCCCGCCGAGGGCGGAGACGGCGACGACGCCGGTCGACCATTTCCGGTAGCTGCGCGGCGCGAACCGGAGCGTGTAGTCCTCCAGCGTCTCGCGGGTCGCGGTGGTGGGTGTCGGTGAGGCGGTGGTGCGGTCGTCGAGCGAGGGTTCAACAGTCATGGCGGAACTCCTGCGGCACCTTCGGGCGAGCGGTGCTCCGGCGGGCCGGCGACGCTGCCGACGGGGGATGCACCCGAATGGAAGGAACCTAGGAACGCCGTGTTACCGCTGTGTTGCCGTGCTGCTACGTTCGCGTATTTCCATCTGGAAGTACTTCGCCAGCTCCGCCTCGAGCTCCTGCTGTACGCCGCTCAGCCGCTCGGCGACGGTACCGCCGACGGGGGAGAGCGCCGCGACGATCCGCCGCTTGTCGTCCGGGTGGATGCGGCGCAGCACCAGACCGCGCTCGACCAGCTTGTCCACGTGCCGCGTCAGACTCGCGGCCGGCAGTACGGCGGACTCGGCCAGCACCGACATCGGCTGGCCGGGCTCCTCGCGCAGCGCGGCCATGATCCGCCACTGCTCGATCGTCAGCCCGAACTCGTCGAGCAGCGGCTGCAGCCCGAGCTCGAGCTGTCGCTCGATCCGCTTCAGCACGAGCAGCATGCCGGCCTCCTCCCGGTTCAGGTGCTGGGAATATAGCCGGTTCACTCGAACTTCCGCCTCCGGTTCGGTCAGACTGAGCGGCGACCCGAAGGAGGTGGACGTGCGGAGTGCCGACGTACTGCCGATCGCCTTCGTCGTGCCGCGGCAGGGTCCGACCGGGATCTACGGCCCGTCCTGCCTGGCCTGCGGGGAGCTCGCCGTGGAGCAGTTGAACGCTGCGAACGGGATCGCCGGCCGGCGCGTCGAGCTCGTCCAGGTGGATGCGGGGCGGTCGCCCGAGGTCGTCGCGGAGGAGGTCGGGCGGCTGGTCGACGCGGGGCGGGTGGAGGCGGTGGCCGGATGGCACATCTCCGCCGTACGGGTCGCGCTGAACCGGCGGATCGGCGGGCGGGTCGTGTACGCGTTCGCCGCGATGCACGAGGGCGCCGATGACACGCCCGGAGTGTTCATGCTCGGCGAGCGGCCGGTGAACCAGTTGCTCCCGGCAACACATTGGTTGCGCGAGCAGCTCGGTGCGCGACGCTGGGTTGTCGTCGGCAACGACTATGTGTATCCGCGGGTGACCGGATCCGTGGCGCGGGAAGCCTTGCAGGGAACGGGTTCCGAGATCGTGCACTCGGCGTACGTCCCGCTCGGTACGTCGGACTTCCGGGACGTGATCGACGGTGTGCGCGCGACCGCGGCCGACGGCGTGATCATGTTGCTGATGGGCCAGGACGCGGTGCATTTCAACCGGCAGTTCGCGGCCGGCGGGTTGAGCGAGCGGATGATCCGGTTGAGTACCGCGATCGAAGAGAACACGCTGCTCGGTGGTGGACCGGGCGCGAACCACGGGGTGTACGCGGCAGCGGCGTACTTCGACGGGCTGCCGACGGTGGAGAGCAGTGAGTTCGCCCGGCGGTACTACGACCGCTTCGGGCCGTACGCTCCGGCGCTGAACGCGGTCGGCGAGTCCTGCTACGAGGCGATCCGGTTCCTCGCGCGGCTCGGGGAGATCAGCGGCACGGTCGCGGTGTCGGCGGGGTTGCCGACCGGGCACTTCTACGACAGCCCGCGCGGGCTGCTCCGGCTCGACGGGAACCTGGTCGACCAGGACGTGTACCTGGCGGTCGCGGACGGTCTCGAGTTCCGGATCCAGGAGCAGATCGCCCATCTCGCCTAACCCCTGTGGACCGCCCTTATGGCTAGGTAGCGCGGGCTTCCGCGCTCGGCGGGTGGCTCAGACCGCGGTCATCATGACGGATGCGGTACCGAGCTTCGGGTGCGTCGCGGTAAGGGTGATGCGGCCAGGGCCGCTCGGCCGCACCCAGATCGCGACCGCGCCGCCGTTGGACTCCAGTGGGAAGGTCTTGTCGCCGATGAGCCGCGCAGGTCCGTCGAGGTCGAAGGTGACGATGCCGGTGGTGGGGATCAGGTTGCCGTAGGCATCTGTTGCCTGGAGCACCACTCTGGTGCCGTCGGCGGTGAGTTCGGTGTCGTCGGCAACCAGTTCCAGATGGTCGGCGTCGGCTGAGAAGCTCCGGCTCATGACTGGACCGTCGTCGACGTAGCCGTCGATCCGCAGCTCGCGTCCGGCTGGTCGCGGCACGAACGACGGCGGGTAAGGCAGTCCGCCGAAGCGCTCGGTGTCGGGGCGGACCGTCGCGACCAGCTGCCCGTCGGCGAACACCTCGAGCTTGTCGCAGTTCGAGCAGATCATCAGCTCGTCCGGCGCGGAACCGTCCCAGTAGAACGCCGGCGCGATCACCGCCCGCCGCGCCGGCGACACCTGCGACTGGTAGATCGCGGCTCCCGGCTTCGGGATCCGGAACGTGTCGGCCACACCGTTGCACTTCAGTCGATGGTCGACCCAACCGTTCTCGGAGTGGTAGTCGAACGCCTGCCACGCGACGACGCCGAGGTACCGGTCGTCGACAGCCGCCTGCTGATGCACCTGGGCGTGCAGGAACGCCTGCCGGGCCTGCACCTCCTGCGGATCGGTCCGCCGATAGAAGTGCGGCCCGGCGAGCGAACCGATCGCCTCGGTGACCAGGTACGGGATGTCCGGCAGCGGTTCGAGCAGGGTCGCGCCGGTCTCGTCGTGGGCGTAGTCGTTGTACGCGAACACGTCCTGGTGGAAGTCGTCGGACGAGTACTCCGAGGCGACCATCGCGCCGCTCGTCGCGCGGTCCGGGTCGAGCGCCTTGGCGGCCTTCTGGGTACGCCGGTACAGGTCCGGGTAGTTCGCCGACTCGTTCACCCGGACGCCCCACACGACCACGGACGGGCGGTTGCGGTCGCGGCGGATCATCCGCTCGACGTCGGCGACCACCAGGTCCTGCCAGGCGGCGTCACCGACGTACTGCCAGCCGGGGATCTCCTCGAAGACGAGCAGCCCTAGCTCGTCGCAGGCGTCCAGGAACGCCGGCGACTGCGGGTAGTGCGCGCAGCGGACCATCGTGCAGTTCAGCTCGTTGCGGAGGATCTCGGCGTCGCGGCGCTGCCCGCGATCGGGCATCGCCATGCCGGTCCACGGGAAGATCTGGTGCCGGTTCAATCCGAACAGGTCGATGCGCTCGCCGTTGAGGTAGAACCCGTCGACCTCGAAGCGTGCCTCGCGGAACCCGATCCGGACGGTCCGTTCGCTGTCGTTGCCGAGCCGGGCGACCACGTCGTACAGGACGGGGGAGTCGGGCGACCAGAGCTGTACGTCGAGGTCGCGGAGCGTCAGGCGGGCGCCGGATCCGGCGGCGATCACGCGGCCGTCCGGTGCCCGGAGCTCGACGTCCACCTGCGCGGGTCCGCCGTCGATCGTGCACGTCACTTCGAGGCGCCGGGCGGCGAGGTCGAGTACGTCCAGCGGGCGCGCGTACAGGTCCGAGATGAACGTGTCGTGTTCGAAGCGGACGGCGACGGATCGCGAGAGGCCGCCCGGCTGGTAGTAGTCGACGGCGCCGTGCCCGTCGGGGTGCCCGTTCGGCGGGATGGGCAGCCAGCGGGTGTCGAGCACGACGGCGATCAGGTTGGGCCCCGGCCTCGGCGTCACCTCGTAGGTGTGCGCGAGGTACCCGCCCTTCTGCGATCCCACGAGCTCGCCGTTCATGTACACCGAGGCCGCGTGCAGTGCCCCGTCCACGTCGAGGAACACCCGCCGCGCATCGGCCGGTACGTCGATCCATCGCCGGTAGCACCACCGGCCCTCCCACCAGTCCGGGTCCCAGTCGCGCCACGACAGTGGTACGACGGTGTGCGGCAACGTCACCGTCTCGAACCCGCTGTCGTCGTACGCCGGCGTCACCGCGGCCTCGTCGGTCAGTCGCCCGAACCGCCACTCGTCCATACCCACGACCCTAAGCGGGCCCGGAGATCACCGCGCGGGTCAGCGGTTCGGCTCGAGATCGATTTCGACAATGCGGACCCGGACCTGTGGGGCCCGTCCGGTGACGGACTCGACTGCCGTGCTGATCGCCGCATGGACCGCGGCGCCCACCTCGGCGGCGCGATGGGTGGCGGCCGTCACGATCCGCGCGCCGATCTCGACCCGGCCGTCGGCGCGCAGCTCGACGTCGATCCCGGCGATGTCGGGAACCGGCCGCCCGGTCGCCCGTTCCCACGCCTGGGCCGCGAGCTGCTTCAACAACCCGACCAGCCCCGGCTGCAAGCGCACCACCCCCGCCACCGCGCGAGCCGCACCGGCCGCCACCTCGGCCAGCTCGACCCGCTCCACCTCGGCTGCGTCATCCGGCGTCACAGCGGATCCGTCCACACGTCGACCACCTCGAAGTCGAAGCTCTCGACGGCGTACCCGATCTGCGCGTGCAACGCGGTCGCAGCTCGCTCGCGAGCCTGTTCGAGCGCGGCAACCTGCCCACCGCCGAACTTCAGCGCGACCGTCATCGACGCCCGCACCGTGTCGTGGCCGACCAGCTCGATCCGGCACTGCCGGGCGCGGATCCCGGGCACCGCGTCGACGGCGTACCGCAGTACGGCGGCCAGCGCCGGCACGGACAGCTCCACCTCCGCGGACCCGAGCGGAATGGTCCGGCCGAGATTCACGTCCGCGCGGACCGCGGTCATGATCCGGTCCAGCAGCCCGGTCGGTAGGTCGACCGGGTCGTCGATCAGGGCCTCGGTCGCCGCGGCCAGCTGCTCCAGGCTCGCGCGCGCGGTCCGGCAGTGCGGGCACTCGGCCAGGTGCGCGCTCGGCGTACCGCTGTCGAGTTCCTCCCACACGTCCTCGACCGTTCGGCCGCAGGCCAGCGGGTGGAGATCGGTCACCTCCATGGCTTCATCACCTCCGCGAGCTCGGCGCGGGCTCTGGCTATCCGTCCGCGGACGGCGGTCGGCGTCGTACCGACCAGTTCGGCGATCTCCTGGTACGAACGGCCGTGCACCTCGCGCAGCAACCAGCACGCCCGTTGCTGCGGCGGCAGCTGCCGGAGTGCGTGTGAGAGCGCGTCCATCGCGGCGGTCGTGCCCGCCGTACGCGCGGGGTCGTCGTCGGTCGCCGGGTGCTGGTCGTCGAGATCCACCGTCGGGCGGCGGCGCTGGAGGACGGTCAGGCACTTGTTCGTCGCGGTCCGGTAGAGCCAGCCGCCGAAGGCCGCGTCGTGCTGGATCTCCGGGAGCCGCCGCCACGCGGTGACGAAGGTCTCCTGCGTGATGTCCTCCGCCTCGCCGCTGGCGCCGTCCAGCATCCGCAGGCAGAGCGTGTAGATCCGCCGCTGGTACCGCCGGACCAGCAGCTCGAACGATCTCGCGTCCCGATCGCGGGCGCGCGCGACCAGCGTCGCCTCGTCCAGCTCGATCAGGGCCGGACCGCCCGTCATCGCGGCTCCAGGTGGTTCATGTTGTGAGGACGACACCGGTGGCACACCTGTCACGGTAACCTCCCGGAGCGACGGCGTGAGACATGTCACGCTGGTGCGGCGCGTGACGATCCGGTGCGTGCCGGTGTCCAACCGTCGTACGGGCACCACACCTGACCAGAAAGGCACCGTCCGATGACCGAGACCGCGACTGCCGCCAAGACCACCGCCAGGACCTCCGCACGAGGGACCGCCGACCCGGCGGCCACGGACATCGTTGCCGGCGGCACCGGTACCGACGCCGCCGGGAAGACCGTGATCGCGGACATCGTGGTGTCGAAGATCGCCGGCATCGCGACCCGCGAGATCGAGGGCGTGCACGCGCTCGGCGGCGGCGCGGCCCGCGCGGTCGGGATGCTCCGCGAGCGGATCCCCGGCTCCCGGACCAACCTGTCCCAGGGCGTGTCGGTCGAGGTCGGCGAGAAGCAGGCCGCCGTGGACATCGAGCTGGTCGCGGAGTACGGCGTGAGCATCGCCGACCTGGCCGGCGCGATCCGGCAGAACGTGATCTCGGCGGTCGAGCGGATGACCGGGCTCGAGGTCACCGAGGTGAACATCGCGGTCAGCGACGTCCACCTCGAAGGCGACGACGAGGACGACGACGACACCGCCGAAGCCCCGGCCGAACGCCGGGTCCAGTAACCCGTCCCTGAACCGCCGGGTCCCAGGCACCGGCCCATTCCTGAGGAGAGCACGTGAGCACGTCGACCATCGGTCTGTTCGCCGGTCTGCTGATCGCCATCGCCGCCGCGGCCGGCGGGTTCCCCGGCTTCCTGCTCGCGCTCGTCCTGGGCGCGGTCGGGCTCGTCGTCGGCCGGTTCCTGTCCGACGGGACGAAGGGCATCGACGACCTGATCTCGCGCCGTGGTCGTGGCTGAGGCCACGGTCGCGCCCGGAGCTGAGCCGTCCTCGGTCGCGTACGGGGGTGATCGAGGGCGGCTCGTCATCGCCCAGCGGGCGGTCGAACGGATCGCGGAGATCACCGCGCGGAGGCACGGCGCGGTGGTCCGCCGGGACAGCGTCCTCGGCCGCGGCCTCCCGAAGGCACGGGCGATCGTCGCGGGCCGCCGTACCCGTATCGAGCTCCAGGTCGCGGCCGCCTGGGGCCGCCCGCTGGAGGAGGTCGCCGCCGAGCTCCGCCAGGCCGTCACCGAAGACGTCGAACGCTTCACCGGCCTCGGCGTGGACCGCGTAGACGTAGACATCACCACCGTCGAACCCCGCACGTCACACCAGGCGGAGGCGACCCATCGGCCGGTGGTGCCGGCGGCTAAGGCGCCAGCGGCGGGGCCTGCGGCTTGGGGGGTTGGGGTTGTGGGGGCGTTGGTTCTGGTGGGGGTGGGGGGTGTTGGGGTTGCGGAGATGTTGCGGGCTACGGGGTTGTTGCGGGGGCGGGTGATTCCGGACGGGTGGTTCGGGCGGGCGGTGGTTGTGGAGCCGGGTGGGTGGCTGCGGTCGGTGGGGATTGCGGTGATTGTGGTTGGTTTGGTCTTGCTGGTGGTGGCTTTGAAGCCGCGGCGGCGGACGCATTTGGCGGTGGGGGAGATCGTGTGGATCCGGCCGGCCGCTGCGGCGCGGTTGGCGGCGGACAGTGCGGGGAAAGTGGATTCGGTGACGGCCGCGTCGGTGGTCGCCAAACGGCGGCGGTTGCAGGCGACCGTGACGACGTTCGGCGATCCGTCGAGGGTGCACGACGAGGTGGGTACGGCGATCGCCGACCGCCTGAGCACCGTCACACCCAAGCCCCGCGTCCGCGTCGACCTCAGGGAGGACTGACGTGCGCCGCGGAGTAATCACCCTGGACCGGACCGTCGGCGTGCTGGTCGCCCTCGGCCTGATCGCAGCCGGCACCCTCGCGCTCCTCTGGTGGCACGCCGGTACGACGCACCAGCTCACCCTGCCGAACCGGACAGCGGCCGGTTGGTGGCCCTGGGCAACAGGTGTTGCGGGTGTGGTCGCCGCCGGCGTCGGCCTGTGGTGGCTGACCGCCCACCTGCCCCGCCGGGTCAACGGCCGCTTCCACCTGACCGCCGAACGGCGGGCCGACGGCGAAGCCGGTGGGACTCGCACCGGGCGCCTGTCCGCGGATGCGCACGCGGCGGTTGCGGCGGCCGCGGTGGATCTCTGCAGCCTCCCGGAGATTCGCGATGCCTCCGGGCGGGTGGTTGCTGACCGGGGCGAGTTGGTTGCCGAGTTGCAGTGCACGATCGAGCCGAGTGCGGACCTGGAGAAAGTACAGGCCGCGGTCACCAACGCCGCCGCGGAGCTGGACGCCGTACTCGGCCTTCCTCGGCTGCGACACCGGGTGCGGCTCCGCGTTGCTCGCAGCGACAAGACGGCTCCTCCACCCCGCGTGATCTGACCCCAGAAGTTGGGGTGTGGACCCCATGGTTCGGTCCACCGCCCGCAACAAGACTTGACTCCTGAGTACGTCGTCAGGGGAGGTCTGGTGAGTGTTGCGATTGGGCAAGGGGCGCCGATGCGGGCCGTGGACATAGTGGTGCGGCTGCCGACGGTCACGGTGGCTGATCCGGTGGTCAAAGCTGTGCAGTTGATGGCGGTAGGGCGCCTGCCCGGGCTCGTGGTGGTCGACCACGCCGGCCGGCCGGTCGCCGTACTGCCGGGATCACAGGTACTGCGGTTGTGCATCCCGGCGGCGTACCAGGACGACCCGATGCTGTCCCGCACCGTCGACGAGTCGTCGGCGGACGGCTTCTGGCGTGAGCTCGGCGGCCTGACTGTCGGCGACTGCCTGCCGCGCCCGGTCGCGCGGCCGTTGACGCTGACCGAGGACGCGACGCTGCTGGAGATCGCCGCGTTGATGGCTCGCGGCCGCAGCCCGCTGATCGCGGTGGTCGGCGCGGACCGGGTGCTGACCGGCGTGATCACGCTGGACCGCCTGCTGACGAGTCTGGCGGTCGCCGGGCTCGAGGACCAGCCGCCGGGGTGAGCGTGAGGCCACTCGTCGCGTTGGTGATCTTCGGCCTGGCGTTCTTCTTCATCGCGACCGAGAAGGCCGACAAGGTCAAGGTGGTGCTGATCGGCGCCGCCGCGATGCTGGTCCTCGGGCTCGCGCCGGGCACCGAGGTGTTCTTCTCCGAGCACGCCGGGATCGACTGGAACGTGATCTTCCTGCTGCTCGGCATGATGGTCGTGATCGGGATCGTCAAGCAGACCGGGGTGTTCGACTACCTCGGCATCTGGGCCGCGAAACGGTCCCGCGGCCGGCCGTACCGGCTGATGGTGCTGCTGATGCTGATCACCGCGGTCGCCTCGCCGTTCCTCGACAACGTGACCACGATCATGCTGGTCGCGCCGGTCACGATCGTGGTCTGCGAACGGCTCCGGATCCCGCCGCAGCCGTACCTGATCGCCGAGGTGCTGGCGTCGAACATCGGCGGCGCCGCGACCCTGATCGGGGATCCGCCGAACATCATCATCGGCAGCCGCGCCGGGCTGTCGTTCAACGACTTCCTGGTGCACATGACGCCGATCGTGGTGATCGTGTTCGTGCTGTTCGTGATCCTCTCGCGGTTCCTGTTCCGCAAGGACTTCCGGTTCAACCCGGAGCAGGTCGCGGCCGTGCTCGCGCTGCAGGAGCGGCGCGCGATCCGCGACCCGTGGCTGCTGGTGAAGTGCCTGATCGTGCTCGGCCTGATGGTGGCCGCGTTCTCGCTGCATTCGGTCCTGCACCTGGAGCCGTCGCTGGTCGCGCTGATCGGCGCCGGCGTGATGGTGCTGGTCTCGAAGGCGGACGTCGGCGAAGTACTGCGGGAGGTCGAGTGGGCGACGCTGGTGTTCTTCATGGGCCTGTTCGTGATGGTGTCCGGGCTCACCCACACCGGTGTGATCGAGGCGATCGGGGACTGGGCGGTGGCCGCGATCGGCGACCGGTACTTGCTGGCGGCAACCGCTCTGCTGTTCGGCTCCGGCATACTCGGCGCGTTCTTCGACAACATCCCGTACGTCGCGACGATGACGCCGGTGGTGGAGGGTGTCGTCGAGCAGGAGCCGCGGACCGGGAAGGCGCTGTGGTGGGCGTTCGCGCTCGGCGCCGACTTCGGCGGCAACGGTACGGCGGTGGCCGCGAGCGCCAATGTGGTTGCCCTCGGCATCGCGTCGCGCAGCGGGCACCACATCACGTTCTGGCGGTTCACCCGGTACGGCGTCGTGGTGACCGCGCTGAGCATCGGACTCGCCTGGGTGTACGTGTGGCTGCGCTACTTCGTCTGACCGCCGACCGAGCGGAGCGCGTACGGCGTGAGCGCGATCTCGACCGCGCCGACGTCCACCGCGGAGACCCGCATCCCCGGTACGTCGACGGCAAGCTCGAGGTACGACCGAAGCTCGGCGAGGGCTGCTACGTCGCAGCGGGCGATGGTCCGGGTCAGTGCCCGCTCGATCTCGTCGAGCGCGAGGTCGAGCGGGTGCAGCGTGTGCTCGACGGCTGCAGCGGGGTCGACGATCTCGATCCCGACCTCGGCGGCGATCCGGACCTCGACGCCTTCGCGGCTGCGGGCCAAGAGCGTGAGCGGATGCCGGGTGGATGCCTTCGGCAACCAGACGTAGCTTTCCAGCAACGGCAGCCGGAGCGCGATCCCGGCGGTGACAACCCGGTCGACGCGGCCGGAGCGCAGTACGACGAGAACGCGGTCGCGGGGGACCGCGTGTGGTTCGAGCGCGGCGACCACCGCGAGGACGAGGAGCGCGACGAGGATCGACGTCGGCGTGAACAGCATGCTGCCTCCCGGAGCCGTGTGGACGCGGCGAGACGCTCCGCCAACGACCCCCTCGGCACGTCGGGCGCGCCTCGCCGCGCTTCCAGTCTGCGGGGCGGATCGCTGCGGCGGTATGAGTGCTGGCACCCACTTTTGGCCGTCTTCATGGACGTGGCCGACGCGCGTAGTGGAAGGTGGAGAGGTGAACGGAATGCCTTTGTACTGGCGGGTCTGCCTGATCAACGGGCTGGTGTTCGTGGTCGGGACGGCCGCGCTCGCGCTGGCTCCGGTCACGGTGTCCGCGACCGTGCTGGTGTCGGAGGCGGTGGTTCTGGTGCTCGGCCTGATCGGCATCGTCGTCCTGAACTCGATCCTGCTCCGGACCAGTCTCGCGCCGCTCGACCGGCTGGCGCGGCTGATGGACTCGGTCGATCTGCAACGGCCCGGACGGCGGTTGCCGGAGTCGCGGAACAGCGCGGTCGAGCATCTCGTCCACGGGTTCAACGCGATGCTCGAACGGCTCGAGCTGGAGCGCGGCCGGAGCAACGCGATGGCGCTCGAGGCGCAGGAGGCGGAACGGCACCGGATCGCGCGCGAGTTGCACGACGAGATCGGGCAGGGGCTGACCGCCGTACTGCTCGGGCTGAAGCAGTTGTCGTCGGGCCTGCCGCCGGCCGTTCAGCAGGAACTGACGGAAGTGCAGGAGACCGCGCGGGCGACCCTCGACGAGGTACGCAGCGTGGCTCGGCGGCTGCGGCCCGGCGTACTGGAGGATCTCGGGCTGCAGAGTGCGCTGGCCGCGCTCGCGACCGAGTACTCCGCGCACGGGATGCGAGTACGGCGGGTCACGTCGCCCGGGCTGCCCGAGCTCGGGGCGGAGCGTGAGCTGGTGATCTATCGGGTCGCGCAGGAGGCGCTCACGAACGCGGCCCGGCACTCGCAGGCGGTGGGCGTACAGCTGTCGCTGCAGCGGCAGGGCGAGGTGGTGATCTTGCAGGTCGACGACGACGGGACGGGGATGCGTGGAGCCGAGGACGGGACCGGGATCCGGGGGATGCGGGAGCGGGCGATCCTGATCGGGGCCGAGCTGACGGTCGGCCCGGGGAAGTCGGGTACGTCGGTACGCCTGGCTGTCCCGTTGGAGCGGCGATGATCCGGATCCTGCTCGCGGACGACCACGCGCTGGTACGGCGCGGCGTACGGCTGATCCTGGACAGCGAGCCGGACCTGCAGGTGGTGGCCGAGGCGGGAGACGGGGCGGAGGCGTTGCGGGCGTTCCGGGACACGCCGGTCGATCTCGCCGTACTGGATGTCGCGATGCCGCGGATGACCGGGCTGCAGGCGGCGCGGGAGCTGTCCCGGCGGCGGGATCCACCGAAGATGCTGATGCTGTCGATGTACGACAACGAGCAGTACTTCTTCGCCGCGCTGAAGGCCGGGGCGAGCGGCTACGTGCTGAAGTCGGTCGCTGACCGCGATCTGGTCGACGCGTGCCGGGCGGCGGGCCGGGGCGAGTCGTTCCTGTACCCGGGCGTGATGAGCACGCTGGTCCGTGACTACGTGGACCGTGTCCGGCGCGGCGAGCGGGTGCCCGGGCAGGTGCTGACCGCGCGCGAGGACGAGGTGGTGAAGCTGATCGCCGAGGGGTACCCGTCCAAGGAGATTGCCAGATTGTTGACCATCAGTCAGAAGACGGTCGAACGGCACCGGGCCAACATCCTGCAGAAGCTCGGCATGCGCGACCGGACCGAGCTGACCCGCTATGCGATCCGCGCCGGGCTCATCGAGCCTTGACGCGCAGGCTCAGGTAGCACAGGCCGGCCAGCGGGACCGGCGCCCAGAACTGGAGCAACCGCCAGGACAGTACGGCGAGGACCGCGGTCTGGCCGGGTACGTCGAAGCCGAGCAGGCTGGAGATCGCGATGCCCTCGACGACCGCGATGCCGCCGGGCGTGAGCGGTACGACGGCCGCCAGGTTCGCGGCGCAGTACGCGAGCAGGACCGGCACCGGGCTGATCGGCGACCCGAACGCGGCGAGGAACGTCCACAGCACGGCGGCGTCCAGGAGCCAGTTCAGGGTGGCCCACAGCAGGAACGCCTTCCGGACCTCGGGGTCGGCGAGCAGGTCGCGGAGCCGGAGCGCGACGGACTCGATCCACGGGCCGATGCGCTGCGGCAGGCGGTGGACGGTGGCGCGGAGGAGACGGGCGGCGAGCCGTTCGACCCTGGACCGCTCGCGGACCGCGAGCAGCCCGCAGGCGAGGACGACGAGCCCGACCAGGAACAACGTCAGGTACGCCGGAGTCGCGTCGCGGAGGATGACCGCGGGAATTGTCGCCAGCCAGGCGATCAGGACGAGCGCGAGCGGCGAGCCGATGGCCTCCGCGGTCACCGTCGCCGTCACGTCAGCCGGTTTCGCGCCGCCGCTGACCAGCAGCCGGAACCGGACCGCGGTCGCGGTGGCTGCCCCGCCGGGGACGACGTGGCTCACGCCGTACCCGGTGAGGTCCGAGCGCAGGATCCACGAGAACCGGACGGCGCTGCCGTTCAGCAACGCACGGCTGAAGAGCGAGTAGCAGACGAGCGAGGCGGCTTCGAGGGCGATCGCGGTGATCAGCCAGCCCGGGTTCAGCCGGGAGACCCGGTCGAGCGACTCGCGGGCGACCGAGAGCTTCGGGAGTACGACGTACTCCACGATGGCGACGAGCACGACGAGCGAGACCGCGGACCAGACCCGGTGGTACCAGGCCGGTCGCGCCCTGGTCGCAGTGGCCATCGGTCGCTCCCTCCCGGTCTCCAGTGTGCACGGTCGCTGTGTACCGGCTGAGGGCTCCAAGAATTCACCAAGATCCGGCTGCCAGCGTGACCCGCATGAAGACTGTCAACGGTCTCCCCGCCCACGTCCTCCTCGTCCACGCGATCGTCGTACTGCTCCCGCTCGCGGCCCTACTGCTCGCGCTCACCGCACTCTGGCCGGCCGCCCGCCGGCGCCTCGCCGGTCCGAACCTGGTCCTTTCCCTGATCGTCGTCGTCCTGGTTCCCATCACGACGAACGCCGGTGAGTGGCTCGAACGCCACCTGACGCCGAGCCCGCTCATCCAGAAGCACACGGAGCTCGGCGACACCGCCATCTACGCGGCCATCGGCGTCGCAGTCCTCGCCCTGCTCGTTTGGTGGCGTCAGCGGGAGGACACCGGTCGGTCGCCGGTCAAGCGCGTGTTCCTGGCGCCCGCGTCGGGCGTCGTCACGGCGACCCTCACGGTGGTCGCCGTCCTTGTCGCCGGCGCTGCTGTCTACGACGTCGTCCGCATCGGCGACTCGGGCGCCAAGGCCAGCTGGAGCGACTGGGCCGCCCAGCCCTGACCCGCCGTTTCGGGGGCTACCTACACTGGCTGCGGGGGAGGGAGCCGCAGATGAAGGAAACGCTCCGCTTCGGCCGGATCGCCGGCATTCCGATCGGCGCGCACTGGTCGATCCTGGGGATGGTGCTGGTCCTCACCGGGAGCCTCGCCTGGACGACCCTGCCGTACCTCGTGCCCGACCAAAGTACGGCGGCGTACTGGATCACCGGTGTCCTGGTCGCCGTGGTCTTCGTGCTGTCGCTGCTCGTCCACGAGCTGGCGCACGCGCTGACCGCGCTGCGGTTCCGGGTGCCGGTGCAGCGGATCACGCTCTGGATGCTGGGCGGTGTGAGCGTTCTCGACGGCGACCCGGAGACGCCGCGCGGCGCGTTCCTGATCGCCGCCGCCGGCCCCGCGGCCAGCCTCGGCCTGGGGGGACTGGGCCTCGGCGGGGGATTGTTGCTCCGGGCAAGGGAGCACGGTCTGCTCGAGATGTCCGTGCTGTGGCTCGCGGTGATGAACCTCGCGTTGTGCGTCTTCAACCTGCTGCCCGGCGTACCACTGGACGGCGGCCGGGTGCTGCGTGCGGTCCTGTGGCACCGGTACGGCGACCCTCGCAAGGCGACGGCGATCGCATCGGTGGCGGGCCAGGCCGTCGGCGTACTGGTGGCGCTGGCCGGGGTCGCGGAGCTGATCACCAAGGACCCCGGCGGAGTGTGGTTGCTTGCCGTCGGCTACGTCATCGCGCTGGCCGCGACCACCGAAGGACGACAGGCGCGTCAGCGGCCGGTGAGCACACCCACGGACTGACGGGCGATCTCCCACTCCTCGTTCGTCGGGATGACCAGCACCTTGACCGGGCTGTCGTCGGCACTGACGAGGTTGTCCCTCGGCTCGGCGTTACGGACCGGATCCAGCTCGATGCCGAGCGGCTCCAGTCCCGCCAGCGCGGCTGCCCGCGCCTCGGCGGAGTGCTGGCCGACGCCGGCGGTGAACACGATCGCGTCGACGGTCCCGAGTACGGCGTAGTAGGCGCCGACGTACTTCTTCAGCCGGTAGCAGTAGACGTCGAACGCGAGCCGCGCCCGTTCGTCGCCGTCCGCGCGCCGCTTGAGCACCTCCCGGAAGTCGTTCACGCCGGCCAGGCCCTTGAGCCCGGACTCGGAGTTCAGCATCCGGTCGGTCTCCTCGGCGGACTGCCCGGCGACCCGCGCGAGGTGCCCGTGGACGGCCGGGTCGAGGTCGCCGGAGCGGGTGCCCATCACCAGCCCCTCCAACGGCGTCAGCCCCATCGACGTGTCGACGGACTCCCCGCCGCGGATCGCGGCCGCGGAGCAGCCGTTGCCGAGGTGCAGGACGATCACGTTCAGCTCGCCCGGTTCGCGGCCGAGCAGCCGCGCCGCCTGCTCCGACACAAACGCGTGCGACGTCCCGTGGAACCCGTAGCGCCGGATGCCGTACTCGGCCGGCCACGACGACGGTACGGCGTACGTGTAGGCGTACGGCGGCAACGTCTGGTGGAAGGCGGTGTCGAAGACCGCGACGTGCGGCAGGTCCGGGAACAGCCGCCGGGCGACCTCGATCCCTTCCAGGTTCGCCGGGTTGTGCAACGGCGCGAGCGGCACCAGGTCCGTGACCGCCGCGATCAGCTCGTCGTCCACCAGCGCGGGCGCCGCGAACCGGTCGCCGCCGTGCACCACGCGATGCCCGACCGCCACGATGTCGACCTCCGAGAGGGACGGCCCGTGCTTGTCGAACGCCCGTACGGCGGCCTCCAAGGCGGCCTCGTGGTCCGCGACCGGCTGGTCGTCGTCGACGTCGCCGGACGGGCCGTGGTGCACGTGGTGGCTCTGCTCCTCGCCGATCCGCTCCACGAGACCGGTCGCGGCCGCCGTACCCGACGTGGCGTCGACCAGGCTGTACTTCAGCGAGGACGAGCCGGCGTTGATCACCAGGACATAGTCGGTCATCGCGTGCCGCCCTGCTGTGCCTGGATCGCGGTGATCGCGACCGTGTTGACGATGTCCCGGACCGTGGCGCCGCGGGACAGGTCGTTGACCGGTTTGCGGAGCCCCTGCAGCACCGGGCCGACCGCGACCGCGTTGGCCGAGCGTTGCACGGCCTTGTAGGTGTTGTTGCCGGTGTTGAGATCCGGGAACACGAACACGGTGGCCTTCCCGGCGACGGGGGAGTCGGGGAGTTTGGTCCGGGCGACGGCGGCGTCGATCGCCGCGTCGTACTGGATCGGGCCCTCGACCGGCAGTTCGGGGGCGCGTTCGCGGACGATGGTCGTTGCCTTGGACACCTTTTCGACGTCGGTGCCGGCGCCGGACGTGCCGGTCGAGTACGACAGCATCGCGATCCGCGGCTCGACCCCGAACGCCGCGGCGGTCGCGGCCGAGGAGATCGCGATGTCGGCGAGCTGCTCCGCGGTCGGGTCCGGGTTCACCGCGCAGTCGCCGTACACCAGGACCTGGTTCTCCAGGCACATGAAGAACACCGACGAGACCACGGAGACGTCCGGCACGGTCTTCACCACCTCGAGCGCCGGGCGGATCGTGTGGGCGGTGGTGTGGACGGCGCCGGACACCATCCCGTCCGCGAGGCCGAGCTGGACCATCATCGTGCCGAAGTACGAGACGTCCCGGACCAGCTCCCGCGCCCGGTCGAGGTCGACGCCGCGGTGCTTGCGCAGCCGGTGGTACTCGGCGGCGAACCGTTCGGTCAGGTCGCTGTCCTCGGGATGGACGACGTTCGCCGCGCCGACGTCGACGCCGAGGGTCGCGGCCTGCTGGCTGATCACGGTCGGGTCGCCGAGCAGCGTCAGGTCCGCGACTCCACGCCGGAGCAGTATGTCGGCCGCGCGGAGGATCCGCTCCTCGCCGCCCTCCGGGAGGACGATGTGGCGGCGATCGGAGACGGCGCGGTCGACGAGGCGGTGCTCGAACATCAGCGGAGTGACCGCGCTGCTGCGGGCCAGGGCGAGCTGGTCGAGGAGCGCGGGGCCGTCGACGTACTGGTCGAACAGCGCGAGCGCGGTGTCGATCTTGCGCGGGGCGTCCTTGGTGAGGCGGCCGCGGACGGCGGTGAGTTTGCTGGAGGTGGCTTGGGTGCCGAGGCCGGTCTCGATGATCGGCAGCGTCACGCCGAGACCCTCGATCAGGCGCTGGACCTGGGCGGGGAGTTCGAAGCCGCCGTTCAGGACGATGGCGGCGATCTGCGGGAAGGTGCGGGACGCGTGCGCCATGACGACGCCGAGCACGACCTCGGGGCGGTCGCCGGCGGTGACCACGGCGGCGCCTTCGAAGAGGCGGTCGAGGACGTTCGGCATCGTCATACCGGCGATCATCAGGCCGGTGACCTCGCGGGTGAGCAGCTGCGGGTCGCCGCTCAGCAGCCGCCCGTCGATCGGCGGAAGCAGGTCCGCAACCGAGGGCTGATTGAGCAACGGCTCCTCAGGAACGGCGAACGCCGGCGCGCCCACTCCCTCCAGAGCCGCAACCAACTCGGTTCCTGCGCCACCGTCCACCCGGTTGACGATGACCGCGAACAACGAGCCGTGGTTGGCGGACAGTTCGGCGACGGCCATGTCGGCGATGGCGCGAACGTCGTGCGGCGTACGGTCGAAGCCGTTCAGCACGAGCAGCACCGGCGCGCCGAGGTTCGCCGCGATCTTCGCGTTGAACGAGAACTCGGTCGGCGTACCCACGTCCGTGTAGTCGCTCCCGACGATCACCACCGCGTCGGCCCGCTCCGCCACCGCGTGGTACCGCTGCACGATCGTGTCCAGCGCCGCATCCGGGTCCGCGTGGACGGCGTCGTACGTGACCCCGACCCCGTCGTCGTACGACTGCTCGACTGCATCCTGCGAGATCAGCAGATCGAGTACGTAGTCCCGCCCACCGTGCGTCGCGGTGTCCGCGCGCACGATCGGCCGGAACACGGCCACCCGCCCCACCCGCCGCGACAACTGATGCAGCACCCCCAGAGCCACCGTCGACTTCCCGGCAGTCCCCTCCACCGAAGCAACGTAGACACTGCTACCCATACCCCGAACCCTACGAAACGACCGGCCGCGCCACTGCGTGCAGGTGGTCGACGGGGCCGGCTCGCGGTCCGAGCGTCACGATTGTTCCTCCGGGAGTTACGCCGTACGGATGTCGGCACGAGCAGAGGAGGACATCATGCCCAGCGCGAATCTCGCCACCACCCCGGTGGCGGTCGACATCCCGGAGTTGTCCGGCAAGTACGCACCGGTGGGTGACTACACGGTGGCGTTCGAGACTTATCCGCGGGACGTGGACCCGGCGCCGTTCTTCGCCGGACTGCCCGACGACCGGTGCCAGTGCCCGCACTGGGGCTTCGTGACCGCGGGCGAGGTCACGTTCCGGTGGGCCGATCACAGCGAGACGTACCGGACCGGTGACGCGTACTACGCCGGTCCGGGGCATCTCCCGCTGGTGACGGCCGGGACGAGTGTCGTCGAGTTCAGCCCGACCGAGGAGCTGGAGAAGACGATGGCGGTGGTCGGGGCCAACCTCGAGCGGGCGGGAGCGGGCGCATGACCGGTGTCGCGGTCCGGGCCGAGGTGGACGCCGCCGTGGCGCGGCTGGTCGAGTGGCTCGAGACCGGGTCCGTGCCCGACGGGCTGCTCGCGGCGGACTGCTTCGCCGACCTGAGCCTGCCGCACTGGCGGCGGCAGTTCGGGTCCGGCGCGGCGACGATCGCGGCCCGGCGCGAGCTGCACCCGTACGCCGGAACCGTGCGGGTCGAGCGGGTGGACCGGACCGCCGCCGGGTTCGTGATCGCGTTCGAGGAACGCTGGCGCGATGGCGGGCAGGACTGGTACTGCCGTGAGCAGATCGCCGCGGACGTCGGCCCGGCAGGGGAGATCTCCGAGCTGCGGGTGTACTGCACCGGCGACTGGGACGAGGCGCTGCAGGCCTTGCACACGGCCGAGGTACGCCTGCTCCGACCGTGAGCGAGCAGTACCGTGATCGGTGTGACGAGCAGCCGGCGTGACACCGAGCTGGCGGAGCGGACCCGGGCGGTTCTCGACGCCGCGGGCGGCCACGTCTTCGGCACCGAGCCGGGGCGGCTCGCGGCCGAGCTGTACGACGTACTCGCCCGGACGACCGCTCCGGCCGACCGGGCTCGGGTGGCCGCGGCGCTGGCCCGGTGCTGGGCGTACGGCGGGCACGCGGACCGGGCGGCGTCGTTCGCGCAGGAGGCGCTGGCCAACGCCGAGCAAACCGCCGATCCGGAGCTCGTCGCGGACTGTCTCGACGCCGTACTCGCGGCCCATTGGGGCCCCGACGAACTCGCGCTCCGGGAAGCGACGGCGGCGCGGCTCGACGAGGTCTCGGCGCACGTACTCGATCCGGACGCCCGCCTCCGCGGCCACCTGTGGAGCCTGCAGGTCGGGTGGGAAACCCTGCGGATCCAGGCGATCCGGCGGCAGCTCCGGGCGCTCGAGCAGCTGGCGGCCGAGTCGCCGAGGGCCAGGTTCTTCGCCACGTCCAGGCAGTGGATGTACGACCACGTCCGCGGTCTGCCCGGCGACGAGCTGATCGCGGCCGCCGAGGACGCCGCGGCGCGGGCAGGGCTGGCCGACGCACGGATGGTGACGGGTGTGATGCGCGGCTACACCGGACTCCACACCGGCGACGAGTCGGCTGCCGTGGAGGTCGCCGAGCAGATGGAGGACTTCGCGCACCGCGAGGGTGTCACCGAGGTCGCCATCGAGGCGGCGTCGATCTGGGCGGTGCTGAACCGCCCCGATCGCGCCCGGCCGCTGCTCGGACAGCTCGACGCACTGGAGGCGCTGCCGCGCGACGTGAACTACCTCCTCAACCTGTACTGCGTGCTCGAGGCGGCTCTCGTGGTGGGCGACGACAAGCTCATCGGTACGGCGGCCGGCCTGCTGACGCCGTACGAGAACCGGGCTGTGGTCAACGCCGGCGCTGTCTACTTCCACGGCCTGACCGACGATGTACTCGCCCGGGCCGCAACTGTCAGCGGCGACACCGACCGGGCCGGGCAGCTGAGCGCCCGAGCCCTCGCGTCCTACAGCAGACTGGGCGCCACCTGGTGGCACGCCCGCCTCGACACGCTCGGCCTACGGGTTGTGAGCCCCCGGCCGTCCGCCGTGCACTTCCATCCCGCTCAGGACGGTGTGTGGCTGATCGGCGCTGACGCGCGTCCGGTGCGTGCTCTCCGCGGGTTCGACTACCTTCGCCGGCTGCTGTCCAACCCGGGTGAGTCGGTCGCCGCGATCGATCTCGTCACCGACGGCGCGACCGTCATCCAGCACGACACCGGGCCACAGCTCGATCGGCAGGCTGCGGCGGCGTACCGGCAACGGCTGGCCGACCTCGGTGCCGAACTGGACGAGGCAACCAGCTGGTCCGACCTGGCTCGCGTCGAGTCGCTCACGGCCGAACGCGAAGCCCTCATCGCCGAACTGCGCTCGGCCACCGGACTGGGCGGCCGGGAACGGGCCACCGGCTCCACCAGCGAACGCGCCCGGGTAGCGGCCACCAAAGCGATCACCACAGCGATCGCCCGCATCGAGGCAATCGACCCCGAACTGGCGTCGCACCTCCGTGACGCCGTCAGCACCGGCACCGGGTGCAGCTACCGGCCTCGCCCCGACGACCACCGCGCCTGGGTCCTCCACCGGTAGTTTCCGCTACTTGAGGGTGCTGCGGGCGAAGGTGACCGCCTCGCCGATGAGGGACTCCCACACCTCGCGGTCGGCGGTCGGGATGGTGACCCATTCGCGCATCGGGGTGCGGTTGGCGGTGAACGGGACGCCGGTGCCGGCGGCGATCAGGGCGGTGACGCGGGCGGCGGGGAGTTTGAGGATCAGGCCGGTGCCGTTGCGTTCCAGGCAGGTGACGAAGCGGCCGGCCAGGCGGATGCAGGGGTGGCCCATGATCGTGCCCTGCCCGATCGCGGGGTCGTAGAGCAGGTCGTCGGTGAGCTCGTCGTACAGGGCCTGCGCCCCGCCGGTGCCGGCCGGCGGGGACGCGGGGCTGGTGGGTGACATTACTCAGGCCGTGGTGTGAAGACGGCGAACTGGTTGCCGGCCGGGTCGCGCAGGTAGGCGAAGTCCGGCGTACCGCCGCCGATGCCGACCCGCTTGTTGACCACGGTGCCGCCGAGCTGCTCGGCGTCCGCGCAGGTCGCCTCGATGTCGGCGACCAGGATGTAGAACACGGCGTGGTTCGGCAGCTCGCCCTTGGTCGCGAACAGTCCGCCCATCGGCTGCTGTGCGCCGGAGGCGCTGATGTTGCGGTAGTCGAGGCCGCCGGACGTCAGGCTGCCGGACGACTCGAACGACCAGTCGAACAGGCTGCCGTAGAACTTCTCCGCCGCGTCCGGGTTGTCGGTCGCGACCTCGAACCAGGCGAGCGTGCCGGGTGCGGGAGTACTCATGGAACTTCTCCTTCAACTCGAGTGGACTGCGTGAGAACCACGTTTCCAGCGGTTCGCGACAGCCCTATGTCGGAGTTGGAAAAAGATCCTCCGGACGCAGCGCGGCGGCCGGCAGCTTGGTCTCGTACCCGGCCACGTGCAGCTCGTCCGGGGCCGGCCGGCGCTGCGGCAGCGTCGCGGTCCGCTCGGCCTTGGTGATCCGGTCCATGCGGAACACCCGGTCCTCCTGCCGCAGGTGGCACCAGGCGGTCAGGTACGACCCGTTCGGCCCGACGACCACGTGCTGCGGCTCGATCTCGCGGACCGTCTCGACACCCCCGACGTCGGTGTACTGGACCCGCAGCACCTGGTTGTCGCGGACCGCCCGCCAGATCTGCTCCGCGATCTCGCCGTCCGGGTCAGGCGTGGGCTGCACCAGCAACCGCACCTTCGCGGTCGCGGTGCGCGCCTCGTCCAGGTCCCGCTGCGGCATCGCGGCGACGATCTTCTGCAGCGCGGTCCGGGAGTCCCGCGCGAACAGGATGTGGTCGCTCCGGCTCAGCGCGACCGCGACCGCCATCGCCTCCCGCGGCGTGAAGTTCAGCGGCGGGAGGCTCATCGCGCGGTCCACGGAGTACCCGCCGGTGCGGCCCTGCTTGGTCGCCAGCGGCACGCCGGCCTGCCCGAGCGCGCTCAGGTCACGCTCGATGGTGCGCACGCTGACCTCGAAACGTGCCGCCAGCTGCCGCGCCGTACGCCCACGGGGTCCGGCGGCACGCAGCTCCTCCGCGAGGGCGTACAGCCGATCGATCCGGTTCATGCACCGCACGCTAGGCGGTGCCATGGACAATTAGGTGGTGTCTGGCAATTCCCCGCCTACTGCGGGGCACCCGGCACGGCATCTCCTCGCTACGGCGCGGAATTACCAGCCACCACCTAGTCCTCGGCGAGCGCGATGATGACGCCCTGCGGCCCGCGCAGGTAGCAGAAGTACTTCGACGGCAGGTACTCCTCGATCGTCCCGACCAGCTCGCCGCCGTGCGCCGTCAGCCGCTCGACGGTGTCGCGGACGTCGTCCACCGCGAACATCAGGTTCCGGATCCCGAGCGTGTTCGGCGGCGCCGACGGCTCCGCGGTGGTCGCCAGCGGCTTCTGGTACGTCGTGAGCTCGAGCTGACCGTGTCCGTCCGGCGTCCGCAGGAACGAGATGTCCGCGACCACCCCGGGCAGCCCGGACACGCCCTCCACCCACGGCCCGGAGACCGTCGTCTCGCCGACGAGCTCCATACCGAGCTCGAGGAAGAACGCCTTCGCCGCCGCGAGGTCCTCGACCACGACCCCGATGTGGTCCATCCGCTTGATTGCCATCTTCGTGATTCTCCTCCGGTAGGTGGTGCTTGCCCGGAGGACGGAGCCGCGACGGCGTCCTCTACATGCTCTACTGCGGAAGTTCGGAACCGGTGCGCTCGGCCAGCATGTAGGCGGCGTACCAGGCCGGCCAGTTCTCGTCGGCCTGGCCGGTGCGGGCCTCGTGCTCCCCGTGGGCGGCGGCCGCGTGCCGGAGCGCTTCCTCGAGGTCCGCGACGGAGCCGTACGTCGCCTCGCTGACCCGGCCGGGGAGCCGTGTCGTGACCTCCTGGAGCAGCCAGGTGTTGCCGTCGGGGTCGCTGAACGTCGCGAACGAGCCGTAGCTCGACCGGTCGCCCGCCGGACCGGCCACGCGGCCGTCGGCGGCGGGCTCGAACTGTGCGCCCGGCGCGCTCGGGTGGAACACGTCGCCGACCTTGGCGCCGGCCGCGAGCAGCTCGGACCGGGCGGCTTCGATGTCGTCGACGACCAGGTACAGGCCTTGCGCCGTACCTGGCTCCGCGGTGCTGATGTTGCTGCCGAACTGGACCGAGGCGGGGGAGCCCGGCGGGGTGAACTGGACGCCCCGGAACCCGTTGTCGAACGCGAAGTCCGCGTCGAGGCGCCAGCCGAGGCCGGTGTAGAACTCCTTCGAGCGGTCGGCGTCGGCGACCGGGATGACGACGGCTTCGAACTTCAGGTCGGTGCTCATGACTTCCTCCAGGGGAGCTGTGTGTTTCGCTGACTCCCAATCTGCCGCCGCGGGCCGCCCGTGACACCAGTGTGAATCCCTGGTTCCCACCCTGGCCCGCCGTAGACTCCGGTCGCGTGGACCACCAGATCGTTCTGATTGCCGGTGCGGGGCTCGCGATCATGATCGCGGCCTCGGTGTTCGCGCGGCGGACCGGCGTCGCGGCGCCGTTGCTGCTGGTCGCGCTCGGGATCGGCGCCAGCTACCTGCCGAGTACGCCGGCCATCCACATCGAGCCGGAGATCATCCTCGCGGGCGTCCTCCCGCCGCTGCTCTACACGTCGGCGGTCAAGCTCCCGGTGATCGACGTACGGCGGAACTTCGGGCTGATCTCCTGGCTGTCGGTCGTGATGGTGATCGTGTCGGCGCTGGTGATCGGGGCGCTCGTGCACGCGGCGTTCCCGAGCATCTCGTTCGCGCTGGCGGTCGCGCTCGGAGCCGTCGTCAGCCCGACGGACGCGGTCGCGGCGACCGCGATCGGGCACCGGGTCGGGCTGCCACCACGGCTGATGACCGTGCTCGAAGGCGAAAGCCTGGTGAACGACGCGTCCGCGCTGGTGGTGCTTCGTACGGCGGTCGCGGCGCTGGCCGTCACCACGCATTTCAGCCTCGGTCACACCGTGCTCGACTTTGTGTGGGCGGTGGTCGGCGCGATCCTGATCGGCGGAGCGGTCGGGTTGGTGACAGTCCTGCTGCGGCAGCGGCTGGACGATCCGGTGCTGAACACGACGATCTCGTTCGCGGTGCCGTTCCTCGCGTATTTCCCGGCCGAGGAGGCGCACGCGTCCGGCGTACTGGCCGTGGTCATCGCCGGGTTGCTGACCGGCGCGCTCGGGAACCGGCGGTTCAGCGCGCGCGACCGGCAGACCCAGTCGACGACCTGGACGACGATCAGCTTCATCCTGGAGAGCGGCGTCTTCCTGGCGATGGGGTACGAGCTGCCGGAACTGGTGAACGACGCTCGCGCGGAGACCACGCTGGGTGAGATCACGGTGCTGGTGCTGCTCGTGGTCGGGCTGCTGATCGCGCTGCGGTTCCTGGGGCTCGCGTGGCCGGCGGTGCAGAGCCGCTTCGGGCCGGGCGACCGGCACGAGCAGGCACATGCGCAGCTGGACCAGTTCGAGGAACGACTGGACTCGATGGAGCCGTCGAGCCAGCGTGAGGAGAACCGGGTCGCGTGGGCCCGCAAACGGCTGGCCCGCGGCCGCGCCGACGCCGACTTCGAGGAGCGGGAGCCGATCACGGGGCGCGGCCTTCTGGTGCTCGCCTGGGCCGGTATGCGCGGCGTCGTCACGGTCGCCGCCGCACAGACGATCCCCGCCGGTACGCCGCACCGCGCCACCGTCGTACTCGCGGCCTTCATCGTCGCGCTGATCACGCTGGTGCTGTTCGGGATCTCCCTCCCGGCGGTGATCGCGAAGCTGCGCTTCCGCCCGGAGAGCGCCGAGGACAAACGCGACTCGGTCCAGGAACTCATGCGCCAGATCGGCGAATCCGCCATCGACGCCGTCGGCCCGCTGGCGGAGCAGACCGTCGAGGGCGAACCACTCGACCCAGAGGTCGCCAGCGCCCTCAAGGACCGCATCCTGCCCCGCCTCGTCGCCGGCACCCGCCAACTCCGCGAGACCAAGCCCGACACCCGCGAACAAACGGAAGTCATCCAACGCCGCTACCTGGACGCCATGCGCGAGGCCCTGTCCACCGAACGCAGCGTCGGCGCCTACAGCTCAGAAACCTACCGCCAGGTCCAATCCTTCCTGGACACCCTCGAACAACGCTTCACAACGGCCTGACTACCAGTCCGCGAGGCGGGGTTGGGGGCGGTTTTCGGTGGAGACGAGGGTGTCCAGGAGGAACTCCTGTAGGGCGGTGCGGGTGGTGTGGTGGGTGGGGTCGTTCCAGAGGTTTTGTTGTTCGTTGGGGTCGGTGGTGAGGTTGTAGAGCTCGCCGGTTCGGGGGCGGGTTCGGCTGGGGTGTTGGACGATCAGCTTCCAGTGGTCGCGGCGGAGCATCGTCAGGTGTACGGGGTCGGCGTACGGGTGGCCGCTGTTGCGGTACTCGCACAGGGCCCAGTCTCGACCTGACGGCTGGAGGAGGTCCTCGCCTTCGCCGTGGGGGGTGAGGCCGGCGGCGGTGAGGATGGTGGCGGAGAGGTCGATCCACTGGACGAGGTCGGTACGGCGGGTGCCGGCGGGGAGGGTTGACGGCCAGCGGAGGATGAGTGGGACGCGGACGGCCTGTTCGTACAGCATCGGGCCCTTGAGCATCAGTTCGTGGTCGCCGAGCATCTCGCCGTGGTCGCTGGTGAACACCACCAGTGTGTCGTCGGACAGTCCCTCCGCGTCCAGCGCGTCGAGGATCCGCCCGACCTCGTCGTCGACCAGCGTCACCATCGCGTAGTACGCCGCCTTGACCTCCTGCAGCTCCTCCTGGCTGTACGTCGTGAACCCGCGCGCGTGGCCGGCGTACGACTCGTGCGACGCCTCCGTCTGGATCGGGGGCTTGCCGGACAGGTCGTCCGGGATCGGGCGACTGAGCTCGCGCGAGCGGTACCGGCGTACGTACTCCTCCGGCGCGCCGAAGCCGTGGTGCGGGTCGAAGAAGTTCGCCACGAAGAAGAACGGCTTGGACCGCTCGCGGGACCGGGTGAGGAAGTCGATGGTCTGCTCGCCGATCCAGCGGCTGTAGTGGATCTCCGCGGGCAGCGAGTCGTAGTCCAGCTCGGCCCCGACGAGGTCCGGTCGGACCGTGTACAGCCACCGGTGGTACTCGTTCTCGGACGACCCCGGGTACGGATCGTGCGCCCAGCGGAACACCCGGAACCCGTCGTCGTGCCGCACCTCGGTCCGCCCGCCGAAGCACGCGTTCAGATGGAACTTGCCGACCAGGCCGCAGTCGTACCCGGCGTCCGCGAGGTCCTTGCTGAACAGCCGCTCGTGATCCGGCAGCCCGACGCCGTTCGCCCAGAGCCCGTGCTGGTGCACGTACCGGCCGGTCATCAGGCTGGCCCGCGACGGCGCGCACACCGGGCTCTGCACGTAGCAGTTCTCGAACAACGCGCCCTGACCTGCCAGCCGGTCCAGGTTGGGCGTGTCGATCTCATCGTTGCCTGAGGCACCCAATGCGGAGAAACGCTGCTGGTCGGTGCAGATGAGCAGAACGTTCGGCGGCATGGGTGGCAGTCTATAGTTGGGTGCCGTGACTTTCGCCGCCACGATCGACATCCACAGCGACCGGCAGCATCCCATCGACCCGATGATCTACGGGCATTTCCTGGAGTCCGCGTTCTTCGGCAACATCGACGGCGGAGTGTTCGACGAGGGCTCCCCACTGTCGTACGGCGGTGACGACGTCCGCAGCGGTCTCCGCAAGGACGTGATCGAGCTCTGCCGGGAGCTGGGCCTCCCGATCGTGCGCTGGCCCGGCGGCAACTTCACGTCGGCGTACCACTGGGAGGACGGCATCGGCCCGCGCGCCGGCCGCCCGCGGCGGCTCGAGCTGGCGTGGGGCTCGGAGGAGGACAACCGCTTCGGCACCGACGAGTTCCTCGCCTGGTGCGCCGAGGTCGGGACCGTGCCGTACCTCGCGCACAGCTGCCGCGACGTCGACGAGGCGGTCCGCTGGGTCGAGTACACGAACTACGCCGGCGACACGGAGTACACCCGCCGCCGCGGCCGTCCGCCGTACGGCGTGCAGTATTGGGGCCTCGGGAACGAGGTGTACGGCGACTGGCAGCTGGGCCACCGCCCCGCCGCCGCGTACGCCGCCGACGCCGCGGAGCACGCTCGCTTCATGCGCGCGGTCGACCCGGCGCTGAAGTTCGTCGCGGTCGGTCAGCCCGACGCCGACTGGACCGAGACCGTACTGCGGGCCGTCGGCAACCAGATCGACTACCTGTCGTTCCATCTGTACGGCGCGACCACGCAGCTGATCGACGGCGCCGCCGAGTACGACGCGATCGTTGCCCAGTCGCTGTACTTCGAGCAGCAGATCGCCCAGTACTCCGACCTGGTCGGCGCCCTCGCCGCCCGCACCGGGGTGGACCGCCCGCTCGGGCTCGCCATGGACGAGTGGAACATCCGGCACGTCGAGCCCGCGAGCTGGCCGGAGCCGCAACCCTCCGACGACGGCGGTACGGTCGCCCGTGACGTGGACGGTCTGTCCACGCATCCCGCGCAGCGGGTGAACCGGTGGAGCCCGCGCACCCTCGCGGATGCGCTGTTCTACGCGGGCGTCTTCCACGCCCTGCACCGCGCGGGTGCCCGCGAGGTTCCGGTGACGATGGCGAACACGGTCAATCTGCTGAACGCGAACGGCGTGATCGTTGCCCGGCCCAACGGTTCGGTCCGAGCGGCGACGTACCACGTGTGGGACCTGTACCAGAACCACCTCGGCCCGATCGCGCTCGCCGCCGACGTACGGTCGCCCGGGCGGCTGACCGACGTACGGCAAGGGGACGAACGGGACCACCGGGGCGAGTTCCGGAGCATGCCGGCGACGGTGCCGGACCTGGACGTGTCGGCGACGACGGACGGCGAGACGATCCGGATCGCGGTGATCAACCGGCATCGCGAGGACACAATCCGCGCCGGTCTCAGCCTCGACGGTCGTCGGGAGGCGTTGCCGGCGAGATGTGCGGTCAAGCGGCTGAGCGCGGACGACGTACTCGCGGTCAACACCCTCGGCGCACCGGACACCGTGGCGCTGCGCGACCTTGGCACGGCGGACTTCGACGGAAGCTACGAGTTCCCGCCGCACAGCATCACCGTGCTCTCCTTCGAGCGTTAGTCTCGTCGGATGGACAGCAAGCCACGGGTGTTGGTACTCGGGCTGGATCCGTACCGGGTGCCCGGGCCGTGGGACCCGGAGCCGGTCGCGACCGGGATCCAGGCCGGAATGGCGGACTTCGCCGCGCACGGCGTCGCCGCGGAGACGTGCCTCGTCGGCCTGGACGGCAGCGACGACATCGAGGCGGTGGTGACGGCCGCACTGACCGCGCAGCCGTGGGAGTGCGTGGTCGTAGGCGGCGGCATCCGGAGAGCCGACGAAGAGTCCGGGTTGTTCGAGACGGTCATCAACCTGGTCCGCCGGCACGCCCCCGACGCCGCGATCGCGTTCAACAGCACGCCCGACGACACCTACCACGCAGCCGCCCGCTGGCTCACCCCACCGCGCGACGCCTGACGGTCAGTGCTGTACGTCGTACGTGAGGCGCTGGATGCCGTTCGAGTAGGACTGGCTGGAGGTCTGCGTGAGGTTGATCTTGTCGCGGTCGGCGTCGCTGAAGAGGCGCTTGCCGGCGCCGAGCAGGACGGGGAAGACGAGCAGGTTGTACTGGTCGATGAGGCCGGCGTCGGACAGGCCCCGGTTCAGGGTCGCGCTGCCGTTGACGATGATCGGGCCGCCCTCGGTCTCCTTGAGCGCGGCGACGTCGTCGAGCGAGCGGAGGATGTGGATCTCGTTCCAGTTCGTCACGAGGTCGCTGTCCTGGAGCGTGGTCGAGACGACGTATTTCGGCATCGCCAGGTAGCCGGGGAACTCGGCCACCGTCGGCCAGATCGGGGCGAACGACTCGTAGCTCACCCGGCCGAGCAGCAGCGCGGTGGCCTCCTCCTGCTCCTCGCCCTTCAGCTGGTACGCCGCCTCGTCGTACGGGATGTCCTTGAAGGTCCAGCCGGTGTTCCGGTACCCGGTCTCGCCGCCCGGGGCCTCCACGACGCCGTCGAGCGAGATGAACGCGGTGGTGATCAGCTTACGCATGTCGTGATGCTCCTTCGTAGGTTGCTTGTGCCTGTGCGTCGACCGGGCCGCCGCCGAATAGACAGACCGTAAATGTGACCTGGGTCACTCCGCCTCGATGATCCACACCGCCGAGCCGAACAGCACGCCGTCGCCGGTCGCCTGCGCGGCGAGCGTCTCCCGCAAGGTGGTCCGCCCGCGCTCGGCAGCAGCGGGGTCGAGCTCGTCCAGAAGGTTCTGCGGCTCACGGAGCTGAAGGACGTTGTCGTACGCCGCCTGTACCTGAGACCCGTAGAAGATCGGCTCCCGTACGTCCGTGAACGTCGGCTCGGCGAACCCCGCCGCCACGAGTAGATCCCGCGTCCGCTCGCGGTCGCCGAGCGAGAACGGCGAATCGTCCCGGAACGCCCCGCCGAGCGCCTCCGGAATCACCCGCGCCCACTCGTTGTCGACGCGCGGCTGCCACACCATCAGCACGATCCGCCGGCACGCCCGCCGCAGATTCGCGAACGCCCCAGCCGGCTCCGCGAAGAACATCACCCCGAACCGGCTGATCCCCACGTCATAGCTCTCGAATTCGTACGTCGACGCATCCGCGTGCAGATAGCTGACGTTCTCCTCGGACGTACGCCGCCGCGCCTCATCCAGCATCCGCTCGGACACGTCCACACCCAGCACCACCCCGGGCGCCGCATCCCTCGCGGCGTCCCGCGTGGTCTGTCCGCCACCACATCCCACGTCCAGCACCCGATCACCCGGCCGAATCCCACAGGCCGTCCGGAAGCGCGGCTGGTAGAACCGCATCTCCGCGTCGTAGTCGAACATCGCCCCAGCCTAGAGGGGCGTCGACAGCGACCGGCAGTCGCCGGGTGTTCATCCGGACTGCCTACGCTGCGGCGTATGGCGGTCGCGACGGTGGACGAGTTGATGGCGCTGCTCGGGAAGTGTGCGGGCGTGTGGGACACGCCGGACCGGAGTGGGGACCCGGTCGACATCCTCGACCACGATCGGCAGTGCGCCGAGCTGCTGCGGCAGGACTTCCCGGCGGACGAGGAGTTGCAGGTCGCGGGGCTGGTGCACGATGTGGGGCATCTGCTGCGGCCAGGTGACGACGCCGGGCACGGACGGAACGGCGCGGCGGCGGTGCGTGGGCTGCTGGGGGAGAGGGTGGCGCGGCTGGTCGAGCTGCACGTGGTCGCCAAGCGGTACCTGGTGGCGACGGATGCCGTGCACGCGGAGCGGTTGTCGGCGTCGAGTCGCCGTACGTTGGTGGCGCAGGGCGGGGCGATGACGGCGGACGAGGTACGGGCGTTCGAGCGCGATCCCGACTTCGCGGCCGCGGTCGCACTGCGGCGCGCGGACGACGCGGGAAAGGTCGTGGGCCTACAGGTCGCACCCCTCGAGTCGTGGCGCCAGCTCCTGACTCGCGTCGCCGCCCACGCAAACACCTAACCGCTCCCAGTGCGTGCCGGCCGGGTGTGGTCAGAGGAAGTGCAGGTGGTTGCCGTCGGGGTCTGTGGTTGTGGGGCGTGGTGCGGTGGTGGTCAGGCCGAGGTGAGCGATCGGGGTGGTTGCTGAGGGCAAGAGTTTGACGGCGTCCTGGCCCAGGCTGAACGTGTCGTCGGCGATCTGTTCCATCCCGAGGTGGGTGCCGTAGAACTCGGTGGCGGCGTCGACGTCCGGGGCCGCGAGACCGACGTACGACAGTGCCCGCACCGGACCTGACGTGATCGGTGCTACCCGGAACTCCTCGGACCGCTGCAGCAGCTCGACGCGTACGCCGTTCGGGTCGGACAGGAACGCCAGCCGCCCCTGCCCGCTGCCGGCGACCCGTGGTGACGAGAGTTCGTCGTACCCGAGTGCGATCAACCGTGCGTAGTCCCCGTCGAGGTCGTCGGTCATGAATCCGACATGGTTCAGCCCGTACGTCGCGTCCGGGTCCGCCTGCTCGTGGTGCAGCAGCTCGACCAGCCCGGTCGCGACCTGGAGGTGCACCCGGCTCACTCGCGACCCGCTCATGAACAACCGGTCCACGACCTCCGCGCCGAGCCCGCCGTAGAACGCCAGGCTCGCGTCGAGATCCTGCACCCGCCCACCGACATGGTTCAGCTCGTAGATCATCACGCAATCCTAGCAAGCGCTTTCCGCCAGCGGCGCGTTCGACTCGGCCCAGGCCGAGAAGCACAACCCGCAGCGCGGGCCGAAGAACGTGATCTTCTTCCTCGGCGACGGCATGGGGACCCAGGAGATCACGGCGGCGCGGTACTACCAGGGCGTCCAGAACAAGCTGAACGTCGACCGCGCGAAGTACACCGGTTTCGACACGACCTGGTCGGTGAAGCCGGGCGCCAAGGCGCCGTACCTGCCGGACTACGACCCGGACTCGGCCTCCACCGGCTCCAGTTGGGCGACCGGCAAGAAGACCATCGACGAGCGGATCTCGCAGGGTCCGAGCAGCGCCGACAACGTCCCCGGTACGAACTACCAGACCGTACTCGAGCTGGCCCAGCAGCGCGGCCTGAAGGTCGGCAACGTCTCCACCGCGGAGATCACCGACGCCACCCCGGCGGTGCTCGCCTCGCACATGTCGCTGCGCGGCTGCCAGGGTCCGGCCGACATGGCCAACTGCCCGAAGGAGACCAAGGCGGCCGGAGGTCTCGGCTCGATCGCGGAGCAGGAGGTCGACCACAAGGTCGACGTGCTGCTGGGCGGTGGCCGCGGACGGTTCGAGCAGCAGATCACCGGCGGCCCGTACGCGGGCAAGACCGTGGTCGACCAGGCCAAGCAGAACGGCATCCAGTACGTCACCGACGCCGCCGGGCTGAAGTCGGTCAAGGCCGGCAAGCCGGTGCTGGGCCTGTTCAACAAGAGCAACATGTCGCTGGAGTGGACCGGCCCGGCCGCGTCCCTCGGCAAGGGCAACACCCCGGCCGCCTGCCAGGAGAACCAGCGCCCGGCGAACGAGCCGAGCCTGGCCGACCTGACGTCGAAGGCGATCAGCCTGCTGGAGAACAAGAAGGGCTTCTTCCTGCAGGTCGAGGGCGCCTCGATCGACAAGCAGGACCACGCCACCAACGCCTGCGGCCAGCTCGGTGAGACGGTAAACTTCGACAAGGCGGTCGGTGTCGCGCTGGACTACCAGAAGACCCACCCGGACACGCTGATCGTCGTCACCGCGGACCACTCGCACACCAGCCAGATCGTCGGCGAGGACGCGAGCGGCACCGGCCTGCCGACCGGCTACTCGACCAACGTGACCACCAAGGACGGCCAGACCCTGACCCTGACCTACGGCACCGCCGGCTTCGGCGGCGACGGCAAGGCCCCGGTCGCGTCCGGCCCGAGCCAGCAGCACACCGGCGCGGGCATCCCGGTCTGGGCCAACGGCCCGGGTGCCGAAGCGGTCCTCGGCACCAACGACCACACCCACCTGTTCAGCGTCCTCCAGGGCAAGTAACAGTCGCTTGAAGCAACCGCGTGGCCTCCGGTTCCCAGCGAACCGGAGGCCACCGGTGTGTGCTGGACCGCCCCGCGTCGGGCAGCTTCGGGCGGTACAGCCCGAGCACACCGACCGTACGCCGGGACTCGCGAGCGGTACGTCGAGCACGCTGCGTACTCCGAGCGCGGTCGGCGTCCCGTCCCACTCCAACCCGCGGTCCCCGGCAGCGGACGGTAGGTTTGGCGGGGTGCAGGTGTCGAAGCGGTGGGGCTGGGCGGCGATCGGGGTGCTTCTCGTCGGCGTCTGGGCGGCGTGCTCGGACAGGACGACCGGGGACAAACCCGTCCCGACGGTGAAGACGACCACCACGGCGAAGCCCGCGAAACCGAGCGCGACGGCGGCGAAGGCCTGGTACGACGACTACGACCCGGCCCACTTCGCAACCGACGTACGGCGGTCCGCGAAGCAGGCGGGAGTGAATCCGCAGCTGCTGATGGCGATCCTGTATGCCGAGTCGTACAAGCCGCACGACCCGAAGTTCGAGCGGCAATGGGCGGAGGTCGACTCGAACCCGGCGTTCGGGATCGCGAACATGCACAAGGCCGCATTCGACGAGACGAAACGCGGCCGGGATTTCGCGAAGCGGAAGTGGGAAGAGCTGCCGGACAACCCGGCGCTGGCGATCGAGGCCGCGGCCTGGCACCTGCACGACCTGGCGAAACGGCTGCCGGCGAAGCGCGCCGACCTGTACACCAAGGACGAGTTGCTTGCCCTCGGCTACAACGCCGGCGGCGGCAACATGCGCATCTTCGCCCGCGGCCGGAAGGCCGGCCCGCAGGCGCAGTCGTACCTCGACAAGATCCACAAGTACTGGCCCCAGTCCGCCGAGGCCCTCAAGAGCTGACAGGAGATCCGATGGATCCGGAGAACGAGCTGACAGGTGATGCTGGTACCCGAGCCGATCGCGTCGTACCTGCTGGCGCGCGGTTCGGGGCGGCGGCGCTTGCGGTGGGGGACTGGCGCCGGCGGGTGTTCGAGCTGTACGCCGCCGTTCGCGCCGAACCCGACCCAGCCAAGGCCCACGCCCACTGGCAAACCACCCGCAACAACCTCCTGACCCACCACCCAGCATCCCCGGTCCCGGGCCAAGACCGCGCCATGTATCGCGGAGCGCCGGTCGCCTCGTACAACCCCCAGTTCCGCTACGAGACCACCATCGACACCGACGTGAAGCCCGACAGCTGGGAGTTCCAGTCGGCCACCGACGGCGTGATCCCGTTCTCCCTCGTGGGCACCTTGCATCTCCCGATCGGGAACCTCGACGTCTGGTGGCTCGAGTCCTACGGCGGCGGCCTCTTCATCCCCGTGAAGGACAGGAATCAGCAGACGTACGGCGGCGGCCGCTACCTGATCGACACCGTCAAGGGCGCCGACCTCGGCAGCGACCTGTCCACCGGCCGCTTTGTCGTCGACCTGAACTTCGCCTACAACCCGTCCTGCGCCTACAGCCCCGACTGGACCTGCCCCCTCGCCCCGCCCACCAACACCCTCGACACCGACCTACCGGTAGGCGAGCTGACCTCAACCCCCGCCGAGTCGTAGCGTTTGGCTGGCGTCCGCCACCGCGAGTCGTGGATCGAGGTCGCCGATACGCCGTGTCGCCCACCGAATCCCACGACTCGAGGAAGAGGTTCATCAGGTGGCGGTCGCGAGGGCTTGGGTTAGGAGGGCTGTCAGGGCTTCTAGCTGGAAGTCGGCGGAGGAGCTGACCTCTTCGTCGGAGCCGTCGAGGGCCATGGCGGCCAGGCCGGCCTTGGCGTCGATCAGGTCGGCGACCCGGGTGTCGATGGTCTGCGCGGCGATGATCCGCCACGCGGTGACCGGCTCGTCCTGGCCGATCCGGTGCACCCGGTCGATCGCCTGGGTCTGCTCGGCGTTCGTCCAGGAGAGCTCGGCGAGGACGACGTTCGAGGAGACCTGCAGGTTCAGGCCGACGCCCGCGGTGAGCAGTGAGCAGACCGCGATCGACACGTCGGGATCGTTGACGAAGGCATCGATGTTCTTCTGCCGCGTCCGGGACGTCTGGTCGCCGCGGATCGAGGAGTACTTGATGCCGCGCTCGGCGAACAGCTCCTCGGCGGTGTCCATCACCTCGATGTGCCGGGCGAAGAAGACCACCTTGCCGACGTTCTGCGCCAGCTGCGCGGCGTAGTCGGCGGCCAGGCCGGCCTTCGCCTGGCCGATCCGGCGGAACAGGCTGAACACGTTGTCGCCGGTCTTCTTCGCGGCCATCTCGGTCCGCTCCCAGCCGGCCACCTGGCGGACCAGGTCGTGGTCGATGCCGTCCACGACGGCACCCGAACGCCGGGTCTCCAGCGCGGTCCGGTACCGCTCGACCAGCCGGTCGGCGAGCTCCCGCTCGGCGGCCCGGATCGATCGCCCGAGGGCGCCGTCCAGCTCGACCGGCAGGTCCGCGATCCGGCGGGCCGGGATGTCCGCGGCGACGTCCACCTTGCGGCGCCGGACGATGCCCATGTCGATCACGCTGGCCCGGGCGGCCGCCGCGAACCCGGGGTCGGCCGGGGTCAGGTCGGTGGCGTCGAGCTTCTCCATCAGCTCGGCCCGTGGCGCCTTCTCGTCGACCCAGCCGAGGAACTCCCAGATCGCGGTGAAGTCCTCGATCGAGTTGATCAGCGGCGTACCGGTGAGCGCCATCAGCAGCGGCCGGGTGGTCCGGGAGCGGATCCGGTTGGACAGTTCGAGCACGTTCCGGGAGCGCTGCGACTTCTTGTTCTTGATGAAGTGCGCCTCGTCCACGACCATGCCGCGGAACCCGAGGTCGCCGAGCCAGCCGACGTGCCGGTCGAGGACCTCGTAGTTCACCACCACGATGTCCGCGAACCCGTCGATCGAGTCACCGTCGCCGTGGATCACCGTTGGGACCTTGCGCGGGGTCCAGAGGCCGGCCTCGCGGGCCCAGTTGGTCTTGACGACGTTCGGTACGACGGCCAGCAGCGGGTACGCGTTTGCGGCCTGTGCGGCGAGCAGCGCCTGGGCGGTCTTGCCGAGGCCGGGCTCGTCGGCGAGCAGGAACGTCCGGTGGCCCTCCGCGGCGGCGGCGATCAGCCGGGCCTGGTGCGGCATCAGCTCTAGGCCGCGGAGCCGGAGGGCGTCGATCCCGCCGGCCAGCCGCAGCGAGGTCGGGTCCGGCAGCGTCATGGTGGCCGAGGCGGCCGCGTGCTCGAACGAGCGCAGCAGCGGGCCGATCAGCTCCCAGCCGCCGAGCCGGCTCGGGCCGGCGGGGCGGTTCGGGGCCGCGGAGAAGTCCGGGGCGAGGAACGGGTTGGCGAGCTGCCGGGACACCACGGCCTGCGGCACCACCCGCCGGGCCTGGGTCTCCGGGACGGCCGCCGGCTCGGCCGGCTCGGGCTCCTCGGGAGCCTCCAGGCCGGCCTCCTCGATCATCTGCCGCTTGAGCGCGGCCGCCGCCTCCGAGATCACCGCGTCCTCGGCGAGCAGCACGAGCAGCGACGGCTCCAGCGCGGCGGTCTTGGCCAGGATCGTCGCGATCCCGTCGAGCCGCCGGAGCTGCTCGGTCCGGTACGCCTCGGTGGCCGCGGCGTCGCCGTTCACCCGGGCCCGCTCCTCGCGGACCAGCAGTGCGACGACCTGGAACTTCGTCCGGGTCGACGGCTTGATCGCGGCGCGGGTGACCGCGTTCTCGACCTCGCGGACAGCCTGCGCGAGAACCTGGATCAGACCGTCGGACTCACCGTCGCGGACGCGACGCCGGCGACGGGGTGCGGAACGGGTAGCGCCGGGCTGGCGCTGACCTCGTCGGGCCAACATTTCCTCCTGTGTCGTGCCACGACCGGGCCGTGGCGGAACGCCGGACCGCGCGGGGACCGACCCGCCGACGAGACGCCACCCGGTGTCGTCCAGAGGGTCGCCCAGAGAGTGCCCAGGAACACGGCTTTCAGAATTCACCGCTCCTGTGTGCGCGATCGAGACACCATGCTACCTGCCCCGCGTCGAATGTTGCAGACCGGCACCGGGTATTGGCCGACCGGAAGTCTGCCGTGGGCGCTGGTCAGGACGCGGGTGGCACCAGCGCGAGGCGGACGATGACCAGGCCGAACAACACCAAGGTGAGGGCGTGGACGACGGTGCACCACAGGCAGATCGCGTTGATCTGGAAGAGCTCGGCCCAGATCAGGTAGCAGACGAAGACCACGCCGGTGAGTACGCCGACCAGCCGCAGCCGGCCGGGCCACGGGGACGGCGTACGCCACATCGGGGGGACCGACAGTGCGGTCATGCCGACGAAGAACAGCAGGCCGAGGAGCGCGACCGGGATGCCGAAGACCTTGGAGTACTGGCTGCTGGTGACCTTCGCGCAGTTGACCACGCCGGTGTCCGGGCAGGCGAGCGTCGTACCGGCGGTGAAGTGCTCGTAGGTCAGGTACGCCGCCACTGCCAGCCCCGCGATCGAGACGGCCAGCGTGGCCCATGGGATCACGCCCAGCGAAGTGCGCGACGAGGACCGCGCTGTGGTGCCGGTCATGGTCAGCCCTTCGCCGCGCCGAGCTTGCCGGCGGCCGCGGTGACTGCCGCGCTCGTGCACACGTTCGACGGCTGGTTGTTCGTGATCTTGCAGATCGCCGCCGTGTAGACGTTGGCCGATCCGATGACGGCCTTGGTGATCGGGCTGGACGGGTCCTTCAGCGCGTCGACGATCTGCGCCTGGGTCTTGCCGGCCAGCACGTCGGGGGAGTACGTCGCGCCGGAGCCGATGAACTTGTTGCCGATGTCGATGAACGGGATCGACCCGGCGCTGTCCTTCGCGACGTACGGCACGTTGTCGTACTTCTGCAGCGTCGCCTGGTCCTCGGCCGTCGGGGTGTCGAGCGGCTTGTAGCTGTTGCCCTCGACCTCGTTGGTCGTCGTCTCGACGCCGGTGAAGGACAGGTACTGGCTCGTGTACGTCGAGCCGTGGAACGACAGCGACGGCGTGTTCGGGTGCACGTCCGCGGAGGCGGAGTGGGTCGTACCGAGGTCCTTGAAGGTGCCGAAGCGGGACAGCGCGACGACGACCGGCCAGCGCTCGGCGGCGCAGAACGGGCAGTACTCGGCGCCGATGTAGAGCACCTTCGGCTTGCCGTTCGCGGTCAGTGCCGGCTGGTTGTTGATCGCCGACGGCGCCGTCGTCACGCCGGAGCTGCCGACGGTGGAGAACGTGGAGTCCGGGATCGAGCCGAGCGCGGTGACCAGCGCCGGGTCGAGCGCGCCGCTAGGCGCCTGCGCGGTCTTCTTGCCGCCGCCGACCAGCCGGATCGTGATCAGCCCGCCCACGATCACCACGACCAGAACGACCGCACCCACCGCGAGCAGAAGCCGCCGGCGCTGCTCGGCCCGCCGTTGGGCGGCCTGCTGCGCGGCGATCCGCTCACGGGCCGCAGCCTTCTGTTCGACACGCCTTGCCATGACTCTCCTCTGATCGCGCACGGGCTCCGGAAGAACAACTATCCATCGGGCCCGGAAGTTCCTGCCTGTCGGTCACTGTGAGGTTACAGATCATCGGACCCGCGGGGGTCGTAGGGTGCGCACGTGGACTGGCGGGTATGGCATCAGCGGTACGACGACCCGGGATCCGAACTCGCGCAGCGGTTGCTGACCGTGCAGGCGCAGGTGCGGGCGGCGCTGGATCGGGCACCGGACGGGCCGATCCCGGTGATCAGCCTGTGTGCGGGACAGGGTCGCGACCTGCTCGGCGTGCTGCGGGATCACCCGCGGGCCGCCGACGTCCGTGGGCGGTTGGTCGAGCTGGATCCGGAGCTGGCCGCCACCGCGCGGGAGCAGGCGCCGGAGCGGGTCGAGGTGGTCACCGGTGACGCCTCGCTGACGGATCACTACGGCGGGTTCGTGCCGGCCGAACTGGTGCTGCTCACCGGCATCTTCGGCAACATCACGAACGGCGACATCCGGCGCACGATCGCGGGCAGCCGGATGTTCTGCCGGACCGGCGCGACGGTGATCTGGACCCGGCACCGCGGCGACCCGGACCTGGTGCCGTCGATCTGCGACTGGTTCGAGACCGGCGGCTTCGAGCGGGTGTGGGTGTCGGACAAGGAGGCCGGCTTCGGCGTCGGCGTGCACCGTTTCACCGGCATACCTGAACCTCTGGTGAAGGGTGAGAGCCTGTTCAGCTTCGTGCCGGGCGGAGTATGAGCAGCCCGAGCGCGAGCAGGACCGCGAGTACGACGTACCCGGCGTCCAGTACCGCGATCGACGCGACGGCGGCGACGAGCAGCGGGCCGCCGGCGTCGCCGAGCTCCCGGCCGAGCTCGGCCGTGCCCATCGTCTGACCCATCCGCTCCGGTGGCGTGCCGGCCGCGAGTGCCGCGAACCCGAGCGGCGTGATCACACCCGTCCCGGCGCCGATCAGCGCGGCCGCGATCAGCAGGAACACCACGCCCGGCAGTGCGGCGCAGACGAAGCCCGCGGCCGCCAGACCGAGGCCGATCGCGATGCCCGCGCGGGTGGTCAGCTTGCCCGCGTCGAGCGCCCGACCGGATCGCGGCTGGACCACGGCGGCCGTTGCCGCGAGCAAGGAAACGGCCGCTCCGGTGGCGATCGTCCCGAGCCCGTCCGACGCGCCCGTGACCGGCAGGAACCCGACGCCGACCGACAACGCCGCCGTCGCCGCGGCCAGCGCCGCGGTCGGCCGCAGGAACGCCGGGTCGGTGATCCGGCGCGCCAGGTCCAGCACGGTCTGCCGGGTCCGCGGCAACGGCGGGACGACCGGTACGACGACCAGCGCCCAGACGGCGACGGCCACCGCGAGGACCGTCATCACCCCGAACAGCAGGCGGAATCCGCCGAGCCACACGATTCCGCCGCCGAGCAACGGTCCGGCCGTGTACCCGAGGCTCTTGTAGAAGCCGTAGCTGCCGAACGCCCGCCCGTGTTTCGCCGACGGATTGAGCCGGGCGACGAGCGCGGACGCGGCGGGGGAGAAGGCCGACGCCGCAGCGCCCTGGCCGAGCCGGGCGACCCACAGCCAGCCGGGCCGGTCCGCGACCACATAGGTGCCGGAGGCAACCGCGAAGCCGATCAGGCCGAACAGCAGGACGGGCCGGGCGCCGATGCGGTCCGAGATTGTGCCGAAGACGGGTTTCAGCAGCACCTCAGCGCCGTCGTACAGCGCGAGCAGGATGCCGAGTGTCATCAGTGACTTGACCGCGTCGGACGACAGACCGCCGAGGTTCGCCGCGATCGCGTGGGCGCCGAACGCGGTGGTGAAGCCGGCGGCGTAGAGCGGCCACATCTTCTTCACCGGGCATCACCCGGGAGCTGGTGCAGGACGCGGAACACGAGCTCGGCGTACTCCTCGCAGCAGGCGACGCAGTCCTTGAGCCGGGCGGTGGCCTCGGCGGCTTCCGGCGTACCGAAGACGTCGCGGCTGGTGAGATCGCGGTGCCAGCGGCGCAGGCGATCGAGGCTCTGCTCCTCCTCCTCGAGCTCGGCCAGCGTGAACTTCTCGATCCGGATCTCCTTGGCGATCTCGTCCTCGAACTTCCGGCAGTCGGCCAGGAACTCGGTCCAATCCGCCCGCCGGGCCTCGTCGTAGAGCCCGCGCAGCCGGGCGCCGTCGGCCGCGTCCTTCCCGGCCGCCTCGAGTACCGTCACCTCGCCCTCGGCGCGGGCGACCAGTTCGGTGGTCCGCTGGATGGCGGCCTCGAAGACCGGCAGCTCCGGGACCGCCCAGACGCCCTGCCCGAGGGACAGCGCCCCGGCCTTCCGCAGCTCGCGCCACACCGCCACGCGGTGCCGCGAGGGCTCCGCCGGGATCCGTACCAGCAAGACCAGCCATCGATCCGTCACAGTCGACACTGTAGCGGGCGTTACATCGAAGCGCATCTCGACAGAAGCGTGAACCATCAGTTATGTTACATAGACGATGTCATATCGCCCCGGAGGTGTGCGATGGACCAGACCGCTGAACGGTTGCTGGGGTCGGCGAGCCGGCTGTCCCGCGATCCCGAGACGGAGATCGACTGGGACGCCCCGGTCGGCGATGGGTACGGGATGTCGCCGGAATGGAGCACGCTGTACGGCACGCCGTACTGGGACGAGCTGACCGAGGCGCAGCAGCGCGAGCTGACCCGGCACGAGTCCGCGTCGACGGCGACGACCGGGATCTGGTTCGAGATGATCCTGCAGCAGCTGATCCTGCGCGACATCTACGACAAGCCCGCGCGGAGTCCGGAGTTCCAGTGGGCGCTGACCGAGATCGCGGACGAGTGCCGGCACTCGATCATGTTCGCGAAGGCGTCCGGCCGGCTGGTGGACCCGGCGTACCGGCCGCGGTTGCTGGCGCGTGAGCTCGGGCGGATGTTCAAGACCGTCGCGACCGGCGAGTCGGCGTACGCCGCGATTCTGGTCGCCGAGGAGGTCCTGGACGTGATGCAGCGGGACTGGATGCGGGACAACCGGGTCGAGCCGCTGGTACGGACCGTGAACCACATCCACGTGGTCGAGGAGTCGCGGCACATGGTGTTCGCGCGCGAGGAGACCCGCGAGCGGCTGGCGAACGCGGGCCGTGGGCGGCGGTGGGTGAGTGCGCTGGTGATCGCGATCGCGGCCGACATGATCGTGTCGAGCATGGTCGGGCGCGAGGTGTACGTGAACGCCGGGCTGGACGCGGACCGGGCCGTCCGCGAGGCGCGGCAGAACGAGCATCACCGGTCACTGCTGCGGACCAGCTGCGCGAACCTGATGGACTTCCTCGGCTCGGTCGGCCTGCTGACGCCGGCCGCGTCCCGGGTGTATCGGCGGACCGGGCTGCTGTGAGCTACGCGATCTCGGGGGATTGCTGCTCGGATGCGAGCTGCGTCGCGGTCTGCCCGATGAACAGCATCCATCCGTCGCCGGGCGAGCCCGGGTTCGGGACCGGTGCGAGTTTGTTCGTCGATCCGCGGACGTGCATCGACTGTGGTGCGTGTGCGGACATCTGCCCGGTCGACGCCGCGAAGCCGGCCGACGAGTCGGCGGCGGCGGACGTCGAGCGGAACGCGGCGTACTTCGCCGATCGGGAGCCGCTGGAGGCGACGGATCTGGACACCTGGGAGCCGGTCTCGTACCAGGTGTGGGGCGGTGGTCCGCGCCGGGTGCTGGTCGTCGGCGCCGGGCCGGCGGGGATGTACGCGACGCGCGAGTTGTTGCTGCGGACAACGGCTGACATCACGGTGGTGGATCGCAGTGAGCACCTCGGTGGGCTGGTTCGGTTCGGGGTCGCGCCGGATCATCCGCAGACGAAGCAGATCATCGACAACTTCGAACGGCTGGTCCGGCATCCGCGTGTCCACTGGCGCCCAGGAACGGACGCGGCCGCGCTGCCGAGCGACGGTTTCGACGCGGTCGTGCATGCGGTTGGGTCTCGGAGTAGCCGGCGGCTCGGGATTGACGGTGAGGACGCGGCCTGTACGGCGGAGGACTTTGTTGCCTGGTACAACGGGCGGCCAGGCACGGCACCGCCGCCCGCTCTGGTAGGGCCGCGGGCGGTTGTCGTCGGCAACGGGAACGTCGCGATCGACATCGCCCGGGTGCTGCTGAGTGACCGCACGATGGACGTGCCGCCGGAGGTACGGCGTACGCTCGCGGCGAGTGGGATCAAGGAGGTCGTGCTGCTCGGCCGCCGCGGTCCGGACGAAGCGGCGTACACCGAACCGGCCCTGCGGGAGCTGCTCGCGGTTGCGGGGGACCGGGTCGAGCTGCGGTACCACGCCCGGCCGGCCGCCTGGACGTCCGCCGGGCTGACCCTGGACACCGGCGAGGTCATTGCTGCGGGCAACCTGTTCACCGCGATCGGGTTCGAGGGCCGGCCGGTCGACGGTCTGCCGTTCGACACCGGCCGGGGGATCGTGCCGAACGTCCGCGGCGCCGTCGTCGGCCGGCCGGGGCACTACGTGGCGGGCTGGATCAAACGCGGCGCGCGCGGCGGGATCGGCGTCAACAAGGCGTGTGCGCAGGAGACCGTGATGACGCTGGTCAGTGCATCCAGGGGCGCAGTTTCTCCGGGTTCCTGACCGTCCAGATGTTCGTGATGAGGTCGCCCGCGAAGTCGAACGCGAGCACGGTCTCGACCTTGCCCTCGAACTCGATGACGAGGCCCGGCTGACCGTTGACCATCCGCTCGAGGATCGTCCGGCCGTGCCGGAACACCGGCAGCTGGGTGAAGCGCTGCGCGACCTGCGGACCGCCGTGGATCGGATCGAGGAACGCGGTCACCAGCCCGCCGCCGTCCGCGACCGCGGTGGCGTCCGGATCGAGCAGCTTCACGATCGCCTGGATGTCGGTGGCCTCCCAGGCCGCCTTGAACGCCCGGACCAGCTCCGCCCTCCGCGCCGACGGCGGAGTCGGGGACTGGGACTCGCGGATCCGCCGGCGCGCCGACGAGGCGAGCTGCCGGCAGGCCGCGGGGGTCCGGCCGACGATCTCGGCGACCTCCGGGAACGGGTACCGGAACACGTCGTGCAGGATGAACGACACCCGCTCGGCGGGCGTCATCGCGTCCAGCACGACCAGGAACGCCATGTTCACCGACTCGTCCAGCGTGATCCGGTCCGCGGGATCGGCGGGGCCGTCGACGTCGTCAGGCAGCGGCTCCGGGATCCACTCGCCGACGTACCGCTCGCGACGGGCCCGCGCGGAGCGCAGCTGGTCCAGGCAGATCCGGCTCGCGACCCTGGTCAGCCAGGCGGCCGGGTTCTCGATCACGTGCCGCTCGTCCAGGGTCATCGCGTACCACCGGGCGTAGGTCTCCTGCACCACGTCCTCCGCGTCGGCCAGCGACCCGAGCAGGCGGTACGCCAGGTTGATCAGCTGCCGCCGCTCGCTCATGATCACGTCCAGGCCGGGCTCGGCCATGTCGGTCCTCTCGCTCATACCCGGTACGACGAAACGGCTCGCGCAAGTGTGAGGTCTGACATTACGCGGACCTGTCCCGTCGTACCGGGTATGACGAACAACGCGAAGTCAGAGCTGGAGATCCGGGAGCGGATCGAGACGTTGCTGGACGGGATCCGGACCGGGGACCTGGGCGCGCTGAAGACGATCTTCGCGCCGAACGTGGTCTCGTTCGACGTCGAGGCGCCGCTGCGGCACCTCGGCGCGGAGAAGAAGCTGCAGAACTGGGAGAAGGTGTTCACGGTCTACCGGACCCCGCTCGGGTACGAGGTCCGCGACCTGACCGTGCTGGTCGACGGCGACCTCGCGGTGACGTACGCCGTGAACCGGATCAGCGGCACGCTCGTGAACGGCGCCGAGGCCGGCATGTGGGTGCGCTGGACCGCGGCGTGGCGGCGGACCGACGGCGAGTGGCAGATCGTCCACGACCAGGCGTCGGTGCCGATGTACTTCCCGGAGGGGCGGGCCGCTACCGACCTCACCCCGTGAGCCGGGCGCGGCCCAGGATGTGCGGCCCGGCCGGGGTCACCCGGTCGGGCGGGAACTGGAAGCGGTCCAGTTCCTCGATGGCGAAACCGGCGGCCGTGATCGCGGCCGCCGTGTCGCGGTGGGTGTGGCAGCCGCCGACCAGCAGCGGCCACAGGGTGGCGTCCGCGATCCGCTGGACGGTGGCGAGGCGGCCGGGTTCGGCGGCGACGTGTTCGTAGAACCTGAGCTCGCCGCCGGGACGCAGTACCCGCCGGGCCTCGGCGAGGGCGGCCTGCTGGTCGGGGACCGAGCACAGGACGAGCGACACCACGACCACGTCGGCCGACGCGTCCGGAGCCGGCAGGTGGTCCGCCGTACCCTCGACGACCTCGACCGGGACCGGCGCAGTCGACGCCTGGTGCAGGGCATGGGCGCGGAGGAAGGGCTCGGGTTCCACGGCGAGGACGTGGGTGACCTCGGGCGGGTAGTGCGCGAAGTTGCCGCCGTCGCCGGCGCCGACCTCGATCACCCGGCCCGTCGTACCCGCGAGCAGCCGCCGGCGGTGATCGGCCGCGCCGGCCTGGTCGAGCGTGGGCCGGACCCGCGCGTACATCCGGGCGAAGAACGGTCGATTCATGGGCCCACCCTGTCAGAGTGTCGGATCCCGGCGTACGCCGATCGTCTGCTGGATGAGAGTTGTTCGTTCAGCAGAGGAGAAGTGCAGTGGCTACCCCGATCAGCACCGTGAAGATCATCGACGTCGTCGTGTCCGACCTCGGCGCCGCGATCGAGTTCTACGCCCGGCTCGGGCTCACGTTCGAGCGCGACCAGTACATGCCGGACGACCACGCCGGCTGCGACCTGCCGAACGGGTTGCACCTGATGCTCGACACCGACGAGGCGCGCGGCAAGATCACCGCGCACTGGACGCCGCCGGCGTCGAGCCGCGCGTTCCTCACCTTCGAGTACGGCACGCCGGCCGAGGTGGACTCGACGTACGCCGAACTCGTCGCCGCCGGGGTGACCAGCCTGCAGGCGCCGTACGACGCGCCGTGGGGGATGCGTTACGCGACCGTCGCCGATCCGTCCGGGAACGGTGTCGACCTCTACGCCACACTGGCCTGAAGGAGGTGTGCGGGTGAAGTACGTGCTGATGTTCATCGAGACCGAGCAGTTCGCGAAGGACTTCGAGGCGCTGGCGCCGGCCGAGAAGGAGGAGGCGTACCGGCGGGTGTACCAGTGGTTCGACGACCACGCGGACAAGATCACCAGCCGGGGCAGCAAGCTCCAGGGCCGGGAGACCGCGACGACGGTGCGGCTCGACGGCGCGACGCTGACCACCGATGGTCCGTTCATCGAGGGCAAAGAGGTGGTGTCCGGGTTCACCGAGATCGATGTCGAGGACCTGGACGAGGCCCTCCGGATGGTGAAGACATGGCCGGCCTGCCCGGTGATCGAAATCCGTCCGGTCGCGGAAATGTGACCAGTGAGGACGAGCTGGCCCGCGTGGTGCGTGATCATGCGGGTCGGCTGGCGGGTGGGCTGGTGTCGTTGCTGGGCGACTTCGCCGCGGCCGAGGACCTGGTCCAGGACGCGGTCGAGGTCGCGCTCCGGCGCTGGCCGGTCGAAGGGATCCCGGAGCGGCCGGACGCCTGGTTGTTCACGGTGGCGAAGCGCCGAGGTCTCGACGTACTGCGGCGGCAGGAGAACTACCGGGCCAAGCTCGCGCTGCTGCGGGAACCGGAGCAGCCGCCGCCGGACGACCGGCTCCGGCTGATCTTCATCTGCTGCCACCCGGCCCTCGCCCGCGAGGCGCAGGTCGCGCTCACGCTCCGGGTCGTGTGCGGGCTCACGACGGCGCAGATCGCGGCGGCGTTCCTCGCGTCGGAGTCGGCCGTGTCGCAGCGGATCACCCGGGCGAAGCGCAAGATCACCGACGCGGGCATCCCGTACCGGATCCCGCGCGACGACGAGCTGCCCGAGCGGCTGACCGAAGTACTGACGGTCATCTACCTGCTCTTCAACGAGGGCTACCTGTCCAGTACGGCGGAACGCGCGCACTCGCGCGACCTCGTCGACGACGCGGAATGGCTGACCGCACTGCTCCACGGCCTGCTCCCGAACGAGCCGGAGGTCGCCGGCCTGCTCGCCCTGATCCGCCTGCACCGTGCCCGTACGGCGGCCCGCTTCACCCCGAACCTGGTCCTGCTCGCGGACCAGGACCGCTCGCTCTGGGACCACACCGCGATCACCGAAGCGACGGCCCTGCTCACGCGCACCGCCCGCCGCCACCGCGCCCCCGGCCCGTACCAGCTGCAGGCCGCGATCGCCGCCTGCCACAGCGAGGCCGCGAGCTGGGACGACACGGACTGGCCGCAGATCCTCGTCCTCTACGACATGCTTCTGACCCTGCAACCGAGCCCGGTCACGTGCCTGCACCGGACGATCGCCCTCTCGTACGTGCAGGACTCGGCCACCGCCCTCAAAGAGCTCGACGCACTGGCCGCGGACCTCGACACCTACCCGCTCTTCCACGCCACGCGCGCCCAGTTCCTCCGCGACCTGGACCGCCCCGCCGAGGCGCACGCCGCCGACGAACGCGCCGCCCGACTCACCACGAACCCGGCCCAGCTGGACCTGCTCCATGAACGCCTGGAAGGAGAACCGAGATGACAACGATCGTGACGAAGGTCGAGGTCGAGCGGACCGCGGACGAGGTGTTCGCGTACGTCACCGACCCGAACCACTTCCCCGAATGGCAGGCCGGCGTCACCGGCGGCCACCTGGAGGGCGGCGAGCCGGTCGTCGGCGCGAAGTGCCTGACCACCCGCAAGATCGGCGGCCGTGAACGCGACGTGACGTCTCGGCTGACCGTCTTCGACCCGCCGCGCTCGTGGGCGGTCCGCGGCGAGGACGGCCCGATCCGCGCGACCGTCAACGTCACCGTCGAGCCGATCGCCGGCCGCGACGCCAGCACGCTGACGATCGACCTCGACTTCGAGGGTCACGGCATCGGCAAGGTCCTGGTCCCGCTGATCGTCGTACCGCAGTCCCGCAAGGAGATGCCGGCCAACCTCGCCCGGCTGAAGACCAATCTGGAGAGCTAAACGCTGCGCAGGACCGACACGACGACGCCGAGCACGGTGGCGTTGTCGCCGTCGATCACCTCGTACGCCGGGTTCCGTGGCTCGAGGTACACGTGGCCGTTGCGGCGGCGGTACACCTTGACGGTCGCCTCCTCGTCGATCATCGCGGCGACGATCTGGCCGGAGTGCGCCTCGGCCTGCTGGCGGACCACGACGATGTCGCCGTCGCAGATCGCCGCGTCGATCATCGACTCGCCGCGCACCCGCAGCCCGAACACGGTGCCGCGGCCGGTCAGCCCGCGGGGGAGTTGCAGTACGTCGTCCACGTGCTCGACGGCCGAGATCGGCGTACCGGCGGCGATGTCACCGACGACCGGGACCGGGACGTTCTGATCGCTCACCGACTGGGTAGCGGTCTCCTGCAGGAACATCCGCACGTCGATCGGCCGGGACACCGACGGGCTGCGGCGCAGGAAGCCCTTGTCCTCCAGTGCGGCCAGGTGCTTCGACACCGACGACGACGACTTCAGCCCGACCGCGTCGCCGAGCTGCCGGCTGCTCGGCGGGTACCCGTACCGCGTCACCCAGTCCCGGATCACCACCAGGATCCGCTGCTGCCGTTCCGGGAGCGCGCCGGTGTCGAGGTCGCCGAACAGGTCGAGATCAGTCACCGCGAAATCCTAGAGGCCATCCGCCCGCCGATCGGCCACCGACCCGCGCAGCCGCTCAGTAGTGGGGATGAAAGAGTGGCGGGATGGAGGGTCCTGAGGAGCGGGTGCTGGCGGCGTTCGGGGTGTCGGAACCGGCGGTGCGCCTGCAAGGTGGGCAGGGGGAGACCTGGCGGTCCGGCGACGTCGTGCTGAAGCGCGCGGACGGCGAGAGCGCCTGGCGGGGCGACGTACTGAGTGTCCTGCCGGAGTCGGACGCGTTCCGCGTTCCGCGGCCGGTGAAGGCCCAGGACGGGGAGTGGGTCGCATTCGGATGGGAGGCGAACGAGTTGCTGGTCGGGGCGACCGATGTGCGGCGGCAGGACGAGGTGCTTGTCGCGGCGGCCGCGTTTCACGAGGCGGTGGCTGAGGTTCCCCGGCCCGGCTTCATCGACACTCGGAGCGACCCGTGGTGCGACGGCGATCGGGTCGCCTGGCGGGAGCAGGAGGTGCAGGGGAGTTCGGCGTACGGCGAGCTGGTCGGGCCGCTGGTCGACGCCTGGCGGCCGGTGGAGCTGCCGTCGCAGGTGGTGCACGGCGACCTGCCCGGGAACGTGATGTTCGCCGACGGGTTGCCACCGGCGATCATCGACTGGCCGGTGTACTGGCGACCGACCGCGTGGGCGTCCGCCGTCGCGGTCGCGGACGCCCTCTGCTGGTACGGCGCGGAGCCGGCCCTCGCCGCGCGCTGGGCGCACCTGCCGCACTGGGGGCAGATGCTGATCCGGGCGCTGATCTACCGGATGACCACCGACGACCTGGCCGGCGGCGCCGCGACCTGGACCGCGGCCCGGCGCGACGGCTACACGCCGGTCATCGAGCTGGCCCTCGCGTACGCCGGTTGAGCCGTCCGGACGGCGAGCGGAATGGTGCCGACGGCAAGTACTCCGAGCCCGGCGCCGATCCAGCCGACCGACGGATAGCCGGCGCCCGCGTCGAGCGCGAGCCCGCCGAGCCACGGGCCGACCGTGATCCCGACGTTGAACGCCGAGATGTTGAACGCGGCCGCCAGCGTCGGCGCGGACCCGGCGACGCCGAACACCCGCGAGTTCACCGCCGGGTTGGTGGCGAACCCGAACGAGCCGACCGCGACGATCGCGAGGACGGCGATCCACGGCGTCCCGGCGGCCAGCGCCAGGACCACCGCCGCGAGGACGACTCCGGTCAGGCTGATCGCGAGCGTGCCGAACGGGCGCCGGTCCGCGGTGCGTCCGCTGATCGTGATTCCGGCCAGCGCGCCGACGCCGTACAGCGCGAGAATCACGGGCACCCAGGCGTCCGACAGCCGGGTCGTCTCGGTGAGCAGTGGCGCGAGGTAGCTGAAGATGACGAGGATCGCGCCGGTCGACAGCGCGGTCGTGCCGTACGCGAGCCAGAGTTGCGGATTCACCATGCTGCGCAACTCGTCGCGCAACTGCGGGACGTGCTCCGACCGCCCGCGCGGGATCGTCGCGAGAACGCCCGCGATCGCGAGCACCGACAGTACGGCGACCGCCCAGAACGCCGCGCGCCAGCCGAGGTGCTGGCCGAGCAGCGTGCCGGCGGGCAGCCCGACGATGGTCGCGACCGTGAGACCGCCGGCGAGAATGCTCATCGCCTTCGCGCGGGCCTGCGGACCGGCGAGCTCGATCGCGGTCACCGAGGCGACCGCCCAGAACCCGGCGTACACGAACGCACCCGCGACCCGGGTGGCCAGCAGCACGCCGTACGACGAGGTGAGCGCGCCGGCCACGTGGGTGAGGGCGAAGACCGCGAGGAACGCGAGCATCGCGACGCGGCGCGACCAGCGGAGCGTGGCGACGGCGAGGATCGGTGCGCCGACCAGCATGCCGACCGCGAACGCGGAGATCAGCAGGCCCGCGGCCGGGATGGACACGTGCAGATCGGTGGCGAGCTCGGGGAGCAGTCCGGCGAGCATCAGCTCGGAGGTTCCCTGGGCGAAGATCGCCAGACCGAGCAGGTAGACGGCTCGGGGCATGATGTCCTCTCATATTGGATCAATCGGTTCAAAACCTGGCCAGGCCGGACCGATGGAGCAGCGGGAATCAGAAGGTGCGCAGTGTCGCCTCGACGACCGTGCGTTGGCTCTCCGGGGACGCGCCGCGCCGGGCGGCGACCCGCAGGCCACCGAGGACCGTGAAGACGTACGCCGCCAGACCGGCCGGGTCCTGCTCCGCGTCGAGGTCGCCGGCCGCTTGTGCCGCCTGGATCGCGGTGGTCAGCGCGGCGAGCTTGGTCTCGTGGTCACGATCCAGGAGCTCGACGATCTCGGGCTCCTTCGGGCCGAGTTCGACGATCGTGTTGATCACGAAGCAGCCGGCCGGGTCGTCCGGCTGCGGCTCGACCGCCGTCCACAGGATCCTCCGGACGCGCTCGCGGATCGGCAGCGACTCGTCCTGGATGACCTCGAGTTGCGCGGCGCTGAAGTCCTCGACGTACCGCCGGAGGGCGCGGTCGAACAGGTCGCGCTTGCTGGTGAACGTGTTGTAGATGCTGCTCCGGCCGAGGCCGGTCGCCGCGCAGAGGTCCTGCGTGGAGGTCGCCTCGTAGCCGGAGGTCCAGAAGACGCGCATCGCGGCGTCGACGGCACGATCCTCGTCGAAGGTCCTCGGTCTGGCCATGACGCCGACTCTAACACATTCTGGACCAAACGATCCAAAACGCCACCCGATAGCATCCTCGCATCGAGGCGAGTGCCGGAAGCTCTTCGACAGGACAGCGGCGCTCGCCTTCACTTGGGGGCACCACCCGACGATGAGACTGGGGAACATTGTGAGGTTGTTCAGACCCGGGGGGCTCACACTCGCCCTCGCGCTGGTGGCGGGCGTCACCGTCGCCGGCCAGGCGGCGGCCGCCGACACGAAGACCGTGTCCTATCGCGGCTACCAGGTGACCGTCCCGTCCAGCTGGCCGGTGGTCGACCTGGCCGCCGACCCGACCGCATGTGTCCGGCTGGACAAACCGGCCGTGTACCTGGGCCGCAGTACGGCGCAGACCACGTGCCCGGCCCACCTGGTTGGTCGCAGCTCCGGCCTGATCCTGGAGCCACTCACCACGGTGCAGCCGTCGAGCGACGGGATGCTCCGCCGCGCGATCACCGACGCCGGCGTACTCGCGACGGCGTACTACGCGCCGGGCACCGAGCAGGCGGCGAACGGCGTCCTCGGGACCGGCAAGGTGGTGACGAAGACCCCGTCGGCGCGGGTGGCGCAGCCGGCCGCGGTCACCCCGTCAGTCGTTGCCACCGGCAACTTCGCCGGGTACGGGTTCGACACCTGCGCGGCGCCGGCGCAGTCCGCGATGGACGCGTGGCGCCCGACGTACCAAGGCGTCGGGATCTACATCAGCGGCGGGTTGCGGGCGTGCGCGCAGCCGAACCTGACCGCCGACTGGGTGGCGGCGAACGCGAGCAAGGGCTGGCAGTTCCTGCTGATCGACGTCGGCCTGCAGGCGCCGTGCACGACGTACAACAGCCGGATGTCCTCGGTCGCGTCGACCGCGCTGACCCAGGGCCGGAACGCCGCGATCAACGCGGTCGCGGCGGCCCAGGCGCTCGGATTCGCACAGCGGAGCGCGATCTACAGCGACATCGAGGCATACACGACGACCGCTGCCTGCAAGGCGGCCGTGCTCTCGTACCTGAGCGGCTGGACGCAGGAGCTGAACGCGCGTGGGTACCAGGGCGGCGCGTACGTCGGTGCCGCGTCGGGTGGCGCGGACCTGAACAGCGCGTACACGAGTACGGCGTACACGCGGCCGGACAACATATGGTTCGCGCACTGGGGTTCCGCGGTCGGGACGAGCCGTTTCATCAACTCGGCGTACTGGGCGAACCACCAGCGGGTGCATCAGTACGCCGGTGACGTCAGCGAGACCAACGGTGGCGTGCAGATGTCGATCGACAAGAACTACCTGAACCTGACTGCTCCGCCGGCGCCGGTGAGCAGCTTCAGTGTGGCCGGTGGCGTCGCGGCCGCGGCGCTGCGGTGGACGAAGCCGACGAACACGACGGTGATGCTGCGGAACGCGGTCGGCTCGACTCCGCCGCCGCTGACCACCTCGGGTACGGCGGTGTACAACGGCGCGGCGAGCAGCTACACGCAGAGCGGCCTGTCGAACTCAGCCAGCTACGCGTACCGGGTATGGACGAAGGACGCGACGGGCAAGGTCGGCCCGGGTGTCGATGTACGGCTCGTCGGGTCCAAGGCGACGTTCGGGATGAGTGCGGCGTCGATCATGTACACCGGCGCGGTCACGCTGACGGCGGGCGTGTCGCGGCTGGACGGCGGCAAGCTGCCCGGCGTACCGCTGGTGCTCTATTCCAAGGCGAAGACCGCCACCAAGTGGTCGACGGTCGGGTCGTACACGACCGACGCCAACGGGATCGTCAAGGTGTCGCAGAAGCCGTCGGTGTCGACGTACTACATGTGGGGCTACAACGGCGGCGCGGGAGTGCTGGGCACGCGCAGCACGACAGCGTTGCTCCAGGTCCACCCGGCGCTCTCGGCGTACCTGACGCCGCCCGCGATCCGGCTGGGTGCGTCGACGGTGATGTACGGGTACCTGAACCCGCCGCATGCCGGTACGACGGCGTACCTGCAGCGACGTTCCGGTACGACGTGGGTGGCGGTGACGACCGGGAAGCTGGCGACCAACGGCAAGTACGGGTTCAGCATCAAGCCGACGGCGCGTGGCACGTTCACGTACCGCGTGGTCTGGCTGGCGGACGCCGACCACCAGGGCACGCAGACCGCGTCGAAGGTCCTGACGGTCAGCTGACGTCGGCGGCAGCCTTGACGGCAAGGTCGATCGCGTGCGCGGCAAGCGGTGAGTGCGTGCGGCCGGCCTGCCACAGCAGGAAGATCTCCCGCGGCGGGAGACCTGGCGTGAGTTCGTGCAGCGCCAGGCTCTCGTCGTGCCGGAGTACGGCGAGGCGCGGCATCAGTGCCGCGCCCAGTCCGGCCCGGACCATCGCCAGCAGGGCCTCGTTCCCCTCGGTGCGGAACACGAACTGCGGGCGGATGCCGTGGGTGCGCAGGAAGTCCTCGACGACGGCCTGGTGACAGATCGCCGGGTGGGCGACCAGTGGCAGCTCGTCGAGCGATTCGAGTGGGACAGGCGCGGCCGGGAAGTCGTCCGGGCGGGTGACGAGCAGGTACGGGTCGTCAAGGAGCTTGATGCCGTCGATGCCGTCGCCTGGGCGGGCGTCGAAGAACATCAGGTCGAGCCCGGTGAGGTCCGGGCTGTCGGTCTCCTCCTCGAACAGCCTGAGGTCGCAGCCCGGGTGGGCGTCACGGAGCTCACCGATGATCCGGGGGAGCAGGGTGTTCGAGACGGTCTGGAACGTGCCGATGTCGATCCTGCTGTCACCGGCCCGGAACCGCTCGATCCCGTCGTGCATCGCGTCGGCCCGGCGCAGCAGGTCCCGGCCGTGCTGCAGGACGACCGTTCCCAGGGGCGTGATCCGGACCGGCTTCGGACCGCCCGGGCGGTCGAACAGCGCGCCGCCGGCCAGCTTCTCGAGGATCGCGATCTGCTGGCTCACGCTCGACTGGGTGTACCCGAGCCGGCGCGCCGCGCGGCCGAACGAACCCTCGTCGGCGACCGCGGCCAGCGTCGCCAGATGCCGCAACTCGTACATGCCGATGATTCTATCGCCGATGGCGATCGACATGATCAGAATCAATCGCTTTTCACGATCATCAGTCGCTTCTACGGTCGATGCCATGACTACTTACGACGTGAACGGCATCGAGTTGTGTGCCGAGACGTACGGCGACCCGGCGGATCCCGCGGTCCTGCTGATCCACGGTGCCGGGGCCTCGATGATCTGGTGGGACGCGGACCTGTGCGCGGCGCTCGCCGCGCGCGGACGATTCGTGATCCGCTACGACCAGCGCGACACCGGCCGGTCGACCACCTTCGGAGTCGGAGCGCCGGGCTACGCGATGAGCGACCTGGCCGCCGACGCCGTCGGCCTGCTCGATGCCCTCGGCATCGAACGGGCCCACGTGGTCGCGCAGTCGATGTCCGGCGGTACGGCGCTGATCCTGGGCGTCGACCACCCGTCGCGGGTCTCGTCCTTGACGCTGGTGTCGTCGAGCACCGGGGCCGAAGGCCTCCCGTCGTCGACGGTGCAGTACCCGGCCGAGCCGGACTTCGCGGATCCGGCGGCCGTCGAGGAATACGTCGTACGGGCGATGGAAGCGGAGGCGGCCGGGCACTTCGACGAGACTGCCGCCCGGGCGCTGGTGCGGGAGGACGTGGCGCGGGCACGGAACTACCGGGCCTCGATGACCAACCACTTCGCGATGCGGTTCGACGGACCGGTAGGCGGCGGGTTCGGTGACCTGACAATGCCCGTCCTCGTGCTGCACGGCGACGCGGATCCGCTCCTTCCGCTCCCGCACGGCGAGGCGATCCGCGACGCGGTACCCGGCGCGCGGCTCGTCGTCCTGCACGGGATGGGCCATGGGCTGTCGGCGCCGTACTGGAAGACCTTTGTGGACGAGGTGGTGACGCAATGAAGTACGCCGCCTGGCTACCGCTGTTCGACGAGATGTCGGATCCGCTCGAGGTCGCACGGCTCGCGGCGGCGGCCGAGGAGGCCGGGTGGGACGGGTTCTTCGTCTGGGACCAGCTCTGGTGGCGGCCGCCGGTTCGGGAGGTGTCGGATCCGTGGATCACGCTGAGCGCGGTCGCGACCGCCACCGAACGGCTGCGGATCGGGCCGATGGTGACGCCGGTCGCCCGCCGGCGCCCGGTGAAGCTGTTGCGTGAGACAACGACCTTGGACCGGCTGTCGGGCGGCCGGCTGATTCTCGGTGCCGGGCTGGGCAGTGACCGGTTCGCGCAGGAGTACTCGAAGACCGGTGAGGAGCTGGACGGCCGGGTCCGGGCCGAGCGGATGGACGAGACGCTGGCGATCCTGACCGCGGGCTGGACGGGGGAGCCGGTCAACCATCACGGCCAGCACTACCTGGTCGACGACGTACAGTTCCTGCCGCGTCCGGTGAGCGGCCGGGTGCCCGTGTGGCTAGCGGGGTTCCCGGGCAACAGCCGACCGATCCGGCGTGCGGCGCGGTACGACGGGTTCTTTCCGGTCAACCTCACCTCACCGGAGCAGCTCGCCGCGCCGGTCGCCGTACTGCGTGAACTCCGCGGAACGCTGGACGACTACGACATCGCGGTCGCGCTGGAGCCGTCCGTCGATCCGCGTCCGTACGCCGAGGCCGGGGCGACGTGGTGCCTGACCGATCTCGTGGACCTGCGACTGGCCGACGTACGGGCGGTGATCGCTGCTGGACCAGGTAGGTCGATAGGTGTCTAATCGAAGGGATGCGTTAGTTCGGGAGGTGGCATGGCCAGCGTCAGCGGGCATGCCGGGGTCACCGAGCGCGCCGGATCGACTGCGGCCGGGGTTGGGCGGCGGCCACTGGGGCTGGCGATCGGCCGGGTGCTCTCGACCACCGACCACAAGGTGATCGGCGAGCTGTACCTCGTCACGTCGTTCGCCTTCTTCCTGGTCGGCGGCGTGATGGCGCTGGTGATCCGCGCCGAGCTGGCCGAGCCGGGGCTGCAGTTCGTCAACGAGGAGACCTACAACCAGCTGTTCACGATGCACGGTACGATCATGCTGCTGCTGTTCGCGACGCCGCTGTTCGTTGGCTTCGCCAACGTGATCATGCCGGTGCAGATCGGGTCGCCGGACGTCGCGTTCCCGCGGCTGAACATGTTCAGCTACTGGTTGTTCCTGTTCGGCGGGCTGATCGCGGTCAGCGGTTTCGCCACGCCGGGTGGCGCGGCCGACTTCGGCTGGACGGCGTACTCGCCGCTCTCGAACGCGATCCGCTCGCCGGGTGTCGGTGGCGACCTGTGGATCATGGGGCTGTGGATGGCCGGCCTCGGGACGATCCTCGGCGGCGTCAACTTCGTCACGACGATCGTCACGATGCGCGCGCCCGGGATGACCATGTTCCGGATGCCGATCTTCTGCTGGAACGTCCTGGTGACGTCGATCCTGGTGCTGATCGCGTTCCCGATCTTCGCGGCGGCGCTGCTGGTGCTGGAGGCGGACCGGACGCTCGGCGCGCACGTGTTCGACGCGGCCAACGGCGGGCCGATCCTGTGGCAGCACCTGTTCTGGTTCTTCGGGCATCCCGAGGTGTACATCATCGCGCTGCCGTTCTTCGGCATCGTCACCGAAGTACTGCCGGTCTTCAGCCGGAAGCCGGTCTTCGGGTACTACGGACTCGTCGCGGCGACGCTGACGATCGGGGCGTTGTCGATCGCGGTGTGGGCGCATCACATGTTCACGACCGGGGCGGTGGCGCTGCCGTTCTTCTCGTTCATGACGTTCCTGATCGCCGTACCGACCGGGGTGAAGTTCTTCAACTGGATCGGCACCATGTGGGGCGGATCGATCTCCCTCGAGACGCCGATGCTGTGGGCGATCGGGTTCCTGGTCACGTTCCTGTTCGGCGGCCTGACCGGGATCATCCTGGCGTCGCCGGCGCTGGACTACCAGCTGCAGGACTCGTACTTCGTGGTCGCGCACTTCCACTACGTCGTGTTCGGCACGGTGGTGTTCGCGATGTTCTCCGGGTTCTACTTCTGGTGGCCGAAGATGACCGGGCGAATGCTGGACGAGAGGCTCGGGAAGCTGCACTTCTGGTTGCTGTTCATCGGCTTCCACACGACGTTCCTGGTGCAGCACTGGCTGGGCGTCGAGGGGATGCCACGTCGGTACGCCGACTACCGGCCGAGTGACGGGTTCACGACGTTGAACCAGGTGTCGAGTGTGGGGGCGTTCATCCTGGGCGCGTCGATGCTGCCGTTCTTCTACAACGTCTACAAGTCCCGTCGCAGCCCTCGGGTGGGCGTGGACGATCCATGGGGCTGGGGCCGGTCGCTCGAGTGGGCGACCAGTTGCCCACCGCCGCGGCACAACTTCCACGCGCTGCCGCGGATCCGTTCGGAGTCGCCCGCCTTCGACCTCCATCACCCCGAACTGGCACTCCACGTCCATCGGGAAGTGCTCTAGTCCAAGCGATCCAGCAGCCGGACGAGGGCCTGGTCGGTCTGCTGTGGTGGGGGACTGGTGGAGGCGAGCAGCTCCAGCGCCTGGGTGTAGGCCTCGACGTCGTCGCGCTTGTCCAGGTAGAGCGCGCTGGTCAGGTGCTCGACGTACACGATGTCGGGGAGATCACGCTGCGGGAAGCGGAGCAGGGTGAACGCGCCGGCGGTGGCGGGGTGGCCGGCGTTCTCCAACGGGACGATCTGGACGGTGACGTTCGGCCGGGTGACCGCCTCGCGGAGCGCGACGAGCTGGCTGCGCAGTACGTCGACGCCGCCCATCGGGCGGCGCAGGACGGACTCCTCGATCACCGCCCACAACCGCAGCGGCGGCTCGCGGTCGAGCACCCGCTGCCGGCGGGTCCGGAGCGCGACGATCCGCTCGATCTCGGCGTCGCTCCGGCTGCCGCTCGGGTCGAGCCGCGCGACGGCCCGCGCGTACTCCTCGGTCTGCAGCAGGCCCGGGACGTACTGGATCTCGTAGGTCCGGATCAGCTCGGCGGTCGCTTCCAGCCCCAGATACGCGTCGAACCAGTCCGGCGTGACGTCGCCGTACCGCTGCCACCACCCCGGATCGTTCGCCTCCCGCGCCAGCTCCAGCAGCCGGTCCCGCTCCCGTGCGTCGTTCACGCCGTACAACGTCAGCAGGTCCGAGACGTCCCGCTCCTTGAATCCGACCTTCCCCAGCTCCAGCCGGCTGATCTTCGACTCCGAGGCCCGGATCGCCCAGCCCGCATCGGTGCGCGTGACCCCGGCCCGCTCGCGCAACTCCCGCAGATGTGCGCCGAGCAACATCCGCAGCGCAGTTGGCCCCACCACACTCCGCCCCGCCATACCTCCACTCTACATCATTTTCGAACACCTGTTCCCATCGATTCGAGCCCTCCCGAGCGGTACGGTTCGCCAAGCTGGGCGGGTAAAGTGGAGTTCTTCGGAGCGATGGCATTCCAGTTGGCGTGTCGGGAACCCCCGCAGCCCGTTTGAGGCGATGCCAGATGCCCGTCCGACCCTTCGTCCCGAGCGGCCCGTCAGGGCGCTCCGTCGTGGATCACGACCTCGCGCAACTCTTCGCCGCGGTTGTCTCGGCCCGGGTGGCCGATCGTCAGGCCCGCGGCCGGCTGCGGTGGGACGGCCCGTTCCGGAGCGACGCCTATCGCCTCGCCTCGTCGCTGCGTGCCTATGCCAGCGCGCTCGAGTCCTATCGGCTGCCGGTGCCACCGGTGATTCGCGACGAGCTTCGGCTGCGCAGTGGGTTGCCGTTGTGAGCGGCGAACAGCAGGTCCGGAGCCTGGCCGCCCAGGCGGACTGGACCCTGCGCGGCTTCTCGCTGCCGGGGCACGTTCTCGTGCTGACGGCGGCAGGCTGGCGCCGGGGCTGGCTGATCGCTCGCGAGAACAGTTCCAGCGGCTGGATCGGCCTCGTTCAGTACGAGGTCGACGGCGCCGAGATCACCGAGTACCTGTCCGCGGACCACATCGCGTCGCCGGACCTCTGGCTCTCGGCCGATCCGGCATCGGAGCGCTCTGTCGGCACCGAAGGCTGACCGACCCTCGCCGTCAGTCGCGGAGGTACTCGGCGCGCCAGCGGAGGATGGTGGGGTCGCTGCGGCTGGGGGCCTGGTCCAGCTGGATGAGGTGAAGGTCAGGGGCGGTGAAGGATCGGATCGTGGCGCGGGTGAGGGGCCAGGGCGGACCTTGGAGGGTGGCGTCGGGCTGGTCGTCGGGGCGGGCGGCGGCGATGACGAGGAGGGTGCCGCCGGGGGCTACCAGGTCGGTGACGTGGGCGATGGCGTCGGACTGGAGCGGGATGGGGAGAGCCTGGACGGTGTAGATCTCCACCACCAGGTCGAACGCGTGGTGCCAGTCCGCGGGCGGGTTCAGGAGGTCGGCGACGACGTAGTGCGCCCTGGAGGCCGGGTGGTTGCGGTGCGCGGTCTCGATCGCGCTGGGGGAGATGTCGAACGCGGTCGTGTCGTACCCGCGGTCCACGATCAGCTCGGCGTCCCAGCCGGTGCCGGCGCCGACGACCACCGCGGTCTTGCCGGTGCCGTCGGGCCCGGACTCGGCGATCCAGTCCGCGAGCAGCTGATGCGCCGTACCGCGGTCCCACGGGACGACCGCCTCGCCGTCGGCCGCGGCGGCGTACAGGTTCTCGAACCAGCCGGTCGGGTCGTCCCGGTCGAGCGCCTCGCGGGCGATCCGCCGGGTCACGACGTCGGGGTCCTCAGTCATCCATGCGCTCCTCGATCTCGACTACAGGTTCAGGTCCGGTGTGGATCGACCGTACTGTCTGCACGGTGTCGACCTGGTCCGGCCGCTTGTCCTCGCGGTAACGGATCACCCGGGCGAACCGCAGCGCCATCCCGGCCGGGTACCGCGGTGACGTCTGCACCCCGTCGAACGCGATCTCGACCACCACTTCAGGCTTGATGTACACGACCCAGTCGTCCTGTCGTACGGCGAGCTCCTGGAACCGCTCCGTCTGCCACCGGAGCAGCTCGTCGGTCAGCCCCTTGAAGGTCTTCCCGAGCATCACGAACTCACCGGTCGTCTCGTCCCGCGCCGCGAGGTGCAGGTTCGACAGCCAGCCCTTCCGCCGCCCGTGGCCCCACTCCGCCGCGAGCACCAGCAGGTCGAGGGTGAACGTCTGCTTGACCTTCACCCATCCGGACCCGCGCCGACCGGCCTCGTACGGAACGGTCAACGACTTCACCACGACACCCTCGTGCCCCCGCCGTACGGCGTCCTCGAAGAACGCCTGGCCCGCCTCCGCGTCGGACGTCACGAGCCGCGGGATCCGGCGGTCCTCGGCCAGCAGCTTCGAGAGCCACTGGTGCCGGGTCGCTCCGTCGAGCCCGAGCAGGTCCTGGCCGTCGAGATGCAGGATGTCGAAGAAGTACGGCGTCAAGGGCACCGCCTCCGGCCCCGTCGCCGCGCGCGTGGCCGTCCGCGACCCGGTCACCTGGAACGGCTCCGGCCGCCCGTCCGCCCGCAGCGCGATCAGCTCACCGTCGAGCACGACCTGCTGCGCGTCCAACGCGAGCACGGCCGTCACCACCTCGGGCACCCGCCCGGTGATGTCGTCCAGGGTCCGCGTGTAGACCACGACGCGGTCGCCGTCCCGGTGCGCCTGGATCCGGATGCCGTCGAGCTTCCACTCCAGCGCCGCCGGCGTACCGGTCTTCTCCAACGCCTCCGCGACCGTGGTCGCCGACTGCGCGAGCATCGGCTGCACCCCGCGCCCGACCTCGAGCCCGAACCGCGCCAGCCCCGCCTCGCCCTCGGTCAGTACGGCGACCGCGACCGGAGCGGTCGCTCCGCGCAGCATCGCCGCGGCCCGGATCCTGTCCAGCGGAATCCCGGTCGCCCGCGCGACCGCGTCCGCCATCACGCCGTCCAGCGCGCCCTGCCGCAGCTCACCGCCGACCAGCAGCCGGAGGAACCGCTGCTCGTCCTCGGTCGCACGCTCGAACAAGGCGTCCACCGCGGCCCGGCGGCGCGCCTGCACGCCCGCGCCCGACATCTCGGCCAGCTCCGCGAACGCCGCGTCCACCTCGGTCACGGTCAACGACGGCTCCGCGGCCGGTGCCGGAGCCTCCGTCAACGTCCGCCAGCCCACCCCGGTACGCCGCTGCCGCAGCTCGCCGGACAGGTACGTCACGACGACCTCGATCTCGGCCGGTTCGGTGGCCTCGGACAACAATCCGGCGATGAACCCGGCCTTCTGCAGCCGCGACCGGGTCCCGGCCAGCGCCGCCGAGGTCTCGACCAGCTTGATCAGCAACATGTCCCAAGTGTCCCTCGACCCACCGACAGTCGGGGAGCCGCAACTTTCCGCCAGTGGCGTGCATCGAGCTGAGGAACGCGCTAGCCGCCCGAGGGGGATCATCACGATGCACCGACGTACCGCCGCAGCCGCGCTGCTGACAGCCGGCCTGCTGGCTCCGCTACCCGCCAACGCACAACCGACGAACACCACGCAGGCCACAGCCGCGTGCGAAATGAGTCTGGGCTCCGTGAACGCCGCCGGCGATCACACCGGCCAGGGCATCACGGCCGGCTCCCCACCGACCGCGTCGACGAAGCAGATCGAGGCCGCGAAACGCTTCGGGCCCGGCCTGACCCGGCTGCACAGCACCTGGGTGATCGAGCCCGAGGTCCCGGATGACTTGGCCCACTACGGAGAGGTCGTGCTCGGCTCGACCTTGTACTCGGCCATCTACCGCACCGGCGCGGTTCCGTCCGACAAGGTCACGTTCAGCCGGGTCGGTGGCGGCTGGGACAAGTTCACGTACTTCGAGGAGTCGACCTACGACGAAGGCGCGGCCGCGAACTTCGCGCACACGCACTTCTACGGCCTGCGCAACGACGGCACGCTGTTCCGCTGGCGCGACGGATGGAAGGCTGACGGCTCGTATCCGGGCTTCAGCGCTGTCAAGACGATGACGCTGATCAGCCAGACCCGGACGTACGACACCTTCCTCGCGAACACCCGAGGCGGCGCGCTCTACACGATCCGCATCCCGGTGTCGTCGCCGATGAAGCCGATCGTGAAGCAGGTGCGCACCCGTACGTGGCAGGGCTTCGAGAGCCTCGTCGCGGAACGCTGCGGGCAGTACGGCGTACTCCTGCTCGGCATCGACAAGGACACCAAGGCCGGCTACCTGTACGCCGTCGGCCACGCGAACGGCACGTCGACGGTGATCAACAGCCTCGGCAAGGTGCCCACCACGTTCGGCGACCAGACCTACTTCCGCTGGACCGCCGTGCCGTGGGCCAACCCACCGCTGAACGGGGAATGACCATGCGACGTGCAACCGCACTGGCCGCGGGCCTCGCGCTGACGCTGCCGCTGCTGACCGGCATGGGTACGGCGTCCGCGGCGCCGACCGCCAATGCCTGCTACATCCAGTCCGGCGGGATCACCTCCGACAACAACACCGTCGACCGGTACGTCAACGCGACGAAGCCGATCTCCGTGAAGCCGGTGGACGTGATGGCGCAGAACCCGTTCGGCGGCCGGGCCATCTCACTCAGCAGCCAGTGGACCTGGGACGACGACTTCGGCGACCAGACCTCGCTGGACGGGCACGTCGTCAGCGGCGGCGTGATGTACCAGGCACACCAGTGGGTGCAGAAGGGGACCGGCGGCAAGGTCGCCAGCAGCAGCCTGACCCGGATCGGGAGCGGCTGGGGCGTCTTCAAGACCCTGACGCACTCCTGGTCCCTGGACGACCCCAACTCGCGGATGTACGCGCTGCGCAACGACGGCGTGCTCTTCCGCTGGAACCTGAACCCGGTGAACGGCGGCCCCGAGCACTGGGAGGCCGCCGGTTCCTCCCCAGGCTTCTCGGCGGTCAAGGCGATCACCTTGCTCAGCCGTACGGCGACGTACGACACGCTGCTCGCCACAACCCGGGGCGGCGCGCTCTACACGATCCACATCCCGCTGAGCAATCCGCTGAAGCCGGTCGTGAAGCAGGTCCGGTCGCGAACCTGGCAGGGCTTCGAGACGCTGGAGACCGCCCGCTGCGGCAACTACGGCACCTTGCTGCTCGGCATCGACAAGGACGCGAAGGCGGGCTATCTGTACGCCGTTGGGCACGCCAACGGTACGGCCACCGTGATCAACGCGCTCGGCAAGGTGCCGGCGACGTTCGGGGACAAGCTCGACTTCAGCTGGGGCAGTGTGGTCGACGCGCCGCTGTTCGGCGAGTAGCACTCACGGCGCCGGCGGAAGTTCGTCCAGGAACTCCGCCGGCGGCGTGAAGTACAGGCTGCCGGTGACCGCGGTGGAGAAGTCCAGCAGCCGGTCGTGGTTGCCCTCCGGTACGCCGATGAACATCCGCCGGAGCATCAGCTCGGTGACCGCCGGGGTCTTCGCGTAGCCGATGAAGTACGTGCCGAACTCCTGCGCGCCGACAGCACCGAACGGCATGTTGTCGCGCAGGATCTGCAGCTCGTTGCCGTCCTCGTCCTCGACCACGTTCAGCACGATGTGCGCGTTGCCGGGCTTCTTGGCGTCGTCCATCTCGATGTCGTCGAGCTTGCTGCGGCCGACCGCGAGTTCCTGCTGCTCGACGGTGAGCGAGTTCCACGCCTTCAGGTCGTGCAGGTACTTCTGCACGATCACGTAGCTGCCGCCGCGGAAGTCCGGGTCCTCGTCGCCGACCAGGACGGCGTCCCGGGCCTCGGCGCCGGTCGGGTTCTCGGTGCCGTCGACGAACCCGAGCAGGTCGCGCATCTCGAAGTACTTGAAGCCGTGCACCTCGTCGACGACAGTCGCGGCGCCGTCGAGCGCGTTCATGATCTGCGCGGCGAGCTCGAAGCACTGGTCCTGGTGGGCGGCCCGGATGTGGAACAGCAGGTCGCCGGGTGTCGACGGCGCGTGGTGCGTCCGGCCCTTGAGCTCGACGAACGGGTGCAGCTCGGCCGGGCGGGGGCCGCTGAACAGCCGGTCCCAGGCGTCCGACCCGATGCCGGTCACGCAGGAAAGCTTGCCCGCCGGGACGCGGAAGCCGACGGAGCGCACCAGACCGCTGAGGCGCTCGAGCAGGTCCCGGGCGCGGTCCTCGCCGCCCGGCTGGATCTCCACCACGAGGAAGATGGCCGAGCCGCTCAGTGGCATCAGCACGGACTGCGGCAGCGCGTCCGTCTCCCGATCCGGTTCCGTACCCACCGTGCTCTCCCTCCGTCCAGTTGGCCCGATCTTCTAGAGTCCAGTCATGGACCCGCAACAGCCCGGGCCGTCTCCGCAACCGGGCCCATACTCCCAGCCGGGGCACCAGCCACCTCCGCCGGGGCCGTACCTGCAGCCCTACGCGCAGCCCTACTCCCAGCCGTACGGTCATACGGGCGCGCCGTACCCGTACCGTGAGCCGCGCGTGGTCCCGGCGCTTCCCGGTACGCCGTACCACCGGCTGGCGCGGACGCCGAAGCACACCTGGTGGCGCCCGATCCTCGGCACGGTGCTGCTCACCGCGACGGCGTTCATCGTCATGTTGTCCCTGGCGGTCGCCTGGCTGCTCGTGCACGAGTTCGTGGCCGGACCGTTCCCGGCGCCGAAGGGCGCCGACATCTTCCCGAGCGACACCGAGAACCTGGCGCTCTCGCTCGTACTGCTGGCCGTCCTGACGCCGCTCGTCGGCCTGGCCGCGTGGATGGTGCAGCGGCGGCCGTTCTGGAGCGTCGCCTCGGTGCTGAACCGGATCCGCTGGCGCTGGCTGCTCTGGTGCTGCGTGCCGGCGCTCGGGTACGTCGTGCTGTCGTACCTGATGGGCCTGCTCGTCGACGCGGTGTTCCCGCCGCAGGACGCGATCGGCGACGAGGGCGGGTCGTGGATCGGCTTCGGGGCGTTCGTCGTACCGGCGCTGCTGATCCTGGTGCTGGTGCCGTTCCAGTCGGCGGCGGAGGAGTTCGTGTTCCGCGGCTGGGTGATCCAGGCGATCGGGGCGTACGGGCCGGACAGCGTGGAGGGCCGGGCGTCGTGGCTGCGGCGGGTCTTCCGGTCGCCGTGGCCCGGGATCGTGGTCGGTGGGGCCGCGTTCGTGTCGGCGCACGGGTACACCGGGTGGGCGATGGCGGATGTGTTCCTGTTCGCGGTGACGGTCGGCTGGTTGACGGTCCGGACCGGGGGACTGGAGTCGGGGATCGCGCTGCACGCGACGAACAACCTGGTCGCGTTCTTGTTGCCGTTGGCAATGGGTCACGGCAGTGAGTGGAACCAGCAGGGCGGCGCGCCGTGGACGCTGCTCGTGTCCGACGCGATCTGCCTCGGGGCGTATGCCTTCGCGGTCACCTGGCTGGCGCGGCGGCGCGAGGTCAACAGGTTCAGCTGAAAAGGACGCGAGAACTGTCGGTGCGCTCTGGCAGGCTTTGCCAGGTGACGAACGTGAAGATCGAGGCCGTGCTGTTCGACTGGGGCGGCACGCTGGCAACCTGGCACGACATCTCCCTGCACGACACCTGGCGGGCGGTGGCCACCGTGCTCGACGAGGCGAACGCCGACGAGCTGGCGGCCAAGCTGGTCGCGGCCGAGGGCTCCGTGTGGCGGCGGTCCCGGGACGAGCATCGCAGCGCCACGTTCGACGAGGTGTGCGCGCTGGCCGAGATCGCGATGACCCCGGACGGCCTCGCGGAGTACGAGCGCCAGTGGGACCCGCACACTGTCCTCGAGCCGGACGCGGTCGAGACGCTGCACGCGCTCCGGGCCGGCGGGCTCAAGCTCGGCGTACTGTCGAACACGATCTGGCCGCGCCGGCGGCACGAGCAGATCTTCGCGCGGGACGGCGTACTCGAGCTGTTCGACGGGGCCGTCTACACCAGCGAGATCGCGCACACCAAGCCGCACCCGGAGGCGTTCCTGGCGGCGATGGCGGCGGTCGGGGTGTCCGATCCGTCCCGGTGCCTGTTCGTCGGCGACCGGCTGTTCGACGACGTCTGGGGCGCGCAGAACGCCGGCATGCGCGCCGCGCACCTGCCGCACAGCGCGATCCCGCGCGAGCAGATCGGCCACACGGAGGGGACGCCGGACGCCACCGTCCAGCGCCTGTCCGAGCTGCCGACGTTGATCGACTCCTGGAACTCGGCGGCCGCCTGACAACCGAAAGGACCCCCGGGCCAGATCGTGGCCCAGGGGTCCTGAGGGGTTTCGGGGTGAGGTACTACGCGGCGAGGGTCGGGTCTGCCATCAGGCGCAGGCGGCCCAGCGCCTCACGCTCGATCTGGCGCACCCGCTCCGCCGAGATGCCGTGCACCGCGCCGATGTCGGCCAGCTTCGCCTGGCGGCCGTCGTGCAGGCCGTACCGGCGCCGGATCACGTCCGCCGACCGCGGGTCGAGCTGGTCGACCAGGCTGAACAGGCCCGAACGGTCCGACGCGTCGGCGACCAACTGGTCCGGACCCGGCGCGGTCTCGGCCGCGATCAGGTCGCCCAGCGAGGTCTCACCCTCGTCGTCGACCGGGCTGTTCAGGCTGATGTGGTCCCGGCCGATGCGGATCAGTTCGGTGACCCGCTCCACCTCCAGACCCAGCTCCGCCGCGATCTCGTCGATCTCCGGCTCCCGCCCGAGCTTGCGCTCCAGCGTGCGCCGTGCCGACCCGATCTGGTTCAGCTGCTCCACCACGTGCACCGGCAGCCGGACCACCCGGGCCTGCTGCGCGATACCGCGGGTGATCGCCTGCCGCACCCACCAGGTCGCGTACGTCGAGAACTTGAAACCCTTCCGGTAGTCGAACTTCTCCACCGCCCGGATCAGCCCCGTGTTGCCCTCCTGGACCAGGTCCAGCAGCGGCATCTGGGACCGCCCGTAGCGGCGCGCGATCGACACCACGAGCCGGAGGTTCGCGGTCACGAACCGCTGCTGAGCGCGCCGGCCCTCGTCGGCCAGCCACTCCAGCTCTTCCTCCGTCGCATATTTGGGCGCTCCGCCCTTCTTCCGTCCAACCCGCCCCTCGGCCAGCAGTTGCTCCGCCAGGAGTCCTGCCTCGACCGTCTCAGCGAGCTCGACCTCTTCCTCAGCCGTCAGCAAAGGCGTGCGCGCGATCTCCTCAAGGTAGAGGCCAACGCTGTCCTTGCCGTCGATACCGTCGTCCGTGCTGCGGACACGAGCCATGCGAGCCACCGAAACTCCCTTCGTCGTTACATGGAGAGCAACGCTCGAGTAGGGTTCAAGATTCCGGTACCAGTGTGTAAACACCCTGAAGGTTCCCTGAGAGTTCCTGGCAGCAATTCCTCATTGCGCGCACCGCCGCCCCTTGATGTGTTGCACAACACACATCAAGGGGCGGTAAATTCCCGCTTTTTCAGCTCAGGCCGAGGGTGTCGAGTTCCCAGGCCAGCGAGAACGCGACCTCGCGCCAGGCGTCGTACCGCCCGCTGCGGCCGCCGTGCCCCGCCTCCATCTCGGTCTTCAGCAGGACCGCGGATTCACCGGTCGCGGTCGCCCGGAGTTTCGCCACCCACTTCGCCGGCTCGACGTACAACACCCGGGTGTCGTTCAGGCTGGTGATCGCCAGGATGGCCGGATAGTGCTGCGCGGTGACGTTTTCGTACGGCGAGTAGGACTTCATGTACGCGTACACCTCGGGGTCCGCGAGCGGATTGCCCCATTCCTCCCACTCGATCACGGTGAGCGGCAGCGACGGGTCCAGAATCGTGGTCAGCGCGTCCACGAACGGGACCTCGGCGACGATTCCGGCAAACGCTTCCGGGGCCAGGTTCGCGACCGCGCCCATCAGCAGGCCGCCGGCGCTGCCGCCCTGCGCGACGAGCCGTTCCGGCCTGGTCCAGCCGGCCCGCACCAGGTGCTCGGCGGCTGCGACGAAGTCGGTGAACGTGTTCCGCTTGGTGAGCATCTTGCCGTTGTCGTACCAGTGCCGGCCGAGCTCGCCGCCGCCGCGGACGTGCGCGATCGCGAACACCACGCCGCGGTCCAGCAGCGACAGCCGCGGGATCGAGAACCAGGGGTCCATCGAGCTCTCGTACGAGCCGTACCCGTACAGCACGACCGGCGCGTTCCCGTCCTTCGCGACGTCCTTGCGCGCGACCATCGAGATCGGCACCTCGGTCCCGTCCGGCGCGGTCGCCCACTCGCGGTACTGCGTGTACTCGCTCAGGTCGACGCCGCCGAGCACGGGCTGCTGCTTCAGCAGTCGCCGTTCGCCGGTCGCCACGTCCACGTCGTACGTCGAGCCGGGCGTCACGAGCGACGTGTAGCCGAACCGGTACCGGGTGTCCTGCCACTCGTCGTTCCGTCCGGGCGACACGGTGTAGATCGGCTCGTCGAACTCCAGCGCCTCCGGGGCGCCGAAGGTGCCGCCGGTACGACGCATGATCGCGAGCTCGGTGAGCGCGTTCCGGCGGCGGTACAGGATGACGTGGTCGGCGAACGCGTCGGCGCCGAGCAGCCGGCTGGTCTCGTCGCCCTCGATCAACGTCGTCCAGTCGGCGGGGGAGTCCAGCGGCGCGGAGGCCAGCGAGAAGTTCGCGGCCTCGGCGTTGTGCGTGATCAGCAGCTGGTCGCCAGCGTGCTCCACGTCGTACTCGACGCCCTCGCGGCGCGGCGCCACGACGACCGGTTGCCCGGCCGGGTTTTGCGCGTCGAGCAGCCAGACCTCGCTGGTCAGCTTGCTGCCGAGCGCGATCAGGATCGCCCGCTCGTTGCGGGTCAGGTCGACGCCGATCCAGAACCGCTCGTCCGGCTCCTCCATCACGAGGACGTCGTCCGTCGTACCGAGGGTGTGCCGCCAGACCTGGAACGGGCGCCAGGCGTCGTCGACCTTGGTGTAGAACAGCGTGGAGTTGTCCGCGGACCACGCGGAGCCGTAGTGCACGTCGGGCAGCTCGTCCGGGAGCAGCTCACCGGTGCTCAGGTCCTTGATCCGTAGCGTGAACCGCTCGTCGCCCTTGACGTCCACGGAGTACGCGAGCAGCCGGCCGTCGGGGGAGACGTCGACGGTGCCGAGCGAGAAGAACTCCGAGTCGCCCGCGACCTCGTTGCCGTCCAGCATCACCTCTTCGCCGGCGATCGCCCCGTCGGTCGCGGGCGGCTGGTCGCCGTCGGCCCGCACCCGGCAGTGCAGCGCGTACTGCTGTCCCTCGATCGTGCGCGAGTAGTACCAGTACCCGCCGCGGCGGGCGGGCACGCTCAGGTCGGTCTGCAGCGTGCGGTCCGAGATCTCCTTGAAGATTGCCTCACGCAACGATTCCTGGTGCGCCGTACGCGCCTCGGTGTAGGCGTTCTCGGCCCGCAGGTACGCCAGTACCTCGTCGTCTTCCTTGTCCCGCAACCACTCGTACTCGTCGACGAACGTGTCACCGTGGTGCGTCCGTTCCACCGGCTTCCGCGCCGCAGTCGGCGGCGTCACAGGAGAGTTCTCAGCCATGCGGCGAGACTACCCGCGCCACCAGACGACCGGTGAACCGCCGCGAACAACCCACTTCAGATGGTGGGCGGTCGGGCCGCCGTGCTCTCACCGCCGGCGTGCAGGATCCGGAAGGTATCGGGTTCCGCCGGATCTCGATCGGCGACCTGGATCGGCGTACCGGCCCATTGCCAAACACTGATGCCTGGCGTGCGGGAGAACTGGATCCGCCCACGAGTGCCCTCGACGGCAACGTGCGGCCAGAAGCCGGCAATGCGCGCCCGGCCCGCGCCCTGAGAACGCAGTACGTCGGCGAGTACGGCGACCGTGTCGTAGCCCTCGAAGGCGACGAAGGAGGGCGCTCCGCCGAGCCGTTCGCGGAGCGCGGTCCCGACTCGTGCACCGAGCGGCCCGAGGCGCTCGGGCAGGTAGCGCAGGAACGGGATCGCGGCGCCGTGATCGCCGAGCAACGCCGCCCATTCGGTGAACTCCGGTTGCCCTGCCGGAGCACCCAGCATGACCTCGGCGAGGCGCTGGTCGCGGCGAACCGCCTTGACGATCGGCACGGCCGGCTCCGGATGGCCGACCAGCAGAAGGAGGGCCGTCGCCCCCTGAGCGGCGAGCTCGTCGCACAGCTCTGCGGGGGTGAGCGCGCTCATGTCGAGTTCGATGACAGCGCCGCCACGTCGCGCGAGGCTGTCCCGCAGGACGCGGGTCCCGGACGCCCAGTAGACGGTCGGCTGGGTAGCTACCGCGATTCGGCGGTGGCCCGCGCGGAGGAGGAAGTCGGCGTAGAGCTGCCACCCGCGGGACTGCGGTGGGGCGAGGCGCGCGACCCAGTCCGTTGGTTGTTCGGTGAGCGCGTCGAGAACCGCCGACGAGCAGAGAAACGGCAGCCTGAGGGCGTCGGCCCTGGCGGCAGCGGTGCGCGCCACGACACTGTGATATTCCCCGGCCAAGGCCGCCACGCCCAGGCCGGCCAATTCGTCCACGGCCGCCGCGGCCTTCTGTGGATCAGCGGCGGTGTCGCGGACGACCAGCTCGAGTGGTCGTCCGGCGATCCCGCCGGCGTCATTGACTTCGCGGGCGGCCAGCTCGAGCCCAGCGAGCAGATGCCGCCCTGCCTCGACCCAGCCGGGCCGGGTGAGCGGAACCAGAGCGCCGATTCGCACTGATGATCCGTCGGTCCGCTCGCTCGCAGCCGGTGGCGTGTTCATGCGTTGGCGTCCTCTCCCTCGTCAGACCTCGAACGCTCACACTAGGTGGGCCAGGGGGTCGGTCACACGGCGTACGTCGCGACGACCGGGGCGTGGTCGCTCCAGCGTTCGGCGTACGTCGGGGCGCGGTGGACGACGCAGTTCTTCGCGGTGGCGGCGAATTCGGGGGAGGCGATCTGGTAGTCGATCCGCCAGCCGGCGTCGTTGTCGAAGGCCTTGCCGCGCCAGGACCACCACGAGTACGGGCCGGGGCCGTCGCCGCCGAACCTGCGGCCGAGGTCGACCCAGCCGGCGTCGAACAGGCGGTCCAGCCAGGCGCGTTCCTCGGGCAGGAAGCCACTCTTCTTCCGGTTCGCCTTCCAGGCCTTCAGGTCTTCCTCGCGGTGCGCGATGTTCAGGTCGCCGCACATCACCACGTGCCGGCCGTCGGCGCGCAGCTCGGCCAGCCGTGCGGTGATCGCGTCCAGGAACGCGTACTTCTCCTCCTGCCGCGGCGGCGTCTCGAACTCGCCGGTGAATACGTACGTACTGACCGCCGTCAGCATCGACCCGTCGTCGAGCACCACGTCCGCCTCGACCCACCGGCCGGTGCCGTCGAACCGTTCCGGCCCGATCTCGCCGCGCTCGCCCTTGACCGGCCGCCGGGTCGCCACCGCGACACCGGCGCGGCCCTTGTGCCTGTCGATCGCCGGCTCGGCGTGCGCGATGTTCCAGTCGCCGCCGAGCAGGTCGCGCAGTACGTCGTCCGGCGCGCGGACTTCCTGCATCAGCAACAGGTCCGGGTCGACGTCCTGCAACCACGGCCCCATCCCGCGCCGGAAGGCGGCCCTGATCCCGTTCACGTTCACCGTGGCAACCGTCAGCACGGCTGGCACCTTACCCTGCGTGATGACCGGGCTTGACCACCATCAGGACCAGCACGACCAGCCAGAGCAGCGCGAAGATACCGGACGTCATCGACAGCAGCTTCGCCTTGGGCAGTACGCCGGCTCGCTCCTCCCGCGTACCGCCGGCGACGGCCAGCACAGCCGACTGGGCCGGCACCACGAGGTATGCGAGCACCAGCGCGGCGGCCAGCGTCAGAACGATCGAGATGATCAGCCACGCCTCGCCCATCACGTGCATGCTGCCCGCGAGCGCGAATCCGAACAGCGGGACCGCGAGGCTCGCCCACGCGTACACCTGGGTGATCCGGTGCAGCACCTGCAGGCCGCCCGCGTCCGGCGTCTCGGCGGTCAGCATCTTCTTCACCAGCGGCGGGAACATGCTGGCCGCGATCGTGATCGGGCCGACGGTGAGGATCGCGGCGAGAATGTGGACGATCAGGAAGAACTTGTTCATCTCACTCTTCTGTCGTAGAGAGAATGGCGTCCAGCGATCGCTCGCACAGGTGCTCGAGAGCCTCCGGCGCGACGGTCGGGTCGTCGATCCAGACCAGCAGGGTCTGTTCGACGTAACCCTGCCAGCCGTGGCAGGCGAGCTCGACGACGGGGGTGACCTCGATGCCACGCTCGGCGACCGCGCCGATCACCCACTGGCTGAACACCCGCCGCAGCTCGGAGTGCAGTGCCCGGATCTCGGGGTCGCCGGCCGCGGACATCAGCAGCGTCGCGCGGTACAGCTGCGGCGCCTCGAGGACGGCGCGGACGAACGCGCGGATGCCGGCGCGGAGCTGCTCGTCCGGCGGCAGCGACGGGTCCGGGGCGGTCCGCAGCATGACCTCGGCGGCCGCCTCCTCGATGACGGCGTACTGGAACTTCTTCTTCGAGCCGAAGTAGTGGAACAGCAGCGCGGGGGAGACGCCGGCCTCGGCGGCGACCAGCTCGACGGTGAGTTCCCGGTGCGGGTCCGCCAGCAGCACCCGGCGGGCGGCCTCGAGGATCTGCGTACGCCGCTGGTCCGGGCGCAGGCGGGAAGTGGTCCGGCTCATAGCGGACAGTCTATTGAGTAAATGGTCAACAAGCACTTACTGTTGAGTATCCACTCAACAAGCTGGAGGTTCCCGATGCGTCCGTTGGCCGGTCAAGTCGTGCTCGTCACCGGAGCCTCCCGGGGGATCGGCGCCGCGGTCGCCCGGAAGCTGGCGCAGGACGGCGCCAAGCTCGCCCTCGTCGGCCTGGAGCCGGACGAGCTGAAGAAGGTCGCCGAGGACTGCGGCGCGGACGCCGGCTGGTGGGAGGCCGACGTCACCGACGTCGACTCGCTGCAGGCCGCCGTCGAGGGGATCGCGGAGCGGTACGGGCGGATCGACGTCGTGATGGCGAACGCCGGGATCGCCGCCCCGGGCTTCACCCGGAGCATGGACCCGAAGGCCTGGGAACGCGTCATCGACGTGGACCTGCTCGGCGTCTGGCGGACCGTGCACCTGACACTGCCGTACCTGCTGGAGAGCAAGGGCTACCTGCTGCTGGTGTCGTCGCTGGCGGCGATCGTGCACATCCCGGGGCTGGCGTCGTACAACGTGGCGAAGGCCGGCGTCGAGGCGATGGGCGACACGCTGCGGCCGGAGCTGAAGCACCTCGGGGTCCGCGTCGGGGTCGCGCACATGACGTTCGTCGACACCGACATGGTCCGCGGCGTCGACACGCACCCGGTGTTCGGCAAGGTGCGGACCGGGATCCCGATGGTGAGCAGGACGTACCCGCTGGACTTCGCGGTCGGCAAGTTCGTGGAGGGGATCACGAAGCGTTCGCGGACTGTGCATGTGCCGGGCTGGATCGGCGCGCTGAAGGTCGTCCGCTGGGCGCTGCCGCACCTCATCGAGGCGGGTTCGCGGTTCAGCGTGCCGAAGGCGGACGCCGCCGCGCTCGCCGACGTCCAGAACCGCGGCGCCGAGGCGTCGTCGAGGCCGACCGGCGCGGGCGGACTGGCCGACGCGGAGAAGGCTGCGGGACGATGAGCCGCGTCTACGACGCCGTACTGCTGGGCGCGTCGGGGTTCACCGGGGCGCTGACCGCGGAGTACCTGGCGAAGAACGCGCCCGAGGGTTTCCGCTGGGCCGTTGCCGGACGCAACAAGTCGAAGCTCGAGCGGTTCGGCCGCGACATCGTGTACGCCGACGTCACCGACCCGCGTTCGCTGCGGGAGCTGGCGGAGTCGACGAAGGTGGTCGCGACGACTGTCGGGCCATATGTGCAGTACGGCGAGGCGCTGGTCGCGGCGTGCGCCGAGGCGGGGACGGGGTACCTCGACCTGACCGGTGAGCCGGAGTTCCTGGACCGGATGTACGTGCGGTACCACGGCCGCGCGACCGAGACCGGTGCGCGGATCGTGCACGCGTGCGGGTTCGACTCGATCCCGTACGACCTCGGGGTGCAGTTCACCGTGGAGCAGTTGCCGGAGAACGTGCCGATCCAGGTCGACGGGCTGCTGCGGGCCGGCGGACGGCCGTCGGGCGGGACGTTCCACACCGCGATCACGGCGTTCTCGCGGCCGAAGCAGAACCTGGAGGCGCATCGGGCCCGGCGGGTCGCCGAGCCGCGGCCACAGGGGCGGAAGGCGCGGGCCGTGGCGGGGACGATCCACCGTGAGCAAGGGTTCTGGGCGGTTCCGTTGCCGACGATCGATCCGCAGATCGTGGGGTTCTCGGCGCGGCTGCTGGAGCGCTACGGGCCGGACTTCCGGTACTCGCACTACGCCGCTGTGAAACGGCTGCCGACTGTTGCCGCGGGCATCGGTGGTGTGGGACTGCTGGTCGCCGGCGCGCAGGTGCCGCCGGTGCGGAACGCGTTGCTGAAGCGGCTTCAGCCCGGCGACGGGCCGAGCGCGGAGACGCGGGCTCGCTCGTGGTTCAACGTCCGCTTCGTCGGACGCGGCGGCGGCAAGCAGGTCGTCACCGAGGTCGCCGGCCGCGACCCCGGGTACGACGAGACCGCGAAGATGCTCGGCGAAAGCACCCTGTGTCTCGCGCTCGACGACCTCCCGGAGACTGCCGGTCAAACCACCACAGCAGCGGCGATGGGACCGGCGCTGCGCAACCGTCTGGTGAAAGCGGGGCTGACCTTTGCCACCCTCGAAGTCGACAGCTACTAGCGCCGACGGCACCCGGATCGCCGTCAACACCTATCCCAATCCCGGCGCTCCGGTTCTCGTCTGTGTGCACGGCTATCCGGACAACGCCGCGCTGTGGGACCAGGTCGCGGAGGACCTCGCGGAGGACTTCGAGGTCGTCACGTACGACGTCCGCGGCGCCGGCGAATCCGACCACCCGACCACCACGTCCGCGTACACCCTGGACCGCCTCCAAGAGGACTTCGAGGCAGTGCTGAACGGCCGCACGGCACACGTCCTGGCCCACGACTGGGGCTCCATCCAAACCTGGCACTCCGTCACCGACCCGCGGCTCAAAGACCAGATCACTTCCTTCACCAGCATTTCAGGGCCATCACTCGATCACGCCGGGTACTTCATCCGCCGGGCCAACAGAGCAGCACTAAAACAACTGCTCCACTCCTGGTACGTCTTCTACTTCCACCTCCCCTACCTCCCCGAGCTCGCCTGGCGAAGGGGCTGGGCCCAACGCGCCTTCAACCGCCTCGAACCACAACCGCCCGACGACAACCGTGAACTCAGCGACTACGTCAACGGCATGAAGCTGTACCGCGCCAACGTCCTCCCACGCCTCCGACGACCGGCAGAACGGCGTACCGACGTACCCGTCCTCGCCGTCTCGCCCGACGCGGACCCGTTCGTCACGACCCCGCTGCAGACCGACATCGCGCGCTGGGCCCCGAACCTGACCGTGAAGGTGGTCAGGGGCGGCCACTGGATGCCCCGGAACGAACCCGGGCTTGTGGCCGAACTCGTCCGGGAACACACCCGTCAGGTGGCACGCTGGGAGGCATGAAGACGCTTCTCAACCTGATCTGGCTGGTGCTGGCCGGGTTCTGGCTGGCGGTCGGGTACGCGCTCGCCGGGATCATCTGCTGCGTGCTGATCGTCACGATCCCGTTCGGCATCGCCGCGTTCCGGATCGCCGGGTACACGCTGTGGCCGTTCGGCCGGACCGTCGTCGACAAGCCCACCGCCGGCGCGGGCGCGCTGCTCGGCAACCTGATCTGGATCGTCTTCGCCGGCTGGTGGCTGGCGCTCGGCCACCTCACCACCGGGATCGCGCTCTGCCTGACGATCATCGGCATCCCGCTCGGCGTCGCGAACTTCAAGCTGATCCCGGTCTCGCTGCTGCCGCTCGGCAAGGAGATCGTGCCGTCGAACCAGCCGTTCGCGTGAGGTCGCTGACCGTCCTCGGGTCGTGCGGGGCGTGGCCCGAGGCGGGTCGCGCGTGCGCCGGATTCCTGCTGGAGTACGACGGGTTCCGCGTCGTGCTCGATCTCGGGTACGCCGCTCTGCCACGTCTCCTGGAGCACTGCCCTCACGGCGCAGTGGATGCCGTCGTGGTCACCCACCAGCATCCGGACCACTGCGTCGACGTGAGCGCCCTCGCCCGCGTTCGGCATTACGAGGCGCCCGGCGCGGACCCGGTCGCGTTGCACTGCGCTCCGGGTGTGCTCGACCTACTGCGGGCGCTCGAGCCGAACCTGGATCCGGCCGACGTGTTCGACGTACACGACCTGGCGTCGACGACGCGGATCGGGCCGTTCGACGCATTGACGGTGGAACTCCCGCACTACACGACGAATCTCGGGGTGCGGCTGTCGGCGCCTGGAGTTTCGGTTGCCTATACAGGCGACAGCGGACCGTCGCCCGAACTGCGAAAGCTCGCCGAGGGGACCGACCTGTTCATCTCGGACGCCACGCTCCAGGGTGAGGCTTCGGACGAGTATCTGATGACGGCGGCGGAAGCGGCGTACGGCGCTCGGGGTGCGCGGCGGTTGCTGCTGACGCACTTCTGGCCCGGGTCGGATCGGGCGGTGTCGGTGCGCGAGGCTGCCGCCGTGTTCGTGGGGGAAGTGATCGCGGCGGACGAAGGCCTCAAACTGGTGCTGTGACCCTGCAGAGAGCGCTGATCCGCCGCCCCAGCCCACGCCTGGCCGAAGGTCTCGTCACGCACATCCAGCGACAGCCGGTCGACGTCGCGCTGGCGATGCGGCAGTGGGAGTTGTACGTCGACGCGCTCCACGCCGCGGGCTGGACCACAATCGAAGTACCACCGATCGACGACTGCCCCGACAGCGTCTTCATCGAGGACACGATGGTCGTGTACGGCGACGTAGCCGTTATCGCCCGAGCCGGCGCGGAAGAACGTCGCCCCGAAGCACCAGCCGCCGCCCAAACAGTCGCCACCCACGGCTACCGCACCATCCCGATCACCGCCCCCGGCACCCTCGACGGCGGCGACGTCCTGAAGATCGGAACAACCATCTACGTAGGCGAAGGCGGCCGCACCAACGCGGCTGCGATCGACCAGCTCCGCGCAGCCCTCCCAACCGCAGACGTACGTGCTGTTCCGGTGCGGAAGGTGCTGCATCTGAAGTCTGCGGTGACGGCTTTGCCTGATGGGACTGTGATCGGGTACGAGCCGCTCGTGGACGACCCGGGGGTGTTCGACAGCTTCCGGGCCGTGCCTGAGGAGGCGGGGGCGCACGTCGTACTGCTGGATGACGACCGCCTGTTGATGGCCGCGTCCGCGCCCAAGTCCGCCGAGCTGTTCGCAGCCCTTGGCTACTCGCCGATCGTTGTCGACATCAGCGAGTTCGAGAAGCTGGAGGGGTGCGTCACCTGCTTGTCGGTGCGTCTGCGCGGCTGAGCAACTGCCGCGCCGCCCCGGCCAACTGCACGTCCCGCTTCTTCCCACGCGCCTCCGCAACCTCGCACGCCTCCGTCAACGCCGCCCGATAGACAGCAGTGTCCGGATGCCCGGGTACGGCGTCGCGCACCACTTGGATCAGCGCCTCCACCGCGTCCGAGATGTCCCCGCACGCCAGCAACGCCTTCCCCAACGCGGCCCGATCGCGCAACAGCTGCGGATCCGCCGCGCTGAGCCGATGGATGTCGGCGGCAACGATGTCGGCCAGCAGCAACGCCTCCGACCGCGGCCCGCCCACCATCAGCCGCGCGCCCGTCACCGCTTCCGTCGCCGCCCGCGTCAGCTCGTGATGCGGTCCGAACGCCGCGACCAGCTGCGGCGTGATCAGCTCGAACCACGCGATCGCCCGCCCGTAGTTCGCCGTCGCCAGCAACCCCTGCGCGACCCGCAGCCGCACCCGTAGCGTCGCCGGGTCGTCCGCGGCCAGCACGTTCTCCCGCTCGACCAGCGCCGCCTGATAGTGCGGCAGCGCGTGCCCGGGCTCGCTCTCCGCCCAGCATGCCTCGGCCAGCCGGTACTCCGGGCTCGCGTCCAGCTCGGGATGCGCGGCCGACACCGCCTCCCGCCGTACGACGGCCTGCACCGGCTCGTCCACCACCCGGCGGGCGACGTACGACCGGCCGCCGGTCGGGATGATCCGGTACCGCCCGGCCTTCGACACCGGCACCCACAGCACCGTGTTGTAGAGGGTCCGCACCGAGGATCCGCAGTTCTCGCAGACGTCGTGGTGGCCGTAGAAGCGGCCGCCCTTCGGTCCTGTCAGTTCGGCGGCACGCCAGGCCTCCGACGCCGCCGTACACGGGGCGCAGAACGGGTACACACCCCGCCGCTCGTCAGTCACCTGACCCATTGTGGTCGGTTTCGGGTTCGCCGTCTGCATCCGCATCCGTGTGCTGCACTTTGGTGAGCGCCGGATCGTCCACCGAGAACGTCCGCACCGGCCCCGCCGGGGTCTCCGCGGTCTCGAACCGGACGGTCACCCGCCCGCGCCCCGAACCCCACACCCACCCCCGCCCGTGGCCGGGATGCTCGACGTCCTGCCCGGGGAAGAACCCGCGCTGGTCGCGCGCCCGGGACGGCAGCTCGACGACCTCGATCGGGTTCGCCGCGTGCTCGTCCTCGGTGAACAGGTCGTCCTGGATCCAGTCGGCGAGTGACGACACGCCTACACCGAGCAATCGGATTCCGCCGCCGATCTCGCTCTCCTCGAGCAGCCGCCGGGCCACTCGCGCGATCACCCGGGCGTCGTCGGTCGGCCCGGCCAGGGTCGAGGACCGGGTGTGGGTGGTGAAGTCGTGCATCCGCGTCTTGACCGTCACGGTCCGGCCGGACAGCTGCGCCTTCCCGAGCCGCTCGGCGACCCGGTGTGCCATCCGGTCGCTGATCGCGGTGAGCAGCGCGCGGTCGATGAGGTCGGTCTCGAACGTGTCCTCGACGCTGACCGACTTCGTCTCCCGGTCGCTCACCACCGGGCGGTCGTCGGCGGCGACCGCGAGCCGGTGCAGGCTGCTGCCGTGCGCCGAACCGACCTGGCGGATCAGCTCGTCCTCGTCGAGCTGCTGCAGGTCGGCGACGGTCCGGACGCCGGCCATGCTGAGCCGCTGCGCGGTGGCCGGCCCGACGCCCGGGATCACGGTCACCTGCATCGGCGCCAGGAACTCCGCCTCGGTCCCGGCCGGCACCACGACCACGCCGTCGGGCTTGTCGAGGTCGCTGGCGATCTTCGCGATCAGCTTCGACGTCCCCGCGCCGACCGACGCGGTCAGCCCGCCGCTCGCCTTCCGGATCGCGGCCTTGAGGTCGTCGGCGATCGCCCGTACGTCGTCCACGGTCAGCCCGGAGAGCCCGCTCGCGGACAGGTCGACGAACGCCTCGTCCACCGACAGCGGCTCGACCAGCGGCGACAGCGCCCGCATCTCCGCCATCACCGCCCGGCTGGTCTCCCGGTACACCTCGAACCGCGGACCCAGGTACGCCGCGTGCGGACAGCGCGAGCGTGCTTCGGCCGTCGACATCGCGGACCGTACGCCGTACCGCCGCGCCTCGTACGACGCGGTCGACACCACTCCGCGCAGGCCGATCCCGCCGACGACCACGGGCTTGCCCCGCAGCGACGGCTTGTCCCGCTGCTCGACGGCCGCGAAGAACGCGTCCAGGTCGACGTGCAGCACCGACGGATCATTACGCACTGGGCAATTGTCGCCGGTGTCACCGACAATTCCCGGCATGAGCTTCCCCGACCGCTGGGACGACGGCACCGACCCGTCGACTCCCGCGCACCAGGTGCACTGGTACGACGACCGTACGGCGATCGTCCGCCAGTCCCTCCGCACCAGCTTCGAAGGCCCGTTCCTCTACCTGCTGCTGGGTGACACGCGCGCCCTGCTCCTCGACACCGGCACCGGCGACGTGCCGCTGCGCCCGCTGGTCGAGTCGCTCGCGGGGGAGCGGGAGCTGGTCGTCGTCCACACGCACGGTCACGGCGACCACGTCGGCGGCGACCCGGAGTTCCCGGAGGCGGTCGGCCGGGCGGCCGAGGACGTCGCCCGGTACTTCGGATTCGCCGACTGGCCGCACGGCGTACGGCAGCTCGACCTCGGCGGGCGGGTGCTCGACGTACTCGCGATCCCCGGGCATCACGCGTCGCACCTCGCGCTGTACGACCGGGAGACGCGGCTGCTGTTCAGCGGCGACTCGCTGTACCCGGGCAGGCTGTACGTCTTCGACTGGCCGGCGTACCGCGACAGTGTCGCGCGGCTCGGCGAGTTCGTTGCCGCAGGCAATCCTGTGGAATGGGTAATGGGTGCGCACATCGAGCTGACGACGGAGCCCGGCAAGGACTACGAGATGGGCGCCGACAAGCACCCGGACGAGCACGTCCTGCAGCTGCGTCCCGCCGTACTCACCGAGCTGGTCGACGTACTCGCCGAGGCAGGCGAGGACCCGGTCCGGATCGAGCGCGACGACTTCATCGTGTTCCCGGTCTGACCACGACGCGATTGAACAGCGCGCTCCCGGGCACCTTCAGGCACACTGAGCGAAGGAGCCACCAGGGGAGGCGCTGATGGGTGAGGAAGTCGACCGGGTCGAGTTCAGCCGGGCGGACCGGACCGCGTTCCGGGAGCAGGTGCACCGCAACCTGGACGCCTTCGCGCGGATGCTGCGCGAGAACCGGTTCGCCCCGGAACGTCCGATGACCGGGATCGAGATCGAGCTGAACCTGGTCGACGAGCACTGCGACCCGGCGATGAAGAACGCCGAGGTGCTGAGCGCGATCGAGGACGACGCGTTCCAGACCGAGCTCGGCCAGTTCAACATCGAGATCAACGTGCCGCCCGGGCAGATCGACGGGCTCGGGCTGGACACGATGGAGTCGAACATCCGGGACAGCCTGAACGCCGCCGAGGACAAGGCCGCCCGGACCGGCTCGTCGATGGTGGTGGTCGGGATCCTGCCGACACTGCTCACCGAGCACATCCACCGCGAGGCGCTCAGCACCAACCCACGGTACGCGCTGCTCAACGACCAGATCTTCGCCGCCCGCGGCGAGGACGTGCAGATCTCCATCGACGGCGTCGAACGCCTGCAGGTGACCGCCGACAGCATCGTCCCGGAGGCCGCCTGTACGTCGACGCAGTTCCACCTGCAGGTCACGCCCGACGCGTTCCCGCGGTACTGGAACGCCGCCCAGGCGATCTCCGGCGTACAGCTCGCGGTCGGGGCGAACTCGCCGTTCCTGTTCGGCAAGGAACTGCTCCGGGAGACCCGGATCGCGTTGTTCGAGCAGGCCGCCGACACCCGCACGCACGAGCTGAAGACCCAGGGCGTGCGGCCGCGGGTGTGGTTCGGTGAACGGTGGATCACCTCGATCTTCGACCTCTTCGAGGAGAACTCGCGGTACTACCCGGCGCTGCTGCCGGTGACCTCCGACGAGGATCCGATCGCCGTGCTGGACCGCGGCGACACGCCAGCTCTTTCGGAGTTGCGGCTGCACAACGGGACGATCTATCGCTGGAACCGCCCGGTGTACGACGTTGTCCGGGAGAAGCCGCACCTGCGGGTCGAGAACCGGGTGCTGCCGGCCGGCCCGACGGTGGTCGACACGATTGCCAACGGCGCCTTCTACTTCGGGCTGGTCCGGGCGCTGGCCGACGACGAACGGCCGATCTGGTCGCAGATGTCGTTCAGCGCCGCCGAGGAGAACTTCCACAACGCGGCCCGCAACGGCATCGACGCCGAGGTCTTCTGGCCCGGTGTCGGTACGGCGCGGGCGACCGAGCTGGTGCTCAGACGCCTGCTGCCGTTGGCGGTTCGCGGTCTCGATGCCTGGGGCGTCGACGTGGCGGTGCGCGACCGGCTGCTCGGGATCATCGAGCAGCGTTGCCTCACGAACCGTAACGGTGCGTCCTGGCAGGCGGACGTCTTCCATCGCCTGTATACACAGGGCTCGCACGGTCGCCGGGACGCATTGCGCGGGATGCTACGCCGGTACCGCGACCACATGCACGACAACACGCCCGTCCATGAATGGCCGATCGACTGAACCGGTTAGGAACCTCCGACAACGTGGGACAAGGCCGGCGGAACCCCGGTCCTCCTGGCGGAACCGGGCCCGCTCTTGCCCTGGGCAACGGCGTACCGGGGTGTCTCCGGGGTGCCTCCTGAGGCAGAACTGCGACGAGTTCGATAACGACCCGGACTACAGGGGTGGCGCTTTTGGTGACAGCCCTGCAAAGGTGTGGCCACCGGAAGGTTAGGCAGGCCCGCGGCGGGTAGTAGTCGGGCACCGGCAGCCCTCCGTCACCGGTGCGACACAACAGGTGCAAATGCAGCGGATGCCGACCGGGGTCGGGAGCAGTATCGTTCGAGACGGGTCGACACACACCCGGAGGTGAGGCAGGGCGATGACGACCATCGTCGTGGGTTATGTGCCGAAGGCGGAAGGCCGTGCGGCCCTTCGGCGGGCAGCGGAGGAAGCGACGCTGCGAGACGCCAAGCTGGTGGTGGTGAACTCGCATCGGGGCGGGCGCAGCTACGACAGCGACGAAGCCGCGGCGAGCGACGCGGCGCTGACGGAGGTACGGGAGCAGTTGGACTCGACCGGTGTGCCGTACGAGGTGCGGCAACTGGTGCGTGGCCTGGACCCGGCGGAGGACCTGGTGGCCGTCGCCGAGCAGGTGCACGCGGAGTTCATCGTGATCGGGCTGCGGCGCCGGTCACCGGTCGGCAAGCTCATCCTCGGCAGCAACGCGCAGCGGGTGCTGCTGGACGCGCCGTGTCCGGTGCTGGCCGTGAAGGCCGACGAAGGGGAGGACTGAGGTGACTTCGACACGCAGCAGAAAGCTGTGCCTGGCCCAGCAACCCGACGCCGACGAGATGTTGAGCAGAGATCCGTTCGCCCTGCTGGTGGGCATGCTGCTCGACCAGCAGATTCCGATGGAACGGGCGTTCGCCGGCCCGGTCGCGATCGCGCACCGGATGCTCGGTCCGTTCGATCCGTCCACGGTCGCGCACTACGACCCGGACGCGTTCGTCGAGGTGGTGGCCGGCCCGCCCGCCGTGCACCGCTTCCCGACCGCGATGGCGGCCCGGATCCAGACTCTGGCCAAGCACCTCGACGACCACTACTCCGGGAACGCCTCCGGCCTGTGGTCCGACGTGAAGTCCGGTGACGACCTGCTCGCCAGGCTGTCCGCCCTGCCGGGCTTCGGCGCGCAGAAGGCGAAGATCTTCGTCGCGCTGCTCGGCAAGCAGCTCAAGGTCCGGCCGCGCGGCTGGCGCGAGGCGTCCGAGCCGTACGGCGAGGACGGCGCGTACAAGTCCGTCGCCGACGTCATCGACGTGGCGTCGCTGGTGAAGGTCCGGCAGTTCAAGCAGGAGCAGCAACTGGTCCGGCGGCCGATCGTCGCGCGACCGCTCCGGCAGACACGTAACGGGTGAGCAAAGATCGGCGCTCCCGACCCCCCGGAAAGCACGCTTCCGGGGGGTCGTGCGACGCGTGGGCTTGGTTCGCAGATTACAATGGACTGTTGCCGCCGCCTGACCAGCGAGCAGCCGCGAACCGCCGTACCCAAAGACTCCGCAACACAACGTCGTACCGTCGTACAAACCCTGCGTCAGACGAGAGGTAATTCGTGTCGTCCAGCTCGTCCGAGAACCTTCCCGCCGAGCCGGCCCGGGCCGTGGCCGCCACCGCCCGCAGCACGGCTCCGAGGACCAGCGCCCGAGTGACCGATCCCGCTGCCAAGAAGGTAGCCGCGAAGAAGGCGGCGGTGAAGACCGCCAGTACCAAGGAGGACGGTATCCCCGCGAAGAAGGTCGCCGCCAAGAAGGCTCCGGCGAAGAAGGCAGTGTCCGAGGCGGGTGTGGCGATCGACCCGAAGACCGGGAAGCCGCGCGCTCTCGACGAGGTGGACGAGTCCGACTTCCAGCCTGAAGCGGTCAAGGGGCTGGAGAAGGAACTCACCGAGGACCAGGGCTTCATCGTCTCCGAGGCCGACGAGACCGACGAGCCCGAGCAGCAGGTGATGGTCGCCGGTGCCACCGCGGACCCGGTCAAGGACTACCTGAAGCAGATCGGCAAGGTCCCGCTGCTGAACGCCGAGCAGGAGGTCGAGCTCGCGAAGCGGATCGAGGCCGGCCTGTTCGCCGAGGAGCAGATCGCGGACGAGGCCGCCAAGCTCAAGGAGAAGGTCCGCGACGAGTACGAGTGGATCTCCGAGGACGGCCGGCGCGCCAAGAACCACCTGCTCGAGGCCAACCTGCGCCTGGTGGTGTCGTTGGCCAAGCGCTACACCGGCCGCGGCATGCTGTTCCTGGACCTGATCCAGGAGGGCAACCTCGGTCTGATCCGCGCGGTCGAGAAGTTCGACTACACCAAGGGCTACAAGTTCTCGACGTATGCCACCTGGTGGATCCGGCAGGCGATCACCCGGGCGATGGCCGACCAGGCCCGCACCATCCGGATCCCGGTGCACATGGTCGAGGTCATCAACAAGCTGGCCCGCGTCCAGCGGCAGATGCTGCAGGACCTCGGCCGGGAGCCCACTCCGGAGGAGCTCGCCAAGGAGCTCGACATGACCCCGGAGAAGGTCATCGAGGTGCAGAAGTACGGCCGCGAGCCGATCTCGCTGCACACCCCGCTCGGTGAGGACGGCGACTCCGAGTTCGGCGACCTGATCGAGGACTCCGAGGCGATCGTGCCGGCCGAGGCCGTCTCGTTCACGCTGCTCCAGGAGCAGCTGCACGCGGTCCTCGACACGCTGTCCGAGCGGGAGGCCGGCGTCGTCTCGATGCGCTTCGGTCTCACCGACGGCCAGCCGAAGACCCTCGACGAGATCGGCAAGGTGTACGGCGTGACCCGCGAGCGGATCCGCCAGATCGAGTCCAAGACCATGTCGAAGCTCCGGCACCCGTCGCGGTCGCAGGTGCTCCGGGACTACCTGGACTGATGCCATGACGCAGTGGATCGCCGGCTTGCTCGCGCTGGTGATCCCTGCGCTCAGCACACCCTCGTTGGCCGTCGCCGTCTTTACGGCGGCGGCCGTGCTGTTTCTGGCGGTCCAGGTCACCATGGCCCGCACCGCGGCGCAGCGCCCGCTCGCCTCGCCGCTCCCGGCGCGGGTGAGCGCCACCCGGGCCAATGCCCGCCGTACCGCGTACCTCTCCCTCCGGGATCCCGACCTCGCCGGCCGGCCCCGACCACGAGCACCAGGGCAGTAGCGCTCCACCTCGCTACCTGTTCCTACACACTCGTGGAGTTCTGCTGTGCCTTCTTTCCTGGAGGCACCGGTCGCCGGTGCCTATCACTTGCTCACGTCCCTCGTCTCCGCCCTCCAGCCGCTGACCGGTGCGTACGCCGCCGTGATCGCGATCGTGCTGTGCACCGTCCTCGTCCGGCTCTGTCTGGTCCCGCTCAGCGTGCGGGCGCATCGCGGGATGCAGGCGCGGTCCGCGCTGATGCCGCAGTACAAACAGCTCACCGAGAAGCACCGGGGCGATCCCGAGCGGCTGCAGCGTGAGCTGACGAAGTTGCAGGCCGAGTCCGGTACGTCGGTGTTCGCCGGGTTCCTGCCCTTGCTCGCGCAGATGCCGTTCTTCTGGTTGATGTACACGCTGTTCTCTCGTGCGGTGGTGGCGGGGGAGTCGAATCAGTTGATCAGCGGGAGTCTGTTCGGTGCGCCGCTCGGGGCGCATTGGACGATCTTCACCGGGACTCCGGCGTATTTGGTGATCGCTGTGTTGCTCGCTGTAGTGGCGTTCTTCTCGGCGCGGTTGCAGTTGCGGCAGTTGGACGACTCCGCCTCGACGATGTCGCGGCGGGTGGCGCTGTTGCTGCCGTTCGGGACGTTGGTGACGGTCGCGTTCGTGCCGTTGGCGGCCGGGTTGTACGTGCTGACGACGACCACGTGGACGGTCGTGGAGCGGTTCGTGCTGAACCGGTAGTTGCTTGCGGCAACGACCATTGCCGTCGGTCCGGCCATTCTGCTACCGTCTTTATTAAAGCCGGTTCCTTAATGGGTTGGGGTCGATGGAGACTGCACGCGGAGCCGCGCAGGCGGAGCGAGCCGCGAACCAGGTCGCCTGCCTGCGCTTCCTCGCCGACGCCGACGAGGCGCGCACGGTCGGCGTCCTCAGCGAGGCCACCGGCCTGTCCCGCCCGACGGTTCACGCCGTCCTCGACGACCTTGTCGACGCCGGCCTGGTCGAGCCCACCACCCCCGCCACAGCCGGGCCTGGCCGCCCCGCCCGAGCCTTCCGCTTCGCCCGCGAAGCCGGCCTGGTAGCCGCCGTGGACCTGGGCCCCCGAGGCGCCCGAGCCATCATCTGCGACCTCTCCGGCCACCGAGTCGCCTACGCTGAACTCCCCACCACCACCCCCGCCGACCTCTCCCTCATCCCACGCGCACTACAGGCCGCAGCATCTTCCACCGAAGCAGCCGGGGCTGTGCGCCCCGGCTCGGGACCGGCGAACGCCGCTCCCGCCCGCGCAGATGGTGAACGGGGAGCGCCAAGCGTCGCACCGGACAGTGCAGGCGCGGAGCACAGCGCCCCGGACGGCACCGCGACCACCACCGCGCGCTCCGCGCTGGGTGGTGTGGGGGTTGGTGGTGCGGGTTCCGCGGTGGGTGGTGTGGGGGTTGGTGGTGCGGGTTCCGCGGTGGGTGGTGTGGGGGTTGGTGGTGCGGGTTCCGCGCTGGGTGGTGTGGGGGTTGGTGGTGCGGGTTCCGCGCTGGGTGGTGTGGGGGTTGGTGGTGCGGGCTCCGCGGTGGGTGGTGTGGGGGGCGGCGCTGAGCGTCTCGTGCGGGGGGATGCTTCGGCCTCGGCCGCGGTTGACCTTGGGCGGTTGCGGGCGGTGGGGGTTGGGTTGCCGGGGGTTGTGGAGGGAGATGGGCGGTTGCGGGCGAGCCTCGCGATGCCTGGGTTGGTGGGATTGCCGGTGGGGGAGTTGCTGGAGAAGGAGTTGGGGGTGCCGGTTGTTGTCGACAACGACATCAAGTTGGCAGCTCTGGCCGAGCAGCGAGGTGGGGCCGGCCTTGGATACTCCGACGTCGTCTACCTGCAGATCGGACACCGGCTCTCGGTGTCGATCGTGCTGAACGGCGTCATCCGCCAAGGACGGCACCGCCTCGCCGGTGAGCTCGGCGCCCAACGCGGCATGCGCTGGACCCGCAACGCCCAACGCGGACAACTCGTCTGGTCGGCCCGCCCGACCGGCGCCGAAGTACTCACAGCTGCGGCAGCGGGCGACCCCGGTGCCCAAGCCGAGCTGGAGGACTTCTGCACTCAGATCGCCTCGCGGATCGCGACCGTACTGCTGGTCGTCGACCCGGAGGTGGTCGTCGTCCGCGGTGGACCCGCGGCGGACAGCAGCGCGCTGCTCCGCCCGCTCGCCGCCGCGGTCGAGAACGAACTGGTCTTCCCCGAGCGCCCACCCTTCGTCGCCGCCGCCCTGGGGCGCGAGGCGGTCGTACTCGGGGCGGTCGGCAACGCGTTCGACCGGTTCAGCCCTGCCATCTACGGCATCCAGGACTTCCCAAGCCCCTGGAGCAACATCATTCATGAAGTGGAGAGGACTACCCATTGACTGCTCCCTCCTGACGGCGGGATTCCTGGCTCAGGCCGCCCCGGCAGGCGCGCTGCCAGAGGTCTTGCGCCGTCAGCACCAGCCGGGTACAGACCAGCCCGGATGAGCATCACCCGCGCGGAGTTCTTGTCTCTCGGAGACACCGTGCCGCACGACCTACACGTATAGATCCGTTCGGAAAGGGGAAGTGCGTGCTTGGCTCTCGCACCGCACGCCGCGCAGTCCATGGTGGTATGCGCGGGATTCACAAGACGCACATCGCGCCCGTGCTTTCGGCTCATTTCGAGCAGAGCTTGCTTCGTTGCGCCGATTGCTGCATCGGCGGCTTTCCGGGCCATGGACGATTTGGCGAGAAACTTCGGTCGAAAGTCCTCGACTGCGATCACGTCGTGCTCGCGGACAACCGCCTTGGCCCATTTCCTCGCGGCGTCCTGTCGCTGTCTCGCGACCTTCTTCTGCAGTTTCGCGGCCTGATGTCTTGCGGCGCGGTACCTTCGCGATGTGCCCTGTCCTTTGACAGGTTTCCTGCGAGCCATCGCCCGCTGGTGTGTGGCGAGCTGCTTCGCGGCGGCCTTGCCGTGCTGGGCATGCGGCAAGTCGAAGGTGTCGCAGGTAGTGGTCGCGGTTTCCTTGACGCCCCAGTCCACACCGATGACACGACCGGTCGCGGGCAGCGGTTCTCGTCGCGCGCTGACGACGAACGTCGCGTACCAATGCCCCAAGCTGTCGCGAAGGACGCGAACCGAGGACGGCGGCGATGGCAGGTCGCGAGACCACACGACGGTAAGGACGATTCCACCCGCGAGCTGCAGGCGCCCGTCTTTCAAGCGGAAGCCGCTCCTCGTGTAGTTGAGGGTCGGCAGCGCTACCCTCTTCTTCTTCGGGCGAGGCATGCCAGCACGTTGCCGCACCGGCAGCCCGTCCTTGATGTCTTTCAACGCCTTCGTTCTGGATTTGGCGAAGTCCCGGATCGTTTGCTGCTGCGGCACGCTGGCGCCCGCGCGCAGCCACGGTGCGCGAGCACGAGCCTCGGTAAGCATCCGGTCCAGCTGTGCTGGTCCGCAGGTCAGCTTGTGGCCCGGAGCAGCCCGGTTGTGCCTGTGGATCTGCCGGGATTTCGCGACGCATTCGTTCCAGACCCACCGGCAACGATCCCACTCGCGAAGCAGCGCACCGGCGGCCGTAGACGACACACGCAACCGGTACTTGTACCTCGCGCGCGCAATGTCCTCGGTCTCGCAGGTATGGCCTGGGGGCGATGCCGTCATGGCAGCAACCTAAACACGGAGAACCGACACTTTCTGAACCGTCATTGTTCGCGTGGTTTCTCCACCCTCAAGTTCCGCACCTACATCGGAGATGAAAAGTGAAGCTCGGAGTCAGTTCGTACTGTTTTCGCCAGCTCATGACGAGCGGCGAGATGGACCTGATCGGTGTCCTGGACTGGGTCGCGGCCTCGTCGGCCGGGCACATCGAGGTGGCCGCGATGGACGGCGAGTACTACCTGGAGCACCAGGACGTCGTCCGCGACACCGCGAAGCACGCCGAGGAGATCGGCGTACCGATCGTGAACTACCTGGTCAGCGGCGACCTGCGGACCGCGGACACGGCCGAGGTCGACCGGCTGCGCCGGCAGCTGGACGTGGCGCACGCGTTCGGCGCGCGGATCTTCCGGCACGACGTCGCGCCGTGGGCGTGGCGGGAGCAGGACCCGGGCGAGTTCGAGACGACGTTCGCGCAGGTCGTCGAGGGCTGCCGGGCGGTCGCCGACCACGCGGCCGGGCTCGGCATCGTGTCGACGATCGAGAACCACGGCTTCTTCATGAACGGCAGCGAGCGGCTGGCCCGCCTGGTGCACACCGTGGACCGCCCGAACTTCCGGGTCACGCTCGACCTCGGCAACGGCCTGTGCGTCGGCGAGGTCCCGGGCAAGACGGCCGCCGGGCTGATCGACGTCGCGGCGTCGATCGGCGTGAAGGACTTCCACATCCGCCGCTCGGCGGGTGACGGCTGGCTGAAGACGCTGGCCGGCGACTACCTGCTCGGCACGGTCACGGGCCACGGCGACGTGGATGTCGCTTCGCTGCTCGCACTGGCCGCGACCAAGCCCGACGTACCGGTGAGCCTGGAGTTCGAGGGCATGGAGGCGCCGCTGCCTGCCATCGAGCGTTCGCTCGCCAACATCCTCCGACTGACGGAAGGCAATGCCTGATATGACGACGCGGATTGCGGTGATCGGGCTCGGCTCGATCGCAGTCGAGCACTTGAGCGCGTACCAGAAGAACCCCCAGGCCGACCTCGTCGCGGTGTGCGACGTGGACCTCGAACGGGCGAAGGCGCGCGGCGAACAGTTCGGGGTCGAGCGGGTGACCGGCGACCCGGAGGAGATCTTCTCGGACCCGAACGTCGACGCGGTGAGCGTCTGCGTACCGAACACGCTGCACGCCCCGATCGCCGAGGCGGCGCTCCGGGCCGGCAAGAACGTTCTGGTCGAGAAGCCGATGACCGTGACGGTGCCCGAGGCTGAGGCGCTGGTGAAGGCGGTCGAGGAGACGGGTAAGGCGCTGCAGATCGGATACGTACGGCGGTACGCGCCGAACGCGCTGGTCACGAAGCGGTTCCTCGAGGCCGGCGAGTTCGGCACCATCTACGCGGCCCGTGCGACGCTGCTGCGGACGGCCGGCAACCCGGGCGGCTGGTTCGGCGACGTCGAACTGTCCGGCGGCGGCCCGCTGATCGACCTCGGCGTCCACATCATCGACCTGTGCTGGTACCTGATGGGGATGCCGAAGCCGGTGTCCGCGTCCGGTGCGACGTTCGCCCCGCTGGGTGCGCGCGACAACATCCAGAACCTAACCCGGTACAAGGCGGCGTCGGCGGCGCGGCCGAACACGGTCGAGGACTACGCGACCGCGCAGATCCGGTTCGAGGGCGGGGCGGTCCTGGACGTGGACACGTCGTACTCGCTGCACGCACGCAACGAGCTGAGTGTCCGGATCCACGGCGACAAGGGCGGCGCGGAGATCGAGCCGGAGCTGCTGATGGTCACCGAGCGGCACGACACGCTGCTGCACGTGCAGCCGCAGATCGACTCGCTCGGGTTCGACTTCAAGGTCGGGTTCGCGAACCAGATCGACCACTTCCTGCACATCTGCCGCGGCGAGATCCCGGCCGACGCGACCGCGGCACAGGGCCTGGAGATGGCCAAGATGCTGTCCGCGATCTACGAGTCGGCGAAGGCCGGCGCCGAGGTCAAGATCGCCCACTGACGCAGGGCTGCCCGAGGCTTGTTGCCTCGGGCAACCTCAGGGTGGCGGTCAGCTGAGCAGTGCGGACGTGAGGGAGTCGGCGTTCTCCTCGAGCCAGGTCTGGCGTCGCCGGATCGTGTCGCCGACTCCCTCGCTCCACATCCGCTGCCAGCCGCCGCCGAGCGTCTCGGCGCGGTACTTCATCGTGTGCCAGGCCCGCTCGTTCCGCGCGATCGACAACGGGAGCACCCGCTTGCGGTCGGCGTCCGGCAACCCGTACGCGTCGGCGAGCAGCCGGCCGCGTCGCGGCCGATCGAGACCGCGGAACTCCGGGTCCAGGTCGGCGTCGGCACCGAGCGGCGCCCACCACAGCATCAGGTTGACGAAGTCCGACACCCGGCTCACCGGCCGCGCCAGGTCGAAGTCGATCAGCGCGTACGCACGGCCCTCGCGGAACACGACGTTCTCCGGCGTCACGTCCTGATGCCCGACCAGCTCCGGCGGATCGTCGAGCGCGGGCAGTCCCGGCGGCTCGATCGGCGCCGGCAGATTCTCGGGTACGCCGTACCCCTCGACCGCGTCGTGGTACGCCCGGAGCAGCCGCGCGACCGACAGCATCCGCTCCTCGTCGGCAATCCACGCCGGCCGCGGACGACCGGCCACCTCGCCCTCGATGTACGACAGCGCGTGCCGGCCCTTCGAGTCGACACCGAGGAACCGAGGCGCGCCGTCGAACCCCGCCTTCTCCAGGTGGAGCAGGAGTTCGCGGACCATGTCGGGCCGCTCACCCGGCGGCCGCCGCACGGTGTCACCGACTCGCACCAGCCCCTCGGTCACGTCGCCGCCGACCAGCGGGATCTCCTCGCCGTCCTCGATCACCAAAACCTCATTCCGATGGGGGGATTCGATCTTAGGCGCGGGAGCAACCGGCTTTTGCCGGTGCGGCAAGATTGTTTGCCGGGATGCCGGGTGGTGGCGGACGATCGCGGTATGACGACCGAACAGTTGCCCGATGAGTTCTGGAACGCCTTCTACTCCGAGCACGAGCAGATCTGGAGCGGGAAGCCGAACGTCGCGTTCGCGGAGGAGGTGGCCGGGCTGGCGCCGGGGCGGGCGCTCGATCTCGGCTGTGGTGAAGGGGCCGACGCGATCTGGCTCGCGGAGCGGGGGTGGACGGTGACGGCCGTCGACGTCTCGACGGTCGCGCTGGGGCGGGCGGCCGAGCATGCGAAGGCGGCGCGGGTCGGCGAGCGGATCGACTGGCAGCAGCACGAGCTGGGCAGTTCGTTCCCGGACGGGGAGTTCGATCTGGTGTCGGTGCAGTTCCTGCACTCCAAGACCGACCTGCCACGCGACGGCATTCTGCGGCGCGCGGCGGCCGCTGTGGCGCCTGGCGGCGTACTGCTGATCGAAGGGCACCTCGGGTTCCCGCCCGGCGAGCACAACCCGCATCCGGAGATCCACTTCCCGGAACCTGCCGAGGTGATCGAGAGCCTCGCGCTGCCCGAGAGTGAGTGGGAGACGCTGGTCAGTCGCGCGCACGACCGCGCGCAGGTGATGCGGGACGGCGTACCGATCAATCGGCGCGACTGCACGGTAAAGCTGCGCCGTCGCTGAGACGTCCTCGCTGTTCATCTGGAGGTCACCATTGCAGCGGATTCTGGGGTCATGAACACGCCTGATCTGGTGCAAGAGCTCGGCTTCCGCGTGCTGGACGAGGAGGACGACGACCCGGTGCTGCTGCGCGCCGACGGTACCCCGGTGGACACGTGGCGGGAGGGATACCCGTACGCCGAGCGGCTGCCGCGGGAGATCTACGACCGCGACAAGCGGCTGCTGCAGATCGAGCTGCTCAAGCTGCAGTACTGGGTGAAGCGGTCGAAGCAGCGGCTGGTGATCGTGTTCGAGGGGCGCGACGCGGCCGGCAAGGGCGGGACGATCAAGCGGTTCATGGAACACCTGAACCCGCGCGGGGCGAGCATCGTCGCGCTCGAGAAGCCGACGGAGCGCGAGCAGACGCAGTGGTACTTCCAGCGGTACGTCGCACATCTGCCGGCGGCGGGGGAGATGACGCTGTTCGACCGGTCCTGGTACAACCGCGCGTGCGTCGAGCATGTGATGGGGTACTGCGACCAGGAGCAGTACGAGGAGTTCATGCGGCAGGCGCCGGAGTTCGAGCGGATGCTGGTGCGGTCGGGGATCAAGCTGGTGAAGCTGTGGTTCTCGGTGTCGCAGGCGGAACAGCAGACGCGCTTCACGATCCGGCAGATCGATCCGGTGCGGCAGTGGAAGCTGTCGCCGACGGACCTCGCGTCGCTGGACAAGTGGGAGGCGTACACGGAGGCGAAGGAGGCGATGTTCCATTACACGGACACGGAACACGCCCCGTGGACCGTTGTGAAGAGCAACGACAAGAAGCGCGCCCGCTTGGAGGCGATGCGCCACGTCCTGTCGCTGTACGACTACACAGACAAGGACGAGGAGCTGGTAGGCCACCCAGACCCGAAGATCCTGGGCCCGGCCGCCCAGGTGCTGGAACACGGCGAGTCGGCCACGCGCGCTTTCCCACAGTTGGCTTAGCGGGTGAGGGGGAGGTGGACGGTGAAGGTGGCGCCGTGGGGGGTGGTGTTGGTGGTGGTTACTCGGCCTTTGTGGGCGGCTACCAGGGCGGCGACTATGGAGAGGCCGAGGCCGGAGCCGCCGGTGGTGCGGGTTCGGGCGGTGTCGGCTCGGTAGAAGCGTTCGAAGACGCGGGCCTTCTGTTCGTCGGACAGGCCGGGGCCGGTGTCGCTGACTTCGAGGACGGCTTCGGTGCCGCGGGTGCCGACCGACACCGTGATGGGGGCGTCGACGGGGGTGTAGTTGAGGGCGTTGCTCACCAGGTTCCCGAGGACCTGGCGAAGGCGGGCCTCGTCGCCTTCGACGACAGGAGCCTCCGAGTCGGGGAGGATCGTCAGTGACAGCGGCCGGTCCGGCTGGATTGCCTGCGCGTTGTGCAGAGCGTCGGCAGCGATCGGCAGCAGATCGACCGACTCCAGCCGCAACGGACGCTGCTGATCGAGCCGCGCCAGCAGCAGCAGGTCGTCGACGAGCAGCCCCATCCGTTTCGCCTCGTCCTCGATCCGCCGCATGGTGTCCGAGTCCGTCGTATCGCCGCGCTGCCGCGAAAGCTCCGCAAACCCGCGGATCGACGTCAACGGCGTACGCAGCTCGTGCGACGCATCCGCCACGAACCGCCGCATCCGGTCCTCGGACTGCCGCGCCGCCTCCTCCGACTGCCGTGCGGCATCCTCGGAACGCCGCGCCGCCGCCTCCGACGAGGTCCGTTGCGCGAAGGCGGTCTCGATCTGCCCGAGCATCTGGTTCAGCGCCAGCGACAGCCGCCCGACCTCGGTCCGCGGATCCCGCTGCGGTACCCGCCGGCTCAGGTCCCCGCCGGCGATCGCGACGGCGGTGTTCTCCACGTCCTCCAGCCCGCGCAGACTCCGCCGTACGACGAACGTCCCGACGCCGGCGAGCAGTACGAGCAGGATGACCCCGGCCGCGGCCTGGATACCGATCAGGCGCTGGATGGTGTGGTCCATTTCCTTCAGGCTCTGCGCGACCATCACCGAACCGGAGCCCTGGTCGGTCTCCACGGCGAGCACTCGCCAGGTGACGCCGCCGGACTGCGCGTCGACGTCGAACGACTTGCCGTTGAGCGCGCGGACCTGGTTCAGGTTCAGGGTCGGCAGCTTCGGCAGCGGCTCGGTCTCGTCGGGCCGGTACCCGACCGGGCCGAGGTCGCTGATGCCTTCGGAGTTGCTGAACTGGACGACGAACTGGCTCGGCAGCTGCCGTCGCACCGGACCGCCGGCGCCGGGCGGCAGCGGGCGGCGGTCGGACGGGGCGTGCGCGAGCGAGGTCGCGGTCTGCTGCAGCTGCTCGTCGACGCGGTCGATCAGGTAGCCGCGCATGATGGTCGTCGACAGTACGCCGGACGCGGCCAGCGCGAGCACGACCAGCGCCAGCAGTACGACGACGATGGTGACGCGCAGCGGGTACCGGTCGGTGAACCGCCGGTGACTCTGTTGCATCAGTTGGGGCCTCGCGGGGTGCGCAGTACGTAGCCGACCCCGCGGACGGTGTGGAGCAGCTTCTGGTCGCCGGTGTCGACCTTACGGCGCAGGTACGACATGTACGACTCGACCACGCCCGCGTCGCCGGCGAAGTCATAGTTCCACACCGCGGACAGGATCTGCCCCTTCGACATCACCCGTTCGGCGTTCTCCAGCAGGCACCGCAGCAGCTTGAACTCGGTCAGCGACAGCTGCACGGCCTTGCCGGCCTTGAACACCTCGTAGCTGTCCTCGTTGAGCTCGAGGTCGGCGTACCGCAGGACGGCGGCCTCGGTCGCGGTCTCCTCGCGGTGACCGGAGCGCCGGAGCAGCGCCCGGACGCGGGCGACCAGCTCGTCGAGGCTGAACGGCTTGGTGACGTAGTCGTCGCCGCCGGTCTGCAGCCCCAGCACCTTGTCCTCGACCGCGTCCCGGGCGGTGAGGAACAGCACCGGCACGTGCCGGTCCTCACCGCGCAGGCGGCGTACCACCTCGAAGCCGTCCAGCCCGGGCATCATCACGTCGAGTACGACGAGGTCGGGCTCCACGTCCCGCGCCTTGCGCAGCGCCTCGGCGCCGTGGGTCGCCGTCGTCACGTCGTACCCGGCGAAACGCAGACTCGCGGACAGCAGCTCGACGATGTTCGGTTCGTCGTCGACCACCAACAGATGCGGACTCATAGTGACAGTGTGCCGTCGGCAACCGTGCGAACCCTGGAAGATTCCTGGCAATCGCCTGTGAGTCGCCGGGACGGCAACTGTCAGCTCGATCAGCGTGGGCCGTGCTTGAAGCCCCAGCTCTGTCCGGCGGCCTGGCGGACCGTACCGTCGTTGACCCGGACCGCGGTGGCGTTGCCGTTCGTGACGACGGCCTGCACGTTCACCGTGTTGCCGGTCTTCACGTCGCCGATGCCGTTGCGGGCCGCGTTCACCATGGTGTTGGAGGTGAGCGTATACGTCCGGCTGTATCCGTCGGCGCTCTTGACCGTGAGCGAGTCGTTGCTGACGGCCGTCACCTGACCGCGCTGTACGGCGACGGTCTCGTAGCTACCGCCGTCCTTCTGTACGACGAACTCGCCGTGCAACGCCCCGCCGAGCCCGAACTCACCGCGGAACCCGCCGCGCCCCGGACCGCCGCCCGGCTTCTGGTTCTGGTTCGGCTGCGAGGGAGAGACAGACGGTGAGGCGGACGGTGTCGGGTCCGCGTTGTTCGCCGCCCAGGCGACCCCGCCGGCGGCGGTGGTCACGACAACCGCGGCAGCCGTGCCGATCAGCCGCCACCGCTTCTGTGAGAGCTTCATCCCCCCAGCATGCCGCCGCCAACTAAGAACGAGCTGGCAATCGGCTAAGAACCGGACCGCGTCACACGACGAAGAGCACCGCGACCAGCCAGACGGCGGCGGCTAGTGACGTGCCGAGCAGTTCGATGAGGATCGACACGCCGGTCTCGCGGAGGGCGTGTTTGGTGGAGGTCCACGCCGCGCCGTGCGCGCGCAGCCGTTGCGCCTCGGACAGGTACACGCCGAGCGGGAACCCGATGAACATCCCGACCAGCGGGATCACGAAGAACCCGACGATGCCGAGCAGTACGCCGAAGATCATCGACCGCCGCGGTACGCCGGCCTCCCGGAGCCGGCGCTCCGGTACGACGTACTTCACCACCTGGCTGGCACCGATCAGGACCACGCAGATCGCGAACACCACCCACCCGGTGGCGCTCCGCTCGACGATCGCCCAGACCAGGATCGCCGCCAGGCTGAGCAGGGCGCCGGGCAGGACCGGCAGGACGATGCCCGCGATCCCGACGAAGATCGCGATCCCGGCGAGGACCGTCACGGCAGTCTGCATACCCCAACTCTCTCGCACTTCTGGACCTTTTAAGGTGGGGACATGTCCTCCCAGCTCCACGAACTCGTCACCGCTCTGGCTGCTCCGTGGGTGGTGTTGTCGCCGCGATCGGGTCAGCTCACCGGCTCCGGTGCGGAGGGGGTGTACGCCCGGGACCGCCGGATCCTGTCCCGGTTGAGCGTCACGGTCGACGGCCGGGAGCCGATCCCGGTGCACGTCGACGAGCGGGACGCCGCGACGCACCAGTACGTCGCGATGCTCGAAGGACTCGGCGACACCCGGCACGACCCGACCGTCATGCTGTACCGCACCCGCACGGTCGAATCCGCCGGCCTGACCGAACGGATCACGCTCGTGAACCGGTCCCGTGCGGCGATCGACTGCCGCCTGGATGTTGCCCTCGGCACCGACCTGGCCGGCACCGCCGCGGTCCGCAGCGGCGCCGCGGCGAACCTGCCCGAGCTCGCGCCGCTCCCCGACGGTCCGGGCCGGATCCGCTGGGAGAACGACGACACCCGCGTCGTCGTCACCGCCGACCCCGGCGTCTCGGCCACGCCGCACGTCGAGCCGGGGGAGGAGTTCACGCTGACCCTGCACGTCGCCGCGGACTTCCCGCCGTCGACGACCGGCTTCTCGATCGAGCCGCCGGCCGAGCGTACGCCGTACGACGTCACGCTGCTGTGCGACGACAAACGGGTCGAGCGCTGGCTGGACCGTTCCCTCCAGGATGTGACCGCACTGCAGCTCGCCGACGGCGACGACCGCTACCTCGGCGCCGGCCCGCCCTGGTACCTGACCCTGTTCGGCCGCGACTCGCTGATCTCGGCCGGCATGCTGATCCCCGTCGACCCGGCCCTCGCCGCCGGAACCCTGCGCGCGCTGGCCGCCCGGCAAGGCACGAAGGTCGACGCCGACACCGCCGAGCAGCCGGGCAAGATCCCGCACGAGCTCCGCGCCGAGGTGGCCGACCACGGCGGCGGCCTGGTCCTCCCGCCGGTGTACTACGGCACGCACGACGCGACCCAGCTGTGGATCACCACGCTCCACAAGGCCTGGCGCTGGGGCATGCCGGCCGCCGAGGTTCGCGACCTGCTGCCGAACCTGCAGCGCGCGCTGACCTGGATGAAGGAGTACGCCGACCCCGACGGCGACGGCTTCCTCGAGTACGTCGACGAGTCCGGCCACGGCCTCGCGAACCAGGGCTGGAAGGACTCCGCCGACGCCGTGCAGTGGCCTGACGGGACCCTCGCGACGGCGCCGATCGCGCTGTGCGAGGTGCAGGGGTACGCGTACGCGGCGGCGGTCCGCGGCGCGGAGCTGCTGGAGGCGTTCGGCGAGTCCGGCGACGAGTGGCGCAGCTGGGCGGCCGCGTTGCAGGAGCGGTTCCGGGCCGCGTTCTGGGTCGACGGCTACCCGGCGATCGCGCTCGACGGCGCGAAGAACCCGGTCGCCGGCCGCGCGTCGAACATGGGCCACCTGCTCGGCACCGGCCTGCTCGCCGCGGACGAGGAGCGGATCGTCGCCGCCGAACTCGCCGGTGCCGAGCTGAACAGCGGCTTCGGCCTCCGAACGTTGTCCACGGCAATGACCCGCTTCAACCCGCTCGGCTACCACACCGGCAGCGTCTGGCCGCACGACACCGCGATGACGATCCAGGGCCTTTTCGCGGCCGGCTTCCCCGAGGTCGCGTCGTCGTACGCCGACGGCCTGCTCCGCGCCGCGGAGGCCTTCGACTACCGCTTGCCGGAGCTGTACGGCGGCCGCGGAACCGACGAGGAGAGTACGCCGACGCCGTACCCGCTCTCGTGCCGCCCGCAGGCCTGGGCCGCCGCGTCCGCGGTCGCCGTCCTGGTCGCAGCACTCGGCATCGAACCCGACATACCGGGCGGCACCCTCGTCATAAACCCGGCGGCCATCGCGCCGTGGGAACGCCTTGAACTCAAGGGTTTGCGCGTCGGCGACGACATACTGACCGTACGCCTCGACGGCGACAACGCCGAGGTGATCGCGAGCTAGGCGTCGCGCCAGGAGTGCCGCGGCTGGTAGCCGAGGACGTCCCGCGCGCGGTCGATGGCGAGCAGCGTGCCGTACTCGGGGATGCTGCGTGTCAGCGGGACATCCGGGAACACTTCCGCGAGGAGGTCGGCGGTCGGGCGGTTCATGACGGTGTCGGCGGCCGCGATGATCAAGCTCGGGTGGCCGGCGACAGCGTCGTCGGATGCGGTCAGCGCGAGTCGGCAGGCGGTGGCGACGTCGCGCTCGTCGACGTACGCCCAGAGGTTGTCCTTGCGCAGCCACGGGTCAGCCCACACCGACGGGAATCGCTGGTAGTCGGTGGGTGCCATGATGTTCGAGAGCCGCAGCGCGACAGTCGGAACCCCCGACCATTGCGCGACGGTCTCGCTGACCACCTTGGACAGCGCGTACGTCGTGGTAGGCAACGGGTAGTGCGCCTCGTCGACCGGGACGTACCGCGGCGGCTCGTCGAACGGCAGCCCGAGCGTCGTCTCGCTCGACGCCCACACCACCCGCTGTACGCCGAGTCGCGCCGCGGCATGGAACACGGTGAAGTTCATCGTGACGTTCGCCGTGAACGTGGTCGCCGGCGGCGCGAGCCCGGGCGCCGGGATGTTCGCGAGGTGCACGACCGCGTCCGGATCCTGCAACGCCTCGAGCGCCTGCCCGTAGTCGGTGAGATCGGCCTGCACCGTGCCGTCCTCGCGATCACGGACCACCACGTCGGTCGTCACCACGTCGTACCCGTGCTCCCGCAACTCCCGGACCACCGCACGTCCCGCCTGCCCGCTCGCTCCCGTCACAGAGATCCTCACACCGCTCGACGCTACGACTTCTAGCGTGCTCAAGGTCAAGCTCTCTACCCTGGCGTCATGGCGGACACCATGAGCATCGGACAGGTCGCCCAGCTGACAGGCCTTAGCGTGCACACTTTGCGCTTCTACGAGCGCGAAGGCCTGCTGACCTCCGCAGTACGCCGAGGCGCCGGCGGGCACCGGCTGTACGACGAGTCAAACCTAGAGTGGCTCGAAGTTTGCAGCAAGCTCCGCGAGTCAGGCATGCCGCTGACCGTGATCCGCCAGTACGCCGACCTGGTCCGCCAGGGCGACGGGAATCTCCCCGAGCGCCTGAGCCTGCTGCGCGACCACCAGAAGGACGTGCGCGCGCAGATCGCGGCGCTGATCGACTGCCTGGAGCTGATCAGCTTCAAGGTCCGGCTGTACGAGGCGTACCTGACTGAAGGGCTGACCGGCGATCCGCTGGTCAGCTCGGGTCAGACCGTGAGTACGGCGGCCACGGCGAGCGCGAGGTAGACGCCGGCGACGAGGCGGTTGCGCCAGCGGGTCGAGGTACGGGCGGAGCGAAAACGGCGGCCGATGGCGTCGGCGCCGAGGGCGTAGCAGAGGTCCAGGGTGATGCCGATCAGCAGCGTGCCGGCGCCGAGCAGCAACATCTCGGTGCGGAGCTGGTCGGGGCCGGCGCCGCGGGTGGTGAACTGGGGGAGGAACGCGAGGAAGAACAGCGCGGCCTTCGGGTTCAGCAGGTTGACGACGACGCCGTCGCGGAAGATCCGCCCGAGCGGTGCCGCCTGGATGCCGGCCGTGTGCTCGGCGGCAGGCGCCAGCAGCAGCCGGATCCCGAGGTACGCCAGGTAGCACGCGCCGGCGACCGTGATGACCGTGAACAAGGTGGGAGAGGCCTGCACCAACGTCGCCAGCCCGAGCGCGGTGACGACGATGTAGACGAGCGTCCCGGTCTCGACCGCCAGTGCCGACACGATGCCCGCGCGGCGGCCCTGCGTGAGACTGCGGAGCGAGATGTACATGTTGTTCGGTCCCGGCATCCCCACCAGTACGACCGTCGCGCCGGCGAAACCAGCGACCTGTCCGATCCCCACTTGACCTCCTGTTGGACTGCTTCCACGTACTAGCCTGGCGGCGCAGGAAGCAGTCCACCCGAGCCAATAAGAGGAGAAGTGGACCGTTCTGGAGATGCGGGCGCGCTGGCCGACCTGATCGGCCACCGGCTGACCGGCCGCACCGGCGGCCTGTACCGGCGACTCGCCGACGAGCTCGCCGCGCTGATCGGCTCCGCGGAGCTCCCGGTCGGTGCCCGCCTCCCCGCCGAACGCCGGCTCGCCGAGGCGCTCGCGATCAGCCGCTCGACGGTCGTCGCGGCGTACGACGAACTCCGTGCCCGCGGCCTGGTGGAGAGCCGCCGCGGCAGCGGTACGACGGTCGCCCGAGCGGCCGGCCGCGGTCGTTCACGAGCGGACAAGCGGATGCCGTCCGGGTACGGCGAGTCGCTGTTCCACCGCATCACGGTCGGCCCCGGCGAGGTGATCTCGCTGACGTACGCCGTGGACCCCGGGCTGCCCGAGCTGTCCGCGGAGCTGGTCGACCTGGCGTCGGCCGATCTGCCGGAGCTGCTCGGCCACGTCGGGTACCACCCGCGCGGCCTGCCGGTACTGCGGGAGCGGATCGCCGAGCACTTCACCGGGTCGGGCCTGCCGACGTCCGCGGACGAGATCGTCGTGACGACGGGCGCGCACCAGGCGATCGCGCTGGTCACGCAGATGTACCTGCGCAACGGCGCGGCGGTCGTGATCGAGCAGCCGAGCTGGCCGGGGTGCTTCGACCTGTTCGGCGCGGCCGGCGGGCGGGTGGTCGGCGTACCGCTGGACGACGCGGGGATCCGGCCGGAGCTGCTCGACGCGGCGTTCGCGGAGCACCAGCCGGCGATGCTGTTCGTGATGCCGACGTTCCACAACCCGACCGGGCGGTTGATGTCCGCGGCGCGCCGGCGGCAGGTGGCGGAGCTGGCCGCGCGGCACGGGGTCGTCGTGGTCGAGGACAACGCGTACTCGGCGTGGGACCCGTCCGGTCCGGAGATCCCGCCACCGCTGGCGGCGTACGCGCCGGAGAACGCGGAGGTGCTCACGATCGGGTCGGTGTCGAAGGCCGTGTGGGGCGGTCTGCGGATCGGCTGGATCCGGGCGTCGCGTCCGCTGGCCGAGCGGCTGGCGCGGCACAAGGCGCTGGCCGATCTCGGCAGCCCGGTGATCGACCAGGCGCTGACGGCGCGGTTGCTGCCACGGCTCGGTGAGCTGACGGCTGCGCGGGCGCGGGTGGCCACGGTACGGAAGAAGCTGATGGGGGAGTTGCTCACCGAACGACTGCCCGAGTGGGAGTGGTCTGTACCGGTCGGTGGTTCCGCGTTGTGGATCCGGTTGCCGGACACGGATGCCCGCGTGTTCGCGCAGGTGGCGTTGCGGCACGGTGTCGAGGTGGTGGCCGGGCAGGCGATGGATCCGACCGGCGAGCACAACGACTACCTACGGGTGCCGTTCGCCTACTCGGAGCAAGTTCTCGACGACGCCGTCGCCCGGCTGGCGCGGGCGTGGCACGAGTTGCGCCGGCACGGCCCGGGACCCGGCGTACCGGTGGTGTGAACAGAAAGGATGGCGATCACCCTCGCGGGTGGACCGCCATCGAAGCCTTCATGACTTTGGCGCCGTCGTTGGCGCGTTTGGAAACTGCTTCGTGGTTACCGCTCGTCGTCCACCGTGATCGTCGGAGTTGCTTCGAGCCGACCGGTCTCGTCGTGGATCGTGATCGCGATGTCGCGCAGTTTCTCCGAGTGCTCCCGGCCGTGGTGGGCGCAGAAGAGCAGTTCCCCACCGCTGGTCAGGGTGACTCGGACGTAGGCCTGCGCACCGCAGCGGTCACAACGATCCGCGGCCGACAGGGCCGAACTCGGGGCGAGTGCTGTAGTCATTGAGGCCTCATCTCATCTAGTTCCGTACTCACCAGATAGCAACATCCTGACATGCGGATCGCTTCCCGGTGGGGACAACGTGTCCGTATGTGAGACGAACCACCTGTTCCCCTATGACGTTTGCTGACAAGGAATCGTTTCGTGGTACGGCGGAATTCTGGTGAGTTACGGAGGCGGGGTGCTTCTTCTCTCACTGTGCGCCATGGAACCGTCACCGTCTGCTCGGAATCGGAGTGTCGTACGCCACGTCGAATCGAGGCCGGATCGATATCTGCCGCGACATCTATCTCCGCTACCCGGTGGCATGTCCTGCCTGCACGGTTTTGGGGGTGCCGCCGCATAGTCTGTCTCCTGTAAGTGCGTGAACCAGTGAAGGAGCCCTGTGGCCGCCCCGACGCCTCGCAGTACCGAGATCGACCCGACGTACAACGCCCGCAACCTGCTCGTCCTCGAAGGACTCGAGGCGGTCCGGAAGCGGCCCGGGATGTACATCGGGTCGACTGACAGCCGCGGCCTGATGCACTGCCTGTGGGAGATCATCGACAACGCCGTCGACGAGGCCCTGGCCGGGCACGGCGAGCGGATCGACGTCGTGCTGTACCAGGACGGTTCGGTCGAGGTGATCGACCGGGCCAGGGGCATCCCGGTCGACATCGAGCCGAAGACCAAGATGACCGGCGTCGAGGTCGTGTTCACCAAGCTGCATGCCGGCGGCAAGTTCGGCGGCGGGTCGTACAACGCCTCCGGCGGCCTGCACGGCGTCGGCGCGTCGGTGGTGAACGCGCTCTCCGCGCGGCTGGACGTCGAGGTGGACCGCGGCGGCACGGTCTGGACGACGTCGTTCCGGCGTGGTGTAGCCGGCGAGTTCGACGGCGAGGGCGCCGCGGCCGGGTTCACGCCGTCGAAGGGCCTGCGCAAGGCGGGGCGGGCTCGGAAGGGCGTGACCGGTACGCGGATCCGGTACTGGGCGGACCGGCAGATCTTCACCAAGGACGCGACCTTCAACTACGACGAGCTGGTCACCCGGGCGCGGCAGACGTCGTTCCTGGTGCCCGGGCTCGAGCTGGTGATCCGCGACGAGCGCGGCGCCGACGTCACCGAGGAGACCTTCAAGCACGACGGCGGGATCAGCGAGTTCTGCGAGTTCCTGGCCACCGACCAGAAGGTCACCGAGGTGATCCGGCTGGCCGGGACCGGCCACTTCACCGAGACCGTGCCGATGCTGGACGAGGCCGGCCACATGACCCCGACCGACGTCGAGCGGGACCTCGAGGTCGACATCGCGGTGCGCTGGGGCGACGGCTACGAGACCGAGCTGCGGTCGTTCGTGAACATCGTCGCGACGCCGAAGGGCGGCACACACGTCGCCGGGTTCGAGCGCGCGCTGTCGAAGAGCTTCACGAACGCGCTCGACGGCACCCGGCTGTTGAAGAGCGGCGAGGAGATCATCAAGGACGACGTGCTCGAGGGCCTGACCTCGGTCGTCACGGTGCGGCTGGCCGAGCCGCAGTTCGACGGGCAGACCAAGGAGGTGCTCGGTACGCCGGCCGCGTCGCGGATCGTCGCGAAGGTCGTGCAGACCGAGCTCGAGTCGTTCCTGACCTCGACCAAGCGCGAGTTCAAGGCACAGGCGCGGGCCGTGCTGGAGAAGGTCGTCGCCGCGTCCCGGACCAGGGTCGCCGCCCGCCAGCACCGTGAGCTGCAGCGACGCAAGACCGCGCTGGAGTCGTCGGCGCTGCCGGCCAAGCTCGCGGACTGCCGCAGCAACGACGTCGACCGGTCCGAGCTGTTCATCGTCGAGGGTGATTCGGCGCTCGGTACGGCGAAGCTCGCGCGCAGCTCGGAGTTCCAGGCGCTGCTGCCGATCCGCGGCAAGATCCTGAACGTGCAGAAGGCGTCCGTCGGCGACATGCTGAAGAACGTCGAGTGCGCGTCGATCATCCAGGTCGTCGGCGCCGGCTCCGGGCGGACCTTCGACCTCGAGCAGGCGCGGTACGGCAAGATCATCTTCATGGCCGACGCCGACTCCGACGGCGCCCACATCCGCACGCTGCTCGCGACGCTGTTCTTCCGCTACATGCGCCCGATGGTGGAGGCCGGCCGCGTCTACACCGCCGTACCGCCACTGCACCGCTTCGAGCTGACGAACCCGAAGAAGGGGCAGGACAAGTACCTGTACACCTACAGCGACGCGGAGTACCAGCGAAAGTCCGCCGAGCTGATGAAGAAGGGCGTCCGCTGGAAGGAGCCCCCGCAGCGCTACAAGGGTCTCGGTGAGATGGACGCGGACCAGCTGGCGGAGACCACCATGGATCCCCGCCACCGCACCCTCCGCCGCATCACCGTGGACGACGTGGAGGCCGCCTCCCAGGTCTTCGATCTCCTGATGGGCAACGACGTGGCGCCCCGCAAGGAGTTCCTGGTCCAGGGCGCCTACGAGCTGGACGAGAACCGCATCGACGTCTGACCGGAGGACGGGGTCGACCCGGCCGCCTCGAGCAGCAGCCCGGTGAGCTCGGCGGGCATGGTGATCATGCAGTCGTGGCCGGTCGGCAGCTCCCGCACCCGCTCGCCTGCCGGGACGGGACGCCGGGTGATGCCCGCGGGCCTGGCCTCGACGCAGTGGATGTGTGTACGCGGGATCGTGCGCGCGGCCGGGTTGCCCAACGACACAGGCTCCTGAAGGCACCGCACCGGGTGGTCCGACAGCGTCGAGCGCAACCACGCGACGTCGTCGGGATCGGTCACCCCGAACAAGCCGAGCGGCGGCGGCTGCTCCGGCATCGGCGGAACCCGCCAGCCGTCCACGGCGACGTCGATGAGCTGCTTGGTGACCGGCAGGACATCGACCGCGGATTCGCCGTCTTCGGGGACCATCGCGTCGAGGAACACCAGCTGCGCGATCCGCTCCGGGACCCGGTCCGCAACCCCCGAGATCACCATCCCGGCATAGCTGTGCCCGACGAGGACGACGTCGTCCAGACGCTCGCCCTCGATCAGGCCGGCGACGTCGTCGAGGTGGGTTCCGAGCCCGACCTCGGGGCTGAGCAGGTGTGACTTGTCGCCGTACCCGGTCAGCGACGGCGCGAGCACCCGGTGCCCGGCCGACTCCAGCAGCGGGGCCACCCGGTTCCAGCTCTGCCCGTTGTGCCAGGCGCCGTGTACCAGCAGAAATGTGGTCATCGTCGTGCACTTCCTCCTCGTGCCTCGGTACCCTTTGGTAACCGAAGCCATCCTTGTTCAGACGACGCACACCGGGCAATACGGCACATTTTGGTGCCCCGGTTCTCAGGAGGTAACCATGCAGGACCCCTGCCAGGCCCGCGAAGTCCTGGGGATCGTCGGCGACAAGTGGGCGCTGCTGATCGTGCGCAACCTCAAGGACGGGCCACGCCGCTTCACCGAGCTCAAGCGGGCGATCGACGGCATCAGCCAACGCATGCTGACCGTGACGCTGCGCGATCTCGAACGCGACGGCATCCTCACGCGCACGGTCCGCAACGTCATGCCGCCGCATGTCAGTTACGAGCTGACCACCATGGGCCGGACCCTGCGTGAGGCCACCGCACCGCTGCTCGAGTGGAGCCTCACGCACCTGTCCCACATCGACGCCGCCCGCGCCGCGTACGACAACCGGCCTGTGTGAGGGTAGGGGCATGGGTTCCCGGCTGGCTTGTTTCGATCTGGACAACACGTTGATCGATCGGGACGGGGCGTTTCTCCAGTGGGCTCGGTGGTGGGTGGAGCGGGGTGGGCTGCCGGGCGAGGCGGTTGAGTGGTTGGTTGCTCATGACAACGGTGGGTTCCGGGGGCGGGCGGAGCTCTTCGGGCTGGCGCGGGAGCGGTTCGGGATTGCGGCGCCGGTGGACGAGTTGGTCGCGTCGTACAACGAGGAGCATCCACTGTTCACGTGGGTGGAGCCCGAGGTGCTGGACGGGATCGCCGCGCTGCGTTCGGCCGGGTGGCGGGTTGCGGTGGTGACGAACGGCGAGACGGTGCAGCAGGACCTGAAGCTCGAATACACGCGGCTCGGCGCCGCGGTGGACTACGCGTGCGTGTCCGGGACGGTCGGCGTACGCAAGCCCGACCGGCGTATCTTCGAACTCGCTGCGCAACGTACCGGGGCATCACTGGACGGCGGGTGGATGGTCGGCGACCATCCGGCGTACGACGTGGCCGGCGGAATCGCAGCAGGCCTCCGAACGATCCGTGTCGGCCACTACAACGCGGTCGACACCCCACTCCCGGACCACCACGTCGACACCGTCACCGACGCCTTCGACCTGATCCTGGCCAGTTGATTCATCACGTACTGGGGCGACCTGGTACGACGGTGCCGGGCGGGACTTCGTGGCCGTTGACGGTGATCGTCGTCCGTTCTGTCGTGAGCGTGATCTCGACCTGGTGGCCGCGGTGGGTGTAGTTCGTCAGCTCGACGGTGCCTGCTGAGATGGAGCTTGGTTGGATGATGAGGGAGCCGTCGGGCTGCGGGCGGATGCCCAGCAGGCCGTGCAGGATTGCTTCGGATCCGGTGAGGCCGGCGATGATGTTGATGCGGCGGCCGGAGGCGGGGGCGGCGGGTTTGTCGCAGTAGTGGTCCTGGGGGAAGTACGGGTAGTGCTCGCCCATCCAGAACAGACGCCGGAGTACGTCCCAGGCCCGGTCGTGCTCGCCGCGTTGCCACAGGGTGAGGGCGAGTTGGGGTGCCTCGCCGGTGTACGCGCCGGCGCCGGACCAGTCGATGTCGGCGGTCTCGTAGTGCAGGTGGTCCTCGGCGCTGACGCTGCTTACGCCGTACTCGCCTAAGAACGCTCCTGGTCTCAGGTGGGTGAGCAGGGCGGCTGCTACGTCGGGCGGGCACGCGTTGAGGGCGTCGAAGGCTTGGATGGAGTACGTGAGCTCGGTGTGGCCGTCCGGATAGCGGCTGCGGAACCAGCCGGCTTCTGGGTCCCAGAGTTGGGTGATGACCTCGTCGCGGATCTCTTGTGCGTCTGCCCTCAGGGTGGATGGGAGGGCGGCGCCGGTGAGGTCGGAGAGTTCGGCGAGGGTGTCGAGCGTCCAAGCTCGCTCTGCGTTCGGGCTTGCGACGACGTGCTCCCAGCCGGAGCTGCGCATTTCCAGGAGGTTGCTCTGGTCGCCGTAGTCGCGGAGTGCGCCGACTGGCTGGAAGTGCTTGTCTTGGGCGGCTATCGCGTCGTACAGGCGGCGGACGAGGGTCGGGTCGAGTTGCTGGTGCGCGGAGGCGGCGCGGGCGAGGGCCACCAGGGACCAGCCGCTGTACGCGTAGGCGACTCCTAGGCCGGTGCCGTCGGGGGCGATCGCGTAGCTGTCGGTCAGATCGGCGTCGAGGAACGACTCGATGATGTCGACGATGCTGTCGCCGAGCATGAGGCTGAGCAGGTTCGGCGCGTAGCCGCCGGTGTCCCAGGCGTACGCACACAAGGCACCTCCGTCGAGGCCGGAGGTTGCGATGAACGGTTGGGTGACGAAGCCGGGGTTGTCCCAGATGCACACGAGTCCGCTGGCGAGCGATCTTCTGTAGTACTGCGCGAGGCCGGGTATGTCGGAGGTCAGTACTGGAAGCCTTTCCAGTACGTCGTCTGCACGGCGCGACCCCGAATGCCCCACGGTGAGCACGAATGTTGCTTGACCGTGTGGCTGCAGCGTTTCCCTCGAACTGCTGTGTTGGAAGGGCAGGGTGCTGGCCTTGGCTGTGGTGGTTGGGGTTGGGGTTGGGGGGACCCAGCCCCAGGTGTTGAGGGGGACGTGGTGTGGCGCTGTCGGGGATGGGGTCGGGTGGATGGTGAGGGTGTGGGCGTTGGGGCTGCGGTTGGTGAAGTCGAGGGTGAGGGTGTAGCCGGGGGTGGGGTGGTTGGGGGTGAGGGTGGATCGGACGGTGAACGAGGTCAAATGGCCGTCGCTGTAGTGGTGGTAGCTGCCTCGGCGGACGACTCGGTCGGGGTACCACGTGCCGCCGGCGGGTAGAAGGCCTCGGTTGCCGGCGCCGGGGCGGGCGGCGTCGAGAATGGGGTGGCCGTCGACCTCGAAGGTGAAGGTCAGGTGGCTGTCGGGGGCTGCCAGCGGGGGAGCGAACCAGCCGCCGACCCCGCAGACGGTGTTCGGGAGCGGAGTGACGGTGGTGCTGCCGCTGTGCACCCAGATCTGGTCGGGTGGCGCGGCGCGGCGGAGGTCGAAGGCGAAGTCGTCGAGGGCATAAGGCGGCATGGGCGGCCTTCCTGAGGCGGCGGTCACCAGGATGGGCGTGATCCCGGTCTGCGTAGGACCGGTCCAACACGGTGAGCCGATCGTGGCACGGGATCGCCGTACCGCGCAATGGCCTGCTGGGAAACCGTTTGCGCGCCAGGTGTTGACGCCGTACCGGGCCGCTGTTACGTTCCGGTGCACACCCCGTTGGACCAGTCCAACGGATCGAGAGAGAAGGACCTCCGGATGGCGAAGCTGACGATTCGCGACATCGCCGCGCTGTCCGGTGTGTCCAAGTCGACCGTCTCGCTGGTGCTGAACAACAGCCCCAAGGTCGACCCGGCGACCCGGCGGCACGTGCTCGCGGTGATGCGCCGGAACCGGTACGTCCCGAGCTTCGCGGCGACCGCGCTGGCGAAGGGGAGTACCCGGCTGATCGGCATGGTCGTGCCGGGGCTGTCCTGGCACATGGTTGCCTCGATCAACATCGGGGTGGCCGCGGTGACCGAGCGCAGCGGGTTCGACATCATCCTCTACACGGCGACCAACGACCGCGACTACGGGTCGCTGATCGACCGGATCCTCACGTCGAGCATGGTGTCCGGTCTGCTCGTGGTCAGTCACGAGCAACCGCTGGAGCCGCTCGTCCAGCTGCACTCCGAAGGGCTGCCGGTCGTGCTGGTGAACACGATCGACGCCGACGTCGCGCTGCCGTCGGTGACCGCGGACAACTACGACGGCGCACTGACCGCGATGGACCACCTGCTCCAACTGGGGCACGAGCGCATCGCCTGTGTGCAGGGCCGGATGACCTACCGCTGCTGCCAGGACCGCTACCGCGCTTACCTGGACGCGCTCCGGTCGGCCGGCCTGCAGCCTGATCCCGAGCTCACGAAGCCCGGGGACTTCCTGCCCGAGCAGATCCGCGCGCGGTCGCGGGAGCTGTTCGCGCTGCCGGCCGGTCAGCGGCCGACGGCGGTGTTCGCGCACTCGGACGTGACGGCGTACGCGGTGATGACCGCGGCCGCCGAGGCCGGGCTGCGGGTGCCGGAGGACGTGTCCGTGATCGGCTTCGACGACATCGAGTCGGCGGCCCAGATCCGTCCGCCGCTGACCACCATCCAGCAACCGTTCGTCGACATGGGCAAGCGCGCGGCCGAGATGCTGCTCGCCGCGATCGGCCCGGCCGACCCTGACGCCATGCCCGATGCCATGCCCGACGTCACACCCGGTGAGGTGCCGGCTCACGAAGCACCGGCCGCGGAGCTGCCGCGGCTGGTGATGCCGACCAGCCTGATCGTCCGGGCGAGTTGCGGGCCGGCGCCCGTGACCCGGTCCCCGCGCGGAGGTACCTCCAGCAGCAAGGCGCAGACGACTTCCAAGGCCTGATCCCCGCAGGGATCGAGGTCCCGCCCGACCGCCCACGCACCGCAGTACCCCACTCAGGACCCCGGCGTCCGCGCCGGCGGGTCCGCGCTGCCGTGCGCCCTCTGGAAGGAATCCCTCCAGTGATCAGAAAACTGGCCACCGGGGTGACCGTGGCCCTCCTGGCAGCGATCGCGGTGCAGCCCACCGCGCGTGCCGACGTCACCCCGGCCGAGGTGCTCCCGCCCGATGCCGTCGCCAACTTCACCGAGTTCAAGAGCCTGCCGTCCGACGCGACTCAGCAGGTGTCGATTGTCAACAATCCGAACTTCGACAAAGCGCTGCAGATCGCCGTCCCGAACGCCCCGCAGAGCCAGGGCCTCGACGGCGAGTACGAGATCACGCTCGGCGTACCGGCGGCGGCGACCGTCACCGAAGGCGACGCGATGGTCGCCACCGTCTGGGCGCGCGCGATCTCCGCCGGCACCGGCAACGCGCATCTCGTGTTCGAGACCGACGGGTCGCCGTACAAGAAGTCGCTCAACGCCGCCTTGCGCTACGGGAGCGAGTGGCAGAAGTTCCAGTTCCCGTTCCGCGCGGCCACGACGTACACGGCCGGGACCTCGACCGGCGCGCACCTGAACCTCTGGCTCGGGTACGGCGTGCAGACGTTCCAGATCGCCGGCGTCTCCGTGCAGGACTGGGGCCCGGGTACGCCGGTCGGCTACCCGCAGGTCACGTACGACGGCCGCGACCCGAACGCGGCCTGGCGGACGGCGGCGAACGCGCGGATCGACCAGTACCGCAAGGGAAGCCTGAACGTCTCGGTCGTCGACCCGGCGGGCAATCCCGTCACCGGAGCGACCGTGTCCGCGGTGCAGCAGACGAGCGCGTTCAAGTTCGGCGCCGCGTCGGACGGCGCGCATCTGATCGGCGATCCGTCCGGCGGGATCAGCGGGAACGACCTCACGCAGTACCAGACGAAGTACGCGACGCTCTTCAACCAAGGGGCCCTGGGCAACAATCTGAAGTGGAACCACTGGGAGAACCCGGTGGAGCGGGACACGATCACGATGCCCGCGCTGCAGTGGCTGCGCGAGCACGGGGAACGGATCCGCGGGCACAACCTGGTGTGGCCGTCGTGGGGATACCTGCCGCCGGACGTGACCGCGCTGCAGAACGATCCGGCCGCGCTGCGGACGAGGGTCGACAATCACATTGTCGACGAAGCGTCCACGCTGGCCGGGATCGTCGACGAGTGGGACGTCGTCAACGAGCCGTACTCCGAGCACAACCTGCAGGACGTCCTGGGCCCGGACGAGCTGGCGTCCTGGTTCCGGCTCGCGCACCAGGCCGACCCGAACGCGCAACTCGCGCTGAACGACTACGGCCTGGTCGAGAACAACGGCTGGGAGAACCGGCATCGCGACAAGGTCTACGCGATGGTGCAGTCGCTGAAGGCGGCCGGCGCGCCGATCGACGTGGTGGGGTTCGAGAGCCACTTCAACGGTGTCCAGCTGACGTCGCCGGACGACCTGATGTCGATCGTCGACAGTTTCGCCGGGCTCGGCGTGAAGGTGGCGGTGACCGAGTTCGACGTCGACACCGACGATCAGCAGCTGCAGGCGGACTACACCCGCGACTTCATGACCGCGATGTTCTCGAACCCGAACGTCGACCAGATCAGCAACTTCGGCATCTGGACCAAGAACATCTACAACCCGCGGGTGGCGCTGTTCAACGACGACTGGTCGGCGAAGCCGAATGCGCAGATTGTCGACAATCTGATCAACCACCAGTGGCACACGAGCGTCAGCGGGCCGACGACCGCGGCCGGCACGTTCGGGACCCGCGGCTTCCTCGGCGACTACCTGGTGACCGTCACCGTCAACGGGATCTCAAAGCAGGTGAAGGTCGCGATGCCGACGACGGCCGGCGCGTCCGTCCAGGTGATCGCGGACGGGATCTCGACCACCGTCCGCACGACGCAGCCGAACCCGATCGGCGACGGCGACTTCGAGAGCGGCACCCGCGGCTGGACCCCGCTGGGCACCGGCCCGGCCACGGCCGCCAACGCACACAGCGGCCGCACGGCGCTCGCGCTGAGCCCAGGCTCCGGCGTCACCCAGAACCTCACCGGCCTCACGCCCGGCACCAGCTACCTGCTGTCCGGCTGGGGAAGACTCAACGGCGGCGGCACCCAGTGCTACGTCGGCGTCCGCGGTGGAGCGACAGCCGGTACGCCGACCTTCCAGTACGTGCTGTCGTACGCCGACGAACGCGCGTACACGCAGAAGCTGGCCGCCTTCACTCCACCACCTGGTACGACGTGGATGCAGGCGTTCGCGTGGGAGAACCCGAACCCGGTGTCGACGCAGTGCACGCTGGACGACCTGGCGATCACGCCGACCGACGGTACGCCGCCACCAGCACAGGGGCCGCCGGCAACCACGCCGTACCTGCCGACGCCGTCGGTCCTCGGGAACGGGTCGCTCGAGAACCTGTCGAACACGACCGGCTGGTACTGCCTCGGGACGTGCACCTTGAAGAACGCTTCCACGACGCCGCACGCAGGCATCGGCGATCTGTCGGTCACGGGCCGGGCGGAGACGTGGACAGGCCCGGCGCAGGGCGTGTCGGTGGTCAACGGCAGGCTCTACGACTCGTCCGCGTGGGTCAGGACGGCGAGTGGATCCGACACCGCGCTCGTGAGTCTGAAGCTGACCACGTCGACCGGTTCGACCACACTGAGGCTCGGAACGGCGCCAGTCGACAACACAGGTTGGACGCAGCTCTCCGCGTCCAACGTGCAGGTCGCGTGGACCGGGACGCTGACCAAGGCCGAGTGGTGGATCAGTACGTCGACGGGCACCGGCGACCTGCTCGTGGACGACGCGTCGTTCGCGCCGATGGCGAAGTCGGCGCCGTTGTCGACCGGGCCGGCGGAGACCGCGTTCAACCCGGTCCAGCCGACCGCGGCGTGCGTCGTACACAACTCCTTCAACAACACCTACACGGCGTACTTCGGCTACTCCAACGCGAACAACTACTACATCTCGGTCCCGGTCGGTGCTGACAACGCGTTCAGCCCGGGGCCGTCGGACCGCGGCCAGACCGTCTCGTTCCTGCCGTACCAGCGTCCGCGGCGCGTCGCCGTGACGTGGGACGGCAGCCCGCTCACCTGGCGGCTCGGCGCCCTGACCCAGACCGCGTCGTCGGCCACGCCGGCCTGCAGCTAAGTCACTGGAGGAACACTCATGTCATCACGCATCTCACGACGCACACTGCTCGGTGGGGCGTTCGGGCTGGCCGGTGCGGGCGCGCTTGCGGCCTGCTCGTCCGGCAACACTGTCAACGGGGCCAACGGCGCCAAGGCGGCAACCACCATCACCTACTGGGACTGGTACGCCAGCCAGGCCGGTTGGGTCGACAACGAGATCAAGCTGTTCCAGGAAGCACACCCTGGGATCGCGGTCAAGAAGACCACGCAGGTCAGCGACAAGTACGCCGACCTGGTGTCGCTGGCGTACCGCAGCAGCAACGCCCCGGACATCCTGATGATCCCGAAGAGCCCGCAGCTCAGCCAGCAGATCTCGCAGGACTGGCTGCTGCCGCTGGACAAGTGGGCAACAACATCCTGGCAGGGCCGGTTCCCGGAGAACAGCTTCGTCGAAGGCGTCGACGTCTACAGCGGCAAGGTCTACACGGCGCCGTTCGCGGCGCCTGCTCCGTCGCTGCAGCTGTACATCCACCATGGCGTGTTCAAGGACGCCGGGCTGACCAACGCCGACGGCAGTGTGAAGCTGCCGAAGACCTGGGACGACGTCAGCGCCGCGGCGGACGCGATCGCGTCGAAGAGCGGCGGCAAGGTTGCGCCGTTCGGCTTCGGCAACTCGACGAACACGACCCTGGCCTGGTGGCTGGATCTGTTTGTCCGCGGCGCCGGCTCACCGGGCGGCGCAGCCGTCGGCGGCATCGACGGGATGGACTACCGGGTCGGCAAGTGGACCTTCGGCAGCGACCGGAACTACCTGGACGTCATCAACCTGCTGCTGGAGTGGAAGAACAAGAACTGGTTCTACCCGAACTCGATGAGCATCTCGGACGAACAGGCGCGGGCGTTCTTTGAGCGCGGCAGGTTCGGCATGACGGTCGGCGGCGTGTGGAACCAGCCGGAATGGACGCAGCACAAGTTCACGGATTACAGCCTGGTGACACTGCCGACGCCGTCCGCGGGTGATCCGAAGGCGTTGTTCTACGGCCCACCCGGCGGCAAGTTCGTCGCGGTGAACGCGAAGACGCCGCACGCGGACGAGGCGTGGGCGTGGTTCGACTGGCTGTACAGCGTGGACGCCGGCGAACGTTGGGTCGAGCAGGGCCAGGGCCTGTCCGTGTACGCGAAGAACAACGACCCGAAGGCGGTGAAGTTCGCACCGTTCGCGCAGTACGTCGCCATGTCCGGTGCCGCCGTGGTGGGACCGCAGCCGGCGATCCGGAACCCGAAGGTCAGCGCCGTCCAGCTGCCCGCGGTGAAGCCGGACATCAACGACGTACTGGCGGGTGTCTACACCGGGCAGCTCAAGGACCCGCAGGGCGCGTTGAACGAGCTGACCGACAAGATGAACCAGGCGCTGGGCGACGCGATCTCCAAGGCGCCCGGGGTCAGCGCGAAGGACTTCACGTTCCCGGACTGGGATCTGAGCAAGCCTTACACCACCAAGCCGGGCGCCTGATGCGGCGCCGCACCTACCTGTGGTCGTACGTGTACCTGGCACCGATGATGGTGCTGCTGCTGGTCTTCATCGTGTACCCGATCGTCGCGTCGCTCGGGTACACCTTCTACAAGTGGGACGGCATCGGCGACCCGTCGAACTTCGTCGGCCTGGACAACTTCCGGCAGATCCTCCACGACAGCATCTTCTGGCGTTCGCTCGGACACACCTTCGTGTACGCCGCGTTCGTCGTACCGATCCAGCTCGTCCTGGCGCTGGCGTTGGCGCTCGTACTGAACAACAAGCGGCTGCGGTTGGCATCGTTCTACCGGACGCTGTTCTTCCTGCCGGTGGTGACGTCGGCGGCGGTGATCGGTGTGGTGATCCAGCTGCTGGTGTCGAACTTCGGCGACTCGATCAACACGCTGCTGCTGAAGCTGCACCTGATCCACCAGCACATCGACTGGCTGGGGGATCCGCACTTCGCGCTCGCGATCATCATCCTGGTGGGGATCTGGCACACGTTCGGCTACAACCTCGTGTACTTCCTGGCCGGCCTGCAGACGATCCCGGACGAGTTGTACGAGGCGGCCCGGCTGGACGGCGCCGGGCGGTTCGCGATGTTCCGGTACGTCACGATCCCGATGCTGCGCGCGGTCGGCGTGGTGATCGTGATCCTCGCGGTGATCGGCACGTTCCAGATCTTCGACCTGGTGCAGGTGCTCACCAGCGGCGGGCCGTTCTTCGCCACGGAGGTCGTGAACACGTACATCTACCACCTGGCGTTCGGCGGCAGCAACGCGAACGCCGTACAGCCGGATATCGGTCTCGCGTCGGCGGCGTCGTTCGTCTACGGCCTGCTGCTGATCGTGTTCTCGGTGGTCCAAGTCGTCGTACTGCGATCCCTCTCCAGAAGGCGAGGTACGGCATGAGGCGGCGGGGCGTGACCGTGATGACGCACGTGGCGCTGCTGGTCAGCGGGCTGGCGTGGCTGTATCCGCTGTTCTGGGCGCTCGGGAGTTCGCTGAAGAGCGACGACGACTTCTTCTCCGACGGGCTGAACCCGATGCCGTCGCACTTCCTGTGGTCGAACTACCTGACCGCCTGGCAGGAGGCGTCGTTCAGCCGATACTTCATGAACACAATACTGATCACTCTCGGGACCGTGGTGATCACTTTAGTAGTCACCGCGTGCGCGGGATACGTGCTTGCCCGCACCCGGTTCCCGGGGCGTGGGTTCTGCCTCGGGCTGGTGTCCGCCACGCTGTTCCTGCCGCACGGGTACACGATCATCCCGGTGTTCGACCTGATGCAACGGCTGCACCTGCTGAACAGCCTGTGGTCGGTGATCATCGTGCAGGCGTCCGGGGGAGTGGTCTTCGGGACGTTCCTGTTCATGGGCTACTTCATGGCCGTCGACAAGGAACTCGAGGACGCGGCGCAGGTGGACGGCGCGAACTTCCACCAGACGTTCGTCCGGATCATGCTGCCGCTGTCCGGGCCGATGCTCGCGACGGTCGGCCTGTTCACCGCGATCACCGCCTGGAACAGCTTCTTCGTCCCGCTGGTGTTCACGCTCGGCCGGCCCGAGCTGCGCACGCTGGCGATCGGGATGTACGCGTTCATCGGCGAGAACTCGACCGAGTGGACGCTGCTCTGCGCGGGCACCGTGATCACGCTCGCGCCGATCATCCTGCTCTTCGTGCTCTTGCAGCGGTTCTTCGTCAACGGCCTGGCCGGCGCGGTCAAGCAATAGGGGGATCTTCATGCGTACTGCGATCGTGGGCACCGGTCACCGGGCCCAGCTGTTCACCGAGGGCCTCGCCAAACGGGACGCGTACGACGTGGTCGCGCTGTGCGACCCGAACTCGGTCCGGATGGCGTTCCACAACCGCATGCTGCTCGCCGCGGGCCGTCGTACGGCGCACCAATGGCCGCCGGCCCGCTTCGAGGAGATGCTGAAGGTCGAGCGGATCGAGCTCGTCGTGGTGACGAGCGTCGATGCCACGCACGATCACTACATCAACGCAGGCTTGCGGGCCGGGGCGCGGGTGATCTGCGAGAAGCCGATGACGACCGATGCCGTGAAGGCACAGAGCATCCTGGACACGGTCGCGGAGACGGGCGGCTCGCTGTCGGTGGCGTACAACTACCGCTTCAATCCGGTGCATCGCAAGGTCCGTGAGTTGCTGGCGGACGGCGCGATCGGGCGGGTGCACTCGGTGCACTTCGAGTGGATGCTCGACGTGTCGCACGGGGCGGACTACTTCCGGCGCTGGCACCGGGACAAGGCGAACTCGGGCGGGTTGATGGTGCACAAGGCCAGTCATCACTTCGACCTGGTGAACTGGTGGCTCGGCGCGGAACCTGCCCTTGTCTACGCCCGCGGACAGCTGGCGTTCTACGGACCGGACCGCGAGCACGGGTACGCACGGGAATACCAGCGTGCGCACGGATCCGCGGCCGCAGCGGACGACCCGTTCGCGCTGGAGCTGGCCGCGAACGCGACGATGCGCGAGCTGTACCTCGACGCCGAGGCGGAGGACGGGTACTACCGGGACCGGAACGTGTTCGCGCCCGGGGTGTCGATCGAGGACGACATGGCTGTGCTGGTCACCTACGACACCGGCGCAACGATGACGTACCACCTGACGGCGTACGCGCCGTACGAGGGCTATCGGGTGATGTTCAACGGATCGGCCGGGCGACTGGAACTGTATGTCGAAGAGTCGACATTTACCGGCATCACCTTGCGGCCGTTCTGGGCGCCGCCGGTCGACCATACCGTCGACCACGAGCACGAGGGGCACGGCGGCGCGGATCCGCGGGTGCTCGCCGCGTTGCTGGACGACGAGCCGACCGACGGGGCGTCGATCGCGGACGCGCGGCAGGCGGCGCTGGCGCTGGTGACCGGACTGGCAGCCAATCGGTCGTTCGAGACCGGGCTGCCGGTCCGGACCGCCGACATCTTGCGCTGGTGATCAGAGCTTGAGCAGTTCGGCCAGCCTGAGCGGGGTGCGGTCCTCGTACATCGGGCCGATGAGCTGGACTCCGACCGGCAGGCCCTCGGGAGAGCGTCCGACCGGGATGGCCGTCGCGGGCAGGCCGGGCATGGTGGCCACGCCTGCCCAGACGAGCTGGTCAAAGTACGGGTACTCGACGCCGTCGATGTCGAGACGCCGTTCCAGCGGGTTGGGGGTGTGGTCGTGCGGGAACGCCGGCGTCAGCGTGATCGGGCACACCACCGCGTCGAACTCGGCGAAGAACTGCCGCCAGCCGTGGCGGTGGAGTTCGCGGCGGGCGTTCGCCTGCAGCCAGTCGCGGTGGCTGAACTCCATCGCCCGCAGGCGGGTCGCATGGAGACTCTGGTCGTCCGCGTCCAGTCCCGCTCGGAGCTGCTCGATCGATTCGGTGGGGAAGCGCGCCACCGCGCCCGAGATCAGCAACTGCGTGTAGAGCTTGCCGGATTCGGCAAGATCCGGAAGCAGCGGACTGTGCCGTTCGACGCGGGCACCGCCGGCGACGAGTGCGTCCGCGACCCGGTTCACGGCGGCCCGTACGGCGGCTCCGGTAGGGATCAGCGGATGGTCCTCGACGACCAGGACGCGGAACTCCTCGACGCGGTCGTGGCGCGCGGGTGGCAGCTGGTGCGTCAGGCCGAGCTTCAGCGGGTCGGGTCCTGCCATGACGTCGAGCAGGAGGGCCAGGTCGCGGGCGGCCCGGGCCATCGGGCCGACCACCGCGAGGTCGGAGTCGATCGGCAACGCCGGCCCGGGCGGCGGCGCCATGCCGCGGTTGGCCGCGAGCCCGAGCGTCGGCTTGTGCGCGTACACGCCGCAGAAGTGCGCGGGCGTACGCAGCGAGCCGGCGAGGTCGGAGCCGATCGACAGCGCACCGAACCCCGACGCCAGGGCGGCCGCCGATCCGCCGGACGACCCGCCCGACGTACGGCTGTGGTCCCACGGGTTGTTGGTGGTGCCGTAGATCTCGTTGAACGTCTGGATGTCCTGCAACCCCAAGGGGACGTTGGTCTTGCCAAGGATCACGGCGCCGGCAGCCTTCAGCCGTGACACCTGTACGGCGTCCTCGGCCGGCAGGTAATCCCGGTACTGCGGCACCCCCCAGGTCGTGGGCAGCCCGACGACGTCGTACGACTCCTTCACCGTCACCGGTACACCGAGCAGCGGCCGGTCCTCGCCGCGGGCGAGCGCCTGGTCGGCGCGGCGCGCGGCCTCCCGTGCGCGGTCGAAGTCCGGCACACAGATCGCGTTGATCGCCTGGTCGTCGCGCTCGATCCGGGCGATCGCCTGGTCGGTCAGTTCTCCGGAGGTGACTTCACCGGCGCGCAGTGCGGCAACGAGTTCTTCGGCGGTATCCACGGATCGGAAGCTATCCAGGTGCAGGGGAGGGCACCTAACCGATTAATCCTCAAGTCATGGTCAGAATACTGATCAGGTGATCAGAATTCTGATCACAGAGCGGCTTTGAGGATCGCGTGCGCACCCGCGACGATCGCGTCCCGGTTGGCCTCGTACGTCGGGTCCGTGATCTCGGTCTTGTTCGCCAGATCGAAGCTCAGCACCGGGACGTGCATGTGACCGGCCGGCATCGACGGGTCCAGCAGGTCGCGCTGCAGAGTGTTGCGGTAGGCAACTTCATTCGACAGGTACCCGCCGCCCGTGCCCTCGGACGCGATCGATCCGGCCGTGGGACCGTCGGGCCGCCGTACGGGCGTGGTCTGACCGGCCGGGATCTCCAGGACGGACGTGTTCACGCGGGTCCGGAACGGCCCGACGTCGGCCTGCGCCATCCGCGCCAGCGGCAGGCTGGAGGTGATCCACTCCGGACCGGCCGGCATGCTGGGGGAGACCACCGGGGCGCTGATCGTCCCGCCGCCCCACACGTTGTTGTTGTCGCCGATCGAGCTGACCGAACGCCGCCGCCCGTTGAACACCTCGAGATCGAAGATCCCGGCCCGCCCCTGGCTCGCGGTCATCACCAGGTCGGCATGCTGTGGACCTGGCCGGTAGTGCGGCGCGAGCGTGTTCTCGACCATGTTCTGGTCGAAGTCCGCGTAGCGCACCGGGAACACCACGGTCTGGATCTCGTACGTCGTGCCGTTGACCTTCCAGCGCTGTCCGTCGAGCGTGAGGGCGTTCGCCCCGGACGGGTTGCCGATCCGGATGTCGGCGTCCAGCGTGAACGGGTCGAACCCGGTGACCAGGATCTTCCGTACGCCAGGCGTGAAGCGGGTGCTGGTGATCCCGCGGGAGGCGTACTCGAAGGAGCGCAGCAGCTCGGCGCGTTCCGCCGTACCGATCCCGAAGTCGGGCCGCCACTGGCGAAGGGTGAGCGCCATCGAGATCCGCGCCCAGTACAGCCCGCGGTCGTCGGTCGCCGGGAGAGCGTCGGCTCCATCCGGCGCATGCTGCGCCCGGTACGTCGCCGCCCGCCACAACGCCTCGCCCTGCGTCCGCACCAACGCGGAGGCCGCCTGCCGGTTCGGCACCCGGCACAGCAACTGCCCGAACGCCGCCACCTGCCGATCGAACCCCGACCGCCGCAGAATCTCCGCGGGTACCGGACCGAGCCGCTGCTCCTCGACGCTCCCGACCACCGAGCGATCCAGACACCCGGTAACCGGCCCACCCCGGAACACCGCCGCCGCATCTGGCACCGCCTGCGCGACAGGCACACCGGACAACACGGCCGTCAACGCCAACGCACCGGCAACCAACGAACGATGAAATGAGCTGGGGCGGAGTCTCATAAGAGGCTGTCTATCAGAATTCAGTCGATCTGGGTGAGTTTGCCGGTGTCGACGTCGTACATGAAGCCGCCGACGAGGATGTCTTCGCCGATCAGGGGGTGTTCGCGGACGGCGGCGACGTCGCGGCGGAGGGCTTCCTGCTGGTCGGGGATGACGGAGATGGGGAGGTAGCCGGCGGGTTTGCCGGCGGCCTGTTCGACCTTGGCGCGGAGGGCGTCCTCGGACATCGCGGCCATCGCGCAGCGGGTGTGCGGGACGATCATGATCCGGCGGACGCCGAGGAGCTGGACGCCGAGGACCAGGCCGGTCATCGTCATCTCGGTGACGCGGCCGCCGGCGGAGCGGAGCACCTTGGCGTCGCCGGCCTTCAGGCCGAGCATCTCCAGCGGCGGGATCCGGGAGTCCATGCAGGTGACCAGGCCGATGCCGGCGTGGGCGATGCCGTCGAACCCGCCGTAGTGGAAGTCGGCGGCGTACTCCGCGTTGGCCGCGAGCAGGTCGTCGAAGCCGCCGCTCATCGGACTGCTCCGGGGACTGGGGTACCGGCTTGCAGGATCGACATGGCGAACGGTTCCTTTCCGCAGGAGTCCGGGCGAGGTGGATCGGCCGGTGCACTGCTGACCGGCACGATCCACGATCGGCCGTCGGCGTGCTGGACAGTCACAGTGCCGGCAGCCTCGCCGGCCACCTGCAACGCATCGAGCGCGAGCTCGCCGATGAGCTCACGGACGGCGACTTCGGCCACCTGACCGCGCTTGGTCCAGGTGGACCGGCCGCGCAGCCCGGTGAGCACTGTCTCACCGCGGTCGGCGGCGTCGAGGACCTCCACCGCCGCGTCCACGGTGAGGTGCCCGTGCATGGTCCCGGCCGGCAGGTACGTCGCGGTCGGCGCGAACCGGTGACCGCCGAGATGGTTGGCCTCCCACACGCGACCAGGCAACCGTTCGGCGAGTCCGGACACGAGCGGGCGCCCGAGCAGCGCGCAGCACTCGTCGCGCTTGCCGTTCGTACACACGAGCACGATCGGATCGTCGACCGTCGTCAGGCCGGGCAGCGACGCGGCCACCGCCGTACGGTCGCCGCGGGCCACCGCGTCGAGGTCGAGCGTGTTCAGGTCGGCGGGATCCGCGACCCGGCTGCCGAGCAGCCAGGTACGGCCGGGCCTGGTGGACGCGACGAAGACCTGGTGCGACCGCTCGACGGCGTCCGCGTGCCGGCCGGGGGAGCGGATCAACCCGAACCGTACGTCGGCCTTCTTGCACCGGTCGTCGAACGATCCGCCGAACGCCGGGTCCAGGTGACTCTGCGTCGGCGCCTTCGCACCCCACGGGCCCGGTTGCTCGACGACGACCCAGCCGGCCGCGACAACCGCCGTACCGGCCAATGGCTCCTGGAGCACCCGACAGAACGTCGAGCACAGGCCGGAGACTGGTGCGGGGCTCACAGCATCACACGGTACGCGACTCGCGCGCACCACGGCGCCCGAGGACCACTATGCCGACACCCGCGGCCAGGAACGCGCACACCGCGGCCCCGGCGAAGATCGCGTGAACTTGTGAAACGGCGGCGTCCAGGAGCGCGTCGACGTACGGACGGCAGTTGGCGGGTGACGACGGGCACAGCTCGTTCGGCGATTTGATGCCGTCGGCAATCGTGTAGTACCGGCGCAGGCCGATCGCGGTGAGCGCGGAGACGCCGACCAGCATCCCGACCATTCGCGCGACGACCACGAGCGCGCTGACCAGCCCGTGGCTGTCACCCGGCGTCGCGCCCAGCATCGCGGTGTTGACCGGCGACAACGCGAGTCCGAACCCGAACCCGCACACGAGCAGTACGACGGTCGCGGGCCAGTGGTCGAGCGCCGTACGGCTCCAGAACGCCATCACCGTGAACATCGCCCCGGACACGCCCAGCCCGGCGCCGGTGATGAGCCCGAGCCCGTACCGCCGGGTCAGCCACCCGCCGACGACCGCACCGACCGGCAGCGCGATCAGGAACCGCAGCAGCACCAGCGCCGCCGCCAACTGACCGCCGCCCTGCGTCGCGCGCGCAAACACCGGTACGTCGACCAGCGCCGCGATCAGCGCGCACCCGATCAGGAAACTGACCACCAACGAGCCCCACGCCGCCCGCGCACCGAGCAGACCACGCGGAACGATCGCCGCCGACGTCCGCCGCTGCCAGAACGCGAACGCCACCGCGAAGACCGCGGCCGCGACCAGCAACCACGGCCCGGCCGGCGACATCAACTGCTTCTCCGGATCGGCTGTCGCGAAGGCAAGCACGACTCCCGCCAACGCCAGCGCCAGCAGCAGGGCTCCGACGAGGTCGACCTGCGACAGCACATTCCAGCGGGCGCGCCGCAGCATCAACGCCAGCCAAACCAACGCCAGCAGCAACGTGACGGCACCGATCGGCGTCAGCAACCGCGACGTACCGGTGAAAGGCACGAACGGCAGCCCGAGCGTGACTCCCGTCGCAAGCGCCCGCGGTGCCGTCAACGTGAGCCCGAGCGCGACGCACGCGAGCACGCCGACGACGGCCGACGGGGGAGGCCACCGCCGCCCGCGGAGCAGCAGCGCGAGCACGACCGCGACGGCGAGGTTCAGCCAGAAGATGTACCGCCAGTCGGCCACCGCGAGTACGGCGGCACCCAGCAGCGGCCCGAGAACGGACCCCAGCTCCTGCACCGCGCCAACAACGCCCAACGGCAGCCCGCGCCGCTCAGTAGGCCACAGATCCGCGACCAACGCCAACGTGGCAGGCACCAACCCGCCACCGCCGACACCTTGGAGAAACCGACCGGTTACCACCAGCGGCAGGTCATACGCACCCGCCGTCACCAACGACCCGACCGCGAACAGCAGCAGGGCTCCGACGAGCACCGGAGTACGCCCGACAACGTCCGCGATCCGGCCGATCAACGGAAGCACGGCGATGTAGCCGAGCAGGAACCCCGAGATGATCGGCGCCGCCCGCTGCAGCTGATCAGCCGACAGCCCGACCCCGGTCATCATGTCCGGCAGTGCGAGGACGACGACGTACGTGTCCGCCGCGGCGAACGCGACCGCGACGGACGCCAGCGTCAGCTGGGTGCGGGGCCGCGTCACGGCTTGGTGATCTCGACCTTCTCGCCGTACTTGTCCAAGGTGACGTCGTAGCTGCTGGTCGCGCCGGCGTAGAACGGCCCGGTGATGGTCGCGGAGACCAGTTGCTGCGAGGACTTGTCGATCTTGAACGAGCTCGGGAAGTCCTGGTCCGCGGGCGCCTTCGGGAAGATGCCCTGCAGCGACTTGCCCTGGACGGATCCGGTGACCTCGGTCAGCACCTTCGCGCCGTCCCGCGTCTGGCCCTTCACCTTCGGGTCCTTCAGCGTCGGCAGCACCGAGGTGAGGCCCTTGGCCGGATCGAGCAGGACGGCCGGGTCGGGGGCGCCGAGACCGGCCAGCTGGCTCGGAGACAGCTCGACGAAAGTCGGCGCGAACGACACCTTCGCGTACACCTTGCTGCCGACCGCGACCACCTCGGCGTCGAGGCTCGTGCCGTTCGTCTTGACGGTCAGCTTGCCCTTGAACGCCGGCGCGTGCGTGGCGACGCCGTCGCCGCTGGCCAGCGCCTGCGCGTCGGCCGGCAGGTCACGCCCGGTCAGCACGATGTGCACGCTGGCCGCGTCGTCGATCTGCTTCTTCGCGCCGGTCAGCAGCGCGACCGCGTCGTCCCCGCCGCCGCTGCTTCCGCCGCCGGTGTCCTTCTTCCCGCTGCAGCCCGTCAGTGCGAGGGCGACGACGGCGCACAGCGCGAGCACTCTCTTCACGGACGTCAGCCTGCCAGATCGGAAGCGCACGCGGCGATCGGCTGCGCCACCGGGATGCCGGAGCCGTCGCGCCGCGGGTCGACGGGCGGGAGCTCGACCGGCGCGCCGCTGTTCGCGCTGGCCTTCACCGGCGCGACCCCGACGTACCCGAGCAGCAGGCCGTCCTCGCCCTTGAGCAGCCGCTGGCAGCGGACACCGCCGGTCCCGCGCCCCTTGCCCGGGTACTCGCTGAACGGCGTGACCTTCACCGCGCCGACCTCGGTACCGGGCAGCGCCGACGACGAGCCAGCGATCGTGACGACCTGCGCGTCCCGGGCGGTGTCCACGGCGCCGAAGAAGACCACCTTCGCCTTGGCGGCCAGCCGGACGCCGGCCATACCGCCCGCGGTCCGGCCCTGCGGGCGTACGGCGGACGCCGGGAAGTGCAGGAGCTGCGCGTCGGACGTGATGAAGCACAGCTCCTCGTCGCCGGTGGCCAGCTCGACCGCGCCGATCACCTCGTCGCCGTCCTTCAGGCTGACGATCTCCCACGCGTCCCGGTTGCTCAGGTGATCCGGTACGACGCGCTTCACCACGCCGCTCGACGTACCGAGCGCGACACCGACCGACTCGGGGTCCATCGTGGTCAGCGCGAGCGCCTTCTCACCCGGGTCCAGCGACACGAACTCGGCGACCGGCGCGCCACCCTGCAGGTTCGGCGCGTTCGCGGTGGTCGGTACGGCGGGCAGGTCGAGCGACTCGAGCCGGATCAGCCGGCCCAGGCTCGTGATCAGGCCGTACTGCCCGCGGGCGGTGCTCCTGATCACCGACACGATCGCGTCGTGCTTGGCCCGCGACTCGGTCGGGCCGAACGGCTCGACGCCGTCGATCCGCGCCAGCAGCCCGGTCGAGCTCATCAGGATCCAGCACGGGTCGTCGCTGACCTCGAGCGGCACGGCGGCCGTCTTGGTCGCGCCGGACGACTCCAGCAGCACCGTGCGGCGCGGCGTACCGTACGTCTTCGCGACCTCGGCGAGCTCGTCGGAGACCGTCCTGCGGAGCAGCGCCGGGTCGTCGATGATCGCGGTCAGCGCCTCGATCTCGCGCTCCAGCTCGCCCTTCTCGGACTCCAGCTCGAGCTTCGAGAACTTCGTCAGCCGGCGCAGCGGCATGTCCAGGATGTAGTTCGCCTGGACCTCGGACAGCTCGTAGATCTCGATCAGCCGGGACCGCGCCGCGGCCGAGTCGTCGCTGCTCCGGATCACCTGGATGACCTCGTCGATGTCCAGGATCGCGATCAGCAGGCCGTCGACGATGTGCAGCCGGTCCTGCGCCTTCTTCCGGCGGAACTCGCTGCGCCGGCGGACCACGGCGTACCGGTGGTCGAGGTAGACCTCGAGGAGGGGCTTCAGGCCGAGCGTCCGCGGCTGGCCCTCGACCAGGCAGACGTTGTTGACGTGGAACGCGTCCTCGAGCGGGGTCAGCTTGTAGAGCTGCTCGAGCAAGGCCTCCGGGACGAACCCGTTCTTCACCTCGATGACGAGTTGGGTGCCGTGCGTGCGGTCGGTCAGGTCCTTGACGTCCGCGATGCCCTGGAGCTTCTTGTTCTGCACCAGGGTCTTGATCTTCTCGATCACCTTCTCCGGGCCGACCGAGTACGGCAGTTCGGTGACCACGATGCCCTTGCGGCGCGGGGTGACGTTCTCGATCCGGGCGGTGGCGCGCATCTTGAAGCTGCCGCGGCCGGTCGCGTACGCGTCCTTGATGCCGTCCAGGCCGACGATCTTGCCGCCGGTCGGCAGGTCCGGGCCCGGGACGAACCGCATCAGGTCGTCGAGGTCGGCGTCCGGCTTCTTGACCAGGTGCCGCAGCGCCTGGATCACCTCGACCAGGTTGTGCGGGGCCATGTTGGTGGCCATCCCGACCGCGATGCCGGCGGCGCCGTTGACCAGCAGGTTCGGGAACGCGGCCGGCAGGACGGCGGGCTCCTCCTCCTGGCCGTCGTAGTTCGCCTTGAAGTCGACGACGTTCTCGTCCAGCCCGTTCGTCATCGCCATCGCCGACGGCGCCATCCGGCACTCGGTGTAACGCATCGCCGCCGGACCGTCGTCCAGAGATCCGAAGTTGCCGTGGCCGTCGATCAGGGGGACCCGCATGGACCAGGGCTGGGCGGTCCGGACCAGGGCGTCGTAGATCGCGCCGTCACCGTGCGGGTGGTACTTACCCATCACTTCACCGACGACGCGGGCCGACTTCACGTGGCCGCGGTCCGGGCGGATGTTGTTCTCCGCCATCGAGAACAGGATCCGCCGCTGGACCGGTTTCAGTCCGTCCCGGGCGTCCGGCAGCGCCCGGGAGTAGATCACCGAGTAGGCGTACTCCAGGTAGCTGGTGCGCATCTCGTCGGAGACGTCGACATCGAGGATGTGCTCCTCGAAGTCCTCGGGTTCGGCGGTGCTGGTACGGCGTGCCATACGGGTCTACGAACTCCTCGATCAAGTGGTACCGGCGCCGCGACGGGGTTGGCGCCGTACCTATTCTCGCTGCTGAACCATTGTTTCCCGGCCCACGACACAGCCGGGACCAGAGCGGACACTACCTCGCACCGCCGACAAGTCAGCTCCATAAACTGTGAATATAAATGTGTTATGTTTCTGGCATGACCACTCCTGGCGCGTCCGCCGCCATCGGGGCAGCCCTCTACGGCCTGGCCACCAGGGCCACGAGACGCCTGCCGCGGGACATGAGCCTGACCTCCGCCGCCACTCTGGCCACCCTGGACCGGACCGGCCCACGACGCATCACCGATCTGGCCGCGGTCGAGGGCGTCACCCAGCCCGCGATGACCGCGCTGGTCCGGGTGATGGAGGAGTCCGGCCTGGTCGAGCGGCGGGGCGACGCGTCCGACAGGCGGATCACGCTCGTGTGCCTGACCGAGTCCGGAGCCTCCTACGTCCGGACGCGGCGCGCGGCGGGCGTCCAGGCGTTCGAGCGTTTGATCGGCGAGCTCACCGGCGACGAGGTCAATGCGCTGGTAGCGGCGCTTCCGGCGCTGGATCACCTGGCAGAGCTCGAAAGCCAGGACCGCGAAGGACCGAAGCAGTGACGGCCGGCGAAGTGAAGGCGGTCCCGGTGGCGCGTTCCGAGGCGCGACTGCTGGTCCCCGCATTGATGTTCATCGCTCTGGTCGTGGCCGCGGTCGCCAGCCTCGGGACGCCGCTCATCACCAGCGTGGCGACGTCGTTCCACGTCTCGCTCGGCAGCGCGCAGTGGACGCTGACTGTCGCGCTGCTCAGCGGTGCCGTCGCCACGCCGGTCCTGGGCCGGCTCGGCGCCGGGCCGCACCGGCGGGCCACGATCCTCGCCACGCTGGCGGTGGTCGTCGCCGGGAGTGCGCTGACCGTGCTGCCGCTGCCGTTCGCGTGGCTGCTGGCCGGCAGGGCGGCCCAGGGCGTCGGGCTCGGGCTGACGGCGCTGATGATTGGCGTTGCCAGGGACCACCTCCCCGAGCAGCGCGGCGCGGCCGTGATCGCCCTGATCTCGGTGGTCTCGATCATCGGGGCCGGCGTCGGCTACCCGTTGGCCGCACTGCTCGCCGAGTTCGGTGGAGTGCGGGCCGCCTACGGCCTCGGTCTGGTCGTCACCGCCGCCGCCCTCCTGACCGCGTGGCGGTCGGTGCCCGCAGCCCCCGAAGGCCGCTCCGCCCACGTGGACGTGGCAGGCGCGATCGTTCTGGCCGCTGCGCTGGTCCTGGTGCTGTTCCTCGCCGGCGAGCGGACTCTGTGGAGCCGGCACTTCTCCGTGGCGGCGGGCCTCGCCGTCCTCGCGGTGGTGCTGCTCTGCGTCTGGGCCGTCATCGAGCTGCGCAGTACGACGCCCCTGGTCGATGTGCGGGCGGTGCGGCATCCGGCCGTCGCCGGGGCGAACGTCGCCATGTTCGTCGCCGGGATCGGCATGTACCTCCTGCTCACGCTCATCACCCGGTACGCGCAGACGCCGCACGGCGCGGGGTACGGCTTCGGGCTGACGACCTTCGTCGCCGGGCTGGTCCTCATCCCGTTCTCGGTGCTGGGGTTCGTCGCCGGCAAGCTCACGCCGCGGGTCCGGGCACGGATCGCGGACCCGCTGCTCCTGGCCGGCAGCGCCGTCGTGGTCGGCGGCGGGTTCGTCCTGTTCGCGGTGGCCCGGTCGAACCTTGCCGAACTGTTCGTGGCGATGGGCGTGCTCGGCTTCGGCGCCGGCGGCTTCTCGGCCGCGATGCCCGGCGTCATCCTGGCCGTCACACACAAGAGCGAGACGTCGAGCGCGATGAGCTTCAACTACGTCGTCCGCAGCGTCGGGTACTCCCTGGGCAGCGCCATCGGTGGCCTGATCCTCGCCGCTGGCACCCGCCCCGGCCGGCTCTTCCCCGACGGCAGCGCATACACCACCGCGGCGCTGGTCGGCATCGGCGCGATGGCGATCGCGACGCTGACCAGCCTTGCTCTGGCCCGCCGGCGCCCGTCAGAGACCAACCTTTAAGTCATTCCACCATTGGAGGTTCCATGCCCAAGGGCTACTGGGTCAGCGTCTACCGCACCATTTCGGACCCTGAGAAGCTGGATGCTTACAACCAGCTGGCCGGTCCGGCCGTTCAGGCCGCGGGCGGGCGGACCTTCGTCCGTGGCGGCCGGGTCGCCGCGTACGACGGCGGGATCGCCGAGCGCACCGTCCTGGTCGAGTTCGACAGCTTCGAGCAGGCCGTCGCGGCGCGCGAGAGTACGGCGTACCAGGAGGCGCTGGCCGCCCTCGCCGACGGCGTCGAGCGTGAGTTCCGCATCGTCGAGGGCATCGACTGACCGGGGTCAGTCGGCCTGGTGGACGACCAGGTCCCGGCCTACCGAGCGTAAGAGGTAGGCGGCCGGGGCCAACGCGGAACCTACGGCCAGGACCAGGCAGAGGGCGGCAATCGGAGCAAGGATGTTCCACGGGATGGTCATGGGTACGTCGGTGAGCCCGGACGTCATCGCGTGGCGGATCAGGATCCCGACCGTGAGGGTGGTCGCGCCGCCGAGGGTGAGCGCTACCGCGCCGACCAGGGAGGACTCCCAGAGGACCATGCGTTGGAGTTGCCGGTCGGTGGCACCTAGGAGGCGGGACGTGACGAACTCGTTCCGCCGTTGCAGGCTGCTCATCAGCAGCGTGTTGGCGATCGCGATCGCGCTGTAGAGCGCCGCCGGGCCGAGGAGCATGACCAGGCCGAGCTGGTTGCCCTTGCGGAGGCCCTCCGACTGGGACGCCTCCCAGTCGGACGCCAGCTGCGCGTTCGGGATGCGGCGTACCAGTTCATCGGGCGAGACGCCGTCCGCGGGGATGACGAAGGTGCGCTCGACCTTCGCAGCGGGCGCGTGTGCGCGGGCGACGTCCAGCGGGATCATGAACGACGGGTTGACGCCGAACGCGTCCTTCACGATCGCGACCACCCGCAGCTTGGCCGGCGTACGGTCGAGGAACACGACCGGGATCTCGTCGCCGACCCGGTAGTGCTCGAACCTGGCCATCTCCTTGCTGACGGCAACCGTCTGCCCGGTCAGGTCGCGGAGGTCCCCATCGAGTACGCCGAGATCCCGGGTCTGCGCGGCCACCGCCGGATCGATCCCCTCGATGCCTTCCAGCTGCGCGTACTCCTCCGCGATCCGTACCATCTCGGTCGGTAAGGCAGCATCCACCGCCTTGACTCCCGGATCCGCGACAGGTGCGGACCCGGTGACCACAACCGGCGCCCGGACGGTGTCACGGATCGCGGCCACGGAGCTGTCGGCCGCAAAGCTCAGGCTGAGCACCATCGAGCCGGCAATGGCGGAGATCGCGAGGATCGGCGCGGCGAGCGAAGCGCTGCGGCGTGGCGCCGCGACCACGTTGCTCCGGGCCAACCGGCCCGACACGTGGGTCCAGGCGACCAGCGGCGCCGCCCACAGCCGCCCGATCACGGGGACGACGAGCGGCGCGAGCAGGGTCAGCGCGAGCACCATCACCATCGGCGTGAACATCGCCAGCGGTACGGCGCCGTCGCCGGACGACGGCCGGATCAGCGACAGCATCACGATCGCCCCGGCCAGGAACAGCAGCCCGAACCCGATCCGCACCGGCCCGATCCGCGGTGGCTCCAGCGAGGCCTCCCGCAGTGCGTCGATCGGCGCCACCTTCCCCGCCCGGCGAGCGGCCGAGCGAGCGCCGAGCAGCGCCACCAGCATCCCCGCGCCGACCGCGATCGCCAGCGGTACCCACGGCGACGCCGGCTCGAGCTTCACCGGTGCGAGTTCGGTGTACGACGCCTTGCGCAGCAGCAAAGGTGTCGCCAGCTGGGCACCGATCGCCCCGGTCACCGAGGCGGCGAACGCGACCACCAGCGCCTCACCGATGATCATCCGCCGAAGCTGCCGCGGCGTCGCCCCGATCAGCCGCAGCAGCCCGAGTTCCCGGCGCCGCGACGCCACCGCGAACGCGAACGTGCTGGCGATCACGAACACCGTGATGAACCCGCAGATCGCCCCGACCATGCTCAGCACCGTCTGCAACCCGGACACGTCAGCGTTCGCGAGCGCGACCCGCACGTGCTGTGGCGGCGTGTCCCGCCCGCCCAGCGTCGTCACAGCGATCGTCGCGGACGCGGGCAGGTGGTACGCGATGGTGGCGGCCGTCGTCGTCGCGGCCAGCCCGAGCATGAACACCCCGACCGCGAGCGCGACGAACGATCCGGCGTACAAGGACCGATGCCGTCCGACGGTCTGCCGGCTGAGCTGGAACATCATCGCTCCAGCTCGCTCATCGCGGCCGCGATCCGGGCCGGCGTCGCGCGATCGAGATGGCCGGCAAGGAGACCGTCGTTCAGGAACAGCACCCGCTCGGCGTACGCCGCCGCGACCGGGTCGTGGGTGACCATCACCACGGTCTGCCCCGCACGGTCGGTTGCCTCCCGCAACAGCCCGAGGACCTGCCGGCTCGTGCCGCTGTCGAGCGCGCCGGTCGGCTCGTCGGCGAAGAACACCGACGGCTGGGTGATCAGTGCCCGCGCGATCGCCACCCGCTGCTGCTGCCCGCCGGACAGCTCGGCCGGTCTCCGCTTGGCCTTCCCGTCGAGGCCGACCTGGTCGAGCACCCGCAGTACGTCGTTGCGCGCCGGGCGGCGACCGGTGAGCCGTAGAGGGAGCGCGACGTTGTCGTACACGCTCAACGACGGCAGCAGGTTGTACGCCTGGAACACGAACCCCATCTCGGACCGCCGCAGCTTGGTCAGCTGTACTTCGTTGAGTCCCTGCAGCGGGACACCGTTCAGCACGACGTTCCCGGTGGTCGGCTGGTCGAGCCCGGCGGCGCACTGCAGCAGGGTCGACTTCCCGGAGCCGGACGGACCCATCACGGCGGTGAACGAGCCGCGCGCGAAGTGATACGTGACACCTCGCAGCGCGTCGACCGCGCCGGCCTTGGAACGGTACGTCTTGGTGATGCCGTCCAGCAGCAGGGCGGGCGGCGCGATCGGTGCGACGGAGGGGTACGTCGGCGCGGTAGCGGTCATGCTGCCAAGCCAACCGCCGTACGGCGCCGAGCACGCTGGCCTGCGGGCGAGACCTGGAGTAGCGCATGCGCTACCGCTGTACCGGCCGCCGTCCACCTAGGGTTGGTCTGTGCAGAAGACGGTGTGGGGAGCGCTCGCGTCGCCGCGCTACCTGATCTCGTCGTGGCCGTGGCGGTCGTACGCGTACCTGTTGAGCTCTGTGCCGATGGGCGTGCTGTCGATCGGCGTCCTGGTCGGCATCGCCGGCCTCAGTGCGCTCCTCAGCCCGATCCTGGTCGGGGTGCTGATGCTGGCGGCGTTCCCGCTGCTCGGAGCGGCGATCGGGTACGTCGAACGCCGCCGGGCCGGGCTGATGCTCGTCGACGGGATCCCGAGCCCGCACGCCGTACTGCCCTCGGGGGTGTCGCTGAAGGCGCGCCTGAGGTACCGGCGCCGGGAGCAGGCGTCGATGCGCGCGCTCGGGTACGGCTTCGTACTCGGCGTGTTCGTGTGGCCGCTGAGCGCGGTGATCGGCGGCCTCTCCGCGGTCGTCCTCGGGATCACCATCGCGACCCCGTTCCTCGCGGGCGACGGCGAGGACGTGCAGATGTGGTCGTGGAAGCTCGACACGTTCTGGGAAGGACTCCTGTTCACGGTCCTATTCGGGCCGGTGTTCTACGCCGTCAGCTCGTACCTGCTGGGCCTGCTCGCCGGCGCGGAGGCGTCGCTGGCGAAGGCGATGCTCGGGCCGCGGCAGGAGGAGCTGCAGCGGAACCTCGCCGAACTGCGGCGGTCCCGGCTGGACCTGGTGGACGCGTTCGAGACCGAGCGCGCGCGGATCGAGCGGCACCTGCACGACGGCGTACAGCAGCGGCTGGTCGGGCTGACGATGACGCTCGGGCTGGCCGAACTGGACCTGCCCGAGGGGGAGGGGCGGCGGCTGGTGGTGAAGGCGCACGCCGAGGCGGAGGCGGCGCTGGCGGATCTGCGGGCCGCGGTCCGGGGGATCCATCCGCGGGTGCTGGTCGATCACGGTCTGCAGGCGGCCGCCCGCGAGGTGGCCGACCGGATGCCGCTGCCGGTGACGCTGAACATCACGCTCCCGGACCGGCTGCCGGCGCCGATCGAGGCCGCGGCGTACTTCGTGATCAGCGAGGCACTCGCGAACGTCGCCAAGCACGCCCAGGCGACCACCTGCGAGGTGTCGGGCTGGGTGGACCGCGGGCGGCTCGTGATCACCGTGCAGGACGACGGGGTCGGCGGCGCGCAACTCGGCGCCGGGACCGGGCTGACGGGCCTGGTGACCAGACTCGACGCGCTGGGCGGCACACTCGACGTCGACAGCCCACCCGGTGGGCCGACCCGACTGAGGATGGAGTGCCCGTGCCGACTCGGCGACTGACGATCGTGCTGGCGGAGGATTCGCTGCTGTTGCGGGAGGGGCTGGCAAGCATTCTCGATCGCGCCGGGCACGACGTCCGGGACACCGTCGGCGACGCGGACACCCTGCTCGCGGTGGTCCGGAAGGATCCGCCGGACGTGGTCATCACCGACGTACGGATGCCGCCCGGGCACAGCGACGAGGGGCTGCGCGCGGCCGCGGCGATCCGGGCCGAGCTGCCCGCGATCGGGATCCTGGTGCTGTCGCAGTACGTCGCCGACGCGTACCTGTCGTCGTTGCTGGAGACAACGAGCGGCGGGATCGGGTACCTGCTGAAGGACCGGGTCGGGCACGTCGCGGAGTTCCTGGAGTCGCTGGACCGGGTCGCCGGCGGAGGTACCGTGGTGGACCCGGAGGTGGTGCGCCAACTGCTCGCCCGGCGGCGGAACGACGGGCCGCTGGCGGCGCTCACTCCGCGGGAGCTGGAGGTGCTCGCGTTGATGGCCGAGGGCCGGGTGAACGCGTCGATCGCGGAGCAGTTGGTGGTCAGCGAGGCCGCGGTCCGCAAGCACGTCGGCAACATCTTCGCGAAACTGCAGCTGGAGGACGGGCTGGACCGGCGCGTCTCCGCGGTACTGACTTATCTGAGGGGCTGACGATGGACGAGGCGATCCGCAAGATCCTGGCCGAGTGCGACACCTGGGCCGTGGTCGGCCTGTCGAACAACACGAGTCGCGCGGCGTACGGCGTGGCCCGCTTCCTGCAGGACCACGGGAAGCGGATCGTCCCGGTGCACCCGTCCGCGGAGACGGTCCACGGCGAGCAGGGGTACGCGACGCTGGCCGAGATCCCGTTCCCGGTCGACTGCGTGGACGTCTTCGTCCGCTCCGAACTGGCCGGCGACATCGCCGACCAGGCGGTGGAAGTCAACGCGAAGGCGGTCTGGTTCCAGCTCGACGTGGTGGACCACGCCGCGTACGCGCGGACGACGGCGGCAGGGCTCACGATGGTGATGGACCACTGCCCGGCGATCGAATGGCGCCGCCTCGGTCCTAGTTGAGCCCTAGTTGAGGTAGCCCTCGACGGTGTCGGTGGAGCGGGCCTGGGCGTCGTCGGGGTTGTCGCCGAACTCGCGCTTGGCGCGGCGCTGGCGGAGCAGGTCCCAGCACTGGTCGAGCTCGACCTCGAGGGCCTTGAGGCGGGACTGCTCGTCGGTGTTGTCGATCTGGCCGGCGGCGTGCTTGGTACGGAGCTCGTGCTCCTCGGCCACCAACTCGTCGATGCGGCTGAAGATGCCCTTGTCGTCACTCATGGGGTAACCGTACGCCCGTCCGGAAGCTGCGCGCGGGAGAGCAACTCGGTCAGCGCCAGGATCGCGATCGCCTCCGCCGTGACCAGTCCGATCAGTACGACGAGCTGCAGCGCGGCGGCCTCGACGGGCGACGCCCCGCCGAGCAGCATGCCGACGTACGCGCCGGGAAGTGCAACCAGCCCGACCGTCCGGGTCTGGTCGAGCGCCGGGAGGAGGGCGTCACCCGCGACTGGGCCGACGACGAGCTTGAACGCGTCCGGCTGCAGGAGCCCGATCGACAGCCCGGCCTCGAACTCGCCGTACCGGGTGCTGTACTCGCTCAGCACGCGCCGCCCGGCCAGCGTGGTCGCGGTCATGGTCCCGCCGACGATGATGCCGCCCATCGGCAGGATGCTCGCCGGATTGCGCGGCACCACGCCCGGCAGGATGAGCAGCAGCAGTACGGCGAACGCGCCCGAGCCGATCGCCGCCGCGCAGTACATCCACTGCCGCGGGATCACCGCGGTGCTGCGCAACCGCCGCGTACTCGTCACGGTCGCGACCCCGAACATCAGCAGCACGAACGCGATCGCCCCGAGCGTGTGCTGCAGCGCGACCCCGATCACCAGGCCGATCGCCGCCAGCTGCAGGACGGCGCGCAGCGCGGCCGTGACGATGCCCTTGTCGTGGCGCAGCCCGGCGTACCGGGACGCGACGACGCCGATCGCGATCAGTAACGGCAGGACGACGAGCGCCGACCAGCCCAGGCCGGTGTGGAAGGACACTTACTTGAAGTCGGCCTCGTCGTAGGTCTGCCCGGCGTTCCCGCTCTCGACCTTGGCGGCCTCGTCGGCGCGGAGCTCGACGCGGCGGATCTTGCCGGAGATCGTCTTGGGCAGGTCCGCGAACTCGAGCCGCCGGATCCGCTTGTACGGCGCCAGGTGCTCGCGGCAGAAGGCCAGGATCTCCCCGGCCAGCTCCCGCGACGGCTCGTGCCCGGCCGCGAGGACGACGTACGCCTTGGGTACGGCGAGCCGCACCGGGTCCGGCGACGGTACGACGGCGGCCTCCGCGACGGCCGGGTGCTCGATCAGCACCGACTCCAGCTCGAACGGCGAGATCCGGTAGTCGCTGGCCTTGAACACGTCGTCCGAGCGCCCGACGTACGTGATGTACCCGTCCGCGTCCCGGCTCGCGACGTCGCCGGTGTGGTAGTACCCGTTCCGCATCACCTCGGCGGTCAGCTCATCGGCGTCGCGGTACCCGCGCATCAGCGGGACCGGCGCGGGCGCCAGCTCGATGCAGATCTCGCCGTCCGCGCCGATCTCGTCGGTGGACGGGTCGATCAGCGCGATCGTGTACCCGGGCAGCGGGCGGCCCATCGAGCCGAGCTTCACCGGCTGGCCCGGCGGGTTCCCGATCTGCGCGGTCGTCTCGGTCTGCCCGTACCCGTCCCGGATCGTGATGTCCCAGGCGTTCCGGACCTGCTCGATCACCTCGGGGTTCAGCGGCTCGCCGGCCGAGATGCACTCGCGGATCTTCACGTCGACTGCTGACAGGTCGGCCTGGATCAGCATCCGCCAGACCGTTGGCGGCGCACAGAACGTGGTCACGCCGTACGTCGCCAGCACGTCGAGCATCCTGGACGCGTCGAAGCGCGTGTAGTTGTAGAGGAACACGGTCGCGCCCGCGTTCCACGGGGCGAACACGTTGCTCCACGAGTGCTTCGCCCAGCCGGGGGAGGAGACGTTCAGGTGGACGTCGCCGGGCTGCAGGCCGATCCAGTACATCGTCGACAGGTGCCCGAGCGGGTAGCTGACCTGCGTGTGCTCGACCAGCTTCGGCTGGCTCGTCGTACCGGAGGTGAAGTACAGCAGCAGCGAGTCGTCGGCGGCGGTGTCGACGTCGGGGACCGGGCCGTCGTAGTTCTCGGAGTCGGGGTAGTGCATCCAGCCGTCGGCCGGTTCGCCAACCGCGACGCGGATGCAGTGGTCCGCGATCCCGGCGTACCGGGACGCGTCGGCGCCGCTGGTGACGACGGCCCGCACATTGCCGCGGGAGATCCGGTCCGCCAGGTCGGCGTCGGTCAGCAGTGTGGTCGCGGGGATCATCACCGCGCCGGCCCGGATGCAGCCGAGCATGGTCTCCCACAGCTCGACCTGGTTGCCGAGGACGATCAGCACCCGGTCGCCCGGCGTCAGCCCCGCCGCGGTCAGCCAGCCGGCCACCTTGCGGGACCGCTCGGCCATCTCGGCGTACGTCCGCGAGGTGACCTCGCCGTCCTCCTCGACGATCGTCAGCGCGGCGACCTCCGGCTGCTCGACCGCGAGCGCGTCGAACCAGTCCCGCGCCCAGTTGAACCGCTCGAACCGCGGCCAGCCGAACTCCCGGTACGCCGTCTCGTAGTCGTCCCGATGCGCCACCAGGAAGTCCCGCGCCGCCCGGAACTCCCGGGTCACCTCCGAAGTGCTCTGCTCCGTCGCCATGCAGCGCACATTACCTATTCAGCGCGAGTACGGCGCCTGCCACAACGAGTGGCGTGAGAATCAGCCCGCGCCACAGGAACGACCACCACGAGATGGAGACGCCGGCCGCGTCGCACCGGGCCCTCCACAGCAGTGTGGCGAGCGAGCCCCAGAGGGTCAGCAGGCAGCCGCAGTTCACGCCGATCAGGAGCGCCATCATGCGGTACGGGCTGTCCGACGCGACCGGTTCCATCGCCAGGTACGCCGGGAGGTTGTCGAAGAGGTTCGCGCCGACCGCGGCCGTCGCACTCAGCCGCAGCTCGGACGTGGTCCCGGCTACGCGCCGTAGTACGTCCTCGAGGCCGTGCGAGCTGAGGAAACCGACGACGGTGAACAGCACCACGACCGTCACGACCAGCTTGACCGGGAGCAGGGACCACCTCAGCGCGCTCCGGCGACGTACGGCGAACAGGCCGGCCAGGATGAGCGCCCCGATGGTGGCCGGGTAAGCCACCTGCACCCCTGAGACGAAGGCCGGTCCGAGCAGCACGCACACCGCGGTGGCGCCCCAGAACAGCACCTTGTCCTCGACGTGTGGAGTCGCCGGTACGTCGTACTTCCGTGGCAGGTCGCGGTGGAACAGCGCCGCGAGTACCAGCACCGTGATCACGATCGAGGCGATCGCCGGGCGCCAGCTGACCGACAGGTAGCTCACGTTCAGCTCGCGGAACGGGTGCACCGCCAGCAGGTTCGTGAGGTTGGACACGGGCAGTAGCAGCGACGCCGTACCGGCCAGCCAGACCGTCGTGAACGCGAACAGCTTCGGCGGGATGTTCAGCTGGCGGGCCATCGAGAGCACCACGGGCGTCAGCAGGACCGCGCAGGTGTCCAGGGACAGCACGATCGTGAGGCCGGTGGCGAGCGCGACGACGAGCAGCCAGAGCCGCCACACCCGGCCGCGGGCCAGGTGTGCCGCCTCCCGCGCCGCGACGTCGAACACCTTCGCCTGGTCGGCGAGCTCGGCGATCACGGTCACGGCGATCAGGAACACCAGGACCGGCGCGATCCGCTCGACCAATTCCGCTCCTGGAGTGTGCCGGTTTGAGTACGCTGTCTGAGTGCCGGACCAGTATGACCACGAGCTCCCGGACGGCTATCCGGCGGAGTACGAGGCCGACGTCGTTCTGCGGGACGGCGCGACCGCGCACCTGCGGCCGATCACGCCGGCCGACGACGAGTTGCTGGTCGCGTTCTACGCCCGGGTGTCCGAGCAGTCGAAGTACTACCGCTTCTTCGCGCCGTACCCGGAACTGTCCGACCGGGACGTGGCGCGCTTCACACAGGTCGACTACCACCAGCGGCTCGCACTGATCGTCACGGTCGGTGACGAGATGATCGGCGTCGGGCGGTACGAGGGGACCGGTCGCAGTACGGCGGAGGTCGCGTTCCTGATCGAGGACGCGCACCAGGGCCGCGGGCTCGGGCAGCTGCTGCTCGAACACCTGGCGCAGGCCGCGCGGGAGAACGGCATCCACCGGTTCGTCGCCGAGGTGCTGCCGGACAACCGGAAGATGATCACGGTCTTCACCGAGGCCGGGTACAAGGTGGCCCGGGAGTTCGAGGACGGCGTGATCATGGTCGAGTTCGACATCGCGCCGACCGACACGTCGTTCGGCGTGATGCAGGCGCGGGAGCAGCGCTCCGAGGCGCTGTCGATCGCGCGGCTGCTGACGCCTTCGTCGGTCGCTGTGATCGGGGCGAGCCGGCGGGAGGGGACGATCGGCAACGCGCTGCTGCGGAACCTCCGCGACGGCGGGTTCCCCGGCCGGCTGTACGCCGTGAACACCGACACCAAGGCTGTTCCCGGTACCGAGATCGAGGGCGTCCCGGCGTACCCGACGATCCGGGAGGTCGAGGACACGGTCGATCTCGCGGTGGTCGCGGTGAAGGCCGAAATGGTCGCGGACGTGGTGCTGGACTGCGCCGCGAAGGGTGTCCGCGGGCTGGTCGTGGTGTCGAGCGGGTTCGCCGAGATCGGCGACGAAGGACGCCAGCGGCAGCGGTACCTGGTCGGGCTGGCCCGCTCGTACGGGATGCGGGTGATCGGGCCGAACGCGCTAGGGCTGATCAACACCGCCACCGGCGTCTCGCTGAACGCCACGCTGTCGCCGTTGATGCCGAGCAAGGGACGGGTCGCGTTCTTCTGCCAGTCGGGCGCGCTCGGCGTACCGATCCTGGCCGACATGGTCCGACGTGGCCTCGGCCTGTCGAGCTTCGTGTCCGCGGGCAACCGGGCCGATGTCTCGGGCAACGACCTGATGCAGTACTGGTACTCCGACGAGGCGACCGAGGTCGTGCTGCTGTACCTCGAGTCGCTCGGCAACCCGCGCAAATTCAGCCGGGTCTCCCGACGGCTGGCCGGCCGCAAGCCGGTGGTCGCGCTCAAATCCGGGCGTGCCACCCAGGGCGTGCCTGTCGGGCAGATGATCCGCCGCAGCCAGTTGCCGCCAGCAACCATCGAGGCGATGTTCCGGCAGAGCGGGCTGATCGGCGTGGACACCACCGGCGAACTGTTCGACGTCGCCCAGCTGCTCGCGCACCAGCCGCTGCCGAAGGGCCGCCGGGTCGCGATCGTGTCGAACTCGGACGCACTGACCTTGCTCGCGCTGGACACGATGGCGAGCTGTGGGCTGGAGGTGGCGGGGGAGCCGCGGAACCTCCGCGCCGACGCGACTCCGTCGGACTTCGGTTTGGCGTTGTCCGAAGTCTTCTCCGACGACAAGGTGCACTCGGTGGTGGTGATCTACACGCCGCCGGTGCAGTCCAGCGGCGGCGAGCTCGCCCAGGTACTCGCGGCCGCGGCCGCCGACTCGGACAAGCCCGTCGTGTCGACGTTCCTCGCGTCCCGGAGCGTGCCCGAGGAACTGCGGGTGCCGGACGAGGACGGCGGAGCGGCGCGCGGCTCGATCCCGTCGTTCCTGAACCCGCAGTACGCCGTGGGCGCGCTGGCGAAGGCGACGCAGTACGCCGAGTGGCGCCGCCGGTCGGACAGCCGGATCCCGGACCTGCCGGACGTCGACACCGCCGGCGGCGAGGACTTCGTCGCGGAGTACCTGCGGCGGTATCCGTCCGGCCGTGACCTCGACGAGGCGGACCGGCAGCGGCTGCTGAGCTTCTACGGGATCACAGTGCTGCCGGCGTTTCCGGTGCTGAGCGGCGACGAGGCGGTGGCGCGGGCCGCGGACCTCGGGTTCGAGGTGATCCTGAAGGCGACCGCGGAGCAGTGGCGGATGCGGCCGGACCTGGCCGACATCTGGCGGCACATCCACGACGAGGACGACATGCGCGCGGCCTGGGCCGAGATGACCCGCACGTTCGGGGTGGCGGCGGATCCCGGGCGGGCGCAGTTCGTCGTACAGAAGATGGCGCCGCCCGGGGTGCCGGTGGTGATCTCGACGATCGAGGACGTGTCGTTCGGGCCGGTGGTGACGTTCGGGCTGTCCGGGGTCGCGACGGACCTGCTCGGCGACCGCTCGTACCGGATGCCGCCGCTGACCACGCGCGACGCCGCGGAGATGGTCCGCGAGGTGAAGGCGGCGCCCCTGCTCTACGGCTACCGCGGTTCCGACCCAGTGGACATCTCCACGATCGAGGACCTGCTGCACCGTGTCTCCCGGCTGACCCTGGACCTCGAGGAGGTGGTCCGCCTGGACCTCCGCTCGGTCCTCGTCTCCGCCGAGGGCGCGACGGTGCTGGACACCCGAATCCGCATCGCCCCGAACGAGAAGCCGCGCCAGGACACCCCGGCCCGCAGGCTTACGTAGTACGGGTGTAGATGCTGTTCGTCCGGTCCAGCAGACGGGCGTCGACCAGCCCTCGGCGAAGGGCGGCGTGGTCCGGGTGCCACCGGTTCAGGAGCTCGTTGACCTCGGACTCGGGATACCGACCACCGACCTCGAAGGTCTGCACGAGGTACTCGAGGACCACCTGATACTTGTCCGGGTACGTCGGGAAATGCGTCAGCCGCCCGTCCCGGATGAACGAGTGCAGGATGGTGTCCCGCGCCGGATCAGGATCCAGCGGCACCCGCTCCGGCCGGTTCTCCCGTACGGCGTCCTTGAACACGCCGGCGTCCGCCGTGAACCCGTCGCGGGTCGCCGTGATCAGCCCGCCCTTCGTCAGCCGCTGCAGCGCCTTCACCACGACCGGAGCGTCCAGCCCGGTACTCCCGGCCACCTGCTCCGGGGTGGCGGCGCCGAGGACGATCGCGGAGTACGTCCGCAACCTCGACGGCTCGGCGAGCAGACCACACAACTGATCGGCGTTCATACCGTTCACGCTATGCAGCGCCGCAACCGGATTTAGGATCGTCCGTATGCAACCTGGCCCGCACAACGCGATCACCGACGTCCCCGGAATCCACGTAGGCCAGGTCGAACGCCTCGACCCGCCGTACCTGACCGGCACGACCGTCGTCCACGTCCCCGGCACGGCGGTCGCGGCGGTCGACGTCCGCGGCGGCGCACCCGGGACCCGCGAGACCGACCTGCTCTCGCCGGTGAACTCGAACGGTGGCGTGAACGCGATCGTGCTGACCGGCGGCAGCGCGTTCGGCCTCGACACGGCCGGCAGCGTGATGCGCTGGCTGGAGGAGCGCGGCGAGGGTGTCCGCGTCGGCCAGGGGGAGTACGACGTGGTGCCGATCGTGCCGACCGCGGTGATCTTCGACCTGGCCCGCGGCGGCGACTTCAAGGCCCGCCCGGAGCCGTCCTGGGGTGCCGACGCGATCGCCGCCGCGTCCGGCGGACCGGTTGCCCTCGGCAACCACGGCGCCGGTGCGGGCGCCCGGGCGCGTTCGCTCAAGGGCGGCGTCGGCTCGGCCAGCGTGCGGTTCGACGACGGTACGACGGTCGGCGCGCTGGTGATCGTGAACGCGGCCGGCTCCACGATCGGCGCCGACGGCACCCTGTACGGCGCCCGGCTCGGTCTCGGCGACGAGTTCGCGCACCTGCGGACCCCGACCGAGGAGCCGCCGGCCGCCGCACCCGGGCGGAACCTGATCCCCGGCCCGTCGATGAACACGGTGATCGCGGTCGTCGCCACCGACGTACCGCTGGACAAGGCCGCGACCAAGCGGATGGCGATGATCGCGCACGACGGGCTGGCGCGGGCGATCGACCCGATCCACACGCTCGTCGACGGCGACAGCATCTTCGCGCTCTCCACCGCGACGGACGGCCCCCGGCTGAGCGTCACCGACCCGACCGCGCTCGGCCAGCTGGAGACCGTGTACGCCGCGGGTGCCCGGACACTGACCCGGGCGATCGTGCACGCGATGCTGAACGCGGAGTCCGTGCCGACCCCGGACGGCGGCATCCCGAGCTACCGCGACGCCTTCCCTTCGGCGTTCAGTACGACCTGAGTCGTACGCCGGATGGCCGAAAGGCGTCCTCATGCGATCCGAAGACCGGTCTGTGGTCCGACGTTCGCGGGCGGAGATCGCGAAAGGCTCTGCGGTATGAACTTCCAGAGTCCCCAGGTTGTGCTCAGCGGTCACGGCCTCGTCAAGAACTACGGCACTGTCGTCGGCCTGGCCGGTGTGGACGTCGCGGTCCGCTCCGGCGAGGCGCTCGCGGTCATGGGTCCCAGCGGCAACGGCAAGACGACCCTGCTCCATGTCCTCGCGGGCATCCTCACGCCGGACCAGGGCGAGGTGTGGCTGGGCGGCGAACGGGTCGACCAGCTGAACGACAACGGCGCCTTCGCCGGCCACCGTACGACGGTGATCGACCTTGTGGTGCTGAAGCCGAGCGAGTCCGCACCGCCCGGTCTTGACCACGCACCGAAGCCCGGCGAGGTCTACGTGTCGCCGGAGGTCGCCAAGCACTTCAGCCAGAAACCGACCGGCATCATCAGTAGTAAGGGCCTGTCGTCGCCTGAGGAGTACGTGATCATCCGTGGCGTCAAGACGATCTCTGCGGACGAACACCCGCAGTACCTGAGCACTTGGAACGACAGCAACGTCTGGGACAGCCGCATGCTCGGCCTGCTGATCGCGGTCGCGTTCGGTATCACGCTGGTGCTGTTCCCGATCCTCAGCCTGGTCGGACAAGCAGCAGGTGTCGCGGCTAAGCGCCGTGAGCACCGGCTGGCCGCGTTGCGTCTTGCAGGAGCCACGCGTTCGCAGGTGCTCTGGCTGAGCTCAGTGGAGCAGGCCGTGCTCGGTTTTGCGGGCGCGGTGGTCGGGCTGGTCGGTTACACCGCGTTGAGCCCGTTGATCGCACAGATCCCGCTCGGCGGCGGTCGGTGGTACCTCAGCGACATCACCGTGCAGTGGTGGACAGTCCTGGTCGTACTGGTCGCAGTACCGATCCTGTCCGTGACCAGCGCGCTCATCGGCCTCGGCCGTGTCAGCATCACGCCCCTGGGCGTCGTACGCGGTCAGACGCGCAAGGGTGTCACCGCGCTCCGTGCTGGTCTGCTGGTGATCGGCCCGGCAATTCTTGGGTACTACGGGTTGCGTGGAGCGTTCCTGCCGGTGCTGATCGGTGTGGGCTTCGCAGCCCTTGCTGTACGGGTGATTGGGCCGTGGGCGGTGCAGCTGGTGGGCAAGGCGATGGCCAACAGCGCCAACAAGCCTGTGACGCTGCTGGCCGGCCGGCGGCTGGTGGATGACCCGAAGGGCGCCTTCCGGCCTGTCGCTGCGCTGGTGCTGTCAGGGTTCGTGACCGGTTTCATCTCGGTGTTCATGCCGTCCGGTAACGACAACGCGAGCTTCCAGGACATGCGGATCGGCGTCGCATTGCTGCTCTCACTGGTGTTCCTCACCGTGGCCGCGTCCACGGCCGCCGGTGCGGTCGGTACGGCGCTCGACCAGGCGGCACCGGCGCGGGCCTTGCGGCGGTCCGGCGTACCGCTGCAGGTAATCGAACGAGCCGCGCGACTCGCTGCCGTCGTACCTGTGCTGGGTGTAGGCCTTCCTGTGGTCGGTTTCGGTGCGTTCTGCGGGCTGGTACTCAGCGGCGGCAAGGTGATCACGCAGGGGAGTTCGGGGCTGTTCCTGCTGCTCGGGCAGGTGGTCGTGGGGCTCGTGCTGGTCGCGGTCGCGGGGGCCGCCGGTGCGCCGGTGTTACGGAAGGCGAGCGCGAACTGATCGCGGTTGTCCACAAGGGTCGAACGCTCGGCGCCCCGATCGTGCAAGGATGAGGGCATGCGTGACCTGAATACACCGGAGCTCGCGGACGCGTCGGCGGACCTCCGCGACGCGATCGATCGGTGCGGCTACTACCCCGACGTGGTGACCGATTCGCTCGAGGTGGCGATCGCCGACGAGCCGATCCGGGCCTATGTCCTGCAGCACGAGCCGACGTTCGACCGCGACGAGGTCCGGCGGCACATCACGATCCTGGCGCTGACCCCGACCAGGCTGATCGTCGGGCACACCGACGAGCACGCCGCCGACGAGCTGATCCGCGCGCCGTACGCGTCCACCTCGACCGAGGCGATCCCGCTGCACCGGGTGAACGCCGTCGTGGTGAACCGCGTCGTGCCGAACCCGGCCGGCTACGCCTCCGGCAAGGCCGACCCGGCGGTGGCCGGCAGCGGCGAGGTCGTGCTGACGATCGGCTGGGGCATGGTGAACCGGATCGACCTCGAGCCGGCCGTCTGCGCCGACCCGAACTGCGAGGCCGACCACGGCTACACCGGCTCGGTCGCGGCCGACGACATCTCGCTGCGGATCAGCGCCGCCGCGGACGGCCCGGCGGGGATCCGGCAGGTGCTCGAGTTCGCGAAGGCGCTCTCGTTCGCGACCAGCAGGTAGTGCCGTGATCGACCCGGTGTCCCCGCAGTACGGCGGTGGTGCCCTCGCCGACGTGCTGCCATCGGTCGCCGGCGCCCTGTCGGTGCCGGGGGAGACCAACGTCCTCGATCTGCCGCCCGCGTCCCGGTACGCCGTACTGCTGTTCGACGGGCTCGGGTGGAACCTGCTGCAGCGATACGCCGAGGCCGCGCCGTACCTGTCCTCGCTCGCGGGACGCAGCCTGACCGCGGGTGTGCCGTCGACGACCGCGGTGAGCCTGACCAGTCTCGGTACCGGCCTGCCGCCGGGCGCGCACGGCATCGTCGGCTACACGTCGATCGTCCCGGAGAGCGGCGCGCTGCTGAACGCGTTGCAGTGGGACGCCCCGGTGGATCCGCGGCGCTGGCAGCCGCACGGGACCGTGTTCGACCGGGCGATGGCGGCGGGCGTCGCCACCCGCAACGTCAGCAAGGTGCGGTTCGAGAAGTCGGGTCTGACGGCCGCCGCGTTCCGCGGCACCTTGCACCGCGGCGCCGACACGATCGACGACCGGCTGGACGCGACCCGGTTCGCGAGCCGCGAAGGCCAGTCGTCGCTGGTGTACGTGTACGACTCGCAGCTCGACTACATCGGCCACCAGCAGGGCTGCGACTCGGGGCAGTGGCAGAAGGAGCTGGCGGCGGCCGACGCGTTCGCGCAGCAGGTCCGCTCGGCGCTGCCGCGGGACGCCGTACTGATCGTGGTCGCCGACCACGGGATGATCGACGTCGCCCCGGAGAACCGCGTCGACCTGGACGCGGAGCCCGCGCTGACCGAGGGCGTCAGCCTGATCGGCGGCGAGTCCCGTTTCCGTCATCTGTACTGCGTTCCCGGCGCGGAGGCCGACGTACTGGCGACGTACCGGGCTCGGCTCGGGGACAAAGCGCTGGTGCTGACCCGTGAGGAGGCGATTGGTCGCGGGTGGTTCGGTCCTGTTGTCGAGGACCGGGTCTCGCCGCGGCTCGGTGACGTGATCGTCGCGGCGCTCGGCCCGCTCGCGCTCGTCGCCAGCCGGCGGCATCCGCAAGAGGCAGGGCTGATCGGCCTGCACGGATCGCTGACGCCGGACGAGATGGAGATCCCCCTGCTCGTCGACGCGGGGAACTAGAAGCTCCAGACGTCCCAGAAGAAGCTCGTCGTCGTGGTCTTCGCCTCGCCGTCACGTGCGGTCACGGTCACCTTGTAGCGGCCGGATCCGGGGGTGAGGACGCCGACGATCCAGCCCTTTGTCGTGTCGATGCTGAGACCGGGCGGCAGACCGGCGGCGGTGTAGGTGATCTCGCCGGTGCCGCCGGTGCCCTTCATCTCCAGCGGGACCGCCGGGATCCCGCCGAAACCGAGCTGCTCGGCCGGCTGCTCGACCGCGAGCGCGCCCCGCGGCTGCGCGGCCGCGGCACCGACCGCCTCGGCTGCGTCGACCAGACCCTCGCCGTAGAACGAGTTGTCCGCCGTCGACCCGGTGCACTGACTCGCGGAGCCGGGCGGGCAAGCGAGGTCGTTGGCCTGCTGCGCGAGCTCGGCCCGGACCTGGGCCGGCGTGAGCTTCGGGTTCACGCTGCGGAGCAGGGCCGCGACACCCGCGACGTGCGGCGACGCCATCGACGTACCCTCGAGGATCTTGTAGCCGCCGCCTGGGACCGTCGAGTAGACGGCCTGGCCGGGGGCGGCGAGGTTGATCTTGCCGTCGCCGTAGTTCGAGAACGGGGACTTCACGCTGTTCGGGTCGACCGACGCGACCACGACGACGTTCGGCAGCTCGGTCGGCAGGCTGATGCAGTCGTTGGTGATCGGCCGGTCGGCCGCGGTCGAGTCGTCCGGGCTGGTGTTGTCGTCGGTCTTGTTCGCCAGGTCGTAGTCCTCGTTGCCGGCGGCCGCGACGTTCACGACGCCCTTGGAGTCCGAGTAGGCGACGGCCCGCCGTACCGCCTCGGCGATCGCGTCCTGATCCTTGTCGCTCGGGCAGTTGAACAGCCACGGGTCGACGTAGTAGCTGTTGTTCGTCACCGAGACGCCCTTGTCGGCGGCGTACATGAACGCGCACACCGTGTTCTCCGGGAAGAACAGCTGGCTGCCCGGCTCCGCGATCCGGATCGACGACACCCGCACGCCCGGCGCGACCCCGATCATCCCGATGCCGTTCTTCGCGGCCGCGATCGTGCCCGCGACATGCGTACCGTGCTCGCCGACCGGCCGCCAGGCGCCGGGGCGTGCGTCCACCTTGCCGTACGCGCAGGACGCCGACTTGCTCGCGTCGAAGTTCGCCTTGAGGTCCGGGTGCTGGTCGTCCACGCCGGTGTCGAGGACCCCGACCGTGATGTTCCTCGACCCCGGGTTCTTCGTCCAGGCCCGGTCCGCGCCGATCTGCGCCATGTCCGGGCGGTCCGACTCCGTCTGGGTGGTCGGCACCTCCGGCACCTGCTGCGGGATCGCCGGGTTCCCGACCTCCGCCGGCAGGTCCGTGGTCCGGGTCGCCCCCACCTTCTGTACGCCGTCGACGCTGCGCACCTTGTCCGCGAAATCGGCCGCCGTCGAGTGCACGACGATCACCCCGATCGCGTCGTACGTCGCGTACACCGCGCCGCCGTTCTGCGTGATCGCTCCGGAGACCTTGGCGGTCTGGTTCGGCGCGGTGATCACGAAGTACGCCCGCAGCCCGGCCTCGGAACGAACCGGCGCCGCGGCGGCCGGCCGGACGACGGAGACGGCCAGCAGACAGGCCGCCAGGACCAGGAGCAGGGGTTTGCGCACGATTCATTCAAACGGACCCGGGGCCCAGAACCCAAGCCACCCCTCCGACACACCCCGGAGTGCGCGACGGCCCGTTGACTTGGCAGGATGTTCGCCCGTGGCTGAGCTCCTGTACTTCACCGGCACCATGGACTGCGGCAAGTCGACGTTGGCGCTGCAGATGGACCACAACCACAAGGCGCGCGGCCGCCTCGGCCGGATCTTCACCAGCCACGACCGGGCCGGCGAATCGGTGCTCTCGTCCCGGCTCGGGCTGTCCGCGGAGGCCGTCGAGGTCCGCGGCGAGTTCGACTTCTGGGACTACGTCGTCGGCGAGCTGACGCACGGCGGGCGGATCGACTACGTGGTGTGCGACGAGGCCCAGTTCTACAGCCCGCTGCAGATCGAGCAGCTCGCGCGGCTGGTCGACGAGCTGCAGATCGACGTGTTCTGCTTCGGGATCCTGACCGACTTCCGGGCCACCCTGTTTCCCGGGTCGGCGCGGCTCGTCGAGCTCGCCGACCGGATGGAACTGCTGCAGGTCGAGGCGCTCTGCTGGTGCGGTGAACGGGCCACGCACAACGCCCGTACGATCGGTGGGGAAATGGTGACCGAAGGCGAGCAGCTGGTGGTGGGCGACATGGTGACGCAGGACCACGAGATCTCGTACGAGGTGCTCTGCCGCCGGCACCACCGCCGCCGCCTCACCCAGGCGCGCGCCCGCGCCACACTGTCACCCGAGGTCCTGCCGTTCGGAGGAGCCGCATCGTGAGCCCGTTGATCACCGTCGAGGAACTGCTCGCCCTGGACACCGCCCCGGTGCTGGCCGACGTGACGTGGAACCTGGCCGGTCCACCCGGCCGCGAAGCGTACGACGCCGGCCACCTGCCCGGCGCGTACTTCGTCGACCTCGACACCGAACTCGCCGGCCCACCCGGCCCCGGCCGCCACCCGTTGCCTGCCGCAACCACCGTCACAGCAACCTTCCACCGCCTGGGCATCACCTCCGCCGACACCCCCGTGGTCGTGTACGACGCCGCCACCTCGATGTCAGCCGCCCGAGCCTGGTGGACCTTCCGCTACTTCGGCCTCACCAACGTCCGCGTCCTCGACGGCGGCCGAGCCGCCTGGTCAGCAGCCGGCCAAAACCTGACAACCGATTCCCCACCGTCGGCCGCTGGGGACGAGCTGACAGCTGGGGTTCTAAGGTCGGGTGTGGGTGCAGGGTCGGCTAGTGGGGACGAGCTGACTGGTGGGGTTCTGCCGTCGGGTGTGGGTGCGGAGTCGGCCGGTGGGGACGAGCTGACTGGTGGGGTTCTGCCGTCGGGTGTGGGTGCGGGGTCGGCCGGTGGGGAGGAACTGACTGGTGGGGTTCTGCCGTCGGGTGTCGGTGCAGGTTCGGCTGGTGGGGAAGAGGTGACAACTGAACCGGCACCAGCTGTGTCGGCTGATCCCACACCAGCTGCGTCGACTGAACCTGAAGCAGGGGCGTCGACTGATCCCGCACCTGCCGCCTCGGCTGATCCCACGCCAGCCGCGTCAACTGAACCCGCAGCAGTTGCTTCGGCTGAGCCCACACCTGCGGCCTCGGCTGAACCCGCGGCCGCGTCGACTGAACCCTCACCAACTGTGGCAACGGGCTTCAACGCCAACTCCGCCGCTGCGGACGGGGGCACAGACGCGGCTGTCGGCGGTTTTGTCGCGACTCCTGGACACTTGCCGGTGCTGGATGCGGATGGGGCTGCCGCGGCGGCCGCCAAGGGGATCCTGCTCGACGCGCGTGCCCCGGAGCGGTTTGCGGGGGAGGTGGAGCCGATGGATCCCGTCGCCGGGCACATCCCGGGTGCCGTGAACGCGCCGACCGGAGCGAACGTGGGGGAGAGCGGCCACTTCCTCCCGGCCGCCCAACTCCGTGCGCGGTTCTCCGCGTTGGGTGTCACCGACGACACCGAGGTCGCCGTCTACTGCGGTTCCGGAGTGACAGCCGCCCACGAAGCACTCGCGCTGGAGACCGCAGGGATTCCGGCGACGGTGTACGTCGGTAGCTGGTCCGAATGGGTGACCGACCCGACCCGACCTGTCGCCACCGGTAGGTAGGCTCCCCGGGTAACCATCCCGCTGGGGTGTCCTGCTCCGTGGCCGGCGAGCCGGTCACGGCACGCTGGTCTGGGCTCGAACGGACCTTCAAGCACCGGAGACCCTCACCAGCCCCGCCTTCGACCACGGCACCCCGATCACGGCCGCATACCGCGGTCACCTGTTCGGCGCGAACATCTCGCCCAAGCTCACGTGGACCGCGCCTCCGGCGGGCACGTCGAGCTGGCGTTGATCGTGCAGGATCCCGACGTACCGCAAGGCAAACCGGCCACGCACGGGCTCACGATCGGCATCGACCAGCTCGTCGAAGGTGAAGCCGGGTTGGAGGTCGGTGGTGTGGTCCAGGGCGTACAGCTGGAAGGCGTACGCGTGGGCCCGTGCGAACGGATCGGCATCGGGCCGATCCAGCCGCGGCGACCGAGCGGGCCGCGGCCATGGCTGAGGCCCGGGACCCGGCTGGGCTCGTTGCAGGCGTTCTCCGGGAGGCCGCCGACGGCGGGGGGCTCGCCGCGATCACCGGCCACCTCCTCGGTCGGGGCCTGCCTCGGCGGCACGTACGCGATCCCCTGAGCTGACCTCGCACGCACACCAGGCCGACCCCGGGCCACGCCGAGTCGTGGCGTTTGGCTGGTGCCCGCAATCGCGAGTCGTGGATCGAGGTCGCCGGGCGCGGCGTGTCGCCCACCGAATCCCACGACTCGACGAACGGGGGGCCTGGCGCTGTGGGGGTTGGCTAAGCGGACGAGCTATGGGAAGACCGACAGGTAGTGCACGGCGAAACGCTGTACACGTCGCAAAGATCACGCTCAGGTGCACTACCCAGGGGATCGACACCTCCTGTCCAAATTCACGCCACACATCCGTCACGAGTGCCGGTGGACCTGTGAGATGGCTGCTGAGGCTGGAGCGTCGACGGGCGAGGTGAAGGGTTGACTTGCGCCGTTGTGGTGCGGGATGGTGTGGCAGAAATCGATTTCCCAACAGTCCGCCCCCGTTGATGCTGGGAGTCACCACAGATGATGAAGCGATCCACGTTCCTCAAGGCCGCGGTCGGTGTCGGCGTGCTTGCCGCAGTACCGGGCAGAGCCTTCGGTAGTACGCAGGCAGTGCTCACCAACAAGGTGGCTGATCTGACCGGGCCGGGGCTGACCGACCGGTTCCGGATGGCCGCGACCGATCTCGGGATTCCGGCGCGGACGCCGGACGGGCGGTTGCTGTTCATGTTCGGCGACACGTTCGAGGAGGCCCGGGTCGGCGGCGGCTGGTGGCGGTCGCCGGTCGCGTTGTGGTCGACGACGTCCGACCTGAACGGCGGCGTGCAGTGGTCCGGCGCGGTCGGCGGTGACGCGGCGCAGCAGCTCTGGGACTACCCGCACGACAACCCGACGTTCTCGACCGTGCTGCCGTCCGACGTGATCACGATCGGCGGGTCGATGTACCTGCACGCGATGGTGAACAAGGGCCTCGGGAACGTCGTGTGGACGGAGATCTGGCGCTCCGACAACTCCGGCGCGAGCTGGTACCACACCGGCGCGAAGTTCGACCCGAACATCGACGGTGGGATGTTCCAGCTGCTCACCTGGGGCCTCGGGAACGACGGGTACGTGTACGTCTACTCGACCGGTTTCCAGCGGAACAAGCCGATCATCCTGAAGCGCGTCCGCCAGGAGCAGATCGCGAACCCGGGCGCCTACGAGCCGTGGGGCTACCGCGACGGCGCCTGGGCCTGGGGCAACCCCGCGACCCCGATCCTGAACGGCAGCTTCGGCGAGATGAGCCTCCGGCCGCTCGGCGGGAAGTGGGTGCTGACCTGGTTCGACGCCGGCGACTACCGGATCGACGGGATGATCATGGACACGCCGACGTCGAACCTCTATACGGCGTACCGGCAGACACTGATCTACGGCGGTGCGTGGGGTTCCGAGGACGGCAACCACGTGGCCCAGCTGTACGGCGGGTACGTGATCCCCGGGTCGACGCTGTCGGACCTGCACCTGTCGGTCAGCCAGTGGAACACCGACGCCGGCTGGCCGTACCGCGTCATGCAGTTCCGGGTCCGGGGCTTCGGCTAAAGATCCAGCACCATCGTGTCTGACGTCCCCACGACGCCGACCTTCCGGAAACCGAGTGATTCGTACAGGTTCCGTGCGGGGTTGTCCGGGTCGACGCTGAGTGACAAGCGCCCGTACGACGCGACGCGGGCCTGCGCGATCACCTCGGTCAGCACGGCCCGCGCCACCCCGCGGCGCCGGAACCCGGGCGCCACGCCGAGGGTCAACTCGGGTACGTCGTCCGCGACGTACCCGTACCCAGGCTCGTCCGCGGTGAGCAGCCGCGCCCAGGTCGCCCCGGCGGGGGAGCCGTCGATCTCCGCGACCACCCCGAAGTCACGCTCCAGCGGCCATCCGTCGAGGTAGTGCCACGCCCGCCGATCCGCCCGCACCTTCGCCTCGTCGTACCAGGGAGTGCCGTCCCAGTTGCACGCCTCGAGCAACATCTCCAGCAGGAACGGGAAGTCGGCAGCGGTCGCCGGTCGCAGATGCATACCCGCATCCTCCCGTCCCGGCGACCACCACCTCCACCGGTTTACCGCCCGCCGGCGACCCCGATCAGGTTGCCTTCCGGATCGGTGAACTGCCCGACCACGAGCCGCCCGGGTACGCCGTCCGGCCCGAACACGCGGGTCCCGCCCAGTTCCTCGGCCCGGGCGAGTGCCGCGCCGACGTCGTCCACGCCGACGTAGAACAACACCTTCGGCCGCAACGATGCCCCGCCGCCGACGCCGCCGTACAGCCCCGCGTCGCCGACGGACCCGTACCGCCCGGGCTCGGACACCTGCCTGGACACGGTGTCGCCGAGCTCGTACGTCCAGCCGAAGAGGTCGCGGTAGTAGTGCTGCAACCGCGCCGGATCGGTGCCGATGATCTCGAAGTGCACGACCTGGTTGGTCATGTGTGTCTCCTCTCGTCGTCCCGTACGTCGGAGCCCCGGCGTGGGGATCGACGTTGCGAAAGCGTTACCGCAGCAGACCGGACTGAGGGGTTGAGTTAGTAACACGCTTGGTTTAACTTACTCGGGACCTGGCCGGTGTGTGGCTCAGAGCACATCGGCGGCATCCGGAAACCTGAGGAGTTCCGATGACGTTTGCGAGCAGGTGGGGCCGGTTCGGTACTGCCCTCGGAGTGGCTGGGCTGTTGCTGGCGGCGGGCTGTGCGAAGGGCACCCCGGACGCGTCCGGCAGCGGCGGCAGTGGGGGCCTCGACGAGAAGGCGCCCGTCACGATCACGATCGGGGACCGCCCCACCCCGGACAAGCCGAACGACCTGAAGGCCTTCAACCAGAAGGTCAGCGACTTCATGGCGAAGTACCCGAACATCACGGTGAAGTCGACCGAGACCAGCTGGCAGGCGCAGACCTTCCAGGCGCAGGTCGCGGGCGGCACGCTGCCGACGGTGATGAACATCAGCTTCACCGAGCCGGCCAACATGATCCCGAACAAGCAGCTGCCGGACATCACCGACGAGCTGAAGCTGGTCGACCTGACCAAGGACCTGAACCCGAACGTCCTGAAGATCGTCCAGGACGCCAACGGCCGGATCTACGGCGTACCGATCGACGTGTTCTCGGTCGGTCTCGCCTACAACCGCAAGCTGTTCACGGAGGCCGGGCTGGACCCGGACAAGCCGCCGACGACCTGGGACGAGGTCCGCGCGGACGCCAAGCAGATCGCGGAGAAGACCGGCAAGGCCGGCTACGCGCAGCTCACCACCAACAACACCGGTGGCTGGATGCTGACCACGATGACGTACAGCATGGGCGGCACGGTCGAGAGCCAGGACGGCAAGAAGTCCACGTTCAACGACGCGCCGACCAAGAAGGCGCTGCAGTTGCTGAAGGACATGCGCTGGACCGACAACTCGATGGGCAGCCGGTTCCTGTACAACCAGGAAGAGGTCCGGCAGGACTTCGCGGCCGGCAAGATCGGCATGGTCCTGCAGGCGCCGGACGCGTACGACATGAGCGTCAAGCAGTTCGGCATGAAGCCGGCCGACTTCGGTGAGGCGGCGCTGCCGCAGGACGGCGGCCCGCACGGCACGCTGACCGGTGGCTCGCTCAAGATGATCAGCCCGAAGGCGACGAAGAACGAGGTCGTCGCGGCGCTGAAGTGGATCAAGTTCGACCAGTTCGACAAGTACACGAACGAGGCCGCGGCGGTTGCGGACGCGAAGAACGCGATCGCCGACAAGGGCTTCGTCGGCCGGCCCGGGATCACCCCGCTGAGCGAGGCGACGTACGACCAGTACAACAAGTGGCGTGAGCCGTACGTGAACGTCCCGGTGAAGCAGTTCCAGGGCTACATCGACTCGACCTCGACGCTGAAGCTGCTGCCGGAGCCGTCGAACAAGGGCCAGGAGGTCTACTCGCTGCTCGACCCGGTGGTCCAGCAGGTGCTGACGAAGAAGGATGTGGACATCGACAAGCTGGTCAGCGATGCCGCCTCGAAGATCGACGCGCGTCTGGCACGGTAGCCCGATGTTCCAGCTACGTACGCCCAAGCAGAGCCGGGGCAGTGCCAGGTCCGTGGTGACCTGGTACCGCTCCGGCGGGCTGAGCGCGATCTTCTTCGCCCTGCCCCTGGTGCTGATCTTCCTGTACTTCTCCTGGGGCCCGATCGTCCGCGGCCTGGTCCTCAGCTTCCAGAAGAACAACCTGGTCCAGGCCCCCGAGTGGGTCGGCTGGTCCAACTTCAGCTACGTACTGACCGACCCGCAGCTCCCGCAGGCGGCGCTCAACACGCTGTACTTCGCGGGGCTGGCACTCATCTTCGGTTTCCCGGTGCCCTTGTTCCTGGCCGTGTTCGTCAGCGAGCTGCGCAAGACGGGCTGGCTGTACAACGTGCTCTCGTACCTGCCGGCCGTCGTACCGCCGGTGGCCGCGATCCTGCTCTGGACGTTCTTCTACGACCCGAGCGGCGCGGGTGTCTTCAACGCGATCCTCGGCTGGTTCGGGATCGGGCCGTTCGCCTGGCTGAACTCGCCGACGCTGGCGATGCCGGCGATCGTCCTGGAGGCGACGTGGGCCGGCGCGGGTGCGACCTCGATCATCTACCTGGCGGCGCTGACCGGCGTACGGACGGAGCTGTACGAGGCCGCCGAGCTGGACGGCGCCGGGATCTGGAGCCGGGTCTGGCACGTCACGCTGCCGCAGATCCGCGGAATCATCCTGATCATGATGCTGCTGCAGCTGATCGGCACGTTCCAGGTCTTCACCGAGCCGTTCCTGTTCACCGGCGGCGGTCCGAACAACGCGACCACGACGGTGCTGCTGCTGATCTACCGGTACGCGTTCATCAACGGCGACTTCGGTGCCGCGACCGCGCTCAGCGTGCTGCTCGCGCTGGTGCTGTGCGTGCTGTCGGCCGTCTACCACTTCGTCACCCGCCGCTGGAGTACGACATGAGCAGTGAAGTCTCGGAACGCGGAATCATCTCGACCGCCGACCGGCAGCGCGGCGTGGTCCGCATCGGCCTGCCGGTAATCCAGGTGCTGATCTTCGTCGCGGTGGCGATCGCCGGCGTCGGTCCGCTGCTCTGGCTGCTGAAGTCCGGCGTCTCGACCAGCCAGGACATCCTCAGCGGCCCGATGCAGCTGTGGCCGTCGGGGATCCAGCTGAAGAACATCCCGGACGCCTGGAACCGGGTACAGATCGGCGCGTACCTCGGCAACACGGCGTTCATCGCGATCGGCTCGATGATCTCGACGCTGTTCGTGTGTACGACGGGTGCGTTCGTGCTGAGCGTGCTGCGTCCGAAGTGGGGCCCGGTCGTCACCGGCGCCGTCCTGGCGACGCTGTTCCTGCCCGGCGTGATCTCGCTGGTCCCGCTGTACATGACCGTGCTGGACATGCCGCTGCTACACATCAGCCTGCAGAACACGTTCTGGGCGGTCTGGCTGCCGCAGGCCGCGGGCGCGTTCAACATCCTGGTGATGAAGCGGTACTTCGACTCGATCCCGCGCGAGCTGATCGAGGCGGCCCGGATCGACGGGGCGAGCAACCTGCGGTTGTTCACGTCGCTGATCCTGCCGCTGTCGAAGCCGATCGTCGGGGTGGTGGCGCTGCTGACCGTGATCGGCTCGTGGAAGGATTACCTCTGGCCACTGCTGGTGCTGCCCGACCCGACGCTGCAACCGATCTCGGTCGCCCTGCCGAGGGTGCAGAAGACCACCGAGATCTCGCTGCAGATGAGCGCCCTGTTCCTCGCGGTTCTGATACCTGTGATCTTGTTCTTGTTGTTCCAGAAACAATTCCTGCGTGGTGTGGGGATGGCGGGAGGCATCAAAGAGTGAGTGAACTGAACGGTCGGCGGGTGCTGGTCACGGGGGCTGCCGGCCGGATCGGACTGGTCACGGTCGAGCACCTGAACGCCCTGGGCGCGAAGGTGACCGCGCTGTCGAACGTGCCGCATCCGGACCTGAAGGCAGACCGGGTGCTGATCGGCGACACCCGGTCCGAGGCGGACGTGGCGCGGGCCCTGGACGGCGTGGAGTACGTCGTCCACCTGGCGGCGCTCGCACATCCGTCCGCCGGTACGCCGTACGACGTCTACACGATCAACGTGGTGTCGACGTTCAACGTGCTCGCGCAGGCGGGGGCGCTGGGCATCGACCGGGCGGTGATCGCGAGCAGCATCAACGCGACCGGCGTACCGTTCAACCCGCACGAGATCCGGCCCGCGTACTTCCCGTGGGACGAGAAGGCGCCGAGCGACGTCGGCGACTGGTACTCGCTGTCCAAGCAGAACGACGAGAACACCGCGCGGATGGCGTGGCGCCGGTGGGGGATCGACGTGGTCGCCTTCCGGTTCCCGCACGTGAACTCGGCCGACGCGCTGGAGCGGATGGCCGCGCACGTCAAGCGGGACCCGGTCAGCGGGCTGCGTGAGGCGTGGACGTACCTCGACACCCGGGACGCGGCGCACGTCGTGGAGCTCGGGCTGACCGCGCCGCTGTCCGGGGCGCACACGTTCTTCGTTGCCGCCGGCACCAGTACGGCGCCGTACGCGACCGAGGACCTGCTGGACGCGTACGCACCCGAGGTGCCGCGGCTGCGGCGGTTCGTCGGGCGTGAGGTGCCGATGGACCTGACCGCGGTACGGACGATGCTGGGCTTCCAGGCCCGGCACGAACTGGACCTACCAACTCTTCCCCTGGAGCTTTGAATGGCTGTGCACAGCCCGAGTAACTTCGACCAGCCGTGGCCGGTCCGCGACGACCTCCGGATCCGCGAGGTGAAGGCGATCGTCACGGCGCCGCAAGGCATTCCGCTGGTGGTCGTGAAGATCGAAACCACCGAGCCGGGCCTGTACGGGCTCGGGTGCGCGACGTTCACGCAGCGCTGGAAGGCGGTGCAGACGTTCGTCGACGAGCACCTCGCCCGGCTGCTGGTCGGCCGCTACCCGGGCGACATCGGCGACCTGACCAGGCTCGCGTCGTACTCCGGGTACTGGCGCGGCGGACCCGTCACCAACAACGCGATCTCCGGGATCGACCAGGCGCTCTGGGACATCGCCGGCAAGCGCGCCGGGATGCCGGTGTACGAGCTGCTCGGCGGCAAGGTGCGGGCGGCCGCGGACACCTACATCCACGCCAGCGGCAAGACCATCGAGGACACGATCGAGCACGCGAAGTCGCTTGTCGACCAGGGCTGGCGGCACGTCCGGCTGCAGATGTCGACCCCGGGCGGCGGCGGGTACGGCGCTCCGCGGGTGCCGACGCTCTACCCGGACGCGCCGTACCACAACGGCTGGTCCGCGCGCGACTACCTGCGCTCGACGCCAGAGCTCTTCGCCGAGGCGCGGCAGGCGCTGCCGGACAACATCGAGCTGCTGCACGACGTGCACTCGCGGCTGACCCCGAAGGAGGCGATCGTCCTGGCGCGGTCGCTCGAGCCGTACGGGCTGTTCTTCCTGGAGGACGTGCTCGCGCCGGAGAACTGGGACCGGCTGCCCGAGGTCCGGGCCGCCTCGCCGGTGCCGCTCGCGGTCGGCGAGCTGACCACCTCGATGAACGACGCCGTACGACTGATCCGCGAGCACGGTGTCGACTTCATCCGGTCGCACGTGTCGGACATCGGCGGCCTGACGCCGGCCCGCAAACTGGCCGACCTCGCGGAGCTGTGCGGCGTGAAGACGGCCTGGCACGGTCCCGGCGACACGTCCCCGATCGGCGCCGCCGCGAACGTCGCGCTGGACGTCACATCGGTTGCCTTCGGCATCCAAGAGGGGCACATCTACAACGACGCGACGTACGAGGTGTTCCCCGGCACACTGCGGATCGAGAACGGCTGGCTGCGGCCGAACGACGCACCCGGCTGGGGCATCGACGTCGACCTGGAGGCGGCCGCGCAGTACCCGGCGGAGCTGTCCGGACACGACGAGTGGGCGGCCGGCGTACGGCGGATCGACGGAGCGCTCGAGGCGCCGTAGTTCGGCAGTACGATCACGGCCAGGCAGCGACGACGACGGGGAGGTGGAGATGAGTGAATCGGCCGAAGGGCTGGTGCGGCGCGCGGGCGCGAACCAGTACGACCTGGGCTCGTTCAACGAGGCCGTGATCATCGAGACGATCCGGCTGGCCGGCATCATCAGCCGGACCGAGATCTCCCGCCGGACCGGTCTCACCCAGCAGTCGGTGTCGCGGATCCTGCGCATCCTGCTCCAGCAGGGCCTGCTGGTGGAGGAGGCGCAGGAGCGCGCCGAACGGCTCGGCAAGCCGCGGACGCCGGTCCGGCTGCGGTCGAACGCGGCGCACGCGGTCGGGATCCACGTCGATCCCGAACTGCTGACCGTCGCGGTCGTCGACCTGGACGGCAAGATCGTCCGCCGGGAGACCGTCGACCTGGCGGAGGATCTCGAAGCCGGCAAGCTGGTGGATCTGACCGCGGCGACGGTGACCGCGGCGTTGAGCATCAGCCAGGTGGACATGGACTCGATGCTCGGCGTCGGTGTCGCCGTACCGGGGCCGATCGACGCGGACGGGTCGCTGCTGGCCTTGCCGCTGCAGCCGGCCTGGCGCGGGCTGAAGATCCGGCAGTTGTTGCAGGAGCGTTTGAACCACCCGGTGCTGGTGGAGAAGGACGGTACGGCGGCCGCGATCGGCGAGCGCTGGATCGGCCGATCCGCACGGGCGCGGGACTTCGCGTACCTGTACCTGGGGACAGGCGTCGGGAGCGGGCTGTTCCTGAACGGTGCGATCTATCGCGGCGGTACGTCGAACGCGGGCGAGTTCGGGCAGGTCGCGGCGCTGCGGGTGGGGGAGTGGGACGCGGAGAACGGGCCGCGGCTCGTCCCCGAGTGCAACCCGACGGCGTCGCTGCCGGTGATCGCGGCGGAGTACGGGTACGTCGAGAAGGATCCGGCCGCGACCGACGAAGCCACGCGGTACAAGGCGGTCTGTCATGCGGCGGCCGCCGGGGACGAGGCCGCGGTGAAGGCGGTGCGGCAGGTGGCGCGGGTGATCGGGCAGGGCGCTGTCGGGCTCGTGGACCTGTTGGACATCGATCTGCTGGTGCTCGGCGGGCCGGCGTTCGGGAAGGAGATCTCGGAGATCTTCCTGGCCGAGATCGGACGCGCGGTGAACGCGCATCCGCTGGCGCGGGAGACCCGCGAGGTCGGCGTCGAGGAGTCGATGCTGCAGAAGGACGCGGCCGCGGTCGGGGCGGCGTCGACGATCTTCCACGACGCGTTCACCCCTCGGGTGTCGGGATCGAGTCAGGCACGGAGGCTGCCGAAGTGATTCAGCCCCGCCCGCTGACTTCGGACGTCGAACTCCGGATCGCGACCCTCGACGATGCTCCCGCCCTGGCCGACGCACAGGTCCTGAGCCGCGAACACCTCCGCCGCTGGGAACCGGTGCGGACGGAGAAGTGGTTCACGACGGCCGGCCAGGTCGAGCGGATGACGTACCAGCTCGAGCGCTACAAGAACGGGCATGTGGTGCCGTGGGTGCTGGCGGCTGGGTCGCGGATCGTGGGTGCGATCACGTTGAGCGATCTGGTTCCTGGGCCGTTCCGGAGTGCGAGTCTTGGGTATTGGGTGTCGGTCGACTCGATCGGCCAGGGGCTGGCGACCCGGGCGGTAGAGGCTGTTGCGGAGATCGCGGACGGTGAGTTGAAGCTGCACCGGATCGAGGCCAGCACGCTGACGGGGAACGTCGCGTCGCAGCGGGTCCTCGAACGGACGGGCTTCCAGCAGATCGGCATGGCGCCCACCTACCTGCACATCGATGGGCACTGGCAGGACTGCAACCTCTACCAGCGCATCCTGAACGAGCGCGAGCCCGGCGCCTGACGGCACCAGGGGGCGGATCGCCAGGCCATCACAATCGCCGCCTCCAGGCGGCGCCACGCTCAGCCGTCGGCGGAGCGGTGCGTTGTGATGGCCTGGCGATCCGGTCAGTTCGGGGGAAGCCCGACCCCGCGGGAGACGTCCACGTCGTCGTAGCGGCCTTCGAGGACGTCCAGGAACTTGACCGGGCGTTGGAGGGTCGACGCGATGTAGACGGCCCGTACTGTCGCCAGCGCGTCGATCGCGTCCTGGACGGTGATGGCCGGCGTGGTGCCGTTCGCGATCGACCGGAAGATGTCGTCGTACTGCGCCGTGTGGCCGCCCGGGTCGCCGGCGTCGATCGGCTGGTCGGGCTCGGCGCCGTCGACGTTGAGGCGGCTGAGACGGTCGTCCTCGATCTCGGCGCCGCCTTCGGTGCCGTGGACGGACACGCGCGTACGTCCACCCGGGTACGCCGCTGTCGTCGCGTGCAGCGTGCCCACCGCACCGTTCTCGAACGTCAGTGTCGCGACGACCGTGTCCTCGACCTCGATCGCGTGGTGCGCCGCCCGCAGTGCCTGCGCCTGGATCGTGACCGGGCGGCCCATGAACCACAGCATCAGGTCGACGGTGTGCACGCCCTGGTTCATCAGCGCGCCACCCCCGTCCTGCGCCCACGTCCCACGCCAGCCCGCGGACGCGTAGTACTCGTCGCTGCGCCACCAGGCGACCGTGGCGACGGACGAGGTCAGCTGCCCGAACCGCCCGGCGTCGATTGCCTGCTTGACCACCGCGCTGCCGGCGTCGAACCGGTGCTGGCTGATCACCGACGCCACCACGCCGTGGTTGCCGGCCCGGTCCACCGCGGCGCCGAGCCGCCGGGCGCGGACCAGGTCCACGTCGAGCGGCTTCTCGATCACCACGTGCAACTTCGCGTCCAGCGCCTGCTCGGCCAGCGCCGCGTGCGTACCGCTCGGGGTGCAGATCGCGACGAGTGACACGTCCGACCCACTCAGCGCCGCGGGCAGGTCGTCGTACACCTTCGGTTCCGGCTGGCCGAGTTCGACCAGCTGCGCCCGGAGTGCCTCCCGGGCCGCGGCGTCACCGTCCACCAGGGCGGTGACGATCGCGTCCGGCCGGTCCGCGACGGCCTTGGCGTGGGTGCGGCCGATGATGCCGCACCCGACGATCGCGACCTGCTGCTGTTGTGTGTCAGCCATCTCGCTCCTACTTCGGTGTGAAGTTGGCGGTCAGTATCTGGTCCGTGCCGACGGTGAAGGTGTACGACGGCGTTGTCGCCACCACCGTCCCGTTCACGGTCCAATCCAGGAAAACGCTATCCGATCCGGCTGCCGCCGTCACTGTGACCTGCGCGCCGACCTCGTACGTTCCGGGCTCGGACTCGTTGCCGGTGATGGCGACGGTGCCGTTCCCGTTCGCCTGGACCGCGACGCTGCGTTGCACCACGTTGATCACCATCACGTTGTGCAAGGTCGCCGTACCACTGAGGGTGGCGCCGTTGTAGCGGGCGAGGTTCGTCGCCTCGACGTCGCCCTGCACCACCTGCACGGTGTGCCCGTCGGCGCCCAGGTTGTCGGTGCCGAGGTTGAACGCGTCGACCTGCCCGTCGTTCACCACCAGCCCGTCGTGGAAGCCGTACGCGAACACGTTCAGCAACGTCAGCCCGCGCGCCCCGTCGACGGTGACGATCTTCGCGGTCTTCCGCATGTACTTGTCGATGACGAGCTCGAAGATGTTGCCCTCGTTCATCCAGTACGGCTGCTGGTACCCGACCCGGGTGACCGCGTTCCCGTTCGACAGCACGCCCTCGACCCGGCCGTTGCGCCCGGCCCCGATCGTGATCGCGTGGTCGAAGAACGCACCCGCGACCTTCCGTACGACGACGTCGTCGCCGCTGAGGTCGATGCCGTTCCACGCGTTCGGGAAGCCCGCGTTGATCACGTAGTTCCCGCCGGCGTGCCCGCGGATCGCGTACGGATAGGCGACGACGCCGTTCGCCGGGTTGTTCTCCGGATAGAACACCCGCAGCCCGCGCACACCCGCCTTGAGGCCAAGCGTCACCAGCGCGGTATCGGTGTTCCGCTCGAACGCCTGCAGCACCGTCCCGCCGCTCAGCCCGCCCTCGTCCCGGTTCGGTACGGCGGACGCCCCGCGCAGCTCGACCTTCGCCGGCACGTCCAGGTGCGTGCCGATCCGGTACCACCCGGCCGGCAGGTACACGATCCCGCCGCCGTCCCGTCCGGCCCGGTCGAGCACCTTCTGTACGTCGCGCGCCGCGTCCCCGGCCGGCAGATATCCGACCCCATGCGGCGCGTCCACGACGTACAGCCTCTGCACCGGCTTCGGCAACGGCTTCTGCGTGTACGTCGGCGCCGTACCGGACATGTGGTGGATCGTCCCGGTCTGCGGGCCGACGACCTCGGTGCCGGTGAGCTTCACGTACCCGTGCGAGTTGTTTGTGATCCCGCCGTCGACGTGACCGCCCGCGAGCGTCATACCCCAGCGGTCGTCCATCACGTCGACGAGGATGCCGGTCCCGGTACGGCGGATGTCCGGCTCGAGGAAGCTGCCCGTGAACTGCGCGCGCTGCCCGGCGACGACGTGGATGCCGACCGCGTAGTCGGACACCGCGACCCGGTAGAACTGGTCCCATTCGAGGTCGCCCAAGACGAGCCCGGTGCCGTGCGCGCGGGTCCAGGCGTCCAGGGCCGCCCTGGCCGGCGGGCGGAACGCGGCCGGTGCGGACGACCAGTACGAATTGCTGAAGGCAACGTTCTCCCAGGTGCCGACGTCGGCGCCGTTGTACGCGCGGGCGCCTTCGAACAGCGCCGTACCGTTCACGTTGCGGATCGTCGTCGACTCGTGCACCTGGCCCGAGCTCGGGGCGTTGCCGTGGTCGTTCGGCATCGTGCTGACGCCGATCCCGCGGTACGAGTTCAGCATCGTGACGTCGGAGACCGTCGACATCATGTAGTTCTCGTTGCCGATCCAGGCACCGCCCGGGATCTCGAACGTGTAGTTGTACGGCACCGGGTTCGTCGCGCTCTGGTTCGGGTAGTACGTCGTGACGCCGAGGACGCCCGCGCTGCCGCCGATCCGGAACAGACTCGGTCCGTCGTCGCCGGGAGCCAGGTCCGCGATGATCACGGTGCCGAGCTTCGGACCATGGTCGCCGCGGAGCGTGCAGAACGCGTGCACCTCGATCGTGTCGGTGACCTTGTACTGACCGGCCGGCAGCCACACCGTCCCGCCGCCCGCGTCCTGGCAGGCGTAGATCGCCTGCTGGATCGCCTTGGTCGAGTCACGTTTGCCCGTGCGATCGGCGCCGTACTGCGTGGCGTCGAAGTCGGCGACCACGCCGTCCTCGGTCGGGTTGACGGTCTGCACCAGCTTCGGCTGCGGAACCACGACAGGGGTGACTCTGAGCTGGAGTTCCTTGACCGTGAACGAGTCGGCGCCGGTCATCGCGACCCGGACGTAGCGGGCGTTGGTGGTGGCGAACCGGGTCCGGCTGGTCTGGTTGCCGCCCGGCGAGCCGATCCGGCCGACGGCGGTGAACTTCGTGCCGTCGTTCGACACCTGCACGGTGTAGTCGGGGGAGTAGGCGCCACCCCATTCGACGCGGACGTCGTTCACCGGCCGCGGTTTGCCGAGATCGAGCTGGAGCCACGAGTCGGCACCGCCGGTCCACGAGGTGTCGTGGTTGTTGTCGTTCACGTTCGCCGCGCCGGTTCCGCCACTCGCGGACGCCGTACCGTCGGCCGCGAAGTTCGTGTCGACGACCGATGCGGTGAATGTGTCCAGCGCGGCCTGCAGCGTGGTCAACGCCTGCTTGACCTGGACGTCGGTGACGCCCGGGGTGGACGCGATCGCCTGAGCGTTGTCGATCGCGGCCTGCAAGGTAGCGCGGCTGCCGGCCGGGTACTGGCCGTCCCGGGTTCCTTCCCGGGCGGCCTTCTCGGTGCGGGTGGACTGGCCGATCAGGTCGACGAGACCTTCGGTGACGTCGAGCGTGCCCGCGACCTTGGCGACCCGGACCGCCGCGACCTTCAGGTCGGCGGAGCCGTCGCCGTTGTGGATCCGGAAGTCCCCGCCGTTCGAGCGGTTCGTCAGCACCGCGTCCGGGAGCGCGAACGTGTACGTCTTCCAGGTTTTCGTGTCGCCGTACCGGACGACCTCGGAGTTCTTGAACTTGTCCGGGATCGTGTCGCCGGGGGAGTCGTAGTGCAGCCCGAACTGCCCGTTGCCCTGGTCGAAGTAGTCGATGCTGACCAGGACCAGGCCATGGTTGTCGTACAGGTAGGTGTCGGCGACGTTCATGTAGAAGAAGTTCGTCCCCGGCGACGGCGCGGTGCGGTCGGTCTGCCAGTACGGGCGGCCGTCCTGGACGCCGGTGATCAGGTGCGACGCGTCGTCACCGGCGCGCGGGCTGATCCCGTTCTGCACCGGCGTCGCGCCGAGCTCGACCGAGGCGCCCGCCGTACTGATCCGGAGGCCGGCGATCGTGACGTCGTCGCTGCCGCCGAAGACCCGGAGGTCGGCATCGCCGAGCCGGTTCGTGAAGCTGATGCCGGTCAGCGCGAAGACGCCGGTCTTCCACAGGCCGGTGTTCGTGAGCGGTACGTCGGTGGCGTCCTGCTGCGGGTTGTCCTTCGCGTCGTACTGCAGGTCGAGGGTGCCGGAGCCGCTGTCGAGGTACGTCACCGTCACCAGGACGTTGTCGGTGCCGATCTCGTCGACGTAGTCGTGATCGACGTCGAACTCGAGGTAGCCGGTGCCGGCCGCCCGGTTCGTCTGCCAGTAGGTACGCCCTTGGGCGGTGCCGGTCCGGAGCCCGGCCGGGTCGTCGCCGGCGGCAGGCTTGACGCCGAGCGTGGTCGGGGTCGGACCGAGGTCGGCGCCGACGCCGCTGGGGTACATGGTGGCGGCGTGCGCCGTCGGTACGGCGAGCACGCCGGTGAGCAGGAGAGTGGGGAGAACCCGCGCGAGCAGGCGTCTGGACATGCTGGAACCTCCCAGGTGGCGGACCGGAAGTGCAGCTGCGCGGATAAGTTAAACCAAGCGTGTTACTAATTCAAGACTCTGCGCCCGGCCGGCAGGAACAGCGCCGGGACGGCGGCGACCACCGTGAATCCGATCGCCCAGGCGAAGCTGTGCGCGTACGCGCGTTGGGTGCTGTGGCCGGTCAGCTGGCTCTGCAGGACGACCGCCAGCGTCGCCGCGCCGAACGCTCCGCCGAGCTGCTGCATGATGCGGGTGGTGCTGCTCGCATGCGGGATCTCGGCCGGCTCCAGATCCCGGAACGCGCCGACCATCACCGCCAGATTCACCGCGCTCAGCCCGGCGCCGCGGATCACGAGAGCGATCGCGAGCAGCCAGTACGACGGGTTGCTGAGCGCGAACGGGAGCGTGCCGATGGTCGTGAGCACGATGCCGATCAGCACGATCGGGCGCGGGCCGTACCGATCCGTCAGGCCGCCCGCGGTCCGTGCGAGCAGACTGCCGACGCCTTGCGGAGCGAGGAGCAGACCGGCCGCGGTGACCGTCGCGCCACGAGCCTGCTGGTAGAAGAGCGGGAGCAGCAGCATCGCGCCGTACAGGGCGAAACCGGTTAGGAAGAACAGTGCGGACGAGGCGGCGAAGGATCTGATCCGGAACAGTGCCAGATCGATGAGCGGGTCGATGGTACGGCGCAGTACGAAAGCTGTCAGAAGGACCACGCCGACGGCCAGTGGCAGCAGGACGGGGGTGTGGCCGAAACCGTCGCCACCGGCCTGGCTGAGGCCGTAGATGATCGCGGCGAGCGCGGGGGGAGACCAGCAGGAGTCCGGTGAGGTCGAGTGCCGCGGTGGTCGGCGCAGGGTCGGGTTCGAGGGTGCGGACGGCCAGGACGATCGCGGCCAGACAGATCGGGACGTTGACGTAGAAGATCCAGCGCCAGTCGAGGTGACCCACGAGGACGCCGCCGATCACCGGACCGAGGATCGGGCCGATCAGGGCCGGCATCGTGACGATCCCCATCACCCGGCCGATCCGGTCCCGGCCGGCGGCGCGCAGCAGGATGGACTGCAGGATCGGCAGCATCAGCCCGCCGCCGATCCCCTGGAGCACCCGGAACCCGATCAGCTCGCCGATGTTCTGGGCGATGCCGCAGAGCATCGAGCCGGTCAGGAACAGTGCCAGCGCGATGATCCACATCCGCTTGGCGCCGAACCGGTTCGCCGCCCAGCCGGTGATCGGCACGGCCATCGCGAGCGCCAGCAGGTACGCCGTACTGACCCATTGGACCGTGGCAACCGAGGTGTGCAGCTGGACGCCGAGGGTGTGGACGGCGACCGTGACGATGGTGCTGTCGAGGAGTGGGGCGAGCGCGCCGAGCACGAGCACCGCGGCGAGTTTGAGGACCGACCGGTCGAGGCGGTCCGTTGAGGTGGTCATCCGAGCGAGCTCCTTTAGAGACGTGGCGTCTCTTACGGATTTCAGGGTAGGCTCGGATGGTTAAGAGACGCAAGGTCCCTTCTGGAGGTTCGATGGAACGCCGGCGAGGTGCCGAACTGGAGGCCGTGCTGCTGGACGCCGCCTGGGCCGAGTTGACCGAGTCGGGCTACGCACGGCTGACGATGGAGTCGGTCGCGGCGCGGGCGCAGACCGGGAAACAGGTGCTGTACCGGCGCTGGCGGAACCGGGCGGAGCTGGTGACCGCGGCGATGCGGCACCACGCCGGCTCGATCGTGGAGAACATCCCGGACACCGGCTCCCTGCGCGGCGACGCACTCGGAATCTTGCAGCAGATGGCCGACCGATTCACCCTGCTCGGGCCGGACACGGTCCACGGGCTGATGGCCGAGGCGCCGGACCTCGATCCGGAGGTGTACAGCCGGATGACCGGGGTGATGGCGACGATAGTGAAGCGGGCCGCGGACCGTGGCGAGATCCCGACGGCCGACATACCCGTCGCGGTGCTGACCGCACCGACGAACCTGATGCGGCACGAGATCTTCTTCAGCCACGCGCCGGTGCCGTCGTCGATCATCACGTCTCTGGTCGACGACGTGTTCCTGCCGTTGGTCAGTCGGTGAGATGCCGCGGTACGGCGGTCATCACGCGGCCTAGGTCGTCGGTGAGGGCCGCGACGCGTTCGGCGCGGCCGTCGTCGTCGATGTAGACCATGACCGTGCGGACGTCCGCGTGACCGGACAGCTCCTGCAGGTCCTCGGCGCTGTGGCCGCGACGTTTCTGGTCGGTGATCGCGGTCGCGCGCAACGAGTGTGGGCCCACCGTCTCCGGGCGGGGGATACCGGCCGCTTTGGCGAGCCGGCGGAGCAAGCGGGTGACGTCGTGGCGGTCGAGTCTGTTGCCTTCGGCATCCGCCAGGAGTGGGGCCGGTCCGTCGCCGGTCCAGGCCGGCCTTGTCGTGCGGTACGCGTCGAGCAGCTCGGCCACGGTGGTCTCGAGCGGGACCCGAACCGCCTTTCCGCCCTTGCGGGTGATGACGAGCCAGGTACGCCGACCCTCGTCGTGGCGGTCGGTGTCGTCGGCTCCGCAGAGTTCGGAGACGCGTAAGGCGCCGGTGTACAGCAGGCCGACGATCAGGGCGTCGCGTACGTCGGACGCAGCGGCGAGGAGATCACCGACCTGGTCGGCGTCGAGCACTCGTGCCGAGGTGGCGCGGCGACCGCGGTGGAACTTCGGGCGGTGGTCGTCGTCGGAGATCGGCGACACCACGGGCAGTCCCCACCCGGCGGCGTACCGGTAGAGGCTTGAGAGCGCTGACAGCCTTCGGGAGATGGAGGAAGCGGCGGCTCCCGCGTCCTGCTGGTAGGTGAGCCACATCGTCACGTCGCCGCGCTGCAGATCGAGGCCGAACCGTTCGCGGCCGAGTTCACGGCGGGCCCAGTCCGCCCAGAGCAGCAGATCGTCGGCGTACCCGATCCGGGTGTCCTGGCTCGCGCGGCGGGTTCCGCCCAGCCAGAGGACCGTGAGGGCGGTCAGCTCGGGGGTGAGTGCGTCCATGAGGAGGTCGAGGCGGTCGACCGGTTGTGCCGCGGGGTCGTGGAGCGGGCGGCGCTTGCCCAGGGAGCGTCGTACGGCGGCCTCTGTTGCCTGATCGGGTCTTGGCACCAGTTCGTTCACGCGAAACAAGCTAGCGCATAACGGGGATTATGCGCTACTTCAGTTCAGTTTTGTTCAGTCTAAAGTAGTTGATGGAAACCGAACTTAAAGGGGAACTTTATTGACGTAATGCAGTAGGGTGGCATCATGACGACTGAGCCGATCGCACGGACTCGGCAGGGGCTGTGCGAGTTCCCTGGGGTGACCTGTGCGAACCCGAAGCAGGTCGATCCGGGGACCCCGGGACGACCGCCGAAGTATTGCGGCCGGGAAGGCGCGGGCGTCGACGGGAAGCCCGTCGTACACAACAAGGCGAACGCGTGGGCCGCGAAGAACCGGCTGGCCAGGCAGCCTGTACGCCGTGATGGTGCTGCCGGCGCTGAAGCGGCACCGGTGGCTGGGCCGGTGACGGCTGCCCGGATGACACTCGAGCAGCTGATGAAGGGCAACCTGCCGCGGCTGGTGGAGGAGCTGGAGGGTTACCTCGCGCAGATCGCGGAGGCGATCCGCACGTACGGCGACGCGGAGGCGGTCGCTGCCGAGGTCGAGCAGTTGCAGGCGGCGTCGCGGGCGGAACTCGCGGACGCCGAGCGGCAGCGAGGTGAGGAAGAGCACCGCCGCCGGAAGGCGGAGCAACAAGCGGCCGAAGCCGAGGACGCTCGCGAGGAAGCCGACGAGGCCGCCGAAGCTGCCGTCGCCGCCCTCGACGAAGCCCGCGTCGACGTCGCAATCGCCCAAGAAGCCGCCGACCAGGCCCGCCGCGACGCCACGCTCGTCAGCGAAACCGCGGCCGCCGAATTGGAGCAGCTTCGTCAGGAGCTGGCCGCGACGCGCGAGTCGGCTTCGGTCGAAGTGGACAGGCTGCGCGCGGAGGCGGACCAGCGGATTCGCGAGATACAAGCCGCCGCTGAGGAGCAGCTCCGTCAGGCCCGGAGCGAGCTCGAGGCCGCGCGTACCGCCCAGTCCGTGGCAGAGAAAGACCGCCAGGCGGCCCACCAAACCGCAGAACAACTGCGCTCAGAACTACGCGACGAGCGCGACCGCCATCGCTCCGAGCTCGACACCCTGCGCGCTGAGCATCGAGCGGACCGCGAACAACTCCGCGCCGACCACCAAACACAGTTGACCGACGTGAAGAAGTCCGCGGAGGACCGCTTCGCCGCCCTCACGGCCGCCCACCGAGCCGCCGAACAGGTCACCGAGACCCTCCGTCACCAACTACAAACCCACCTCGCCTCACCCCCAGAACAAGAACCAGAGCCCTCCGCCTAGCACACCGAGTCCGGCCCGCCGCCCGCCTCCGGCACCGGCGCGGGGAGTTCCGGCCGCTCAAGCCCTCCAGCTCCGGCGCGGCTCCGGCCGTGCGTCCCCCGGCGCACGGCGTGCGGCGGGGGCGCTTCCATCCGCGTCTTTCAGCGGAATGCGGGGAGGTTCCGGGCGACCCAGTCGGCGAACGTGTGCGGCGTACGGCCGAGGATCTTTTCGACGTCGGGGCTCACCTCCTGCTCGATCGGGAGGGGGGAGCCGAGGACGTCGAGGGTGGCTTCGACGACCGGCTCCGGCATGAAGTCGAGCATGCCGGTGCGGGCTTCGGCGCGGGTCAGCTCTTGGAAGTGGATCGGCGTTGCGAGGGCCTCCTCGATCATCTTCGCCTGCTGGCGGGGGGAGATCGCGGCGGGGCCGGTGAGGGTGTAGACGGCGCCGGCGTGGCCCGGCTCCCTGAGGGTGGCCGCGGCGACCTCGGCGATGTCCTGTGGGTCGACGGCGGGGAGCGCGACGTCGGCGAACGGTGCGAACATCGCCCGCTGGGTGCGGACCGACTCGGCCCAGGCGTACGCGTTGCTGGCGAAGTTGCCGGGCCGGAGGATCGTCCAGTCGAGCCCGGATCCGGTGACGGCGTCCTCGTGGACCGACGGGTGCCGCTGGGTGGTGACGCCCTGGGACGACAGCAGGACGACGCGCGGTACGCCGGAATCCCGCAGTACGTCGACGACCGCCTGCATGTTGCCGCGGGCAAGGAAGTCGGGGGAGGTGAGGAGGAAGACGGCCTTCGCGCCGTCGAGTACGGGCCGCAGGGTCTCGGGTTCGGTGAGGTCGGCCTGGTGGCCGGCGCCGGTGCGCGAGACGGGGACCACGTCCTCGCCGAGCGCGGTCAGGGTCTGGACGAGGGGACGGCCTACGTTGCCGGTTGCTCCGGTGATCACGATCATGACCATGACGCTAGTGCTCTGGGGATAGTAGGTACCTAGAGGATAGTATTGGGTTTGTGACCGAGACCACTGCCGATCCCGTCCAGGCCGATCCCGTCCAGGCCGATCCAGTGCAGGCCGATCCCGTCCAGGCCGATCCCGTCCAGGCCGATCCCGTCCAGGCCGATCCAGTGCAGGCCTGCCCGATCGCGCCCGTCGTCGACCTGGTCTTCAGCCGCTGGACGACGCCGATCCTGTGGACGCTGAACGAGTACGGCGTGCAGCGGTTCGTCGAGCTGCACCGCCGGATCGGCGCCATCACGCCGAAGGTCCTCACCCAGCGCCTCCGGCAGCTCGAACGCGACGGCCTGATCACCCGGACGTACCACGCGGAGGTCCCGCCGCGCGTCGAGTACGACATCAGCCCCCTCGGCCGCAGCCTCGCCCCGCTCTTCCACTCCCTCGCCGAATGGTCCCCCAACCTGGCCGCGGTAGAAGCCGCCCGCACCCACTTCGACACCACCGAACCCGCCCACCGCCGCCCCTAACCCGACACCCACCACCCGCCGCTTCACCGCGCCCGCCCCGGCGCCCCCTCACCCTGCCTCGCACCGCACCGCCTCGCACCGCACCGCCTCACCCCGCACCGCCTCGCACCGCACCGCCTCGCACCGCACCGCCTCACCCCGCACCGCCTCACCCCGCACCGCCTCGCACCGCACCGCCTCGCACCGCACCGCCTCACCCCGCACCGCCTCACCCCGCACCGCCTCACCCCGCACCGCCTCACCCCGCACCGCCTCACCCCGCACCGCCTCACCCCGCACCGCCTCGCACCGCCTCACCGCGTGCTCCGTGGGAGGAGCCCACGCCTCGCCTTGGGTCGACAGGCGGGATGAACGACATCCCGCGGGCCGCCGAGTCGTGGCGTTTGGCTGATGTGCGCAAGTGCGAGTCGTGGATCGAGGTCGCCGGACGCGTGTTGCCCGCCGAATTCCACGACTCGGCGATCGTGTGAGCTCGCGGGCGGTTGGGGTGGGGGAGGGAGGGGTTAGGCGGCGCCGGCTAGGGCTGGGGTGGGGAGTTGGGCTAGGAGGGTGAAGAGGTGTTCTGTGGCATCGGCCAGGCGGAGCAGGCCGGCCTCGTGGTGGTGCCAGCCGTGCTCGAGTTCGCCGTCGATGATGCGCTCCTCTAGCGGTACGGCGTACCGGCTGAGCGTCACCCGGGCGGGACCGGTCTGCGGGTGGTGGTCGCCGCAGCCGCATTCGGCGGGGATGGTGATGGCGGTGAGGGCGTCGGGGGAGTACGTGCGCAGCCGCAGCGTCGTACCGCGGGCGGTGAACCGGGCGATCGTTGCGTCAGGCAACTGGACCAGCAGTTCGACCGGTACGGCGTACGAACCGGGAAGCAGCCGGAGGCCACGGGAGGCTAGCAGGTCGGCGAGAGCCGGGAGATTCATGCGATGTTCCTGTGAGTGCTGTGTCGGCGGGCGGGCCACGGAAAGGACAGGGCCTCGTGCGCCGGGAGCCGGCGCTCGTCAGCGACAACAGCAACAACACAGCATCTGCATGCCGACGACTATGACAGCACGCAGGGTCTACCGCAAAACACCGTCCGCGATGTGGGACATCTGTCCAGGAAGGGAAACGGTCGGCGTGGGCCGACCAGGCCGCGATCGGCCGGAGTCGGTAGGCGGCCGCGAGGACCGTGGCGATCTGATCCCGACCCGCGCTCAGGTCCAGGGCCTCGACCCCGGCCAGGGGTATCCCAGCAGCCCGCACCTGAGCAGGACCAACTGCACCAGGCCCAGCAGACGCCCGAGCACCAGCGGGCCCCGCAGCGACAGGCTTCCGAGCACCAGGTTCGCTAACGCTTGGCACGGGGTTCTGTCGCGGGCCGTTTCCGGCCCGTGGTCGTTCGGTGGGTCAGTCGGCTTTCTTGCCGAACATGATCTCGTCCCAGCTGGGGACGCTGGCGCGCTTGCCTCGGCGGGCCGGCTTCTTCTTCGGCTCGGCCGAGGTTTCCGCGGCGGCGTCGTCGGTGCCTTCCGGGAGCGCAGGCTGGTCGACGGTTGCCGCCGGCTGGTTGGCTGGGCGCCCGTTCTGCTCTGGCTTGGAGGCACGGCCGCGGTTGCTGGGCTCAGGGCGGGTGCGCTCGGCCTGGGTTGGCTCTGCCTGCTGGTTGTCGTCGGAGGTGCGGGCCGCTGCGGGGTCCTCGCTGGTGCGTGAGCGCGTGGTCCGGGGATCGGCCGGCCGGGGGGCGGTCGGACGAGGTCCGGCCGGACGGCTCGGCTCCGCAGTACGCGAGGGGGTAGCTCGCGCCACCGGCGCCTGGTCTCCACGCGAGGTGGCTCGCGTCGCCGGGGCCTGGTCCTCGTGCGAGGTGGTCCGCGCGGCTGGCGCCTGGTCGGCGTGCGACCCGCGAGTGGACGAGTCCTCCCGCAGTTCGCGTGCTGCCTGTTCACCACGAGAGCCGCGTGCGGCCGGTTCGTCACGGAAGTCGCGTCGCGGTTGGTCCTCGCCGTACCCGCCGTCTGGCTCAGCGTTTCGGTGGCTGCGGGAGGACTGCTCGTCGCGGTAGTCGCGTGGGGCTTCGGCGGGGGACGCGTATGTCGGGGGTGTGGTGGGGCGTTCGACGGCGCGGACCGAGGGGCGGGGGGCCGGGGGCTGGTCGACGGGTACGTCGATCAGGGTGGGCTCTTCGTCCGGGTTCGGGACCGAGTGGACCCGGCGGGGGCCGCGGTCGGTGTCGCGGGACGTACGGGCGTCACGCCGGTCGTCGTCGCGCTGGAACCCCTGGGAGTCGTCGCGGAAGCCGGAGGCGCCATCACGCACACCGGAGGCACCGTCGCGGAAGCCCGGGGCACCGTCGCGCGCACCGGAGCCGCCGTCGCGATAGCCCGAGGCGTCACGCACACCGGAGGACCCGTCGCGGTAGCCCGAGGCGTCGCGTGCGCCGGAGGAGCCGTCGCGGTAGCCCGACGTGCCGTCGGGGAAAGGTTGAGAGTCGCGGGAAACCGGGTGGTTTCGGCGGCGGAGGGCGACGGTGTCCTCGAAGCCGGCTTCGTAGCTGTCGGCGCCGTGGTCGGGGGCGATCAGCGGGTCGATGTCAGCGACCGCGGCCAGCCGTCGCTCACCGGGCTGCGGCTGGACGGGGGTCGGCAGCACCTGCGCCTGCTCGCCGACCAGCCAGCGGGCCTCGTCGTCGTCCGGTACGACGTACCGCCCGGGGGCGTCGTACGCGAACATGCCGATCTTCTCGTCCTTCTGTTCCTCGCCGTTGTCCTCGGTGTCCTCGGACTCGACGAAGTACGAGACGCGCACCGCCCAGCGCCCGTCCTCGCGCCGCCAGGCGTCCCACTCGGCCGACGTGGGATCGACGTGCCGGAGCCGCAGCCGATCGGTCACCCACGCGCCGAGGTTGCGGGTCGGGGCGTCGCCGCCACCGCGACGACGGACGGAGGCGCGCTGTGCGAGCGTGGCGATGTGGTCCCGCTCGGCGAGGACCGGGCCGGCGAACGCCATGACGCGCTCCATCGGCATCTGGGCGACCGCCGCGACCGCCTCGGGACTTTCGCCGGCGCGGATACGAGCCTGGATGTCTCGTGGGCGCAGCGCGCTCTCCATTTGAATCTCCAGCTGGCCGAGTCGGGCACGGTCGCCGCGGAGGGCCGCACGCAACCGGTCGTCGACCGGAACGGCGATCTCCTCACCCGTCTCTGCCAGCGCCAGGATGAGTTGCGTCCCATCCTGGCTCAGACCGACGAGCCTCGCCTCGCGCATTGACCTTGTTCTCCTGTGCGGTTCTAGACAGTCTCTCCCGGACGCCGGACCTGACCAAGACCGGCGCGCCGTGCCGCCCGGTCATTGTGGAGGTTACGTCACGAAAACACATCTTGCCTGGTCACCAGGGTCCTCCTGGTCACACCAGTCACATTAGTCACAACACGGCGTGACTGCTGACGACAGGGTCAGTCGCCGTACGCCGAACGGACCGAAAGCGCCCGCTTGAGGTCGTCCGTGCTGTCGGCCACCGAACGCCGGATGCCGGCCGCGACGGACTCGTCCGCGATCAGCCCGGCGGCCAGATCGACCACCCGCTGCTCGATCGCGTACCGCGGGAACGCGAGGCCGGCGCTGCTCGCGACGACCCACCCGGACCGGAGCTTCTGGGTGCCCGCGATCTCGGCGAAGTACCGGTCGACGTACGGCGCCGTGAGTTCGGCCTGCGTCGGGTGCCAGAACCCTTCGCACGCGGCGTACAGCTCGTAGTTCGGCAGGTCGGCATCGGTGGTGATCTGCGCCCACGCACGCTCCTTCGCGTCCGCAGTCGGCAGTGCGGCGCGGCAGCGGGTGGCGTGCACGACGCCCTCGGAGGACGAGTCGCGCCGTAGTTCGGCGTCGATGTCCGCCTCGCCGATCGCGCCGAGGCGGGCGAGCTGGAGCGTGACGATCCAGCGCAGGTCGGCGTCCATCGTGACGCCGTCCGGTACGCCGTCACCCGCGAGCCAGCCCTTCAACCGGTCGACGTCGTCGGTGAACCGCGCGAACCCGCGGGCCAGCGACAGCTGCACGCTGGTCCCGGCCTCGACGGTCTCCAGCCGCGCCCGCAGTACGTCGGCCAGCTGCTCGCGGTACGGCTCGTACGGCAGGTACACGCCGAGCAGACGGCTCATCGACCAGCCCAGCAGCGTCCCGACCGCGATGTCGCTGGTCTCGGTCGGCAACATCCCGAGCACCACGTCGAACCCGGCCTTCGGGTCCAGTTCGGCGTCGGCGACCGCGTCCCGGACGCTGTTCAGTACGACGGCCCGCGTGACGCCGTCGTCGATCTTCGGCAGCAGCGCCGCGAGGTTCGCGAGGCTGTCCGCGTCGAGCCGGATCTTCGCCCAGCTGTCGTCGCCGGCGTCCGGGATCACGACCGCGACGGACGGGTCCAGATCGACCGGGACCTCGTCGGCGTCGACCAGTACGGCGACATCGGTCCGGCGGCCGTCCGCGTCGAACCCGGAGACCGTGAGCTTGTGCGGCCGCGACGCCGGGTGGGCCTCGGGCGCCTTCCGGTGCAGCGTGATCCCGTCCGCCGTACGGACGACGGTCAGCGTGTCGAGCCCGGGCGTCCGCAGCCAGGCCTGCGCCCACTCGTCGAGCCCGGTCGCGCCGGCCTCGGTCCACTTGCCGACCAGGTCCGCGAACGTCGCGTTGCCGAACTCGTGCGCCGCGATGTGCGCGTTGACGCCGGCCAGGAACACGTCGTCACCGAGGTACGCCGCGAGCTGCTTCAGCGTCGCGGCGCCCTTCGCGTACGAGATGCCGTCGAAGTCGTCGAGCGAGGAGGCCGCGTCCTTGACGGCGTCGGCCGCGACCGGGTGCGTCGACGAGCGCTGGTCGGCCTGCAGGCCCCACCACTTGCGCATGTACGCGAAGTCGATCCAGTTGTCGGTGTACCGGGTGGCGGCGGTCGAGACCCGGTGCGCCATGTACTCGGCGAACGACTCGTTCAGCCAGAGGTCGTTCCACCACTTCATCGTCACGGTGTCGCCGAACCACTGGTGCGCCATCTCGTGCACGATGGTCCGGGCCCGCTGGCTGCGCTCGCCGTCGGTGACCGCGGAGCGGAACACCATCTGGTCGCGGAAGGTCACGCAGCCCGGGTTCTCCATCGCGCCGGCGTTGAACTCCGGCACGAACGCCTGGTGGTACTCGCCGAACGGGTAGCGGTAGCCGAACATCCGGTGGTACTCGTCGAAGGACTGCTTGGTCACCTCGAAGATGTCCGCCGCCTCGCGGTCCAGCGCGTCCTTGAGCGACTGCCGGGAGACGACGCTCAGGTTGATCCCGTCGTGCGCGTCGGTGACCTGGTGGTACGGCCCGGCGACCACGGTGACGAAGTACGTCGACAGCGGCTTGGTCTCGGCGAGCTCCCAGCGGCCGGGGGAGACCTGGGTCGCGGCGCCGTTGCCGAGCACGATCCACTCCTCCGGAGCGGTGACCTTCAGCCGGTACGGCGCCTTGAGATCGGGCTGGTCGAAGCACGCGAAGATCCGCGGGCCGGCGTCCAGGAACGACATCGCGTAGGTGTAGGCGAGCCCGTCCGCGGCGTCGACCGCGCGGTGCAGCCCCTCGCCGTCGTGCGAGTACGCCATCGTGGCGACGACGACGAGCTCGTTCTCGGCCTGGAGGCCGGTGAGCTCGAGCCGTCCGTCGTTCAGGCCGGCCACGTCGACGGCCGAACCGTTCAGCGTCACCGAGATCAGCGCGTCGGGTTTCACGTCCACCCAACTGGCCGGTTCGGTGGCGGTGAACCGGATCGTCGAGGTGGATCCGAACGTCTGCTCGCCCTGGGTGAGGTCGAGGTCGACGTCGTACGACTGGACGGAGAGCGCGGCGGCCCGAGTGCGGGCGCCGTCGACGGTGAGACTCGGCATGAGGGCCACTGTATGCGGTGACTAGGCTGAGCCCCATGGGCAATATGGAGTACCGCCAGCTGGGTGACTCGGGTCTGACCGTCAGCGTCGTCGGACTCGGCTGCAACAACTTCGGCCGGCGGCTGGACGCCGGCCGCACCGAGGCCGTCGTGAACGCCGCGGTCGACGCCGGCATCACGCTGTTCGACACCGCGGACATCTACCGCGGCGAGCACGGGTTCAGCGAGGAACTGCTCGGCAAGGCGCTCGGTTCGCGCCGCGACGAGGTCGTGATCGCGACCAAGTTCGGCGGCGACATGGGCGGCGTGAACGGCCCGGACTGGGGCGTCCGCGGCTCCCGGCGGTACCTCCGCAAGGCGGTCGAGTCCAGCCTGCAGCGGCTCGGCACCGACTGGATCGACCTCTACCAGCTGCACTTCCCGGACCCGGTGACGCCGATCGAGGAAACCCTGGCGGCTCTGTCCGAGTTGGTTGCCGAGGGCAAGGTGCGGTACATCGGCAGCTCGCAGTTCGCCGGCTGGCAGGTGGTGGACGCGGACTGGACCGCCCGGTCCAACGGCCTGGAGCACTTCGTCAGCGCCCAGAACCAGTACTCGCTGCTCGAGCGCGACGTCGAGGACGAGCTGGTGCCGGCCTGCGAGCACCTCGGGATCGGCATCCTGCCGTTCTTCCCGCTCGCCTCCGGCCTGCTGTCCGGCAAGTACAAGCGCGGTACCTCGGCCCCCGACGGCACCCGGCTCGCGACGCAGCCGGAGCGGCTGGCGCGGGCGGACTTCGACAAGCTCGAGGCGCTGGACACGTTCGCGGCCGAGCGCGGCCTGACGATGATCGACGTGGCGATCGGCGGCCTGGCCGCGCAGCCCGCGGTCGCGTCGGTGATCGCCGGTGCGACCAGGCCCGAGCAGATCGCCCAGAACGTCGCCGCCGGCACCTGGGACCCGACCCCCGCCGACCTCGCCACGCTGGACGAGCTCACGTGACACTCATTCTCCTCCCACCGTCCGAGGGCAAGACCGGGCGGTCGCGCGGCCGGGCGGTGGACCTGGAGACGTTGTCGTTCCCCGAGCTGAATCCGGTCCGCGAGCAGGTGCTCGAGACGCTGGCGAAGGTGTCCGCTTCCGCCGACGCGCACGACGTACTCGAGGTCGGCGCCTCGCTGCAGCACGAGGTCGAGCGCAACACCCGCTGGCGCACCGAGCCGTCGGTCCCGGTCTCCGAGCTGTACTCCGGAGTCCTGTACGACGCCCTCGGCTACGCCACGCTCTCCGCCGGCACGAAGCGCCGCGCCGCGAACCGGCTGCTCGTCGTCTCGGCCGCCTGGGGCGCACTCCGCCCGGCCGACCGCGTCCCGCCGTACCGGCTCTCGATGGGTACGACGCTGCCCGGCCACGGACCGCTGGCGTCGGTCTGGCGCGATCCGCTGAGCGCGGCGCTCAAGGACGTCGACGGCGTGATCGTCGACTGCCGCTCCTCGACGTACGTCGCCGCGTGGCGGCCGACCGGTGCGCAGGCGGACAAGTGGGTGTCGGTGAACGTGGTCCGCGAGCGGAACGGAGTACGGACCGTTGTCTCACACAACGCCAAGCACACCCGCGGCCTGGTCGCACGGCACTTGCTTGAATCGGGCAAGGATCCGGGAACCGCGAAATCCCTGCACAAGCTCGTGAACGAGCGCTGGAACGCCGAACTGGACCGCGCGACGGCCGGGTGGACGTTGACCGTCGTGGAACACGACTGACGTTCACTCGACTGTAACTGGTGAGTGGTTTCCCACGCAGGGTGATGCGGGAAGGCTGAAGGGCGCAACGTCAGGGGGGATCCGCCCCACCCATCGGAGGCCTGACCCATGCGACGCATCAGCACGTTCCTGATCACGACCGTGGCCGCGACCGCGGCCCTTGCCCTCAGCGCCGGACCGGCGCTCGCGTCCCCGCCGACCCCGCCGTCGGCGAGCACCGCCGCCACCGAGCTGGCGAGCCTGACCGTGAAAGCGGAGGGCTCGACGACCGGCTACAGCCGCGACCTGTTCCCGCACTGGATCAACCAGTCGGGGACCTGCGACACCCGGGAAGAGGTGCTGAAGCGCGACGGCACCGGCGTGAAGGTCGACAGCAGCTGCCACCCGACCGCGGGCAGCTGGTACAGCGTCTACGACAAGCAGACGTTCACGAACTCGTCGGACGTCGACATCGACCACATCGTGCCACTCGCCGAGGCGTGGAAATCGGGCGCCAACACCTGGACCACGGCCAAGCGCCAGGAGTTCGCCAACAACCTGACGATCTCCCAGCTGATCGCGGTGTCGGCGTCGAGCAACCGCTCGAAGGGCGACAAGGACCCGTCGGAGTGGAAGCCGACGAACACCGCCGTGCACTGCATGTACGCGCGCTACTGGATCTGGGTGAAGTACACCTACAAGCTGTCGCTGCAGTCGGCCGAGAAGACCGCGCTGCAGCAAATGCTCGGCACCTGCTAGTCCTCGAGGAGGTGGCGGCGCTGGGCGTGGATGCCGGCCTGGAAACGGGTCCGGGCGCCCAGCGTCTCCATCAGTTCGGCGACCCGGCGGCCGACCGTGCGGCTGCTCAGCGCGAGCTGCCGCGCGATCGCGTCGTCCTTGAAACCGGCGGCGAGCAGCGTCATCAACCGGGCGTCGGTCGGGTCAGCCTTGGCGGTCGGCACGACCGGCACCGCCTGGTCCCACAGCAGCCAGAACATCTCCATCAACGCATCCAGCAAGGCGCACGGATGGACGACGAGAGCGCTGTCGACCAGCTGGTCGACCGACAGCGGCAGCAGCGCGATCTTCCCGTCGAACACGGCCAGCTTCATCGGGACCTGCGGATGCACCCGTGAGGTCTCGCCCGCGTCGGCCGCGCTGAATGCCTCGTCCACCCCGCCCGGGAGGTCGAGCGAGTCGGGGGAGTAGATGCCGTGTACGACGACCCCCTCGCCGAGGAGCCCGCGGACCGTACTGTCGGACTCGGCGGCCTGGGCGGCGTAGGGCGGGCGGTCGAGGACGAGGAGCTGGTTCCGCGTCCCGTTCAGCAGCTGCGTGAAGCGGGCCGCGATCGCCTCCTGCCCGACGATCACCTCGACCAGGTTCTCCGGCCGGTACCGCTCCTGGGTGCTCAGCTCCGACAGCAGCACTCGGGCCTCGGCGCGGACACGGTCGAGCTCGGCTCGCCGTACGGCGACCAACGCGTCCACCGCGACGTCGGGACGAGTCGGCAGCAGTCGGACCGGGTCGTCGGAGGTACTGGTCAGCAGGCCGAGTTTCTCCAGCCGGCCGACGGTCGCGACCACGTCCTGGACGTCCCGCCCGAGGCGGTCGGCCAACTGCTGGACGTCGCAGCCCGGCGCCGACAGCAGCGCCCGGTAGGCCTCCTCGTCGGACGGCTCCACCCCCACGGACTCCAGCATCCGAACAGGCTATCTCGTTCCCCGGACGGGCTCGACCGGTTTGGCGACTTCACGTCATGGCCGACATACGTCAGTCCCCGAACAGGTGCACGACCCCCTCGGGTGGGGTAAATCTGACGTGCCGGGCGCGCGCGGACCGGACAGGGGACGCCTGGTCAAGCCTCGACGCGCGCGCCCGTCCTGCGCTTGACCCGCAGGTAGCTGCGCCACACGACCCGCTGCAGCAGCAGCGTGAGGACGCCGGCCACCGTCATACCGGCCAGGTTGATCCCGAGCTGCGCCGCGGACCCGCCGATCTGGTGCGGCGCCCAGAGCGCGAGCGACAACGCGAGGTCGCCGGCGGCCGGGACCGTGGTGACCGAGATGAACACGCCGACGAGCGCGTTCCCACGACCGGCCGTCTGCGACAGCACGCCGGCACATCCGGCGAGTACGGCGACCACCGCGGACCACTTGTCCGGCCGCCAGATGAACCCGGTCAACGGACGCGCCGCCGTCACGTCGTGCACGTCCACCCATCCGGCCGCACGAGCCAGCAGCGCGGCGATCGCGGTCAGCGCGATCGCGAGCACGAACCCCTTGACCAGCAGTACGAACGACGCCCGCGTGAGCCCCCGTTTCCGCAGGAACAGCCCGACGGCGAGCGCCGCGACCACCCCGAACTCCGGCCCGACCACCATCGCGCCGACCACCAGGATCGCGGAGTCGGTCACCACCGCGACCGAGGCGATCATCGTCGCCAGCGTCAGGAACGCGTAGTACACCCACGACCCGCCGGCCTCGTTGTACGCCTGGTCGACGACGGCGTCCCAGATCACCGCGTCGTCGGGAGCGCCGGGTGCCGCCTTTTCCGCGGCCTGGGCGTTCCGGGACGGGGCCGAGTCGACGGCGGACAGCGCGACCGCGCCGTCGTCGTACAGGCCCTCGGTCTTCAGGAAGCCGAGGATGTCGGAGGTCGCCTCGCGGGTCACGTCGCACTCGACCACGTCGCCGTCGGGCCGGCGGGCGGCGCCGGGCAGCCGCACGATGCTGGTGACCCGCGGGTCGTCGACCAAGGTCTCCAGGACGTGTTCGCTGCGCTCCGGCGGAACGATCAGTCGTAGGTGCATCACGCGCGCCATGATGCCGCAACCCGCGCGTTCGGGGTTCTCAGGTGGCTCTCAGCTGCGATCATGGACGTTACGGATCCGGTCTGAAGGAGGCACGATGAGTGACGCCGCCGTGGTCGAACGTCCCGAGCTCAAGCGGGTGATGGGTCCGGGGCTGCTGCTGCTCTTCGTCGTCGGGGACATCCTCGGCACCGGCGTGTACGCGCTGACCGGGAAGGTGGCCGGCGAGGTCGGCGGCGCGGTCTGGCTGCCGTTCCTGTGCGCGTTCGTGGTCGCGATGCTGACCGCGACCAGTTACCTCGAGCTGGTCACGAAGTACCCGAAGGCCGGCGGCGCGGCGGTCTACACGCACAAGGCGTTCGGAATCCACTTCCTGACGTTCCTGCTGACGTTCGCGGTGATGTGCTCCGGGCTCACGTCGGCGTCCAGCGCGTCCAAGGCGTTCGCGGCGAACTTCTTCTCGGCCGCGCACCTCGACCCGGACCGCGGCGCGCTGCTGATGATCACCGCGCTCGGCTTCATGACGCTGATCGCGCTGGTCAACCTGCGCGGCGTCGGCGAGAGCGTCAAGGCGAACGTCGTCCTCACCTGTGTCGAGCTCAGCGGCCTGCTGATCGTGATCGGGCTGGGCGCCTGGGCGCTGATCGGCGGCGACGGCGACACCTCGCGGCTGACCGACTTCAAGGTGCCGGCCGGGGAGTCGCCGTTCGGTGCGGTGACGGCGGCGACCGCGCTGGCGTTCTTCGCGATGGTCGGGTTCGAGGACTCGGTCAACATGGCCGAGGAGACCAAGGACCCGGTCCGGATCTTCCCGCGGATGATGTTGATCGGGCTGAGCATCACCGGCGTCATCTACGTCCTGGTCGCGATCTCCGCGGTCGCGCTGGTCTCGCCGGACGAGCTGAACAAGGGCGCCACGCCGCTGCTCAAGGTCGTCCAGGCCGGCGCTCCCGGGTTCCCGCTCGAGGTGTTCGCGTGGATCACGATGTTCGCGGTGGCGAACTCGGCGCTGATCAACATGCTGATGGCGAGCCGCCTGCTGTACGGGATGTCGCACGAGCGCGTGCTGCCCGGCCCGCTCGGACGCGTCCTGCACAAGCGGCGCACGCCGTACATCGCGATCCTCTTCACCACGCTGCTCGCGTTCTTCCTGATCGGGTACGCCGACCTCGCGGCCCTCGGCGGTACGACGGCGTTCCTGCTGCTGTGCGTCTTCGCGGTCGTGAACGTCGCGGTGCTGGTGCTGCGCCGGGACAAGGTCGAGCACAAGCACTTCCACGCGCCCACCGCGCTGCCGATCGTGGGCGTGGTCCTGTGCGTGTACCTGGCGAGCCCGTTCTCCGGGCGGGACGCGGCGGACTACAAGATCGCCGGCTGGCTGATGATCGTCGGGGTCGGGCTGTGGGCGTTGACGTGGCTGCTGAACAAGTACGTGTTCAAGCGGCACGCCGACTTCGATCCGACGCACCTCGATCCGCAGGGACCGGTGAACTGACGAGCGCGGCGAGGACGACCGTCGCCAGGGCTGCCAGTCCGGTGGCGACGGCGATCCAGCCGAGGGTCCGGTAGCCCGCGCCGGCGTCGAGCGCGAGGCCGCCGAGCCACGGGCCGACGGTGATGCCGACATTGAACGCGGAGAAGTTCGTGGCGGTCGCGAGCGTCGGCGCGTCCCCGGCCAGGCTGAAGACGCGGGCGTTCAGGGCCGGGTTCGCGGCGAAGCCGAAGGCGCCCAGGAAGACGATGACGCCGATCGCCAGTACTGCGAGGTGCGCGGTGAGGGCCAGTACGGCGGACAGCGTGACGAGTCCGGTGATGCTGATGAAGAGCGTGTGGAAAGGGAGCGCGTCGGCGAAGCGACCGCCGACGGTGATCCCGACGAACGACCCCAGACCGTACAGAGCAAGGACTCCCGGGACGGCGGCCGGCGGGAGCTGGGTGGTCTGGGTCAGCAGCGGTGCCAGGTAGCTGAAGACGACCAGGATCGTCGCGGTGACCAGCGCCGTGGTGGCGAACGCCAGCCAGAGGCGGGTGTTGCCCAGGGCGCGCAGTTCCTCGCGGAGGCGTGGTGTGGTGGCGGGGTCGGGTCGGCCGGCCGGGACGGTGGTGACGACGCCGGCCATCGCGAGTACGCACAGGCCGGCGACGGTCCAGAACGCCGACTGCCAGCCGAAGTGCTGACCGAGCACGGTGCCGAGCGGCACGCCGACGATCGTGGCGATGGTGAGTCCGCCGGTGACGACGCTCATCGCGCGGGCGCGGGCGTTCGATGGGACCAGTGCCACGACCGTGACCGCGGCGACCGACCAGAACCCGGCGTACACGAACGCGCCGACGATCCGGGTCGCGAACAGTACGGCGTAGCTGGTCGTCAGGGCGCCCACGACGTGCGTGCCGGCGAAGATCGCCAGGAAGACGAGCAGCGCCGTACGCCGGGACCAGGTGAGCGTGACGACCGCGAGCACCGGGGCGCCGACGAGCATTCCGGCCGCGAACGCGGAGATCAGCAGGCCGGCCTCCGGGATCGAGACGTGCAGGTCAGTGGCCAACTCCGGGAGCAGCCCGGCGAGCATCAGCTCCGACGTGCCCTGCGCGAAGATGCTCAGGCCAAGGACGTAGACCGCGATCGGCATCGTTCCCCCTCACTCGACGAGTGCCACTCGCAGTATCGCAGACGTCACGTTCCGCTGTCGCCGCGCCTGTCAAGGCCTGCGACTTGGCCGGATGCGGCAGAGTTGAGGTATGAGCTTCCAGACCCCGGCGAAGCGGACGGGGCGGACCGTGGACACCGCGAAGGTCGGTGGTGGGCTGAAGCTGCTCGCGGGGCTGGTCGGGCTGATGTGGCTGATCGAGGTCATCGACACCGCGATGAACGGCGACCTGAACCAGTACGGGATCATCTCCCGGCAGCCGCGCGGCCTGGTCGGGATCCTCACCTCGCCGTTCCTGCACCTGGGGTTCGGGCACCTGATCTCGAACACGCTGCCACTGGTCACGCTCGGTGCGCTGATCGCGGTCAGCGGCGCGGCCCGGCTGGCCTCGGTGACCGCGATCGTGACGGTGCTGGGCGGGTTCGGGACCTGGCTGATCTCACCGCCGAACGTGATCACGATCGGCGCGAGCGGCCTGGTCTTCGGGTACGCGTCGTACCTGATCGTCCGCGGGCTGTTCAACCGGCGGATCGGTCAGGTGCTGGTCGGGATCGTGGTGATCATGGTGTGGGGGAGCGCCCTGCTGACCAGCCTGCTGCCGCAGGACGGCATCTCCTGGCAGGGCCATCTGTGCGGCGGCATCGCCGGGCTGTTCGCGGCGTGGGTGCTCGCGGACGACAAGCAGGTCCGAACTAAGTGAGCGTGCTCGGGTCGGTGTTCGCGCCGCAGACGACCACCACGACGCGCTCGCCGTCGGCCGGTTTGTAGGCGCCTGAGGCGAGTGCCGCCCAGGCGACGGCTCCGCCGTGTTCGGTGGCCAGGTGGTACGCGGTCCACAGCTGCTTGCGGGCGGCAACGATCGAATCGTCGTCGACCAGGACGGACTGTACGTGATGGCCCTGGACTGCCTGGAAGGCGAGATCGCCCAATCTGCGGGCGCCTAGGGAGTCTGCGGCGACGCCGCCGACGGGTCCGTCGGTTGGATGTTGTGCGTGGAGGGCGCGGTTCATCGTGGGGGCGAGGGCGGGCTCTACGCCGATGATCTGCGCGTTGTCGCCGATCGCGGTCGCGATGCCGGCGATCAGTCCGCCGCCACCGACGGCGACCAGGACGGTGTCGAAGTCGTCGACCTGTTCGAGGATCTCGAGGCCGACCGTGCCCTGACCGGCGACGACCTCGGGCTGGTCGTAGGCGTGCACCAGCAGCGCCCCGGACTCGCTCTGCGCCTTCAGTGCGGCTTCGTACGCAATCGCGTACTCGGTGCCGACCTGCACGATGTCCGCGCCGAGCGTCTGCAGCTTGCCGAGCTTCGCGGCCGGAGTCGTCTCGGGCACGAAGATCCGGGCCGGTACGCCGAGTTCGCGCGCGGCGTACGCGGCCGCGAGCCCGTGGTTGCCGCCGGACGCGGCCACGATGCCCTGACCGCCCAGCTCGCCGTTCTCCTTCGCGGTCAGCAACCGGTTGAACGCGCCTCGCGGCTTGAACGACCCGGTGTGCTGCAGCAGTTCGAGCTTGAACGTGACGCCCGGCGCCACCTCGATCACCGGCGTACGCCGGACCCGCCCGGCGATCCGCTGCGCGGCCTGCTGTACCTCGTCGACACTTACCGTCATGCCACAACCCTGCCACGATGGGGAACAGCCGACGGTTGGGAGGCCCTGCCCATGGGCGTGTACGACGAGAGTTATCGCCGGAGCCTGGACGACCCGCACGGGTTCTGGCTGGCGGCGGCCGAGGCGATCACCTGGACGCGGCCGCCGGCCCGGGCCCTCGACGCGAGCGCCGCACCGATCTTCCGGTGGTTCCCGGACGGCGAGCTGAACACGTCCTACAACGCGCTCGACCGGCACGTCGAGGCCGGCGCCGGCGAGCGCACCGCACTGATCTACGACTCACCAGTGACCGGCGGCTCGGCGACCGTCACCTACGCTCAGCTGCGCGACGAGGTCGCTCGGTTTGCGGGCGCACTCAGCTCTCTCGGTGTTAGCAAAGGTGACAGGATCATCGTCTACATGCCGATGATCCCGGAAGCGGTCGTCGCCATGCTCGCCTGCGCCCGCCTCGGCGCGATCCACTCGGTCGTCTTCGGCGGCTTCGCGCCCCGCGAGCTCGCCGCCCGGATCGAGGACGCCGGCCCGAAGGTGATCGTCGCCGCGTCCTGCGGGATCGAGCCGTCCCGAGTGGTCGAGTACAAACCGATCATCGACGAAGCGCTGACGATCTCGTCGCACCAGCCCGCGCACACGATCGTCCTCCAGCGTCCGCAGGCCGAGGCACAACTGGGGGAGCGCGACCTCGACTGGGCCTCGCTGGTCGCCGAGCCGGCCGAACCGGTGCCGGTCGCCGCCACCGACCCGCTCTACATCCTCTACACGTCCGGTACGACGGGACGCCCGAAAGGCGTGGTCCGCGACAACGGCGGGCACGCCGTCGCGCTCGCCTGGACGATGCGGAACGTGTACGACATCGGCCCGGGCGACGTGTGGTGGACGGCCTCCGACGTCGGCTGGGTGGTCGGCCACTCGTACATCGTCTACGCGCCGCTCCTGGTCGGCGCGACGACGGTCCTGTACGAGGGCAAGCCGGTCGGTACGCCGGACGCGGGCGCGTTCTGGCGGGTGATCTCCGAGCACGGCGCGAAGGCGTTGTTCACCGCACCGACCGCGATCCGGGCGATCAAGAAGGTCGATCCCGAGGCGGCCGAGCTGGCGAAGTACCCGATGGACACGTTCCGGACGTTGTTCCTGGCGGGGGAGCGGCTCGACCCGGAGACGTACCACTGGGCGCACGAGCACCTCGGCGTACCGGTCGTCGACCACTGGTGGCAGACCGAGACCGGCTGGCCGATCGCCGCGAACCCGCGCGGGCTCGAACCGCTGCCGACCAAGCCGGGCTCGGCGACCGTGCCGATGCCGGGGTGGAACGTGCAGATCCTCGACCTGAACGGCAAGGAACTGCTGCCGCACGAGGAGGGCTCGATCGCGATCAAGCTGCCGCTGCCGCCCGGCGCGCTGCCGACGCTGTGGGGTGACGACCAGCGCTACATCGACAGCTATCTGAAGGAGTACGACGGGTACTACCTGACCGGGGACGGCGGCTACATCGACGACGACGGCTACATCTTCGTGATGGGCCGTACCGACGACGTGATCAACGTGGCCGGGCACCGGCTGTCGACCGGTTCGATCGAGGCGGTCGTCGCAAGCAATCCGGCCGTGGCGGAGTGCGCGGTCATCGGGGTGCATGACGCGTTGAAGGGGCAGCTGCCGCGGGCGTTCGTCGTACTGAAGGCCGGTGCGACGGTCACCGACGACGTACTGCGGGACGAGTTGGTGGCCGCCGTACGGCGGGAGATCGGGCCGGTGGCGGCGTTCCGGGACGTGTCGGTGGTGGACGCGCTGCCGAAGACCCGGTCCGGGAAGATCCTGCGCCGGACGATGCGTGGGATCGCCGACGGCCGCGACGAGCCGGTGCCGTCGACGATCGAGGACGCCGCCGTCCTCGACGCGCTACGCCCGGTCCTGCGCGGCGGCCAGGAAGGCTAGGACGGCGGGGCTCGCGACCTCGCGGAACTCGTGGAAGTACGCGTGCCGGGCGCCTTCGATCAGCTCGGCACGCGCGTTCGGGATCCGGCCGGCGAGGAGCTGGGCGTTGGCGACCGGACTGAAGACGTCGTCGGTGCCGTGCAGGATCAGCGTCGGCGCGGAGATGCTCGGCAGGCCGTTCCACGCGTCGTGCTTGTTGCTCGCGACGAGGTGACGGCCCTTGGCGTACGGCGGCATGCTCTTGTCGCCGAGGACGTAGTACGGACCGGGGTTGTTCGCGAGCCAGGCCGGTGTGTACATCAACTCCAGCAACACCTGGTCGGTTCGTGCGGGGTCGGCCAGCGCCTTGCGGATCTCCTGGCTGCGTTCGTACCCGTGGACCGCTCCGGGTGAGGTGCAGCCCAGGACGAGCTTGCCGACCCGCTCCGGTGCGTCAATCGCGAGCCATTGCGCGACCCGTCCGCCCATCGAGGTCCCATAGATGTGTGCGGTGCTCAGCCCGAGACCGTCCAGCACCGCGGTGACGTCCTGCGCGAACGCCCGCGTGCTGTACAACTCGTCGGGCTTGTCGCTGTCCCCTGTACCTCTCCAGTCCAGGGTGATCGTCCGGAATTCCCTGTCGAAGTCCGTTCGTACCGGATCCCACCATGTGTGGTTGTTCGACTGACCGGCCAGCAACACAAGTGGTTGCCCTTCGCCCCGAACCTGATAGGCGATCCTGGTCCCGTCGGCAGCTGCGGCGTGTGGCACAGAGATAGTGTGCAGGTATGCGAGTCGTCATTGCGGGTGGACACGGACAGATCGCGCTGCGCCTGACCCGGCTGCTGAGCGCCGACGGTCACCAGGTGGTCGGCATCGTGCGCAACCCGGACCATGAGGCGGACATCGCCGCGGCCGGCGGACAGGCCGCCGTACTCGACCTGGAGCAGGCCGGCGCCGCGGCCGTGGCCGACGTACTGCGTGGTGCCGACGTCGCGATCTTCGCGGCGGGCGCCGGCCCGGGCAGCGGGAACGCCCGGAAGGACACCGTCGACCGCGGGGCGGCCGCGCTGTTCGCGGACGCCGCGGAGCAGGCCGGCGTACGGCGGCATCTCCAGGTCGGCTCGATGGGCGCGGACCGGGCCGAGTCGCTGACCGACGACTCGACGTTCACGGTGTACCTGAAGGCGAAGTGGGCGGCCGAGGAGGACCTGCGCGCCCGCGACCTGGACTGGACGGTACTTCGCCCCGGCAGCCTGACCGACGATCCGGGCACCGGCCTGGTGCACCTCGCCGACAAGACCGGGAACGGCCGGATCACCCGGGACGACGTCGCGCTGGTGCTGGCCGGCCTCTGCGGCACCCCGGCCGCGATCGGCCGCACCCTCGAACTCGTGGCCGGCGACACCCCGGTCCGCGACGCCCTGCAGAACCTCTAACGTTGCCACAAGCAACAGAATGTGACGGGACGATGGCAGACACACTCCGCCAGGTCAGCTTCGAGCGCGTGGCGAACAGCAGCTACGAGGTGACGAACGCCCGCGGCGGCAGCATCCGGGTCGGCTCCGGCGGCGACGACACCGACTTCACCCCGGTCGAGCTGCTGCTGGCCGCGATCGGCACCTGCTCGGCGATCGACGTCGACATCGTGGTCAGCCGGCGCGCGGAGCCGACCGAGTTCAGCGCGGTGGTCAAGGGCGACAAGATCCGCGACGCCGACGAGGGCAACCGGATGCAGAACCTGGCGATCGAGTTCACCGTGCACTTCCCCGAGGGCGAGGACGGCGACAAGGCCCGCGAGGCACTTCCGCGCGCGGTGAAGATGTCCCACGACCGCCTCTGCACCGTCAGCCGCACCGTCGAACTCGGCACCCCGGTCACCACCACGGTCACCGACTGAGGACGTCGCGCAGCCGCTGCGCGTAGGCCTTCGGGTGGCTCAGGTTGCCGTTGTGGCCGCCCGGGAAGGTTTCGAGGTCCTGGCCGAGCAGTTCAGCCAGGACCTTCGCGCACCGGTAGTCGAAGACGGTGTGCGGCGTCGTCGTACCCGCCGCCGCGACGATCCGTGCGCCGGCGGTCCCGATGCTCGCCGGGTCGAGTTCGTCGGTGGCCGCGGCGGTGAAGTCGTGGCGGATGAAGTAGTCGAAGTTCGCGATCCGGTTCGCGTCCATCGGGAAGCCGGTACGGCCGGGTTCGCCGTTCGCCGGGTCGATGCCGAGTGCGCGCGCGATCCGCGGGACGGTGGCCTGCAGGCCGTGGGCCAGGTAGTGCGCTCGCAGTTCGGCGAGTTCCTCGCGGTGCGGGGCCGGGTCGGGGAGGAGCCACGGCGCGATCGGTTCGTGGGCGATCAGCGTGTGCAGCTGACCCGGATGCTTCACGGCGACATGCAGGCCGATGACGGCTCCGAGGCTGCAGCCGAGCATGGCGACCGGCTCGTCGGTGAGGTGCTCGAGCAGCTGATGGACGTCGTCCGCGTGGCCGGCGATCGTGGTGGCGTCCGACGTCCTGCTCCGGGAGAGGCCGCGCCGGTCGTAGGTCAGGACTGTGTAGTGGTCCACGAGGTGCCGGGCGAGATCCGTGGTGCGGTCGGCGTCGCCTTCACCGCTCTGCGAGATCAGCAGCAGCGGTCCGGTGCCTTCGAGTTGGTAGTGCAGGTCTGTCATGTCCTGAACTATATCTAATTCGATGTATCGAATGTGATGTAGATTTGGTACGTGAACGGAGTGGAGCTGTTCCTGCTCGGGCGGGTGCTGATGAAGATCGGCGAGGACGCGTTGCCGGAGCCGCCGGGCGGTGCGGGCAGGTACGCCGGGAGCGCGCGGATGGTGCTGATCGTCGCGAGCGACGTCGCCGGGCATCCGGAGACCGCGGTGGGGGAGATCGCCGCGCGAACGGGCCTCCCGCAGAGCCAGGTCTCGACCGCGGTCGCCCGGCTGAAGGAAGCTGGCGCCGTCGTCACCACCACCGATCCCACCGACCGCCGCCGCGCCTTGGTCAGCCCGGCGTCGACCGTGTCCGACCGGCTCGCCCAGGTCCGGGCCAGCAGCATCGAGCCGGCGTTGGCCGCCACTCTCGGCACGGACGACCCGTCCCGCCTCGCCGCCGTCACCACCGCGCTGGAGCAACTCTCCCGCGAGTTCCTCACCGAGCGCTGAGGAACTCCGACGGCGCTCGGAGGCGGGTGTGCAGGAGGCTCTGGGTACTGCGGCTGTCGAGGCGGATGTCCGACAGTGCGCCTGGTTCGGACGGGAGGGTGTCCGGGTCGAGGCCGTCGCGGGTGGCGATCAGGCGGCCCAGGTCGTGGCGGCTGAGCGGTTCGGGGCCGGCGACGTGCGTGACGCCTGCGACGTCGACGAGTAGAAGTTCGAGCAGCGCGGACGCCAGGTCGGTGACGTGGATCGGGCAGCGGATGTTCGCGGTGTAGAACGTACCGGGCTCGCCGGCCGCGAGACGTCGTACCCGGCGTTCTTCCACCGAGGCGCCGTCCGAGCCGATGATCAGCGACGTACGGGCGATGACCGCGTCCGGGCGGAGTGCGCAGACGGCGGTCTCGGCCGCTGCCTTGGCGGCGCCGTACGGCGTGGTCGGGCACGGCTGCTCGGACTCGCGGTACGGCGTACCGCGGGAGCCGAACACGGCGTCGGTCGATACGAACACGAGCCGCACCTCCTCGGCCGCGAGCGCGACGTTGACCGCGCCGGTCGCGGTGGTCGCCCAGTCGTCCTGCTTGTACGCGGTGTGGATGATCCCGTCCGGCGCGACCTCCCGGATCACGTCGCGGACCTGTTCGGGCCGCCGTACGTCCAGCTGAACGCCGCCCGGGACCGGCTGCGAGTGGTACGCCGGGACGACGTCGTGCGGCGCGACCCGCAGGAGTTCCCGTCCCAGGAGTCCCGCGGCGCCGGTGACGAGCAGCCTCACATGACAACCCTATGGCGTTCGAGCCGCCAGCCGGCGGTCCGCGTGGCGCGCTTCACCTCGGCCACCGTCCGTACCTTGCGCGGCGACTTCCACGCCTGCGACGGCTTGTGCAGCATCCACCCGTCGCCGATCGTCAGCCCCGCATGCTCCACCAGCCCCTCGGCGTTCCGCCACACGAAGACCGTGCCCGGTACGTCGTCCCTCCCGCCCCGCTCGGTGTGCGCCGCCAGCCACTCCTCGAACGGCTCGCGCACCATCCACACGTGCTCAGCGCCCTCCACCCCACACGCCGCCATCACCGTCCCGAAGCAGTTCGGCCCACTCCCATCCGCAAACGTCCCCGCCAACTCCCGCACCCGCGGCAACTGCAGCGGCCAATGGCGAACCTCCGCATGCCTACTCGGTCCTAGGTCCTTGCTGACGATGCCCGGCAGTACCGCCTTCGGATCCCGCAGCAAGGACTTCCACCACACGAACCGATGCCCGTCCGCCTGCTGCCGGACGCCGTCGCCGACAACGTCGACCCACCGCTTCACGGTCGGCACGGACCCACGCCCGTAGTTCACCTGCGCACGCACCAACGTCGCCCGGGTCGCCTTCGGCAGTTCGCCGTACGCCGCCTCGCTGAGCCAGGCCGTCCGCGCCGCCTTCCGGTCGATCGCGTAGATCCAGTAGGTGTCGCGGTCCTCGCGGTTCGGCTCGCGGTCGTCGGTGCCGAGCTGCCACGCCGTCGCCTGATTCTGCGTGAGGAAGAACGGCTGCTCGTCCGGCGCGAGCCAGTCGACCCAGCGGTCGAGCAGGTCGGGGGAGACGGCGATACCGAGGACGGTCAGCATCGGGACACGCTCTCATCCTCAGGGTTGTTCGGCCACCGGCTTTTGCGGGCCGCGGTACCGCTGCGTCTGCGAGTAGACGAGGTTGGTCGTCGTACTGCCGAAGTCGGTCAGCTCGTTGACCAGCTCCTCCAGGTGCGGCATCGACGCCGCGGCCACCTTCAGCGTGTAGCAGTCGTCGCCGGTGGTCCGCAGGCACTCGAGGATCTCGCCGCGCTCGGTCAGCAGCCGGAGCAGCGGCTCGTGCTTGTTGCCCGGGTACTTGAGCCGTACGACGGCCAGCACCGGGTAGCCGACCTTCGTCAGGTCGACCTCGGCGCGGTACCCGGTGATCACGCCGATCGACTCCAGCCGGCGGACCCGCTCGGTGGTCGCGGACGCGCTCAGGCTCACCCGCCGGCCGAGCTCGGTGAGGGACAGCCGGGCGTCGGCCTGCAGCTCGTCGAGGATCGCCCAGTCGGTCGGATCGAGACTCTCGGTCATCCGGCCAATCTACCGGTGATTCCACGGCTCTTCGCCTGATGCACCGTGAGGAATCTCTTCAGGCGGACGCCTTCACCTGGATAGCCTGATGGGCATGGAACTCGGGGTGAACGTGCCGAACTTCGGGCCGGGGACGAACCCGGCCCGACTGCGGGACTGGGCCCGGATCGTCGAAGGGCTCGGGTACGACCTGCTGATGGTGTCGGATCACGTGGTCGTCACGCCGGACGTCGCGGAGCAGTACCCGGAGCCGTTCTACGAGCCGTTCACCACGCTGAGCTGGCTGGCCGGGATCACCGACCGGGTCCGGCTCGGCACCACGGTGCTGATCGCGCCGTACCGGCATCCGTTGCTCACGGCAAGGATGACGGCGAACCTGAACGCGCTCAGCGGCGGCCGGCTCGTGCTCGGTGTCGGCGTCGGCTGGGCGCGGCAGGAGTTCGAGGCTCTCGGCGCCGACCACGCCGCCCGCGGCCGCCGTACCGACGAGGTGCTGGCGGAGCTGGAGGGTCTGGTCCCGTTGTGGGTGGGCGGCAGCAGTACGGCGGCACTCCGGCGGAGCGTGCGGTACGCCGACGCGTGGCACCCGCTGCGGCAGACTGTTCCCGAGTTGCGGTCGGGCCTGGCGCGGCTCCGGGCGTTGGCGGCGGAGGCAGACCGGCCGGTGCCGGGGTTCGCGCCGCGGATCCTGCTCCGGCTGACCGGCGACCCGCTGCCGGACGACGAGCGGATCGCGGGCGAGGGATCGGTCGACCAGGTACTGCGGGACCTCGCCGTACTGCGGGAGCTCGGCGCCGGGAGCGTCGTACTCGATCCGTTCGTCGGCGATCCGGCGGAGACCGAACGGCCGGAGACGGCGTGGCAGGCGTTGGCAACGATTGTGGAGAACTGGAGACGACGTGACACCTGAAGCAGAAGGATTCCTGCGCCGAGCGATCGCGCTGGCCGTGGCGTCGCGGGAGGCCGGCGACCCGCCGTTCGGCTCGCTGCTCGTCGGCCCGGACGGCGACGTGCTCGCGGAGGACCACAACACCACGACCAGCGAGAGCAACATCAGCTTCCACCCGGAGCTGAAGCTGGCGGTGTGGGCCGCGCAGCACCTGACGCCAGAGGCAGCAGCCGGCACGACGATGTACACGAGCTGCCAGCCATGCGAGATGTGCTCAGGCGCCCTGGCTCGCTCCGGCCTGGGCAAGGTCGTGTTCGCACTGTCGGGGGAGCAGCTGAACGGCCTGAAGACCACAGGCAACTTCACAGGCGTGCCGCTGGAAGGCCCTGCGCTGTACGACGAGGCCCGGGTCCCCGTGGACGGTTACTACAGCTGATGGAGGTAACGAAGCCGGCCCTGCCCGCACTGCGACTGGAGGTCACGTCTGGGCAGCGCATCCTGCTGCGCCAGCGGGAGCAGGTCGTACTACTGGCCAAGGGCGACCTGCACACCTACGGGCTCGACGTCTACCGGACGGGTCTCTACGAGTCGCCATTGCCGCCATTGCATGCTGACCTGGTGCGACGCGAGCCTAGCTGGACGCACAGGTACCAGGAGTGGCTGCGGGCGTCCGAGGCCGGGCCCTTGCACGCAGGGAGTTGGGCGTTGGAGGCGCGGCCGCTTCCGGCGTACAGCATGCGCAGCGACCTGGTCCGGGAGTACCCGGCGGCGTACCTCGACTGGTTCGGTGACGGCTGGAACGGGCTGTTGCCGCTGCGTGAGCTGCCGCCGGACGACGCCGGGCGGGTGAAGGCGTACCGCAAGCAGGCTGCGGACGGCACGCTGCCGCCGGTGCTGCTGTGGTGGGTGAGCGCGCTCGACGGCTGGCTGGTCCTTGACGGGCATTGCCGGCTCGTGGCTGCTCAAGCGGAAGGAATCGAGCCGCCGGTCGTGCAACTGTCGTTGGCGATGCCGCCCGGCGAGCACGCCGAGGTGATCCGTTCGGCGACCGAGCAGCACGAGCAGACGATGGCCTCCGTCGAGCGGGAGGTGGCGGCCGGGAGGCCCGGCGCCGAGCGGGTCGCGGATCAGCTGGTGCGTGCGTTCGCGAGTCTGGTGTCGGACGGTTTCGCGGTCCGTACCCGCGGGTGGCCGCTGCCCGGCGGCGTGCCGGAGTGGGATCGGCTCGCCGCGGCGTACGAGTGGCAACGGGACTGAGCGGGGTCCCGGTCGCGGGACCCCGCCGTACTCACTTGATCTTCGCGAGGCAGAGCGTGTAGTCGGCCTTCTCGTCGACGTACGTCGCGTCGGCGTTGTCACCGCACTGGCTCTCGTCGGTGGAGTTGAGCTTGTCGATGACCCGGTACTCCGCGTCGGACGAACTGCAGTCGACGACCTTCACGTCCGGGCTGCTCGACGTGCCCTTGTTGACGACGCAGGCGCCGACCTGGGCCTTGTTCTCGACCGAGTTCAGATTCGTGACGATCAGCAGCGCGATGACCGCGAACGGCACCAGCAGCATCACGATCGCCGGGCGCTGGAACAGCGGCTTGCCCGGATCCATCGGCCGGCCCGGACCCGGCGTCGGCTCCGGGAGCTTCTTGAACTTCTGCATCGGGCCGATGTTCATCAGCATCGTGATCGGGTTGATGATCGACGAGCCGATACCCCACCAGCCCTGCCAGAGGCTCTTCGAGGTCATGTCGCGGACCGATGCGACACCGCAGGTCCGGCAGAACGGGCCCTGCAGCTTGAGGAAGCGCATCAGGATGATCATGCCCTGGTGGCCGCGGACGGTCGCCTCGGCCGCGGGGTAGCCGCCGCAGAAACGGCAGACCATCTGGCCCTGCGGAGCGTACGCCTGCTGCGGGAACGACTGGCCCTGCTGGCCCGGGTACTGGCCCTGCTGACCGGGCTGCTGGTACTGGCCGTACTGCGGAGCCTGCTGGCCCGGCTGACCGGCGTACGGCTGCTGGTACGGCCCGGGCTGGCCCTGGTACTGCGGGGCTTGCTGGCCGCCGTACTGCTGGCCCTGCTGCTGGTCCTGCGGGCCGGGCTGGCCGTACTGCGGGAACTGCTGCGGTGGCGGGCCGTAACCGTCCGGCTGACCTGAGTACGGGCCTTGCGGCGGCTGGGGAGGGGATGTGGTCACGAATGGTTCCTGAGGCTTGATCGGGACACGCTGAACCATGGCACCTTACTCACCCGGGTGGTCCACCGAGGCATACCGGTTGGTCAATTCCCGGCCAAGACGTGCCAGCTCGGCCTGTACCGACGGTGGATCGACGACTTCGATCGACCCGCCCCAGCCGGCCAGGTGCTGCGCGATCATCAACGGCGTCGGCGCGGTGACCCTCACCCGGACGCGGTCGCCGACCGTGCCGTCCAGCTCGCAGTTGCGGCCGAGCCGGTCCTGCATCACCCAGACGAACCGCTGGTCCATCAGCACTGTTGCCGTCAGCCCCGATCGGCGTTCCTCCATCCGTTCGACGATCTCGGCCCAGGCCGATGACAGTTCGAAGTCGGCCGGTCGCTCGAAGGAGTCGCCAGTCGGTTCGGCGGTGTCGATCCGGTCGACGCGGAATGTCCGCCGACCGTTGGCCGTCCCCGCGATCAGGTACCAGACGTCGTCCTTGTCGACGAGCCCGAGCGGGTCGACGACACGTTCGGACGGGTCGCGGCCGCGGCCGGAGTAGACCAATCGGACGCGTTCGCGGCGTACGACGGCGTCCTGCAAGCGGCGTACCAGCTCCGGCCGTTCCTTCACGTGTTCACCCCAGCGCGCCGGGTCGATGACGACTGCCTCAGCGGCTGCCTGCGCGTGCTCCCGGAAGGTGTCCGGCAGCGCGCGGACCAGCTTGCGGAGCGCGGCCTTCGCGTCCGGGGCGATCGACGCCGCGGGGCCGACGAGCAGGAACAGCGCCTGTGCCTCGGTCGCGGACAGGCCGCTGAGATCGGTACGGGCGCCGCCGACCAGCTGCCAACCGCCGTTCCGACCGGGCTGTGGATAGACCGGGATGCCGGCTGTGGACAACGCCTCCAGATCACGGCGCGCGGTCGCCACCGAGATCTCCAGCTCCGCCGCGACCTCGGCCGCCGTCACCCGCCCGCGGGCCTGCATCAGCAACAGCACCGCCACCAACCGATCCGCCCGCACCCGTCGATCCTCCCAGACTGGGCTACCCTCGGAACCGGACGGACTTCTTCCGGAATGGTGGACGATGGCGTACGACGTGAGCCCGACCGCGCGCACCCTGATGGTGCTGGAGCTGATCCAGAACCGGCCCGGCATCACCGCGGAACAACTCGGCGACAAGCTCGGCGTCTCCGAACGCGCCGCCCGCCGGTACGTCGCGATCCTGCGCGAGGCCGACATCCCGATCGAGTCGATGCGCGGACCGAACGGCGGCTACCGGGTCGGCCGCGGGCTCCGGCTGCCGCCGCTGATGTTCAGCCCCACCGAGGCCCTCGGACTGGTGATGGCGATCCTCGAAGGCCCGCGCGGTACGGCGGACCCGGTCGAGACCGCGCTCGGCAAGATCATCCGCGTCCTGCCCGAACCCGTCGCCCGCGCCACCGACGCCGTCCGCCGGGTCAGCGCCCGCGGCCCCGATCCCGGCGCCCGGACGCCCGACCCGGAGATCACCGCCGCGCTGGTCTCGCACAGCACCGAGTGCCGCCGGATCACCATCCAGTACCGCCGCCACCAGAGCGAGTTCCCGATGGACGTCGACCCGTGGGCGGTCGTCGTACGCCGCGGCCGCTGGTACCTGCTGTGCTGGTCCCACACCAAGGACGCGCAGCGGGTCCTCCGTGTCGACCGGATCAGCCGCGTCGACCCTCAACCCACCGACTTCACCCCACCCGCCGACCTCGACCCGCTGGCGATGGTCGAGGAGCACCTGGCGATGGGCTGGAAGTACCCCATCGAGGTCGAGATCGACGCCTCCCGCGACGACACCGCCTGCTGGATCCCCCGCAGCATGGGCCGCCTGGAACCGATCGACGAAACCCACACCCGCCTCCTCGCCAGCACCGACGAGCCCACCTGGTACGCCGCCCAACTGACCGCCATCCAGGCCCCCTACCGAATCCTCGCCGGCCCCGAACTCCAATCCGCCTCCCGCACCCTCTCCCAACGCCTCCTAGCCGCCAGCACCCTCACCTGATGCTCACCTGGGCTCAGACAACCGCCTCGCCCTACTCACCCGCGGCATACTCGGCGCGGCACTCACCGGCCACGGGTATCGCGGTCGACAGACTGTCGGGTGGAGGCGTGGCACTGGAACGCTCGTACGTCGGGCGGCCGGTGTTTCGGGTGAGCGGACGACTTCGTAGGAGCGGCTGTGAACGAGATCGAGTTTGTGGGGGAGATTTGGTACTGGCGGGGGCCGGCGCCCTGGTATTTCGTGACGGTGCCGGAGGAGGAGTGTGGGTACTTCGAGGCGGAGGCGGGGCAGGTTTCGTACGGGTGGGGGATGATCCCGGTGATCGCGGAGATCGGGGGGAGTGTGTGGGCGACCTCGATGTTTCCGAAGGACGGGCGGTACCTCCTGCCGGTGAAGGCCTCGGTGCGGAGGGCGGAGGATCTGGACGACGGCGACATACCGACGGTGCGGCTGCGGTTGCGGCACTGAATTGTCGGCGGACCCGGCTAGCGTTCGCGTCGTACAGGTTCAGGTGAAAGGAGCGGCGCATGTCCACGCTGTCCGAGCGGCCGAACACGGCTCTCTTGGTGGTCGACGTACAGACCGGTGTCGTCGGTGAGGCGTACGACCGGGACGAGGTGGTCGCCAACATCGGCACCCTGATCGGCAAGGCGCGGGCCGGGGGAGTGCCGGTCGTCTGGGTCCAGCACTCCGGGGAAGGCCTCGCGAAGGACTCCGACGAGTGGCAGCTCGTCCCGGAGCTGTCCCGCGACGACTCGGAGGCCCTTGTCCACAAGACGTACGCCGACTCGTTCGAGGCGACCGACCTGGAGCAGGTGCTGGCCGACGCCGGCATCGGCCACCTGGTGGTCAGCGGTGCGCAGACCGACGAGTGCATCCGCTCGACGATCCACGGCGCGATGGTCCGCGGGTACGACGTGACGCTGGTCGGCGACGCGCACACCACCGAGGACCTGTCCGAGTGGGGCGCGCCGACGCCCGACAAGGTCATCGCCCACACCAACCTCTACTGGGCCAACCACCGCGCGCCCGACCGTACCGCAGCCGTGAAGCAAACCGACGAGGTCACCTTCTGACCGGGGGCGGCACCGGTTGACCCAGCGTCAGGGTGTGCGGAGTGGACCGGCGAGGAGGGCGGCGGTGCCGGACTCGGCGAGCCAGTCGGCCAAGGTACGGAGGCCGGGGTGGATCACCCGGAGCGCCTCGATGTCCGCGTGCCACCGCTGGCCGGCGCTCCAGCGTTGACGGGTTTCGGCGATCTCCGGGTTGAGCGCGGCGGCCTCGTCCTGGGTGAGCTGTTCGTACCGCAGCGGGACTCCGGTCGCCTCGGCGATCGCGGCGACGGCCTCGACCGGGGTGAGTTCGTCGCCGGCCAGCTCCAGCGTCCGCCCCGCGAACCGCTCCGGCTGTTCGAACGCAAGTGCGGCGAACACCGCGATGTCCTCGACGGCGATGATCTGCAGCGGCTCGTCCGGTGTGAAGAGGTGCCGGTGGACCCCGTCAACGAAGCCGTCGAGCCCGAGCCCGGGAGCCGCCAGGTAGTTCGTCATGAACCGCACCGGGCGGAGGACGGTGACGAGCGGGAGGTGCTCGCGTAGGTACTGCTCCGTACGCCGCTTCCCTGGTGCCGCGAACGCCTCACCGGACGTCGAGGCGACGCCGGTGAACACCACGTGCCGAACTCCCACGGCCGCCGCCGCATCAGCCAACGCCCGACCGCGGGCGAATTCCAGTTCGGGGTTGCTCCCGTCCGGCCCGTAGACAGCCGGCGGTACGGCGAACAACCCGCCCGCCCCCTCCAACGCCGGCACCAGCGTCGACGGCTCGTCGAAATCCGCAACGACCAATTCAGCACCCGCAGCCGCGAGCGCCTCGGCCGCCGGCGCCGCCTTGTCGCGCACCAACGCCCGTACCCGCCACCCATCCGCCAGCAAGCGGCGAGCGGTAGCCCCACCCTGGCGCCCAGTAGCCCCGCTGACCACGACTGTCGTTCCGGTCATGTCGTCCCTCTCGTTCCAGCATTCAGGAGATATCTGGAATACTTGAACCCGGTTGAGCCGCGGCACACAAGGGGTTTCGTGACATGACGACACTGATCAACGGTGGTGACCGGGCCGACGCCCGACGCAATCGGGCCAAGATGCTCACTGCAGCCGGCGAGGCGTTCGCGGCGGAGGGGCTGGAGGTCCCGCTCGGCGAGATCGCCCGCCGCGCCCGAGTCGGCGCCGGCACCGTCTACCGCCACTTCCCGACCAAGCAGGCCCTCTTGGAAGCGGTGTTCGTCCAGCACCTCGACGGACTCGTCGCCTCCGGCGAGCGGCTGATGGCTCAACTCCCACCAACGCAGGCGCTGTTCGAATTCCTGCAGGTGGTCGTGGAGAAGACCGACAAAGGCGGCCACATCTGCGATGTCGTCGCCGGGGACGCGAGCTGGCCGCATCCGATGCTCACCGCTTCCGTGCAACGCTTTCATCAGGTCCTGACCGCGCTGCTGTACGCCGCACAGCGATCCGGTGGCGTGCGCGCGGACCTCGACCGCGACGACGTCGTCGCACTCACCGTCGGATGTGCCGCGATCCTCCGTGGCCGCCACGACCGGTCAGCCGGCCTGAGCCTGGTTCGCCTCGTCCTCGACAGCCTGCGCCCGACTGTCACGGAACAGCCCTTTCGTGACGACCGCTGCGAGGAGTGCGGCGCCGTCCTCCCGCTCCGGTCCACCGGCCGGCCGGCGCGCTACTGCGGCGCTACCTGCCGGCAGCGAGCCCGTCGTCGCCGCCTCGCAGGCTGAAGCCCAGCACCTCGGTCAACACCCGGATCCGCGGTACGTCGACGTCCGCGTGCACGTCGTTCCGATCGATCAGCACCGCCCGGATCCCGGCTGCCTGCGCCCCGCGGATGTCGTTCTCGAGCGAGTCACCGACCATCACGACCCCGTCCGGACCGGCGCCGACCCGGTCGAGCGCGTACGCGAACGCCCGCGGGTCCGGCTTGGTCGCGGGCAGTTGCTCGCCGGTGATCAGCTCGTCGATCTCCGCGATCAGCCCCATCCGCTCGAGCTTGTACGTCTGGTGCGCGGTGTTGCCGTTCGTCAGGACGACCGCGCCGAGCCCGGCCGCGCGGACCGCCCGCAACGCCGGTAGGGCGTCGTCGTACACGGCCCAGCCCGCCTCGTACCGCCGTACATAGCTCTCGAACATCTCGTCCGCCTCGGCGTCGCTCGCCTCGACCCCGAGGAACTCCCGCACCCGCAACCGCCGCTGCTCCGGGAACGTCAGCTCCCGCCGCTGATACCGCCGGTAGTGCTTGTCCGACACCCCCGCCCACTCCGCGACGACCTGCGGACCGGCCACGCCGTACTCCGCGGCCCACACCACAACCGCCGCCGCGGCCGCCGACTCGTGATCGACGAGGGTCCCGTCAAGGTCGAACAGCACCGTCCTGAGCATCCGACGATGGTAGGTGCCCGGGGGAGCCGTCGCCCGGGCACCTATCGGGGTCAGTCGACCATCGAGTCCAGCGCCGTCAGTTCGTCGGGGGAGAGGGCGAGGTCCCCGGCGCGGAGGTTCTCCTCGAGATGACGTTCGCTGGACGTGCCCGGGATCGCCAGTACGTTCGGGCCGCGGCTGAGCGTCCACGCCAGCCGGACCTGCGCGTCGGTCGCCCCGTGCCGCGCGGCGATCTCGCGCACCGGATCGGACGCCGGTACGCCGCCCGCCTCGCGCGACTCGGCCGTGACCGCGAAGAACGGGACGAACGCGATGCCGAGTTCACCGCACAACTGCAGGATTTCGTCGTTCGCCCGCCCGAATCCGACGCTGTACCGGTTCTGCACCGCGACCACCGGCGCGATCTCGCGGGCCTCGTGCAAATGCGGCACCCGGACATTCGAGATGCCGAGTTGCCGAATCATGCCCTTGGCCTGGAGTTCGGCCAGCGCGCCGAAATGCTCGGCGATCGAATCCAGCCGCATCTGCCGCAGGTACACGAGATCGAGCGTGTCGACACCGAGCGCCCGCAGATCGGCCTCGACCAGCCCGCGCAGCTCGTCCGGCCGGGCCAGCCCGTGCTTCGTCGGGCCGACCTTGGTCGCGATCACCAGGTCGTCCGGGTACGGCGCGAGCGCCCGCCGGATCACGTCGTTCGCCCAGTCCAGGCTCTCGAACGCGGTCTCGCCGGCCGCACCGTGACTGGGGTAGAACGCTGCGGTGTCGATGTGGTTCACGCCTAGCTCGACGGCGCGCCGCAACAGCGCGATTGCCCGCTCCTGCACGTCCGCCCCGTCGGCCGGCCCCGGCCCCGCGAGCCGCTTCGCGCCGAAGCCGATCCGCCGGACCCGGTCGGCCCCGAGCTGCCAGAATTCCCCGGACTTGCTTTCCACAATTTCCGATGATAAGTTTAATGGTAGCGAGGCATTTCCCTGTGAATTCTGCATTCGGCCAGGATAAATCCTCCGGGGAAATTCGTCCACACTTTCCCGCCATATTTCTTGTGCTTCTCCGGCGAGAGTCACCGGATGATCGCGGCCAGTCTCGGCAGTAGGTCGGGTGGGTAGATGCCGAACGCTTCCAGTTCGGCGGGATCGGCCCAGCGCAGTTCGAAGTGGTTGGTCGGTGAGTGTTCGATCGCTTCGTCGCCGGAGAGTTCCGGTACGCCGGTGACGTCCTTGATCCGGAAGTAGTACGCCGGCCGGCCGTTGTGGCTTCCGGTCCACAGGAGTTTGTCGATGGTGCCGGTGAGCGTCGTCTCCTCGGTCAGCTCCCGGAGCGCGGCGGCGGCAGCGGACTCGCCCGGCTCGACGTGCCCGCCCGGGAGCGCGGCATACCGGTGGGCGCGGCACTCCGAGGCCCGGTACGTCGGCGTACTCGCACATCACACACTCCGCGGCTGACTCGAGCCGGAGGTATCGCTTCACGATCAGGACCTTGCCGGACCGCAGGACGACGGCGGCGCCGCGTGGGATCTTCATGGGGATCGAGTGCGCTGGGCCGCACCGACATATTTCGCTCGCCGCGAGCGGCTCGTTCGTGGTGGGATCTGGAGCCATGCCGAGTGCACAGATCGAGATCCGCCGGGAGTACTCCGAGGCCGACGAGGCAGGGTTGATCGACGCGGTCCACGACGCGCTGGTCACCGCGTTCCAGATCCCGCCGCAGGACAAGGACGTCCGGCTGGTGGTCCACGCACCCCACCGCTTCGCCTGCTCCCCGCGCCTGACCCAGCCCGAGTACTTCACCCTGGTCAGCATCGACTGCTTCGCCGGCCGCTCCATCGACGCCAAGCGGTCCCTCTACACCGAAATCGTCACCAACCTGAAGCCCTTCGGCATCCCCGCCGACCACATCACCATCCTGGTCCGCGACCTCCCCACCACCAACTGGGGCATCCAAGCCGGCCAAGCAGCCTCCGACCTCGACCTCGCCTTCAACATCAACGTCTGACAATGCACGCGGCACGCCACCTGACGTCGCTGTACCTCGTCCGCGACGGTCACGTCCTGCTCCTGTACCGCCGCGGCTCGCGCGCGATCGCCGACTCCTGGGTCGGCATCGGCGGCCGCCTCGAACCGGGCGAACTCACGGATCCGACAGCCGCCGCCCTCCGCGAGCTGCAGGAGGAGCTAGGCGTCACGCCTGACCAACTCACCGACCTGGCGCTCCGGTACGTCGCCGTCCGCGACACCGGCGCCGAGATCCGCACGACGTACTACTTCACCGCCGGCCTCGACGCGACCGCGACCGTACCGGCGGAGTGCGCCGAGGGCGACCTCGCGTGGTTCGGCCTGGAGGAGGATCCCCGCCTGGAGATGCCGGTGACGGCGCGGATCGCGTTCACGCACTGGCTGTCCGTCGGCCGGCACGATCGGACGCTGCGCTTCATCACGGTCGGCGCCGACGGACGTGAGACGGGTCCGGCCTGATGCTGAGTGTGCAGTTTCATCCGAACTGGCCGCATGGGGCGCGGACGGTGGTTGAGGCGATGGTGGGGGACGGGGTCTATCGGTCGCAGTTCGCCACTGGGATTTCCAATGGTGGGCTGACCGCGTTTCCGGGTGGGGAGCGGTGGCGGTGGGAGAGTCGGTTGTTCGGCGGGCGGTACGACGAGCAGCCGGGGGCGGCTCGGCCGGTCTACGGCGTGTGGAACCGGCGGGAGGATGCGTACGGCGGCGCGATCCGGTTCGGGTCGTCGTACTTGCGGCTGAAACCCGAGGTGGTCGAGCGGGCGACGTTCTGCTTTCCCGATTCGGCGTTCGCCCCCGAGGACTGCGGCGGACGGGAAACGCTGCCGGAGCTGTGCGCGTTGGCCGACGCCGCGCGCTCCGACGACCTGGACGATTACGTCGAGGCGCAGATCCACGGGCCGGTGGAGTTCGCGGCCGATGTCGACGCGGTGGTTCTCGACCCGTCGTTCGCCGGTACGCCGATCGAGGCGGCGGCGTCTGAGCTCGGTTGCCCGATCGAATACCACCCCGGTTTCCGCGGTACGCCGGCTACCTTCGACCCGGCGTACCGCGGTCCGGAGACTGTCGCGCTGGCGCAACAGCTCGGCCCCGAGTTGACGCCGTACCTGCTCGGCAACCCGGCGCGCGAGCACCCGCCCCAGGCGATCAAGTACGTCTGGCACTGCCTCGCCCGCTACGGGCGCGCCCAGTACCAGAGCCGTACTTCGTGATCGGCCGCCGGTAGCCGGCAATCCGCCGCGGGCCCACCGCCGGCGGCCTCGCTACGGAGCTGGCTCCGACTCATGTACTGCGGAACAAGGTTGCCGCTATCTGGCCAAAAGATTCCGGTGAGGCGACAGCAAGCCGTGCCGGCGGTCGAAGTGCGGCTGTGGTACTAGTCGTCGACGGACAGGTCGTGCAGCTTGGTCAGGGCGTTCGACCAGTACGAGTCGTACGTCGAGATCCACGCGCCGAACGCCGCGTCGAGGCCGCCGTCGTCGATCCGGTAGTGCTGGTGCCGCCCCGCCTTCACCGCGACCACCAGCCCGGCCGCGCGCAGCGTCATCAGATGCTTCGAGATCCCTGATGTCACGAGCTCGGGGAACTCCGCCGCCAGCTCGCCGACCGTCAACGACCGGCGCTCCATCAGCAGTTCGAGGATCCGCCGGCGCGTCGGGTCCGCGATCGCCCGGAACGGGTCCGCGGACTCGTCAGGCAACGCTGCTCACCGCGTCCGCGAGCTGTTCGAGGACCCGGTGCTCGGTCAGACCGCGCGTGTACGCGTCCCGGGTCCGCCGCCAGGTCGCCGTACCGATGCCGGCGAACCCGTCGTGCGTCAGCGACACCTCCGTCCCGTCGCCGGCCGCGTGCAGCTCGACCACCAGCCGCCCGGGATGCGTCCAGCCCGCGTCCTCCTCGAGCCACGACAGCACGAGCCGTCCCTCGGGGACGAGCTCGAGTACGACGCCGCTGATCCAGGTCTCGCCGTCGGCGCCGAGCATCCGGTACTCGCCGCCTTCCTGGAGGTCGATCGTCAGCGTCGGCGAGAGCCACCGCCGCAGCGCCTCCTCGGCCCCGAACTGCCGCCAGACGACGCTCGGCGGACGCGGGATCGTGATCCCACGGGTCACATCAGCCATCACCATCTCCTTACCATGCGGTAATGCATTACCTCATAGTAAGACGTTGAAGGCAACCCCAGCTCACGCCAACTGATCGCGCCGCCGCGTCAGGTAGGCCACCTCGGCGGTGTTCCCGGACAGCTCGATCGCCGCGTCGTACGCCGCCCGCGACTCGCCACTGCGACCCATCCGGCGCAGCAGGTCCGCACGGGTCGCGTGGTACGGGTGATACCCGGACAGCTTGTCGGCGAGCCCGTCGACGATCGCCAGCGCGACCTCGGGCCCGTCCAGCTCCGCGACCGCGATCGCGCGATTGAGCGTGACGATCGGGGACGGGTCGACCCGCGCGAGCTGGCTGTAGAGCGCGACCACCTGCGACCAGTCCGTGTCCCGTACGTCCCGGGCCGACGTGTGTACGGCGTTGATCGCCGCCAGGATCTGGTACCGCCCGGGCGCGATCCGGCTCGCGATCCGCTCCCGCACCAGTTGGTGGCCCTCGGCAATCATCGCGGGGTCCCACGCGCCCCGGTCCTGCTCGTCGAGCGAGACCAGCTCACCGGTCTGCGAGACGCGCGCGGTACGGCGCGCCTCGGTGAGCAGCATCAACGCGAGCAGCCCCGCGACCTCGCCGTCGGCCGGAAGCAGCAGCCGGATCAACCGGGTCAACCGGATCGCCTCACCGGTCAGCTCACCGCGCACCGGATCCGTGTCCGGACCGGTCGCCAGGTAGCCCTCGTTGAACACCAGGAACAGCACCGCGAGTACGCCGGACACCCGGCTCGGCAGGTCCTCGGCGGCCGGCACCCGGTAGGGGATCCGGGCCGCCTTGATCTTCGCCTTCGCGCGGGTGATCCGCTGACCCATCGCGGTTTCCTGGACGAAGAACGCCCGGGCGATCTCCGGCACGGTCAGCCCGCCGACCATCCGCAGCGTCAGCGCGACCCGGGTCTCCATCGCCAGCGCCGGGTGGCAGCACGTGAAGATCAGCCGGAGCCGCTCGTCGTCGATCACCCCGAGAGGCTCCGGCTGGTCGTCGTACGACATCTGGGCCTCCTTCTGTTTGTCGTCGCGCTTGTTCTCGCGGCGGATCCGGTCGATCGCCTTGCGGTTCGCGGTGGTGGTCAGCCAGGCGCCGGGGTTCGGCGGTACGCCGTCCAGCGGCCAGCGCTCGACCGCGGTCGCGAACGCCTCGGCGGCCGACTCCTCCGCGATGTCCAGGTCCCCGAACCGCTTCGCGAGCGAGGCGACCACCCGCGCCCACTCCTCACGGTGCGCCCGGGTGATCACTTCCTCGACAGCGCTCACAGGAACGGCCGCACCTCGAGCCGCCGGTTGCACGCCTTCGACGCGGCCGTCGCGAGCTTCAGCGCCACGTCGAGATCAGGCGCCTCGAACACCCAGAACCCGGCCAGGTACTCCTTCGACTCCAGGAACGGCCCGTCGGTGAAGATCGGCGGCCCGTCACCGCGCGCGTCGATCACCGTGGCGTCGCTCGGCGCGCTCAGCCCGCCCGCGAACACCCAGTGCCCGTCGGCCACCAGCTGCTCGTTGAACGCGGTGATCGCCGTCATCTCCTCCTCGGTCGCCGAGCCGGTCCGATGATCGACCACCGAAATCAGGTACTGCATCACCATCTCCCTTCACCAAGACTGCGTACACCCACCCAACGAACCGCACCACCGCAGTCCGACATACGCGCGCACAAAAGTCACGGCCTGTCCGGCGAAGGTATCCGCCGGACAGGCCGTCGAGGGGGAGGGGACCCCTCAGTTCTGGGAGGATTCGGTGATCTGGGCGCCGTTCTTGTCGCTGAGCGTCGTGACGCCCGCGATCGCTGTGTTGACGCCGTCCAGGCTCGACAGATCGCCGCCGGTGATCTTGCTCTTCAGGCCGTCCAGCTGGTTGCCCAGGGCGACCAGCGGCTTCTTCAGGACCTTGCAGAGCGCGGGGCTCGCGTTCACGTCGTCGCTGGCGACCTTGACCTCGTGGGCGATGAACGCCGCCGTCAGACCGGCCTTGATGGTCGCCTTGAGCCGGCCGTGCGCGCCCTTCGCGAACGTGCCGGCCTTGTACGGCTTCCAGATCCAGCGGTGGAAGCTGCCCGCGGCGAGTCCGACGTGCGCCACGAACTTCGTCTTCGCGAACGACTTCGTGTTGCTCGCGGGGCAGGTGTCAGCGGCCGCCGTGGTCGACGCCGACGGGGTGCTTCCCGCGGCCGGCTGGCTCGCGCCGCTCGACGGCGTGGTGGCGGAGGAGCTGTTGTTCTTCGTAGAGCCACCGCAGCCACCGAGCAACAGCGCGATGAGCAGCAGCGGGACAGTAGTCAGTACGGACCTGCGCATAAAACTGGTTCCCCGTTCGTGAATCTCCGGCTCGGTGTGAACCGGCACCTCTTTCGGACGATACGACCGAAGAGCGGGCAGACCCGGCAGGACAGGTCAGGTTTTGCCGTTCCTTAGGTGAGCGACTGGTACACCGTGGTCCAGAAGTCCCGCTGGAACGGGAGCAGCGGATCGCCGGCGTGAGCGCGCTGCTGGATCAGGATCGAGGTCAGCTCCTCGGCCGGATCGTTGTACCAGGCCGTGCCGTAGAACCCGTTCCACCCGTAGCTCCCGGCCGACGGCCCCAGCCCGGTGCGATCGGTGGCGACCCCGAGGCCGAGGCCCCAGCTCGTGGACGCGAAGTACCCCGGATAGAAGCCGGACACCGCCCGCTGCTCCGGCGAGAGCTGGTCGCTCGTCATCAGTGTGACCGCCGCGCGCGACAGGATCTGCGTGCCCTGGTACGTGCCGCCCGCCAGCATCGCCGACGCGAACGTCAGGTAGTCCTCGGCCGTCGACACCAGCCCGCCGCCACCGCTCTCGAACACCGGCGGCCTACTCCAGTACCCGGTCTCCGGGGCGTCCTCGACGACCGCTCCGTCCGGCCCGTCCTCGTGGTCGTACGCCGTCGCGAACCGGTCGAAGTTCGCCGGGTCCACGCTGAACCCGGTGTCCTTCATCCCGAGCGGCTCCAGGATCCGCTCGCGTAGCGCCGTACCGAACGTCTGCCCGGTGGCCCGCTGGATCAGTACGCCGAGCACGGCGGCAGCGGAGTCGTACATCCACCGCTCGCCGGGCTGATGCACCAGCGGCACCTTGCCGAGCAGCCCGACCCACTCGTCCAGGCTCGGCCGGCCGAGCGAGTTGAGCACGTCGCCGATCGGCGCCCCCTCGGGCGCCATGCCGGTCCCAATGGTGAACGTCAGTACGTCGCGCACCGTGATCGGCCGCGCCGCCGGAACGGTGTCCTCGACCGGCCCGGTCGGATCGGCCAGCACGCGCATGTCTGCCAGCTCGGGGAGATGGTCGTCGACCGGGTCGTCGAGGCGCAGCGTGCAGTCCTCGATCAGCGTCATCGCGCAGGCGGCCACGATCGGCTTCGACATCGACGCCAGCCGGACGATCGTGTCGGTCGCCATCACCGGGCTCGAGCTGTCGAACGAGAGCGTGCCCACTGACTCGACATGCACCTCACCGCGGCGCGCGAGCACCACCAGGGCGCCCGGCACGGCGCCGGACTCGACGCGTCGCTCCAGCAACGCGCGCAACCGTGTCAACCGCTTCGCCGAAAACATCATCGTCTCCATTCGCCGGGCCAGATCCAGTCAACGAACTCAAGCACGCCGTTCCGACAATTCGTGCAGCCGGACGTTCGCGTACGTCGGCGGCACCTGTGTCAGGTCGAGCATCTCCCCGTTGGAGGAGAGGTAGAAACCGGGCTGGTGCTCACGCAGCCGATAGGTCCCGCCGCCCCAGTGGTCGAACAGGTGGACGCCGTTCTCCTTCCGCAACCGCGCTGTCGCTGGCGACCTTCCACTGCAGTGGATGATCCGTGGAATTCGTCAGTACGACCACGCCGAATCCCGATTCCGGATCCCAATACATGTCCGACAGAAACCCGAAACCGCCGCCGCTGTGCCCGCGCACCGGAACGCCGGCACGCGTCGGCGACGGACGTGGACACGCCGCCCGCGGCAACCATCGGCACCCGGACCGGCCGTCGCGAGTACCCCTTCGAATGCCCGATCGCCCGGTCGGTCTCGCGCTCGATCACCCGCGAGTCGAACGACGTCCGCCGCAGCCCGAGCGGCTCGAACAACGACCGCCGTACGTACTCGTGGAACGGCAAACCGCTGCGCCGCTGCACGATGTACCCGGCGAGGTCGATACCGAGGTTCGAGTACTCGAAACGGTGCCCGACCGGAAAACGCAACCAGGTCTCGGAAATGCTCCGGCAATGCGCCTCGAACGATTCCCGCCCGACCAGATAGTTCGACCCGACCGGCGCCTCGTGGGTGAATCCCGCGGTATGACTGAGCAAATGCCGCATCGTGATCCGCCGCTCCGGGTGTTCCTCGAACGCACTCCGCACCCGGAACTCCGGCAGGTACCGCACGATCGGTACCTCCAGCTCGACGAGCCCTTCTCGTACGGCGTGCAGCACCGCCGTCGCTGTGTACATCTTGGAGCACGATTGGACACTGAACATGGTGTCCGTACCGATCGGCCTGCCCCCACCGGCCCGCGTGACGCCGAACCCGCCCGACCACAGCACGGAGTCCGCCGTACAGACCCCGAGCGCCAAACCCGGCAGCCCGTGTTGCGCTATCTGCTCAGCCAGGCCCGAGAAGTCCATGAACCCTTCTACCGCTCGGCGGGGTCTCCGTGCCAGGCTCGCCACAGCTGCCCGTAGACACCACCGGCGCTGACGAGCTCGTCGTGGGTCCCGAGCTCCACGAGTTCGCCGGCCTCCATCACCGCGATCCGGTCGGCGTCGTGCGCGGTCTGCAGCCGGTGCGCGATCGCGATCACCGTCCGGCCGCGCAGTACGCCGGCCAACGACTGCTCCGTACGGCGGGCCGTCGTCGGATCCAGAAGCGCGGTCGCCTCGTCGAGGATCAACGTGTGCGGATCGGCGAGCACGACCCGGGCCAGCGAGAGCTGCTGCGCGCCGGCGTCGTCGAGGTCCGAACCGACCTCCGCGTCGAGGTCGCCTCGCCAACCGACGGCCTCCAGCGCCGCGGCGAGCTCCTCGTCGGTGGCCTCGGGTTTCGCGATCAGCAGGTTGTCGCGGACCGTGTCGTGGAAGACGTGATGCTCCTGCGTGATCAGTACGACGTGTTCCCGCAGCTGCTCGGGCGGCAGGTCCGCGACCGGCGTACCGCCGATCGTCACCGACCCGGTGCGCGGGCGATCCAGCCCGGCGAGCAGGCGCGCGAGCGTCGACTTTCCGGCGCCCGACGTACCGACGATCGCCAGCCGCTCACCAGGCTGCACGAGCAGGTCGATGCCGCGGAGTACGTCGCGGACGCCCGTGTAGCTGAAGTGGGCGTCGCGGACCTGGATACGGTCGCCGAGGTCCTGCGCCGCAACGGCCGGCCGCGGCTCGGGGATGTCCGCGAGGCCTTCGACCCGCGCGTACGACGCGGCGGCGCCCTGCAGCTGTTCGATCCAGAGCATGAGGGTGTCGAGCGGGCCGACGAGTTGGCGCAGGTAGACGGTCGCTGTCACCACGGCGCCGAGGCTGACCAGGTCGTCGGCGTACAACGCGCCGCCGACCAGCAGTACGCCGGCCACGGGCAGCGCGAGCGAGACATCCACCCAGGGGAACAGGACCGTCCGCAGCCACAACGTGTCGAGGCGGGCGGTGACGGTGCGGGCGACGGCGGACTCGGTGACCTCGGAACGGCGAGCCTCCAGTCCGAGAAGTTCGACCGTACGGGCGCCCTTCGCCGTACTGACGACCGCGTCGGTGAGGTCCGCGTTGGTGGCTCCGACCGCGAGGTACGCCGGTCGCGCGCGGCGCAGGTACCAGCGGACGGCCGCGCCCGCGCCGAGTAGGCAGACCAGGCCGCACAGTCCGAGGCGGGGATCCAGGACGAGTACGGCGACGATGAGGAAGAGGGCGTGCATGAGGGCAACGAGCACTTCGGGTACGGCGGATCGGAGCGTGGACGCGACGAGTGAGGCGTCGGTGCTGCCGCGGGCGATCAGGTCGCCGGCGGGGAGGTGGTCCGCTTCGCGGGGTGGCAGGGCGAGGGTCCGGGCGAGGAAGCGTTCGCGGACACGGGCCGCCGTACGTTCGCCGAAGCGGTAGCCGATCTTCAGCGCCCACCAGGAGAGAACGGTCTGTACGACGGTGAACACCAGCGCGGCGAACGCGAGCCGATCGACCGTGCTGAGGCCGCCGCCGGCGCGGATCGTGTCGATGATGCGCCCGAGCAGCCAGGGCGCCACCAGCCCGGCCGCCGACGCGAGCCCGTTGACGACCACCACCCCGACGACCGCCCGCCGGTCCGCGCCCAGATCCCGCATCGCCGCGGCCCGTACCTCAGCCGCCCCAGCGACCGGCAACTGCTTACTCATCGGCGGTCCTCGAGACGAGGTCGCGGTAGTACTCGTCGGCGCGCAGCAGGTCCGCGTGCGTCCCAGCCGCGGACAGCTTCCCGTCGACGAGCAGGATCACCTCGTCGGCCCGGTCGAGTACCAGCGGCGACGTGGTGGTGATGACCGTGGTCCTGCCACGCCTGGCCTCGCGGACGCGCTCAACGACGGCCGCCTCCGTGTTCGCGTCGAGCGCCGACGTCGGCTCCACGGCAAGCAGTACGTCAGGCGCCGCATAGACCGCCCGCGCGAGCCGGACCCGCTGCCGTTGCCCCCCGGACAGATCGCTCCCACCCGCCGCGATCGCGGCGTCCAGCTCACCCGGCAACGCCTCGACCACGTCCTCGGCCACCGCCACCCGAAGCGCCGTACGGATCCGATCGTCCGCCGCCTCCAACCGCCCCGCGACCACCTCGCGCACCGTGCCCGCGAACACCTCAGCATCGTTGTCCGCGACAACCAATCGCCGCCGGAACTCCGCCCGGTCCACCTCGTCGACCGAGGTTCCCGCCCAGGTAACACCCGCCCGGCCGCGCACCCGCCCAAGCCGCTCGACCACCGCAACCGCCTCCGCCGGCCGAGCCGACACCAACGCGGTCAGCACCCCCGGACGAACGACGACCCCGGACTCAGGATCCACCAACGGCCCACACCCGCCCGGCACGGCACCACCCTCACCGCGGGCGACCGGCAGGTTGAGCAGATCGATGATCCGCTGCCCCGCCACCCGAGCGCGCGCGATGTCCCCGCCACCCTCGACAAACGCAGACACCGGGACGACCAGCATCGCGACGTACCCATAAACCGCGACCACATCCCCGATCGTGATCGCACCGGTCGCAGCCATCCGCGCCGACAACCACACGACCGCGGCAAGGAACAACGCCGGCAACCCCGTGGACAACGCGCCTACCCAACTCGCGGGCCCGGCGACCCGGTACCCGTGCCCGATGAGCGCCTGCGACTCCCGCCCGTACCGCTCCGCGACGAACGTCTTCCCGCCCAAGCCGTTGAGCACCCGCAGCCCGCCGAGGATGTCGACGAGGCGAGTCGTCAGCCGGCCTTGGTGCACCCGGTACGTCCCGCCCGTCCGCTCGATCCGCTGCAAGAACGGGCCGACCGCGACCGCGAGCAGCGGCACGCCGGCCAGTACGACGGCCGCGAGCAGCGGGGAGATCGTGAACAGCACGACCGCGACCACGGCGTACGCGATCACCGCACCGACGCCAGGCCCGGTCACGGTCAGCGCCTGGGCGACGGTCAGTACGTCGCTGATCCCGACCGTCACGACCTCGCCCGCGCTCATGCTCCGCGCCAGCGACGCACCGAGCCGGGACGTGTGCCGGACAGTCGCACGGACGGAGCGGATCGACGCGTCCGTGCGGATCTTCGTCATCGTGCGGTGCCGTGCGATCCCGAGAAGTGCGTTGAGTACGCCGACCCCGAGCAGCAGCAGAACCCACCCGACCAGTGCACTGGTGTCGCGGGCGGCGAGGCCTTCGTCAACGGCCTTCGACAGGACCCACGGCGGTACGGTCAGGCCGACCATCCAGCAGGTGCCCAGCGCGGCGCCCCAGCCGACGCGGCCGGCCTGTTGACGCGTGAGCCAGATGAGGTACCTGTACGGGTTCGCGAGGTCCTTCGTCCGCGGTGGGTCCCAGGTGTCGCGCATCCGGTCCAGCCGGCCGCGCAGCCGCCCCCGTCGTACCGCGCCGTCGCTGGTCATTGCGCAGATCCTCGCAGCTCGTGATCGCATTCACAAGGGCGGTCTACACCAGTCCTGACTGCCAGGCCCAGACCGCGACCTCGGTGCGGTTCCGGGCCTCCAGCTTGGTCTGGATGCCGGCGACATGTCTTCACGGTGCTCAGCGAGATGAACAGTTCGGCCGCGATCTCGTGGTTCGTCCGGCCGCGGGCGATCGCGCGGACCACGTCGAGCTCGCGATCGGACAGCGGAGTGCGGACCGTCGTACCAGCGGCGGGTGTCAGGCGGCGGAGCAGCCGGACCGTGATGGAGGGGGAGACGAGCGCGTCCCCGGCGTACGCGGCCCGGACCGCCTCGGTCAGCATCGTCGGGCCGGCGTCCTTCAGGATGAACCCGGCTGCACCGCCGCGGAGCGCGCCGTAGACGTATTCATCGAGGTCGAACGTCGTCACGACCACGACCTTCAGCGGTTCGGGTACGTCGGGACCGGCCAGGGCGCGGGTGACCTCGACGCCGTCGAGGCGCGGCATCCGGATGTCGACCAGGCAGACGTCCGGGCGCAGCTCGCGCGCGAGGGCGATCGCCTCGACGCCGTCCGCCGCCTCCGCGACGACGTGGATGTCGGGCTGGTTCTCGAGGATCAGCCGCAGGCCGCTGCGGACCAACGCCTGGTCGTCGGCGAGCAGCACGCCGATCATCGGGCCGGTTCCAACGGGACGGAGGCTGAGACGGCCCAGCCCGTCGGGCCGGGGCCTGCGTCGAGGGTTCCGCCCAGGGCCTCGACGCGCTCGCGGAGACCGATCAGCCCGTAGCCTGCGCGTTGATGCCGGGTCGTCGGCTCTGCGTCGTCGACCACCTCGACGGCGACCGTGTTCCGCACCTGCGCGACGCGAACCTTCACAGTCGGCGTCTGTGGTGCGTGGCGGGCGACGTTGGTCAGTGACTCCTGCACGACTCGGCAGACGGTGATCATCACCTCGGGCGGCCAGGACGGTTCGGTTGCCGGCAGGTGCAGTTCGACGGCGGGCCCGCGGTCCTGGAAGCGCTCGACCAGCTCGCGGAGCTCGTCGAGACGGACCGGTCCGGGGACGACGTCGTCGCTGCGGAGCAGACCGACCATCCGGCGCATCGCCGCCAATGCCTCGGCTCCGGCGGCCTCGATCCCGGCGAGCGATTCGTCGTACTGCGACGGCGTCCGTCGTCCGGCGATGCGCCCGCCTTGTGCCTGCAGGACGATGCCGGAGATGTGGTGGGCGACGACGTCGTGGAGCTCGCGCGCCAGCTCGAGCCGCTCGTCCTGGCGGATCCGCTCGGCGGCGGCGTGGCGCCGTACATCCCTGATCCGTACCGACGAACCGGCGGCGACCGCGACGAGCCAGCCGATTGCGTTCACGGTGCCGATGCCCGAGCTGTGGCCGATCAACACGCTGCCTGCGGCAACAATCAGCCCACCGCCGGCCACCGCGCACGCCTGCAGTGTCGGCAGTGCGGCGATACCCGAGCCGACCAGCACCGCCAGGGCCAGCGCCATCGCCGGCCCCGGCTCCGTGGGTAGCCCGGCCGTCCATGCGACGAGGCCCGTGACGACGGCAATCGCCAGACCCGCGACGGCGGCGCGCCACCGGTCGTGCCGCCGCAACAGTGCGATGACCCCGACAACCGCGCCCGCCACCGCGTCGAGGATCCAGTACTGCGGTCCCCAGACCGTCGCCAGCTGGTGCGCCGAGTATGCGAGCAGCGCCAGTACGACGCCGCCGAGCGCTACGTCCATACTCGTTCTCGCAAACCGCACGGGGTTCAGCGTACGGAACGGGTGCTACCGGTCAGAACCGGCCGAAAGTACTGTCCGAACGTACTTCCGGCCGCTGCCGCCCAGCGTTGGCGCCGGTCAGGGTGGAAGCATGCCTACCTCATCCGGACAGCCGCGGATCCTCGCGCTCGACGTGATCCGCGGCTTCGCGCTGTGCGGGATCCTGCTCGCGAACGTCCAGCCGATCTCCGGCGGCCGCACGATCACCGCCGCGGGGGAGCCCGACGGCGCGACCTGGCTCGGGCTGTTCGTCGAACAGCGGTTCATGCCGATCTTCGCGCTGCTCTTCGGGATCGGGTTCGCGCTGCTGCTCCGCTCGGCGGCGGGACGGGTGCCGCGTCCACGGGTGCTGCTGTTACGTCGGCTGCTGACACTGCTCGTGATCGGCGCCGCGCATTTCCTGCTGCTCTGGTGGGGCGACATTCTGTCGACGTACGCCGTGGTCGGTCTGTTGGTCCTCCTACCGTCGAGCTGGCTCCCACCGCGTGCCGTCGCCGTACTCGGCCCGGTCCTCATCCTGGTCTCGCTGATCACCGGCGACGGCCGCTTCTCGCTGACCGCCGGCCTGTTCCTCACCGGCTCGGCCCTCGTCCGCCTCGGCATCGTCGACCGCCTGGCCGCGGGGGAGAAGCCCGGCCGCGTGCTGCCAGCGGTGACGGTCACGCTGGCGCTGCTCGCCGTACCTCTGCTGATCTGGCAAACAAAGCTGCAGGCCGGCGACAGAGCCTTCTCGTTCGCACTCGCTGCTGGAGGACTCGTCGTCGCAACGTTCTACATCTGCCTATTCCTGATCCTGCTCCGAACGCCGCTCCGCCCTGTGTTGAGGGCAATCTTCAGCCCCCTGGGCCGAATGGCCCTGACGAACTACCTCTCGGCCACCATCCTCGTCCTCACCATCATCCGCGTCCTGAACCTCCACACCATCTCCACGTCGGACGTCGTCCTGATCGCCGCCGGCATCCTCACCACCCAATCCCTCTGGTCCACCCTCTGGCTCCGCCACCACCCCCAAGGCCCCCTCGAATACCTCTGGCGCTGGGCAACCTGGACCACGCGCCCACCCTTTCGTCTACTCTCACGAGATGCAGGCACATCCACCGCGGATCCGGCTCGGAGCATTGACGATCATGGCCGCCCGGCCGCGTGAGCTGGCGCGGTTCTACGCGCGCCTGCTCAACTGGCCGTACATCCGAGAAGAAGGCCCCCGTCCCGGTGAACCGCCCGAGGCCGGCTACGCGCTCGTCTGCCCGCCCGAAGGTGTCGCCGAGCCGGCCCTGAACTTCGACTACGAAGCCAACTACCGCCGACCGCAATGGCCCGCCATAGAAGGCGAACAGTCGTCCACGACGCACCTGGACCTCGGTGTGGACGACCTGGACGCCGCCGTATCCTGGGCGACCGAATGCGGCGCCACCCTCGCCCCCGTCCAACCACGCCCCGCGGACCACCGCGTCATGCTCGACCCCGACGGCCACCCGTTCTGCCTCTGCCTCGGCTAATCCACACGCCGGTAGGAATGCACGACGACACCACTGGGGAACGGCAAAGCCTCGACCAACTTCATATGCCGCGACCCCGCAAGCTGATCGAACAACGCCTCACCCGCGCCGAGCACCAGCGGCTGGATCAGCAACCGGTACTCGTCGATCAGATCCGCCGCCGCCAGCGCGCCGGCCAACCGCCGCCCGCCCCACACGATCACGTCCGCGCCAGGCTCGTCCTTGATCGCGGCAATCTCAGCGGCAAGATCGCCCCGCGCCACCCGGGTCGTCGGCCAGCTCGCCTCGGCATCGGTCAGCGTCGTCGAGAACACGACCTTCGGGACGTCGTTCATCGGCGCCGCGTACTCGTCGTCCGAATGCGGCCAGTACGACGCCATTTCCTGGTACGTCGTACGCCCCATCAGATGCGCCCCGGCCGTTCTGATTCGATCGAGCTTCCACTGCTTGAGCTCGTCACCTTCGGGAATCGCCATTCCCGGGTGTTCACGATCGCTGCCGACGAAACCGTCGAGCGACATCGACATGTACAGAATGACATCTCGCATGACCTATCTCTCCTTCTGAAGAATTGAGTGCAGCAGGACCTGATTCGCCTCCAGGACCAGGCATCCAGTTCGGCGTTCCAACGGTTGAACAGCCCGAGCAGCTCGGAATCCGTTGCCACCAAGGAATATTGCTTGAGTGCCGGGGGAGAGCCGCTGTGCAATCCACTCCACGACCATCGCCGGCTGGAATTCGTCCGGGAGATCCGCCAGCCGAGCGTCGACGACCTCGAATCCCTGACTGCGGAAGTACTCCGCGCCAAGCTCGTTGAGTTCGTCCCCGAACCACGGCGGGTGCACGACGCTGACCTGCTCGACAGCACGGGACCGCAGCACCGAAACGGCCGACAGGCAGGTGCTGTAGAACGGTCGGCCCCACCGTTCCCGAAGTTCCTCGACGAGCGCGGACTCCTCGTCGTACCCGAGCGCATACCCCGAGCCCGTCGACGCGAACACCAACACATCCGCTGTAGGCAGCAGCACCGACGCCGCCTCGTCGAGCACCGCGGGCCGTGCCCGCGCACGCAGGTCGTCGGCGGTGATCGCCGGGCTGTCGGACGTGCTCGACAGCTCCACCCGGATCCGGCCTCGCGCCAGCTCAACCTCGGGCCCAGCTGTTGCGTGGGGCGTGAGCACGCCCACCGTGATCGGGTTGCCGGAATCCATGACTCGACCCTCGCAGCGTGGGCGGTCGCCATCAACGCCGATCTGCGGCACGGAACGTGTAGCATCGCTCAACGATGCCGGACGTCGAGTTGCGAGAGCTGCGCGTGTTCCTGGTGCTCGCCGAGGAGTTGCACTTCGGCCGCACGGCAGTACGTCTCGGGCTCACGACCTCACGTGTCAGCCAGACCGTACGAGCCCTCGAACGGAAGTTGGGCGGCCGGCCACTGTTCCGTCGTACGAGCCGCGTCGTCGAACTGACCGAAGCCGGCTCCGCGCTCTACGACGACCTCAGCCCCGCGGTGAACGGTCTCGAACGGGTCCTGCGTACGGCGACGTTCCGGGGGAGCGGGCCTGGGGTCGTGCGGGTGGGGCTGCTGAACGCGGCCTCAGGGGTGGAGGTGTTGAGTCGCGCGATCGAGCAGTTCGAGACGACGTACGACGGCGCGACCGTGCAGCTGAGCACCACGCCGTTCAACGATCGACTCGGTCCGCTGCGCCGCCGCGAGGTCGACCTGGTCGTGACGCGCCTGCCGCTCGACCAGCCCGACGTCGTCGTCGGCCCGGTGCTGAGCGCGGACGACCAACGGGTCGTAATGGTCGGCCGTACGCATCCACTCGCCGGCCGCGCCGAGCTGTCCGTCGAGGATCTGGCAGATCACGCCGTCAGACGCCCGTACGGACTCACCGCCGAAGCGGCCGAGGCAACCTGCCCGTCCAGGACACCGTCCGGTCGCGAGATCCACTTCGTCGACGCGGCGGTCGACGACAACGCCGAACTCCTGTACCTGTTGGCCCGAGGTCGCCTCGTCCACCCGACGGTCGCACCGTTCGCGGAACACTTCCAGCATCCCGACGTGCTCACGATCCCGATCCGCGACCTGCCGCCGTCGGCCTGCGCATTGGCCGCGCTGAAGGACATCGCAGACCCGGCCCGCGACGCCTTCACCGACATCGTCGCCTCGCTTGCCGGTTAGACCGGGAGGAACAGCCGGGGGATCTGCGCGCCGATCCATGGCCGGCGGCCGCCGACGATCGCGAGCCCACGCCGTACGGCGCCCGCCAAGCCGATGCGTTTGACGAACAGCAGGTCGATCGGCACGGCCCGGCACCACAAGACGACGTCGACAGGGCCGTCGAAGGTGTCGGCGTCCGTGACAGTGCAGGCGCCGTCGTCGATGGTCATCAGCTGCGGCCGGCCACCAACGATGTGGAGGCGGACGCGGAGCTGGAGGCCTGCGGCGGCCGTCGTGTCGAGCCAGCCGGGCGCGACCTGCAGGCCGCCGTTGACGTGGAGTACGGCGTCGCGTGCCTCGATCGGCCAGGGCGCTTTCACCGCACGGGCGACGTCCCAGCCGTGGACGAGCAGTTCACCGAGCAGGTTCCCGCGCGCACCGGCCCCGTCGATGGTCTGCCCGGCGTGGAACGGGAAACGCGCGTCGAGTGGAATGTCGAGGGCGATGTAGGCCTCGAATTCGGACCTGAGCAGGGGGAGTAGGTCAGGCACCGAGGCGTCTGCGTGGCGGGCGAGGTCGTGCCCGTTCAGGTCCCGTACTTCGCGCGGCGACTCGGCGAGCCCCGCGGGCACGGTGAGATCTCGCCGGGTGTAGCGGCCGAGCACGTCGAGCAGGTGGGCAGCCACGTCGCGGCAGGTCCACGCCGAGTTCACCAGCGTGCGCTGCGGATCGCTTCGAGCCAGCAGCCCGCAGAACCGTTCGAAGGCAATGCGGGTGCGGGCCTCGAGTTCCGCATCGGAGGTCTTCGTCAGCGTCATCGCCGAACCTTCCTTCGTAGTGCAGAATGCACCATTGAGGTGCAGTTTGCACTACACTGCTCGCCATGGCAAGAGACAACCCGAAGCAGGAGGGCGGCGACCTGCCGTCGCTCAACGCGCTGGCAGTCCTCGGATTGCTGGCGACCGCGCCGATGACGGCGTACGCGCTGGCTGAGCAGACCCAACGTTCGTTGCGTTGGGTATGGACGGCGAGCCGTCGCGGCCTGCTCGGCGAGCCCAAACGCCTGGCCGAACGCGGGCTCGTCGAAGCTGTTCCTGTTGAGGCCGGCAGCAGAGCTGGTCAGCGATGGCGCGCCGCAGAGGCCGGCCGTCGAACAATCCGCCGCTGGCTGGCCACCCCGGTCACCCCAACCGGCACCAACAGCGAGATCGCCCTACGCCTGATCTTCGCCGACCAGTCCGACCTGCCAACCCTGAAGGCCCGAGTCGCCGAACGCCTGGAACAAATCCAGCAGGAAATGCAAGCCGGCCTGACAATGCTCGACAGCCTCCTCGCCAACGGCGGCCCGTTCCCAGACCGCCTGCACATCACCACGGCCACATCTGAACTCATCATCGAACAACGCCTAGCCGAACACACCGCCCTAACCTGGCTCGCCAACGAACTGACCCACTGGCCCGACACCAAAACCCCCCAACCCCAACGAAACCAAGCCACCCTAACCGCCCTACACAAACGCCTCACCACGGCCTTGAATTCACCGGCCTGAACACCCCCGGATAAACAGGACTGGATGAACAAGCACCTCGGCATCCTCATCTTCAAGCTCCGGGTATTAGGGTCAGCCGGCTAAGTGGGACCAACGCCTGGTGAGTTCGGACCATGGGCCGACTGCGGCGATCTCGCCGTCGACCAGTACGACCACGCGATCCGCCTGCGCCAGCGCAGCCCGTTTTGAGGTTGCGCCGATGACCGTTGCGTGGCGTTCTCGTAGCGACTTCCACAGTTCGATCTCGGTGGCGGCGTCCAGGGCGCTGGAGACGTCGTCGGCCAGCAGCAACTCCGCATCCGTCGCCAGGGCGCGGGCAAGGGCGAGCCGTTGGACCTGACCGCCGGAGAGTCGTACGCCGCGATGCCCGACCAGCGCGTCCTCGCCGCCCGCATCAGCGACGTCCGCGTCCAGGCGCGCACCCGCAACCGGACCCTCGAACGCGCGCGCGTGCCCGAGCCGTACGTTGTCCGCGAACGTGCCGGACAGCACCCGGGGGACCTGCGCAACATGAGCGACCTGGCCCGGCCGCAGGAACAGCTGTGGATCGTCGACGACTTCGCCGTTCCAACGCAGCTGGCCGCGATGATCGATCAGTCCGGCCAGGGCGGAGAGCAGGCTGGACTTACCGGAACCGACCTGCCCGACCAACAGCACCAACTGCCCGGCCTCGACGGTCAGGTCGACGCCGGCGACGCCGATCGTGCCGTCGTCGTGGATCGCGCTGAGGTCGATCAGGTCCAACCGACGCAGCCGGGTCCGGGGGACCGGCTCGGGTCCGGGCGCGATGCCGGCGACCAGGTCGACACCGGGCGGCAGGTCCATCAGGTCGGTTCCGCCGGCGAAACGGCTGGTCTCGGCCTGCCAGGCCCGGGTACCCGGCGCGTCCGTGACGACCGAGCTCGCGACCCGTCCGAAGTAGTCGAAGCCGTTGACCGCATTGGCGACCAGCAGCGCCGTGGCCAGGCTCCAGACGTGACCCGTGTACGCCGCCCACGCCGCCACCACGCCGACCTGCACCACCACGACAGGGATGCCGTCGAGGCAGGCTTGCACCCGGTGTTCCCGTACCGCGGCCTCCACCCGGCCGCCGTCGACGTACCGCAAATGAGCGTGCACCTGCGGCGTCGCGGCTGCCAACTTGATCGTCCGCGCCGCCTCCAGTGCGGACACGAGCGCGCGGCCGAACCGGGCTCGGGCGGCCGATGCCGCGGCCGCCGATCGACCGGCGACGGGTCGGCCGGCAGCCGACGCCAGCGCCGATGAGAGCATCACGGCCAGCAGTACGGCGCCTGCCAGCCAAGTGCCACCGAGCAGGGCGGTGACCACCGCGATCACCAGGGCGTTGATGAAGTCGATCCAGCGGTCGCCGTAGCTGATGATCCGCTGGGCATCCATGGAGCGGGCGACCACCTCGCCCGGCGGCGTACGCGGGAGTCGCTGCTGCCTGGTCTGACCGAAGAGCACGGACATCCGCGTCCGCAGCATCACCTCCGCCGCACGGCGCGGATACCGCCTGAGGCCTTCGGCCAACAGCAGAGGGGCAGCGAGCAGGGTCCCCGCCAGGGCTACCGCGAGCCACCACGGTGCGCGCCCGTGTTGCAGGGCTTCGACGACATGGCCCCACACCACGCCGGTCATCGCTCCTTGCGCGCCGGTCAGGCCCGCGAACAGGAACATCAGCGCGCCGATCACGCTCCATTCCGGACGGATCAGCAGCACATGAACGACGCCGCGGGCGAGACTCGGTCCGGTGCCGAGATCGACACGTGTTGGCGGTACGCCGGTACGGCGCCGACCTCCGACCGGGGCGTCGATCGTACGTTCCGGCTCGTGATACGCGGGTTCGGAAGCGCTGGCCAGCAGGAGTTCCCGGAACGGTCCGGGGGAGAGGGCCAGCTCGGCACGAACCCCCTGCTGGACGACCCGGCCATGATCGAGTACGGCGACCAGCGGTGCTCGGGCGATCGTCGAGAGCCGGTGGGCGATCAGAACGCCCGTACGGCCGGACAGCAGGCGGTCCGATGCGGCGATCACGAGCCGCTCGGTGAGCGGATCCATCCGCGCGGTGGCTTCGTCGAGGATCACCACCCTGACGTCGCGGACCAGTAGTCGGGCGAACGCGACCAGTTGTTCCTCCCCGGCCGACAACGACGTACCACCCGGGCCGAGCAGCGTGTCGAAGCCCTCCGGCAGGCCTGCCACCCAGTCGGTCAGCCCGAGTTCCACCACGGCCGCCTCGATGACCGACCTCGGCAGGTCGTCGTTGAACAGGGCGATGTTCTCCGCGAGGCTGCCGGCAAGGATCTCCGTCTTCTGCGTGACCACACCGACTGCCGCGCGCAGCTTCTGCAGATCAAGCTCGCCGATATCGTGACCGGCCAGGAACACGCTGCCCGGCGGCGGCTCGACGGCTCGTGAGATCAGTGACGCCAGGGTCGACTTGCCGGAGCCCGTACGTCCGACCAGGGCGATGGTCTGACCGTCCAGTACCCGCAGGTCGATGTCGCGGAGGGCGAAGGTGCCCTCGGCGTACGAGAAGTTCAGGTCGCGAATCTCGAGGTCCATCGGGCCATCCAATTCGAGCCCACCCTCCGGTTCGGGTTCGGCGGCCAGCAGCTGCCGCAGCCGGATAATCGCGCCGAGACCGGCCTGCAGAGCGGGCAGGTTGTTAGCCAGCGTCGCGATCTGTCCGACGAAGGTCGAGGTGACCAGGAACAGGGTCACCAACCGTGCCACGGAGAGGTGGCTGTCGACGGCCAGGGCGATCCCGGCAACGCTGATCGCTGCGAGCAGGCCATGCAACAGCACACCGGCCCGACGCGCGATCCGGCTGTCCACAGAGACCCTCGAGTTGAACTTCTCGTGCACCACGGCCGAGAGCCGGGCAACCCTGAGCAGGACGTGCGCCTGGCCCAGGCTCGTCCGCAGATCGTCCCGGCCGGCGATGCCTTCCTCGAGTACGGCGGTGTGATCGGTCCAGGCCATCTCCTCGACGACCTTCCGTCCGGCGAGCTCGGCCAGGAGCTTGCGAACGGCGTACCAGGTGACCACGGCCAGCACCGGGAAGAGCACCGCCGCCGGCCACCAGGTCGCCCCGGCAACGATCCACATCGGGATCGTGCCGAGGAGGATCCCCGCCAGCATCCACACCTGGGACCGCAGCAGAGCACCAACCTCGTGCGTGTCGTCGTCGACCCGGTCCAAGATCTCACCGACGGCTTGCTCACTCAGAACGGCCAGCGGCTGCCGGATCGCGGCCTGCAGCACGTCCTCACGAAGCCGGCCTTCGACCCTGTCGGCCATACCGACCCAAACGACCTTGCCGACGCTGTTGATCACGGCACCGCCGACAACACACACCATCAGCAATCCAACCAACCGCCAGTTGGGTCCCGCAGCCACGCGCCCGGCGACAACACTGCCCAGCGCAGAACCCACGGATGCAACCGCGGCCGCCACGAGCGCCACCACAGAGCCCGAGCCACGAAGCCGCGCCAAAAGTTCGGTCATCAACCCGAAACCCTAGGCCGCCACCCGAACAGAATCAGCTGCTTTTCGAGTCCCTACGGCGCAGCGGCTCCGCGGCAGTGCCAGCGTACGACCGAATACTCTGCGTATTGGCCCCACCGCAAGGCTCGACGCCTCGCGCCTCGGCGACAGCTACCTCTTGACGGCTGGGACTCGGGAGACGGACTCTCAAGACGTCGGTCCAGGGCTGGGGGCGGATGGCTTTGCCCGACATTGCAAGGGGGCATTGACGTACGCACCTGATCTCCGACGCGGCCGCGACCGTGACCGTGAGCCCAGCGTTAGGAGCGTCCCATGTTCGGTAAACCCGTACGGCGTCGGCTTGTCATGGCCGTCGTCTCCATCTGCGCCGTCATCCTTCCTGTCGCCGCAGGTTCGAGCGCGTCGGCAACCACTGCCGGCCCAGTCGCTTGGCATGTCCAGGTCGGCGCGGAGACGCCCGACATGGCGGTGACCGCGATGGCGTTCCTTCCCAAGAACGTCTGGATCAATGCAGGCGACACAGTCCAGTGGACGTCCAGCAGCGCCGAGCCGCACACCGTCACCTTCCTTGCGCCGGGGACGGCACTGCCGGAGTTCGACCCGTTCGACGCGCACGACACCAGCCTTCAGGGCTCCTCGGTCTACGACGGCACTGGGTACCACAACTCCGGCATCATGGCCACCCAGCCGATCTTCGTCTTCACCAACCCCGCGGCCACGTACCACCTGACCTTCACGAAGACGGGCGACTTCACCTACTACTGTCTCCTGCACGGCCTGATGATGACCGGCACGGTGCACGTCCGTCCCGCCGGCACTGCCTACCCGTACACCCAGCAGGACTACAACCGGGTGGGTACGCAGCAAGCCCACGCCAAACTGTTCGACGGCCGCACCGCGTGGCGCGAGGCCCGGCAGTCCCAATCCACCACGGGCTCCAGCGTGCAGGTCGCGGTGGAAGGAGATGGCTTCGGAGTGATGCGGTTCGTGCGTGACCATCTCGTGGTGCATGTGGGCACGACCGTCTCGTTCTTCGTGGCCGGGCCAGGCGCACCGCACACGGTGACCTTCGGCCATGAGCCGCCCGGGCTCGCCATCCTTGCCCCGTCCGGCGACCCGACCCAGTACGCCGGCGGGGACCTGAACAGCGGCGTCCTCACGCCGGGAGCACCGTTCAAGGTCACCTTCACCACAACGGGCAGTTTCCACTACATCTGCGCCATCCATGACGACATGGGCATGGTCGGCGACGTGGTGGTCGTGCCCTGACCAGCGCGGCCGAGTGCACGACGTCACCGCCCCAGCCGCGAACATCGTGCACTCGGCCGCACGCGGAGATCGCTCAGCGACGCGGTAGGTTACATGGCTGTCCCGGCCTATCTGTTGCCTGAGAGGTGTGGCCCCATGTCCACGATCAGTAACGCCGAGGCGATCGCAGCGTGGTCGGCGATGCCGACTGACGCGATTGAGGCGTACGACGATCAGGGCGACTTTCCCAAGCGCCACTTGATGAACGGGAACCTGCTCCGGATGCTGGGGCCCGTCGACGGTCGGAAAGTCCTCGACGCAGGCAGTGGCGAGGGGTATCTGAGCCGGCTGTTGGCCGCACGCGGAGCTGAAGTCGTTGGTGTGGAGCCAGCTGCCGCTCTGCTGGCGCGCGCTCAGAAGCTCGAGCAGGAGCGGCAGCAGGGGATCAGGTTCGTGCAGGCTGATCTCTCGTCGTTGCCGGAGGTTGGTCAGCCGTTCGATGCGGTCGTCTGCAGCATGGTGCTGCTCGCCATACCCGCCTGGCAGTCGGCGATGGCAGCGTGCGTCGGCGCACTCAAGCCGGGCGGCCGGTTCGTGTTCTCGATCACTCATCCGGCGTTCGAGAACCTCTACCCAACGTGGCGGGATCACGGCCATTACCAACTCGACCGGTACCTGGATGAGTACGAGATGCCAGCGGGCTACGCACCCGATTTCCACCGCCCGCTGTCGGCGTACATCAACGAGGTCGCCGGTCTCGGATGTCGCGTGATTGAACTGTGCGAACCCCGACTTGATCCACAGGTCGCACGGGACAGCGGAATCGACGCGATCGAGTCGTACGTCGCCCTGCCGAACTTCCTGATCGTCAGCACCGAACGCGACAGGTGACCGCCGTCCGCGGACGGCGTGGCCTCGCGCAAAACCATTGGTGCCCGGTTTCGCTCCACTGATGGACTGACCTCCCACCGTGAGTCTGCCGCGTGCGAACGCTCGCGTCCTCGACTGTTCGTGCGGAACCGGACAGCTGGCGGTTGGCCTAGCCGGCCGTGGCATGCAGGTTGTCGCAACTGACGCCAGCAGAGCGATGGTTCGTCGGACTGCAGAGTTGTCGGAGGAGTTCGGGGCATCCGTCCAGGCTCTGCGGGCGAACTGGGAAGAGTTGCCCGACCATTTCGAGGACGGCACGTTCGACATGGTGTTCTGTGTTGGCAACTCGCTTCACCATGCCGCGGGCGCGACAGGCAGGGGAGCTGCTCTGGAGTCGATGTCACGTCTCCTGCGCCCTGGCGGACGTTTGGTACTCACATCCGCACGTGGGAACTCGTGCGGGTCAGAGGTTCCCGGCTCGACATCAGCGACCGACTCGTTCGCCGGAACGGTCGCGATGCCGTCGTGATCTACCGCTGGGAGATCGCACCGAATTGGGACGAAGAGCACCACATCGAGATTGCGATCGCCCAGGTTGATGCGAGTGGGCCGGTCCTTGTCCGCTCCGAAGTGCTGTCCTGCTGGCCCTACCGGTACGAGGAACTCCAAGCCGAACTCCAGCGCGCCGGACTCCGAACGGAAGTAGGCACATCCGAACTGCCGCGCTTGAACTAAGGGGGGAGGTGTGAAAACGTATTGGTGGGCGGGAGAGTTCCATCTTCTCTCCGTTCCCCTTCACACACATTCACTGTTGAAGGGAACTTCGAAGATGACTCATTCGCCACGTGAAGCTGCGCTGGCTTGGGCGTGCGGTGTCCTGGGTGCCGGCAGGAGCCAGCTTTCCGTCGAAAGCCTAGGTCGCGGCGACCACCGCCCGCCTGGCACGTTCCGCCTGAGATTCGAAGGGCCGCCGGCTCAGGCCACGGACGTGATCTTGAAGGTACCCGTCCGGGGCTGGATCGCCGCCGCGTGGCTGATCACGAACGCCCGAGCCCTTCAGCTGGCCGAGACCCATGGCATGGCCGCGCCGCGGCTTGTCGCCGCCGATTTCGGCGGGCGGGGGAGCGGAACCGTCACCACCCTGGAGACCTTCCTGTCCGGCAGCGCCGATTTCCCGCCGACGGCTTCGGTCGCCCGGCTCCGGGAAGGAGGAGCCGCCCTTGCCAGGGTCCACGCCTTCACCATGGAGGCTCAGGCCCACCTGCCGTACCGCCCTCGGCCGTGCGCCGTTGACGACCTCGCCGACGAACGCCGGCGAGGCTCGATGCCGACCACTTCTCTTCTGCGACGGGCCGACGAGCGGGTCAGGTCGCACGGTGTGCCCGCGTCCGCGTCGGTGTTCGTGCATGGCGACGTCTGGGCCGGCAACATGCTCTGGGAGGGAGATCGTTGCGTCGCGCTGATCGACTGGAAGACGGCCGGCGTCGGCGATCCGGGGGTCGATCTCGGCAGCCTGCGGATGCAGATGGCCCTTCAGTACGGCCAGGACGCCCCGCCCCATGTGTTGGAGGGCTGGCAGCAACAGGCCGGTCGGGCGGCAACGTCTGTCCCGTACTGGGATGCGGTAGCCGCGCTCAACACGCCGACTGTGATGCACTGCTTCCCGGGGTTCGCTGACGACGGCAGCCCGCTGGACGCAGCGGCCATCACCGAACGCCGCGACGCATTCCTCTCCGCCGCACTCGATCAGTTACCCCTGCGAAGCAGTCGAGGTGACTGATTCATCTGGTGCGCTACAGAGGCACTAGTTGACATAATGTCCATTATCGGCGATTAAGTAGGACCTCCGATCGCTGCCTCTTCATGCCCTTCGGCTGCCGTAGTGTGGCGCTGTGTGCAGCCGAAGTCGTGCAACGCTAGCTGCAGCGATTGCGGCCGCCTTCGTCGCCACCGTGGGCTGCGTGCCCGAGCCTGACGTTGAGGTCACGAGCGGGACTGTCGAGAGTCGAGAGTTCAGCGACCACGTCAAGTACTACGACCTCGACCTGCCTCCGGACGTCAGAGCCCTCGAATGGGTACAGCTCCGCGACTGGGATAGCAACCAGATCTACCTGCGCTTCTCCACCGATCGCGCCGGATTGGCAAAGCTTCTCGTGGCCTATCGGCTCACCAGGGGCGCTCTGAAGCCCACACCTTCGTCTTCGTCGCCGGCTCTGCCAATGGAATCCGCCTGGGACCAGGAGTTGCCCTCCAGGTTCATCCAGTGGCAGCCGAGCACGTGGTCAGCGTCCCGAACGATCGATCAAGTCGGGGACACGAACTCGGACGGGCTGACCCTGTCCGTGGACCTCTTGGTCGACCGTCCCGCCGCTGAACGACCCGACGTCTTCATCCACATCGTTCAGTCCTAGCGTCCGGATTTGCCGCATTCCGCGCGGTCCTGCCCTTGAGCGCTGGCTAGGGTCCCATCGTGACGTTCGAGTTCGATCTTGTCGCGGAAGGCGGCGAGCTTCGGTTCGCAGAGCACGGATTCGAGAGGATTCGCTTCCTCTTGTCGGAGTTCCAGCCGGCAACACGTGTGACCTTCGAAGGCGAGCCACCGATCCGGATCAGAGTTCGGGCTCACGGCCAACCCATGAGCATCGCGCCAGGGTTGCTGGCCCAGGTCGAGGAACTGCCTCAAGGGTGAAGAAGATGAACCCGATGAAGTGGGTGGGGTCGGACTCACTCGGGGGTAGCAGCTCGGGCGGCGTGTCCGGTGACACCGGTGGCTCGCTGATCGCAGAAATCCTGAAGCCCGCGGCATTGAACGACTCCGACATTGCGCTCAGCGAGCGGTACCAGATCGTGAGTGTTGCGGAGACGCCGTCGAAGTCGTACTCCTCCGTGTTCGGCACGGTCGCGAAGTAGTCGGCGTCGGGGTTCAGCACCGGCGTGATAGCCGGGTGGTTGACCACCACGACCACCACGACCAGCCGACCACCGGGCCGCAGGATCCGGCGCAGTTCGGTCAGCGGGCCCGACCAGTCCTCGAAGTAGTGCAACACGAGCACGGCCAACGCATCGTCGAAGGCCGCGTTGTCGTACGGAAGCGGCAGGGTCAGGTCGGCGACCTTCAGATCGGCGTCGTCTCCGAGCCGCTCCCGGGCAAGCCGGATCATCGCAGGGCTCGCGTCGAACCCAGCCACGCTCGCTCCTCGCTGCCGTAGGTCGGCGACGAGCGGACCTGAACCGCAGCCGGCGTCCAAGATCCGGCGCCCGGCGACGTCACCCAACAGGTCGAGAACCGCCGGCCGGGCGTACCACCGGTTGAACAGGCCGTTCTCGTTGGCGCTCGCATACGCCTCGGCAAAGCTGTCGTAGTGGTCCGGCTGCTGCTCGGCGATGTGCGCCTCGGAGGTCATGCCGAGACAGTGTGCCAGGTCCGATGCAAGGAAGGAGCCACCGTCTTCGATCTTGTCGCCGACGACCAGCGAGCTCGGTTCGAGGAGCGCGGATTCGCTTCCTCCTTTCGGAGTTCCAGCCGGCGCTACAGGTGACCTTGGATGGCTCTCCCCGACCCGGATCAGAGTCCAGGCTCACGGCCAACCCGTGACTATCGCGCCTGGCTTGCTGGCAAGGATCGAGAAGCTTGCTGGAACGACACTGCGGTTCGAGATGCGGACCTGACTCGAATCGACCGCAGCGAGGCTCCCCCGGCGACCGAAACTCCCCCGGAGCTCTTGCCCAACGAGGTCGGGGCGCTCCATCGATCGACACGCCATCGACTCCGCGGCCACCCGAACGCCACGCCGTTGACTCAGCGAAGGCGTACAGCCGGTACGTCGCTGCTGGCCGGCGCAGCTGACCCGGGCGCATGCCATGCTCCGCAGATGGAGCGAGTCGTGAACATTTCGGCGGACGAACTGGTGGCGGAGCGTCCGGAGGCGGCGTCCGAAGATGTCCACTTCACCCAGGCGCTCGTCCGTGAAGTGCTGGAGCGGCATTCGTCTCTTGGGGACGTCGTCCTGGATCCCTTCGCCGGCTATGGCACAACACTGGTCGTCAGCGATCAGATGGGCCGGAAACCGATCGGCGTCGAACTGCTGCCAGAGCGAGCGAAGCTCATCAGGCAGCGGCTCGGTTCGAACGGCGTGGTCATCGAAGGGGATGCGCGACAGCTCGATCGGCTCGAGATCGGGCAGGTGGATCTTTGTCTGACGTCACCGCCGTACATGAGCGCTGTCGACCATCCTCAGAACCCGCTCACGGGCTTCTCGACCCTGGACGGTGACTACTCGACGTACCTGGACGAGTTGCTGAGTGTGTTCCTGGCCGTCAAGGACTGCCTGCGAGACGCCGGCTACCTGGTGATCAACGCCGCGAACATCCGAACGGGTGATGTCGTTACTCCGTTGGCGTGGGACATCGCGCACATCCTGCGACCCCACCTCGCCTTCCGTGGCGAGACGTACCTTCAATGGGACCGCCCGCTCGACTTCATCAGCGGTGACTACTGCCTCGTCTTTCAGAAGCTCAGTTAACGACAACAGCCTCTACAACGCCTATTACGCGCGGCCGGAACTGCTTCGGCTGGCGGGCGACGTGTCGGGCCTTCGGGTGCTCGACGTTGGATGCGGCGCCGGACCGTTGAGTAAGCAGTTGCAGGACAAGGGTGCCGATGTCTCGGGGTTCGACGGTAGTGCCGCGATGATCGAGTTGGTGCGGCAACGATTGGGCGATGACGTCGACCTGAAGGTTGCGGACCTGGCTACCCTACGGCGACGGCGAGTTCGACCTGGTGGTTGCGTCTCTGGTCCTGCACTACCTCACGGACTGGGCGCGGCCGCTTGCCGAGTTGCGGAGGGTCCTGAAACCAGGAGGGCGGCTGGTCACCGTGTACGCCGTGGGCCATTCGGACGCCGACTACTACGCGCTCACCCAGTACTCCGACGACTACGAGATAGACGGCCAGACGGTGTGGATGACCTACTGGCACCGTCCCCTGCGCGCCGTCTTGAACGCCTTCATCGACGCAGGCTTCCGCATCTCGAAGGTGAGCGAGCCACCGCCGGCGGCCGATACTCCCCCAGAGCTCGAGCCGAACGAGGACGGGCGGTCGTTCATCTGCTTCCTCTTTCTCGAACTTACGTTTGCGTGACGCTACTCCTGTGCTCACCAGTTCAGCTGGTGGCTACGGTGCTCCCATGGATGAGGTGACGATTCGGCCAGCCAGCCTGCCTGAGGATCTTGACCAGATCTGCGAGCTGTACGCCGAGACGGTCGACTGGCACGCGGAGAACTGGCCGGACGACTTCCGGAAGGTCGACGTACGCGAATCCGTACGCGAAGACCTGTCTCGTGCCGATGGAACCAGCGGGCTGTATCTCTTCGTCGCCGAGGCTGAGGGCGGCAGGATCGCTGGGCTCGTGGCCGCTCGGACGGCTGGAAGAGTTGGCGCGTCAGGACGAGGTCGTCGCGATCACGCTGCAGGTACACAGTCAGAACGAAAGAGCCGGAAGCTTCTACCAACAGCAAGGCTTTCGGCCGGTCCAGGTCGAGATGCGGAAAGACATCACGCCCTGACCCGGGCGAGTTTTAGGGAGCGTGTGTCTCATGAGTGAGCAGTTCTACTCGGACGCGAGGTTGTACGACCGGTTGTTTCCTGGCGGCGAGCAGGCTGTCGACTTCTACCGGGCGGAGGCCGAGCGGCGGGGTGGGCGGGTTCTGGAGCTTGGGTGTGGCACCGGGCAGAAGTTGATCCCGATTGCGTTGGACGGGCGTCCGTGCACGGGTCTGGAGCTTTCGCCGGAGATGCTGGCTGAGGCTCGGCGGAAGGCGAGCGAGCGCGGCGTGGAGATCGAGTGGGTGCAGGGCGACATGCGCGAGTTCGACCTGGGAAGGACCTTTGATCTCGTGTTCATCGCCGCCAATTCGCTGCTCCATCTGCAGGAAGTCGAGGACCTGGTGAGCTGCTTCCGGTCGGTGCGAAAGCATCTCGCGCCTGGGGCGCGGCTCGTCTTTGACGTGTTCAACCCGAGCGTGCGCATGCTCGCGGAGGCGGACGGCGTTCGGCGCAGACGCGAGGCGTTGTCGTACGTGGATCCCGATCGTGGCGTGGTGCATGTCGATGTCGCGGAGACCTACGACGCGGCCGCGCAGGTGACGCGCGGCAGGTGGTACTTCTCGACCGATTCTCGGGCCGACTTCGTGGTTGCGCCGCTCGAGATTCGGAGCATCTTTCCCCAGGAATTGCCGTTGCTGCTGTCGCTGGGCGGTCTCCGGGTGGTCGAACGCTTCGGCGACTTGGCCCGTACGCCGTTCGCCGCCGACTCCGCGCTTCAACTCTACGTCTGCGAACCGGACTGCTGAATCTTCTCGAGCATCAGCGTGGCGACCTGTCGTGGCTCTTCGCCGTCGACTGTGACGACGATGTCGCCGACGCCGCGCGCGGTCATCATCTGGTGCAGTTCGACGCTGCGGTGAAGGTGCCAGGTCAGGGATTCGCCGGACTCTCGGTGGCGTAGGCGTTCGTGGACACGCGCGAGTGGAACATCCAGGCGGAGGACGACTATGACGGCACCAGGGATCGCGGCTTCGTAGGTGCTGCGGTGCTCGGGGGTTCGACGATGTCGGTCAGGAGCAGCCAGTGGGCTCCGTGTTCGGCGAAGTTGGGCCAGATGGCGCTGAGGTTGGTCAGTCCGAGTCGGGTGTGGAACGGGTCGTCCGGATCGTTTGCCCGCACCGACGGGGCAGGTAATCACAACCACGACAGGCGACACCCTTCCACGTTGGTACTCCCCCGGCGGTTAGTGGACGCCTGGGGCGACGGTGAGGGTGCCTGCTGTTGGGTTGATTGTTGCCTGGGTGCCGAGGGGGACGGTGGCGGGTTGGGGGCCGTGGCCGATGGGGAGGCCGCCGAGGATTGGGACGTTGAGGTTTGACAGGCGGTCGCGGAGGACGTCGAGTACGGTCCAGCCGTTGATGAGGTCGTTCTCGAAGCCGGTGAGCTGGCCTATGGCGACGCCGCGGAGGCCGTCGAGTAGGCCTGATCTCATCAGTTGGGTCAGTTGGCGGTCGACCACGCCGAGACCTGTGCCGTGGTTCTCCTCCATGAGGAGGATGCCACCGTCCAGGCTGCACAGATCGACGCCGATGGAGCAGCGGAGGGTGTCGAGGTTGCCGCCCATCAGGAAGCCTGTCGCAGCGTCGCCTTCGGTCAGGACGGCGCTCAGCTCGTTGGGATCCTGCCGTACGACGATCTCGTCCGTGGCCATGAGCGCCCGGCGTAAGGCTTCGGCGCAGTCGGGACCACAGTTGGGTTCGTACCAGCTCATCGAAGGTCCGTGGATTCGGACCAGGCCGGCGTACTTCCACAGGGCGAGGTGCAGGGCGGTGATGTCGCTGAAGCCGATCAGTGGCTTCGGGTCGCGGCGTACGGCGTCGAAGTCGAGGCCGTCGGCGATGCGGTAGGAGCCTTTGCCGCCGCGGGTGGCGAAGACCGCGCGTACTCCCGGATCGCGGAACGCGTCGTTGAGGTCGGCCAGGCGGTCCTCGTCGGTGCCGGCCAGGTAGCCGTGGGTGTCGAAGGCGTGGTCGCCGAGCTCGACCTGGAGGCCCCAGTTCGTGACGAGGTCGATGCCTTTGGCCACCAGTTCGCGGTCGGGCGTGCTGGCTGGGGAGACGAAACGGACGCGGTCACCGGGATTCAGGCGCGGTGGGCGAAGTGTCATGGTCCGGAAGTCTGGCACTGACCTCCGACAGGCGATCACGGCCGATGGACGAAGCCGAGGTAGTCCGCCCCAGCCGGTCCTGGACGTGAGGTTCCGTCTCGGGTCCAGCCGTGTCGCTCGTAGAACCGGATGGCACGGGAGTTCCGCTCCCAGACGTCCACCTCGCCGACAGCGTCGGTCTGGCGTGCGATAGCGACGAAGCGTTCCATCAGGGCGCTGCCGACGCCGTTCGACCATTGGCCGGGCTCGACGAAGATCCCGACCAGCCGGACGCGTGTTTCGTCAGGCGCATTGGTCGGGTACGCCCCGTTGGCATCCAGCGTGATCACGCCGACGATGTCGTCGCCCGAGACCGCTACCAGGACGTCGAGTCGAGGATCCTCGACCATCTTTCGCCATGCCGAGCGGTACTGCGCATCGGGAACCGCTGCCACATCATGCCCGCCGGCGCCGTAGTACGCGGCCCGTGACCGGGCGTGCAGCTCCGCCAGCGCATCGCCTTCGCAAGCTGTTGCTTCCCGGATCAACGGCGTACCTGATAGCGCAGGTGAAGTACCCGGTTCCCTTGGATCACCGCGTCCGGATCCGACAGCAGGTGCTGGGCGTCGACCGAGCCGAAGTAGCGTTTGCCGGAGCCGAACACGACGGGTACGACGTCCATCCGCACCTCGTCGACCAGGCCCGCGGCAAGCGCCTGTCCCCCGACGTCGCCGGCGGCGATCTCGACCAGGCGGTTCCCCGCAAGCTCCTGAGCCTTCGCCACGGCCGCCTCGATGCCGTCGACGAAGTGGAACGGCGCCTCGTGGTCCCAGCCGTCGGGCGCCGGCCGGTGCGTCACGACGACCACGTGATCGACCCCGGCCGGAGGCGTACCGTCCCAGCCGTCGGTCAGGTCGAAGACGTGGCGCCCGGCGACTGTCACGCCGATCTGGTCCCAGTAGGGGCGGATGTAGTCGTACGACGTCTGCGACACCCTCAGTACGCCGCTGTCGTCCAACGGGACGTCACCGCTGGTCAGCCATTCGAACAGCGGTCCGGGCTGGTCGTTCTCGTCCGCGACGAAACCGTCGACCGACACCGAGCCGTACATGACGACCTTGCCCACGGAGTACTCCTCTGCTGTTCGGATGCCCTCAAAGTAGCGTGTCGTGGGTTGTCGTTCTTGTAAGAAATCAATCGGCCGGCAGCGGCCAGCTGTCCAGGACGTGGCCGGGATGTTCGCGCAGGAACCTCTGCCGGACTTCGACATACCGCGTCGGCGTGAGACCGGTGAACTCGCGGAACTCGTGACCGAAGTGGGCCTGGTCGAAGTAGCCCGCTCCCCCGGCGACCTCGCCCCAGTCGATCGGTACGGCGGGGTCGATCGCGAGCACTGTGGTGGCGAAGCGGTACGTACGGGCGAGCCGTTTCGGCGTCACGCCGACGAGTTCCTTGAACCGTTGCGCGAGGTGGGTGCTGCTGACGCCGGCAGCCGAGCTCAGGTCGCCGATCGCCACTGCCCCGCCCGCCGTCGCGATGAGGCTGCTCATATGGCGGACCAGTCCGAGGCCGGCGGTCTCGCACAGCCGTCGCATCAGCTCTTCCTCGAGCAACGTGAGCATCTCGTGCGGTTCGTACGCCGTGGACAGTCGGTCTCGTAGCTCAGCAACGGCGGGACGGCCCCAGATCTGCTCCAGCGTCACCGGCCGGTCGCAGAGTTCGGCCGCTGGCATCGGCAGGAACGGCGCCAGACCCCACGCCTTGAGGTGCACGCCGACAGACCGGGTCTCCGCGGGGTATCCGAATTCGAACGCGCGGGTCGGCGTGGTGATCACGCAGCCGTCGGCGTACTCGGAAGTCTCCAGGTCGGCGCCGGCGCGGATCCGAAACGGTGCACCGAGGTTGACGATGAGCAGCGCGCCCGGCATCGGCGGCAGTATCAGGCGGGCGTACGGCGGTGTTCCCTCCAGGTAGTAGAGGTCGTCGATCAGCCCGTCCAGCGGCGGCCGCGGGACTCGGGACACGTACTCCACGCGTACAGGATGCCAGCAGCGTCAGTATCCGCGGGCGCCGTCGAGTTGCTCACGCAAGATGTCCAGGTGACCGAGGTGGCGGGCCGTCTCCTCGATGAGGTGGGTGAGGATCCATCGCACCGATACCGGGGTGAACTGCGGTGGCGTGAACTCCTGCATCGCGTCGAGGGTCAGTCCTGCGACGATTCGCCGTGACTGCGCGCACTCGGTCTCGTAGTCGCTCACCAGGTCGGCGATCGCGCGACCGACGGGCTGCCAGCCGCCGTCGGGTTGTCGCGCGAAGGGTTCGTTGGCGAGGGAGGGGAAGCTGCCGGCGAACCAGTCGTGTTCGGTCTGTCGTAGATGCGAGACGACACCGGCGACCGTCATCAGTGGGGACGTGTCGAGCAAGGCGCGGTCAGCCAGGTCGGGCGGGAGGCCGTCCACCTTTCGGCGTACTGTCGCTCGTTGCCAGTCGAGGAAGCCGGTCAGCACGCCACGCTCGTCAGCGGCACCGTCGGGAAACGCACGCTTCACCTGGGGCAGTCTTGCATGCCGCGGGTGTCGGTGGGCGTGTTTAGAGTGCGGTGCATGATTCGGATTGCGGTGGCTGCGCTGGTGCGTGATGGGCTTGTGCTGTTGGTGCATCGGCACCCGGAGCGGCAGGTGTATCCGGACTGCTGGGATCTCGTCGGCGGGCATGTCGAGCCGGGCGAGTCGCCTGCGGAGGCCGTACGCCGAGAGTGCCTGGAGGAGCTCGGCGTCGGGATCCACGTGCCGCTGCCTGTCGCCTACAAGGTGGCCGATCCGAAGCTCGACATGCGGGCCTTCCTCGTCACCCGCTGGGACGGTGAACCTGTCAACGCGGCCCCTGACGAACACGACGACCTCTGCTGGTTCCGACCCGACCAGCTCACGACGCTGAACCTTGCCCACCCAGCCAGCCTCTCGAGCATCCGGAACGCCATCAGATCAGATCCTTCCGCAGCAGGGTGATCCGGGTTTCGTACCGGGTCACGGACCCGTCGGGCGCCTGCTGATTCCAGGAGGCGAGCTCGCTGCCGGTCACCGCGTAGCCGAGGCGCTCGTACAACCTCCGCGGCCGCGAGTTGTTGTCATCGACACCCAGTTCGACCCACCGAAGTCCTCGGTCCCGCGGACCGCGACCGGTACGTCGGACGGTGGGCATACGGCCAGGTAGTCGATCTCGCCGAGCTGGGCTCGGTGGATGGCTTCCGCCAGGTACGTGATGTCCGTCGTGGTGCCATACGACGTCAGGTCGCGGATGGTGAGTGCAGGTACAACCTGGTCCATGGGGGCAGCTTGGCAGGGAATTGGTTCGTCGGGGGGTGGGTGAGGCGGTAGCCTCGGAGGCATGGTTGCGGCGCGGCGAATGATGGGACCCCTGGTGGGTCTTTTCGTCGTGCGCTGAAGTCAGCCTGTCGAGTCCCACGGTGGTGGGGCTCGGCGTGATGTGGGCCTTCCTGCCGATGTGTCAGGAAGGACACCCATTCGTGTACATCACCACGGCACTCCCCTATGTGAACGCCGCTCCGCACCTCGGGCATGCGCTCGAGTTCGTGCAGGCTGACGTGCTCGCGCGACATCGGAGGCTGCGCGGGGAGCCGGTTCGCTTTCTGTCTGGTACCGACGATCATGCGTTGAAGAACGTGCTGGCCGCCCGCACCGCCGGCAAGCCAGTGGCTGAGTTCGTCCACAGCGCGGCCGACAGGTTCCAGGCGCTTCAGGAGGTACTGGATCTCAGCTGCGACGACTACATCCGTACGTCGTCCGACCCGCGACACCGTCCTGGCGTCGAATACCTCTGGGAGCGCTGCGCAGCCGCAGGCGACTTCTACCAGCACACCTACACAGGCCTGTACTGCGTCGGCTGCGAGCAGTTCTACGAGGCCGACGCGCTGGCCGACGGCGTCTGTCCGGAGCACGGCGTACGGCCTGAGAAGGTGACGGAGACCAACTGGTTCTTCTGCCTCTCCCGGTACGGCGACCGGATCAAGGAGGCGATCACCTCCGGCGCGCTCACGATCAACCCGCCCCAGAAGCGCAACGAAGTACTCGCGTTCATCGGCAACGGACTGCAGGACTTCAGCGTCTCCCGGCCGGCGGATCGCGCGGGTGGATGGGGCATACCTGTCCCCCACGACCCCACCCAGGTGATCTACGTCTGGTGGGACGCGCTCACGAACTACATCACCGCCCTCGGTGTCGACCGCGAGTCCGAGGACTACAAGACCTGGTGGGCCGGCGACGGTGAACGAGTGCACGTGATCGGCAAGGGCATCACCCGCTTTCACGCCGTGTACTGGATCGGCCTGCTGCTGTCCGCTCGCCTGCCGCTCCCGACGACGATTCACGTCCACGACTACGTCAACGTCGGCGGCGCCAAGCTCTCGAAGAGCACTGGGAACGTCGTCGATCCAGTCGAGCTGGTCAACGCGTACGGCGTGGACGCCCTGCGCTGGTGGATCACCCGCGAGGTCCCGCTCCTCGGCGACACCGAGTTCACCGTCGAACGTCTGGTCCAGGCCTACAACACCGACCTGGCCAACGGGATCGGGAACCTCTCCAGCCGTACGGCGACCTTGCTGCACAGGTACTACGACGGACTCCTCGACAACGACGACCAACCCGTCATCGAGCCGACGTGGAGCACCGTCGACCTCGACACCGCCCGCGCCGCTCTCCCGTCGAACATCGACAGCGCCCTGAGCACCGCCGACTTCCGGACGGCAACCGCCCACCTGGTTGCCACCGTCAACATCGCCAACCAACTCCTCAACGCGGCAGAACCGTGGAAGGCGCTGAAGGACCCGGACAGCGACAAGCACCAGATCCATCGTCTCCTCAGCCACGTCGCGCAGGCATGCCGCACGATCGCGAGGGAGCTCACCCCCTTCTGCCCGACCGGCGCCGTCCAGTCGGGCGACACGGTGGTCTTCCAACGCCTCCCCTGATGGATCAGGAAGCCTCGAGCACGAAGAAGATGAAGCTGATGAAGCGCGGGCGCTGCACGTGCTTCAACTCGTCGGGGATCAGGTCCCGCGGGGTGTCGGGGTCGATCGGCGGTTCGGTGATCGACGCGACCCGGAAGCCGGCGGCGTTGAACGAGTCGATCATCGTCTGGAGCGGGCGGTGCCAGTTCGTGTAGACGACGGTGCGGCCGTCGTGTTCGGCGTCGTACGTGAACTCGACGACGTCGAAGTACTCGCCGTCCGGGTTCAGCGCGGTGTACAGGATCGGGTGGTTGACCGACAGGATCAGGCGGCCGCCGGGCTTCAGGACGCGGCGCAGTTCGGCGAGCGGCTTGGTCCAGTCCTCGAGGTAGTGCAGGACCAGCGACGCGACGACGTCGTCGAACGCCGCGTCGTCGTACGGGAGCGGCTCGGCGAGGTCGCCGGCGGTGAGGTCGATGGCGTCGCCGAGACGGCGGCGGGCGAGGTCGAGCATGGCGGTGCTCTGGTCGAAGCCGGTCATGATCGCGCCCTTGTCGCGGAGCGCGGCCGACAGCGGGCCGGAGCCGCAGCCGACGTCGAGGATGCGGCGGCCGGTGACCTCGCCGGCGAGGTTGAGCATGGCCGGGCGTTCGTAGTGGCCGTTGAGCAGATTGGTCTCGTTGTCCGTGGAGTACGCCTCGGCGAACTCGTTGTAATCGGTCGTCGGCATCACTCGATCCAACAGCACCTGGTCGGTCCTGTCGAGAAAACCGGAGGCCCGGCCGCGGGTTGTCGGGCATGCTGTGCGGATGAGTGAGACACCGGATCTTGGTCCTGTGCCGGAGCGCATCGAGGTCGAGGCGGCGCAGGTACGCCGGCTCGTGGCCGAGCAGTTCCCCCGCTGGGCGGAGCTCGCCGTACGGCCGGTGGCCGACGGCGGCTGGGACAACCGGACGTTTCACCTGGGTACCGACCTGATCGTGCGGCTGCCGAGCGCGGCCGAGTACGCGCAGGCGGTCGAGAAGGAGCACCGGTGGCTCCCGGTGCTCGCTCCGCTGCTGCCGTTGCCGATCCCGGTGCCGCTGGCGCTGGGTGAGCCGACGGCGGAGTACCCGTATCCGTGGTCGATCTACCAGTGGATCGACGGTCTGACCGCGAGTGCGGACCGGATCGCCGATCCGGTGCGGTTCGCGCTCGATTTGGCCGGTTTCCTGGTCGCGCTGCAGAGCGTCGACGCCGGCGACGGACCTCAGCCGGGCATTCACAACTGGTACCGCGGCGGCACGCTGCGCACGTACGACAAGAACACCCAAGCCGCCCTCGCCGAAGACGAACTCGCCGGCCAGGTCGACGTCGAGCTGGCGCGGGAGATCTGGGCGAACTCGCTCGACGCACCCTGGGATCAGGTGGACCGCTGGTTCCACGGAGACATCGCCGAAGGGAACCTGCTGCTGAACGACGGGCAGTTGTCCGCGGTGATCGACTTCGGGACCTGCGGAGTCGGCGATCCGGCGTGCGACCTCGCGATCGCCTGGACCTTGCTGAGCGCCGACGGCCGGCAGGCGTTCCGGGATCGGCTGGCGGTGGACGATCCGACCTGGGCGCGCGGCCGCGGCTGGGCGCTCTGGAAGGCACTCGCCACGTATCGCTCCACGTACGACGATCCCAAGGAAGCGGCGCCGGCCAAGCAGGTCCTGGACGAGATCTTCACCGAGTACCAGGACCGCTGACGTGGAGTATCCGTTGACGGAGGCGCGACGTGACGCGGTACTCGACGGCCTGGCGGGCGTCTGGGGACATCGGCCGGTCGTCGTCGATGCGCAGCAGGTCGGTCACGAGTGGGCGCCGGTGACCCGGCTGGTGTTCGAGCACGACGAGCCCGTCATCGTGAAGACGCGGCGGGTGGACGGCGAGGGTCACGGCGGGCCGGCGTACCTGCGGCGTGAGGTCGCCGGGCTGCGCACCGCCGAGAGGAGCGGCGTCGCTGCGCAGGTGCTGCTGACCGACGACCGGGCCGGCGTTGTCGTCCAGTCGGATCTCGGCAGCTGGCCGACGCTGGAGACGGTGCTGCTCGGCGAGGACCCGGATCGCGCCGCCGGCGCGATGGTGGACTTCGCGCGGACGATCGGGCGGCTCCACGCCACGACGCGCGACCGTCGTACGGACCACGAACGGGCGCTCGCGGAGTTCGGACCCGCCGACGTCACGACCGGCGAGGAGGCCGGGACCGGAGGTATCCACCGGTGGGCCGACGTCGAGATCGCCTGCGCGGACCTGGGGCTCCCGGACGCGCGGGGCGCACGGGACGACGTCGCCTTCGTACGGGCGCAGTTCGACGAGCCCGGCCCGTACGCCGCCCTAGCGCACCACGACCTCAACCCGACGAACGCGCTGGTGACCGACCACGGCGTACGGCTCGTCGACTTCGAGGGGGCGCGCTTCGGCCATCTGGGGTTCGACGTGTCGTTTTTGCACTACCCGTTCCCGCACTACAGCGCGCACTGGAGCACGTTGCCGGAAGCAATCATTCGGGCAGCGGACGACGCCTATCGCAGCGTCGTCACGCTGGACGGGCTCGACCAGGCGATCGCGGTCGGCGCGGCGGCGGGCCTCGCCAGCCGGGTGCTCCGCCTGCCGCTCGTTGCCCGCGACGACCAGACGGCCCACGACAGCTGGCGCCGGCGCGGGCAGATCGTCCAGCAGATCGGCGTGTTCGACCAGCTCGCCGACCGTGCCGGGATCCTGCCCGGCCTGGCGCGCTGGTCCCGCGAACTCGCGGCCGCGATGACGGCCCGCTGGCCCGACGCCGTCACTCCCCCGCCGCGCCTGTTCTCCGCCTTCGACCACTAAGGTGCCTTGTGATGCTGAGCTATCCCCTCCTCGATGTGCGTGTCAGTACGCCGCTGCTCGAACTGCGCGCCGCCACCGACGAACTGCTGGAGCAACTGGTGCCCGTGGTGCACGCCGGCAAGATGAAGGCGGAGCCGTCGCCGTACGACGATCCGATCGCGTTCCACGAGGACGACCCGGATCTCCGGGTGGCCAAGTGGTTGCGCGCGATGTGGCGTGGTCGCGGGATCGTTGAAGCCGACCGGTGGCGAATGAACTTCGTGGTGGTCGTCGACGGCGAGCCGGTCGGCATGCAGGACGTCATCGGCGTGAGCTTCTCGACGTTCGGGACCGTCACGTCGTTCTCCTGGCTGTCCGCCGACCACCGCGGTCGCGGGATCGGCACGGAGATGCGGCAGGCGATCCTGCACCTCGCGTTCGAGGGGCTCGGCGCGAAGGAGGCGGGCAGCGACGCGTTCGTCGACAACGTGGGGTCGAACGCGGTCTCACGGTCTCTCGGGTACGAGCCCAACGGGTTCGACTGGGCGACGCGCCGCGGCGAACCCGTCCTGCTCAACCAGTGGCGACTGACGCGGCAGACCTGGGAACAACGTCGCCGTGACGACATCGAACTCCACGGTGTCGAGGCCTGCCACGCCCTGCTGCCGTTGTCCTGAGCAACTACTCCGCGAGCCGCGCGGCGATCTCGGACTTGATCGTCTCGTGCAGCGCGTCGGACGTGAAGCCGAGACCGCGCAGGACCTGCGCCGCGCCGCTGTCCTCGACGCGGATCAGGCCGAGCAGCGTGTGTTCGGTGCCGACCCAGTCGTGCCCGAGTTCGCTCGCCGCGCGGAGCGTCTCCTTGATCGCCTCCTTGCTGTCCGGCCCGAACGCGATGTGCCCCGGCAGTGCCTTCGCCCCGGGGGCCGGCAGCGCCGCCACGACCGCGTCGTGAACCTGCTGACCGTCGGCCGTGAGTACGTCGTACGCGAGTCCTCTGGGCTCCGACAGCAGGCCGAGCAGGAGGTGTTCGGTGCCGATGAGGTCGTGCTTGTGGGTACGGGCGGCCTCCTGGGCGAGGACGATGCAGTGCCGGTTGAGGTTGGTGTACCGCGCGAAGACGTCGGACGTGCGCGCCCGTTCGGCGCTCTGGCCGGACACGCCGAGCGCGTCGCCGATCGCGCTCCACGACGCGCCGCCGAGCTTGGCCTCGCTGACGTAGTGGTCGACGAGTTGCTCGCCGAGGTCGGTCAGCGCGCGGGCGCGGCGGCGGGCCTCGGCGATCCGGGTGAGGTCGTCGGCGTCCGGGTGGTCCTCGTACAGGCCGGCGATCAGTTCGCCGAGGGTGATGGTCAGTGCGTCGGGTGCTGCCATGGTGTTGTCCTGTCCTTTGAGAAGGGCAACGAGAGAAGTGATGACCTCGCGGGCCGCGGACCGGTCCGCCTCGACGTGGCGCCAGTACGACAGCACCTCGTCGGCGGCGTCCTGCGGAGTGGCCGCGCGGATGATCGCGGCGATGCGCGGCAGCGGTACGGCGGCCGACCGGAGCCAGGCCACCAGACGCGCCTGGTCGACCTGGTCGTCGGTGTAGTACCGGTAGCCGTTGAACTGGTCGACCGCGGCGGGCGTGAGCAGGTCGAGTTCGTCGTACAAGCGGAGCGCCTTGGGGGTCAGCCCGGTGGCCCGCGCGAACTCGCCGATACTCAGCACGTCGGTCCTATCCTCTCGCCAGCGGCGCCGGATGCGCCTGACGCCGACCCTCGGCATTCCCCTAGGGTCAAGGTCAACTACGGCTGCGGTACTTGAGCAGGCCGTCGACGCCGCGTTGGAAGGTCTCGCAGATGGGGTCGGGGTCGGTGAGGCAGCCGGCCGTCATGGCGCCGTCGCGCAGCATGACGAAGTGCCGGGCGGCGGGCTCCGGGTCGGGCTTTTCGGTGGCGGTGAAGAGCTCGGTCATCGTCGTGAGGAACCAGCCACGGTGCTTCAGGACGGCCTGGTGCACGGGGTGATTCGGGTCGGGGTACTCCGCGGCGGCGTTCAGGAACGCACAGCCGCGGAACCCCTTGCTCTTGATGTCGCCGGCGATGTCCTCGGCGACCGCCCGGATCACGTCGTCGGGAGTCGGCTTGGCGGCGCGGGCGGCCTCCAGCCGGGCGCGCATCGAGTCGTCGGCCGCGGTCAGGTACGCGACGGTCAGGTCGTCCTTGCTCGGGAAATGCCGGTAGAGCGTGGCACGCGTGACCTGCGCCTCGGCGATCACCCGGTCAACCCCGACCGCATGGATCCCTTCGGCGTAGAACAGCCCGGTCGCCGTACTCAACAGCCGCATCCGCGCTTCCGACATCCACGTCCCCTTGTCCTCGACCAACCACCTCCGAGAATAGCAGATAGAACGATCTGTCTCGCACCGGGGATCTCGGCGGCTACTCAGTCAAGGATCAGCAGGTCCGCGAAGCCGCCGTCGACGGTGATCACGGCGCGGCCGGACGAACGCAGCGGGACCGGCACCAGCCGTCCGGTACGCCGGTCCACGCGCAGCAACTGCTTGCCGTGGGCAAAGGTCAACGTGATCTCCTGACGACCCCCGGCCGCGAACCCGCCGGTCGCGTCGAAGTCACCCGACGGGTTCGGCGCGATCAGCCCGTTCAGCACCATGAACGCGCGCCGCCCCGGCCGCCATCCGACTCCCGGCAACGGGCGGAACGACCCGATCAGCACGTCCCCCGGGTGCCCGTCGTTCGCGCCGCCGATGTCCCGCGAGCTCACGTCGACGATCCCGTCAGGGTCCGGCGTGAACGAGTCGATCCACTCCGGTTTCCGGTTCGGTACGACGGCGCCGGCCGGGTCGCGGTGTACGCCGGTGACGAAGTGCACGTCCTGGGTCAGCAGCCGCACCAGGTACGGCGAGAGCGTGCGGCTCTGCCGGACCATGTTCGCGAGCTGCCCGAACTGCGGCGAGTGGCTCCCGTCCGGCCGGTTCAGCAGGAACACGGCCGGGTCCAGCTCCCAGCGGAAGTACATCACCCAGCGCGCGCCCATCGTCCACGGCATGAAGTACAGGAACGCCAGCTCCGACTCCGACGGCACGTAGTTGTACGCGTCGTTCGCGCCGCCTTTGAAGCCCTGTGAGTAGTGCCCGAACGCGATCGGCCGGCGGTAGTCCCCGTCCAGCCCGGCGAGTGAGACCCGGCGGTAGTGCGCGATGTCGTCGTACGGGTCGGTGAGGTTCCCGGTCTCGTACGGCGCCGACGACTGGAAGTGGTACCAGTCCGTGGTCAGCAGATCCGGCTTCGCGTACTCGATGTACGTGTGCATCTGCGGCTCCGGCCACAGCACGCCGGTCTGGTTGTTGTGCACGAGTACGTCGTCACCGAGCTGCGTGCGGATCACACCGAACCATTGCCGCAGCCACTCGATCATCTGCTCGCTGTACTGCTCCTCGTCGCCGACGTTCAGCGTGAGCAAGTTCTTGGCGTTCGCGCGCTGCTCCGGGGTCCAGAGGATCTGCTCGCCCGGCGCCGGGCCGCGGTTGAGCGAGGCCCAGTTGTTGTCGTCGCGCGGGTACCCAGCGATGCCCCACGGCGTGTTCCGCGGCAGCGCGCTCATCAGCGCCGGGTTGTAGAAGTCGCGCTCGTAGAACGTCGGCTGCGTGAAGGACGACTGCAGCCACTCCGCGGCGGTCGGGGTGTACCGGCCGGTCTGCGGGGTCGTCACCCAGGCGCCGGTACTCAGGCCGCGCTGCAGGAACACGCGGTACGGGCGGGTGAGCTCGAGGGAGGGTACGGCGGCGTGGGCGGGAAGCGCGGTGGTGCCGGCGGCCGCGGTTGCCAGGGTCAGGCCGAGGAAGTCTCGTCGTCTCATGGCCGAGAATCCTCACTTGTCCTGACATGGAAGGCAAGAGCCCGTTCAGGCCGTTCTGCGGGCGTCGACTCCGTGCCGGCCGAAAAGCGCGTGCAGGGTGTCGTGGCCCTGGGTGAAGTCCCATTGGCCGGCGCGGAGCCCGGCGGTGCGGGCGCCGGTGATGTTCTTCGCGGTGTCGTCGATGAACAGGATCGTGTCCGGGTCGGCGCCGATCCGGTCGGCGGCGCGGGTGAAGAACGCCGGGTCGGGCTTCGCGACGCCGAGGTCGTACGAGTAGCAGCTGACGTCGAACAACTCGTCGTACCCGAGCACCGTCCGCATGTGCGCGCCGCGGTACTTCTCCTGATTCGTCCCGAGGTGTACGCCGTACCCGTTGCGGCGGAGCACCCGGACGATGTCGAGCGACTCCTCGATCAGCACGATGTTCTTCCAGACCGCGTCGTACACCTCGGTCACCGGTGTCCGTACGCCGTACCGCGCGAGCGACTCCGCGAGCAGCGGCAGGTAGTCACCCCGGCCGGCGAGCATCGGCAGCTCGTCGGACCAGGTCTGGTGCAGGAACTCCTTCGCACGCTCACCGAGGTACGGCTCCATCGCGGTGTACCAGCCGCCTGGAAGATCCTGCAGTACGCCGTCCGCGTCGAACAGCACGTGCCGTACCGGCGAGGCGGCGACGGCGCGCTTCGAACCACCCGAGGTCGGCGTCAGCGTGGTCCCGGGCGGTAGTGGTGTCGGCTCGCCGCGGACGTACGGGACCACGCCGATCTGGAAGTCGTCCTCGTACACGACCGTCCCGGGATCGGCCGAGGTCACCCGTTCCCAGGCGACGTCGTGCGCGGTCAGGATCGCGCACAACACCTCGGCCCGCTCCCGCATCGGCGAAGGGACCGGCTCCTTGAACCAGGTCACCGCGCCGGCACTGTTGCCGTCGGCATAGAAGTCCGGGTTCGGCAGCTCGGCGAGGAACCAGTCGTCGATGTCGAGGTACTGCGCCTCCTCCGCCGCCGACAGCCGGCCCGCCCGGCGCAGATGGTCCACTGCCACGAACAGGCCGACCTCGATGCCCAGCCGGCCGCGGTAACCGGCCTGCAGGCGGACGTAGCTGCGCTCAGTCATGCACCAGATGATGCCCCACGGGCTCCTCGACGGGCATCGGCATTTCCACCGGATCACGCGGTACGTCGGCCTCGCGGCGGACGCCGTACAGCGCGGCACGAACCTCCGGAGGGAGCGTGCACATGGTCAGGACGGGTCCTGGAGGAGGCCGAGGACGTTCCCGTCGGGGTCGGTCACGAGCGCGACCAGGCGGCCGTTCGAGACGTCCTTCGGCGGCGACTTCAGGGTGCCGCCGGCCGCGACGATCGCGTTGATCCGGTCCTCGATGTCGGTCACGTGCCAGTGCGCGACCGGCGCGGTCATGTCGCTGTTCGGCACCAGCCCGATCTGCTGGCCGGCGGCCTCGAACCCGACGTAGTACGGCGAGTCCGCGATCGGCTCGACGCCGAGCAGCGCGGCGTACACCGGCTTCGCCTTCTCGAGGTCCGTCACCGGGTGCAGGATGGTCTGGACGCCTTGTGTGGTGGTCATTTCGTCTCCAGTGTGAAGTGGTCTTCCAACACCACCAACGCTATTTCGGTACCCCCACCGGCTGCTTCTCGATTCCTGATCAGTTATGTCCGGCATGAACTAGTCGGACCGGGACCGGAAGGCACGCCGGTACGCCAGCGGCGACGTCCTGATGTGTTTGGCGAAGTGCTGACGCATCGAGACCGAGGTGCCGAAGCCGCAATGCCGGGAGATCTCCTCGATGGACAGGTCGGTGGTCTCGAGCAGTTCCTGGGCGTGATGCACGCGCTGCCGGAGCAGCCATTGCAGCGGCGTAGTGCCGGTCTGCTCCCGGAATCGCCGGTTCAGCGTCCGCGGACTCGTGCCGGCGAACGACGCGATGTCGGCCAGCGTGACCGGCTCCCGCAGCCGCTGCCGCAGCCATCGCATCGCGGGTTCGAGCGACCCGTGGTCGTCGCCGGGGTCGGGATGGACGATGTACGGCGCCTGGCCGCCGTCACGCTGCGGCGGGACCACCATGTGCCGGGCGACGTCGGCCGCGACGGCGGATCCGAAGTCCTGGCGGATCATGTGCAGGCACAGATCGATACCGCTGGCCGCGCCGGCCGACGTGAGCACGTCGCCGTGGTCGATGAACAGTACGTCGGTGTCGACGATCAGCTGCGGGTACCGCTCGGCGAGGAGGCTCGCGCGCGACCAGTGGGTCGCGATCCGCCGCCCGTCGAGCAGACCCGACGCCGCCATCACCCGCGCTCCCCCGGAGCTGATGGACGCGATCCGGATGCCCCGGCGGTGCGCCCTGCTCAGCAGTTCGAGGACGTGGTCGGGTGGTTCGGGACTCGCGGCGACCCCGACGACGATCACGGTGTCCGCCTCGATCGCGTCCGCCAGCGGGTACGGCGGCGTGTACCGGTACATCTCGACGCCGCCGACACCGGTGACCGCCAGATCGCCGCCGTCGCCGTGCACCCGTACGTCGTACAGCGGCGGACCGAACAACTCGCCCGGCTCCTTCGGCAGCGAATGCGCCGTACTGAACACCTGCAGCGGCATCGCCAGGTCGAAGGCGTGGATCCCGTCGAACGCCACCACCGCTATCCGATGCATGGCCAGAATCTATCGGAGACAGGCATTCTTGCCACTGTCCCGGGCCGTCGAATCATCCGACGATCAGGACATGCTGCTAGCGGGACTCCTGACGGCCGGTGTGGTCGCCCTGATGATGGCGATGGGCTTCGTCGTCGACCAACTGCTCGGCGCCGACGCCGATCGCTGGGCCGGACGTGTGCTGCGCGACTGCTCGCCCGGCGGCGTCGAGGAACCCACCGACGTCCATTCGGTCACCATCCGCCCGGCGCCGACCGCGTCTGGCACCGGGTCGACGCCGCGTCGTACGGGCGTACCGGGGAGCAGCGGCGTCAGGCGACGTACTCGGCCAGGTGTTTGCCGGTGAGGGTCTTCGGCTTCTTGATCAGGGCCGCGGGGGTGCCTTCGAAGACGATCTTGCCGCCGTCGTGGCCGGCGCCGGGGCCGAGGTCGATGATCCAGTCGGCGTGGGCCATGACGGCCTGGTGGTGCTCGATCACGATCACGGACTTGCCGGCGTCGACCAGGCGGTCGAGGAGCCCGAGGAGCTGTTCGACGTCGGCGAGGTGCAGGCCGGTGGTGGGCTCGTCGAGGACGTAGATGCCGCCCTTCTCCCCCATGTGCGTGGCCAGCTTCAGTCGCTGGCGTTCGCCGCCGGACAGGGTCGTGAGCGGCTGGCCGAGGGACAGGTAGCCGAGCCCGACGTCCGCGAGCCGCTCCAGGATCTTTTCCGCGGCCGGCGTCCGCGCGTCGCCGTCGGCGAAGAACGGCAAGGCCTCCGACACGGGCATGGCCAGTACGTCGGCGATGTTCTTCCCGCCGAACGTGTACTCCAGCACCGCCGCCTGGAAGCGCCGCCCCTCGCACTCCTCGCACGGTGTCTCGACGGTCGCCATCACGCCGAGCTCGGTGTAGATGACGCCCGCGCCCTTGCACGCCGGGCAGGCGCCTTCGGAGTTCGCACTGAACAGCGCCGGCTTCACCCCGTTCGCCTTCGCGAACGCCTTCCGGATCGGCTCCAGCAGACCGGTGTACGTCGCCGGGTTCGACCGCCGCGACCCACGGATCGCGCCCTGGTCGATCGCCACCACGCCGTCCCGGTCCGCGATCGACCCGTGGATCAGCGAGCTCTTCCCGGACCCCGCGACCCCGGTGACCACGGTCAGCACACCGAGCGGTACGTCGACATCGACGTCCTGCAGGTTGTTCAGCGAGGCGCCGCGGATCTCCAGCACCGACGACGCCGACCTTACCGATTCCTTCAGTGACGCACGGTCGTCGAGGTGCCTCCCGGTCAGCGTCCCGCTGGTCCGCAGCTTGTCGACCGTCCCCTCGAACACCACCTCACCGCCGCCGGAGCCGGCGCCCGGTCCGAGGTCGATCACGTGGTCCGCGATCACGATCGTCTCCGGTTTGTGCTCCACGACCAGCACGGTGTTGCCCTTGTCGCGCAACTGCAGGAGCAGCTCGTTCATCCGCTGGATGTCGTGCGGGTGCAGCCCGATCGTCGGCTCGTCGAACACGTACGTGACGTCGGTCAGCGACGACCCGAGGTGCCGGATCATCTTCGTCCGCTGCGCCTCACCGCCGGACAGCGTCCCGGCGGGGCGATCCAGCGACAGGTACCCGAGGCCGATGTCGACGAACGCCTGCAGCGCCTCGCCGAGCGCCTTCAGCAGCGGTGCGACCGGCGGCGCCTTCAGCTTCCGCACCCAGGCGGCCAGGTCGGTGATCTGCATCGCGGTCAGGTCCGCGATGTTCAGCCCGTCGATCTTCGACGACCGGGCCTCCTCGCCGAGCCGGGTGCCGCCGCAGTCCGGGCAGGTCGTGAACGTCACCGCGCGCTCCACGAACGCGCGGATGTGCGGCTGCATCGCGTCCACGTCCTTGGACAGGAACGACCGCTGGATCGCCGGGATGATCCCGTTGTAGGTGAGGTTGATGCCCTCGACCTTGATCTTGGTCGGCTCCTTGTGGAGCAGGTCGTGCAGTTCCTTCTTGGTGTACTTCTTGATCGGCTTGTCCATGTTGAAGAAGCCGGAGCCGCGGAAGATCCGCCCGTACCAGCCGTCCATGCTGTAGCCGGGGATCGTCAGCGCGCCTTCGGCCAGCGTCTTCTCCGCGTCGTACAGCGCGGTCAGGTCGAAGTCGGTGACCGAGCCCATGCCCTCGCAGCGCGGGCACATGCCGCCGGCGTACACCTGCTCGCGGACGACCTTCTTCTCGCCGGCGCCCTTGTCGGCGGTCATCGAGCCGGTCGCGGTGCGCTTCGGGACGTTGAACGAGTACGCCGTCGGCGGGCCGATGTGCGGCTCGGCGATCCGGCTGAACAGGATCCGGAGCATCGCGTTCGCGTCGGTCGCCGTACCGACGGTGGACCGCGGGTTGGCGCCCATCCGCTCCTGGTCGACGATGATCGCGGTGGTCAGGCCGTCGAGTACGTCGACCTCTGGGCGGGCCAGCGTCGGCATGAAGCCCTGCACGAACGCGCTGTACGTCTCGTTGATCAGCCGCTGCGACTCGGCCGCGACCGTGCCGAAGACCAGGGAGCTCTTGCCGGACCCGGACACTCCGGTGAACGCGGTCAGCCGGCGCTTCGGGATCTCGACGCTGACGTCCTTCAGGTTGTTCACCCGGGCACCGGTCACCCGGATCATGTCGTGGCTGTCGGCAAGGTGGTCCATGCGCGGTCTACTCCAAGGGTGAGGTCAGCGGGCCTGGTTGATCCGGACGTGGTTACCGGCCGGGTCGCGGAACGCGCAGTCCCGGACGCCGTACGGCTGGTCGACGGGCTCCTGGATGACCTCGGCGTCGCTGGCCTGCAGGCGGTCGAACAGCGCGTCGACGTCGTCGGTCTGCAGGACGACGGTGGCGTACGTGCCCTTGGCCATCATCTCGAAGATGGTCTTCCGCTCGTCCTCGGTGATGCCCGGGTCGACGGCCGGCGGGGTGAGCACGATCGAGGTGTCCGGCTGGCCGGGCGGGCCGACCGTGATCCAGCGCATCCCTTCGTACCCGACGTCCATCCGGACCTCGAAGCCGAGCAGGTCGCGGTAGAACTTCAGGGACTCCTCGGGGTCGGTGTGCGGCAGGAAGCTGTTCAGGATCGTGAGGCTCATGGGGTCACGCTACGTGCCGGAGGCCGGGGTTGCTTCTCGATTCCTGATCGGTCGGGTCACCTGTTTCGCGACACACGACGGAATTCCGACGGTGGCGTCGGCCGCCGCGTCCTTGTACACGCTCGGCGGCATCCCGACCAGCTCGGTGAACCGGGTGCTGAAGGTACCGAGCGACTGGCACCCGACCTCGAAGCAGACGTCGGTGACGCTCATCCCGCCGCGCCGCAGCAGCATCATCGCGCGCTCGATCCGCCGGGTCATCAGATACCCGTACGGCGACTCTCCGTAAGCGCGCTTGAACTCGCGGCTCAGGTGTCCCGCGGACATGTGCGCGCCCCGGGCCAGCGCCTCGACGTCCAGCGGCTGCGCGTACTCGCGGTCGATCCGGTCCTTCACGCGCCGCAGCCGCGCCAGATCCTGGAGGCGCTGCTCGTCCGTCGTCCCGCTACTCACAGTGGAATCGTGCCATAGGAGTCACCGAACCTGAATGGAGCTCGTTCAGATACGTCGGGCTCCCCAGTTGAGGTAGGCGACGTTCGCGAGCAGCCAGCCGAAGCCGATCGCCTGCTGACCGTCGCGTTCCGGGGTCGGCTGGTTGCGGTTGTACAGGGCCAGGCAGTGAGCATGCACTTGCGGGTCCCACGGTGTCACCTGCATCCAGCGCGGCGCCTGGGCCGCGACGGACGGTCCGCCGAGCGTGCTGCCGCCGACGGTGGTGTGGATCGCGGGCAGCCCATCGGCGTCGGTCGCGGCGACGTTGCGGGTGAACGTCCGCGCGATCCGTGCCATGTCCTGGCCAGTGAACGCCAGCTTCGCGCGGAACGCCCGGACGGCGAACTCGACGTCGATCGCGCCGTGGCTGATGTCCTCGAACTGCCGCGCCGGGCCGCCGGACGGTGTGAAGATCGAGACGTCGGTCTCCGGGTCCCCGGTCTTCGCGAACCCGTCATAGATGCGCCCGCCGGCCGGCCAGTAGTGCCAGACGTACGCGTCCCCGCTGTCGACGGTGTACTGCGCCGCGAGCATCCGGCCCATCGCCGCCACCTTCGCCCGGTACTCCGGGTCGCCGGTGACCAGTGCGAGTTCGACCAGCGTCTGCCCGAGCCCGACGGACTGGTTGATCGGCTGCTCGCACCCGTCGTACGGCAGCGGCTGGGTCTTCGGCCAGATCAGGTAGCCGCCATCGCGATACTCCCAGTCGTGGACGGCGACCGCCTCGCGGCAGGCGGTCAGGTACTCGGATGCCTTCCGCCAGTAGCGGCGGCGCAGTACCGGTGAGCTCGCCACGATCCGGACGAAGGCGGCGATCGGATACGTGATCATGCCGGTGTGGACGGCGAAGATCACCGGCTTGCAGTGCATCTGGTAGCTGCCGTACGCCGGTACGGCGCCTGGGCCCGCCCCTCGATCGGAGGCGGTCAGCTGGAGCGGTCCGGGAGCGGCGGTGTAGATGCGGGTGACCGCGTAGTCGAGGCTGGCCGGGTCCAGCGAGAGGTCGGTGTGCGTGACCGATCGGTTCACCGATGTGTTGTCGAGCCGGACCGTGAAGGTGCCTGGGCGGCTTCCGGCGCTGACGGTGACGGTTGTGTCCTCGGCGTACGACAGCGCCTCGCGCAGGTCGAGCAGCGGCTGACCGTTGTTGTCGGCAAGTGTCGCGTAGCCGGTGGTGTACGGGTGGTCGGCGCGCCACGCGGGCAGCGAGAGCCCGCGGTAGTCGGTGACGCCGCGGGCACTGTCGCGGACGCCGAGCACCTGGTCGACGTTGTCGATCAGCCGGTCCAGGTAGTAGGTGTCGCGGTACGTCTCGTACATCCGGACCAGGCCGAGCAGCACGTACGACTGACTCCAGGCGAGCATGCCCGACCGGCCGTCGCGGTTCGTGTTGTCGTTCGGCTGGTCCGGCTGGCCGGGACCGCCCTTCTGGAACAGGCGGTCCCAGTCGTCGAACGTCTTGCGTGCGGTGTAGTCGACCCCGTCAGCGTACGCCGGGAGCGCATTCCCCACGGCTCCGGCGACGGCGCCGGCCGCGGTGAGGTGGAGGAGAGTACGGCGGGACGGGCGGATCTCAGGCATGGCGGTGCCTCCAGCTGTGCGGGCGGTCAGCAGGGGCACCACCATTGTCCCGCCAGGAGTCGATCGACCGCAGCTCGAACGCGCGAGAAAGTCGACCCGCAGTCGTTCCGCAGCACGTAGGCTCGGGCGCCATGAGCCTTCAGGAGCTGCGTTTCCGCGCGTCCCATCTGGACGCGGTGCGGGACGGGACGAAGCGGATCACGATGCGCTACAACGATCCCGTCGAGGTCGGGCCGGCGACGCTGGTGTTCGAGTTCGACGAGGAGGTGCGGCTGCCGGGGCGGATCGTGTCCACGGTCGCGAAGCGGATCGACGCGGTCACCGAGGCGGAGGCGCTCGAGGACGGCTTCGCCGGTGCGTACGACGTGATCGCCGGGTTGAGCAGCTACTACCCGGACCTGCGGCCGAGTGACGAGCTCGTGATCGTCCGCTTCGAGCTCGTGTACCCGCGGCGGATGCACACCGCGCTGGACGCGACGGACGCGCGCGGGCTGGCCGAGTTCTACCGGGACCTGCTCGGGTTGCGGTTCCGCCCGGGCGATGACGACACCTGGATCGTGCTGCTCGACGCGGACGGCAACCGTCAGCTCGCGATCCAGCAGGTCAGCGAGTTGAAGCGGTCCACCTGGCCGTCGCCGGAGGTACCGATGCAGGCGCACCTCGACTACGCCGTACCGTCCGTCGAGGAGCTGGAAAGGCACCGGCAGCGGGCGGAGGAGCTCGGGGCGCGGGTGCTCAACGATCGTTCGGCCGACGCGGGCGAGCCGCTGTACGTGCTCGCCGACCCGGCGGGGCACCCGTTCTGCCTGCTGGTGGCAGACCTGTGACAGCCTTCCGCCCGGCGCACGCGGACGACCTGGACGGCGTCCTCGCCCTGTACCGGCAGCTCCACCCGGCCGACCCGCCGGTGCCGGACGCGCGCGACACGTTCACCACGATCCTCGACCGTCCCGGTCTGCAGCTGTACGTACTCGTCGACGGCGCCGCGGTCGTCGCCACGACGTACCTCAACCTGATCCCGAACCTCACCCGCGGCGGCGCGCCGTACGCCGTGATCGAGAACGTCGTCGTCGACGAAGCCCGCCGCGGGACCGGGCTCGGCAAGCAGATCATGGCCGCGACCCTCCAGGCTGCGTGGGACGCCGGGTGCTACAAAGTGATGCTCCAGACCGGGTCCCGCCGCGAGTCGACCCACGCCTTCTACCGCAACTGCGGCCTCGACCCGAACCAGAAGACGGCGTACGTCGCGCATCCGGAATAGGCTGACGGCGTGCTGGCTGAGCTACGGCGGTTGATCCTCGGCGCCGTCGGGCGCGAGCAGCTGATCGACGGGCTGCTGCTGTCGATCGTGGACGCGCCCACGCCACCGGCGGCCGCGCTCGCGTCGCCGACCTTCGCGCTGGTCGCACAAGGGCGGAAACGGCTGGCGCTCGGCTCGCAGGTGTTCGAGTACGGCGCCGGCGACTACCTGGTCGTCTCCGTGGACCTGCCGGTCACCGGCCATTTCGTCGAGGCCTCACCGACCGCGCCCTGCCTCGGCGTCGGGCTCGAACTGCAACCGTCGACCATCGCCTCGCTGCTGCTCGACTCCGCCGAGAAGCCCGGCGCACCAGTCCGCGGGCTGGTCGTCAGTCGCGCCTCCGACGACCTGGTCGACGCGGTGGTCCGGCTGCTGCGCCTGCTCGACTCCCCCGACGACGCCCGGGTGCTCGCTCCGCTGGTGCAGCGCGAGATCCTCTGGCGGTTGCTGCGCAGTCCGCAAGGCGCCGCCGTCCGCGACATCGGGCTCGCGGACAGCAGCCTGTCGCACGTCGCGCGGGTGATCCGGTGGATCCGCGACCACTACACCGAGCCGTTCCGGGTCGAGGACCTGGCGGAGATGGCCGGCCTCAGCCCATCGGCGTTCCACCGGCACTTCCGGACGGTCACCGAGCTGACGCCGATCCAGTTCCAGAAGAAGATCCGGCTGCAGGAGGCGCGGCTGCGCGTGGTCGGGCTCGGCGAGGACGTGACCAGCGCCGGGTACGCCGTGGGGTACGACAGCTCGTCCCAGTTCAGCCGCGAGTACCGGCGCGAGTTCGGGACGCCGCCGAGCCGGGATCGAGCAGGATCAGGCAAGTCGCTGCCAGCATCGGTCTAACGGTTTGCCTTAGATCGACCGTGTACTGGTCAGGTACCTGTTCCTGACTCAGTAGGAGACGTGCACGATCATGCAGATTGCTGTCATTACCGGCGGAAGCTCCGGCATCGGGCAGAGCGCGGCGTTCGAGGTGGCGAAACGCGGCACCGCCGTGGTGCTCACCTACCGCGGCGGCCGCGAACGCGCGGCGGAGACGGTGCAGCGGATCGAGAAGGACGGCGGTACGGCGGTGGCGCTGCCGCTCGACGTCGCGCGGCCGGACACGTTCGACGCGTTCCGCCGTACGCTCACCGACGTCCTCGCGGGATGGGATCGGACGACGTTCGACTTCCTGGTCAGCAACGCCGGTGTCGGTCAGCCGCCGGTGCTGTTCGAGGACACGACCGCGGAACTGTTCGACCAGATGGTCGACGTCCACCTCAAAGGACCGTACTTCCTCACCCAGACGCTGCTGCCGCTGCTCGCCGACAACGGTGCGATCGTCTACACCACCAGTACGTCGGCACTCGTCTCGGCGCGGCCGACACCTGGGTACTCCGTCTACGCCAGCGTGAAGGGCGCGCAGATCGTGCTCACCCGGTACCTCGCGAAGGAACTCAGCGCCCGCGGGATCAGGGTGAACGCCGTCGCCCCGGGCGTCACCCGGACCCGGCTCGGCGACGACGCGTTCGCCCAGCACCCGGAGCTGATCCCGCCGATCGCGGAACGCACCGCGCTCGGCCGGATCGGGGAGGCCGACGACCTCGGGACCGTGATCGCGTTCCTCGGCTCCCCCGACGCGGGCTGGATCACGGCCCAGACGCTCGAGGCCTCCGGCGGGTACGAGCTCTGATCTGTGCAACCGGTTGCGTAGCCGGTTAGGCTGCGCAGCATGTCACCGTCGCCGACGATCAGCAGCGTCGCGGCGCTCGCGGGTGTGTCGCGCTCCACGGTTTCGCGGGCGTTCAGCAACCCGCGCGTGCTGCGGGCGGACACCGTGACGCGGGTCCGGGAGGCGGCGGCGCACCTCGGGTACGTCCCGAACCCGACGGCGCAGGCGCTGTCGACCGGACGGCACGGGCTGCTCGCGATGATCGTGCCGGACATCGCGAACCCGTTCTTTCCGCCGATGATCGGCGCCGCGCAGGGACGGGCCGAGACCTCCGGGCTCGCGCTGCTGCTCGGCAACACCGACGAGGACCCGGTCCGCGAACACACCCTGGTCGGCCGGCTCACCCTGCAGGCCGACGGCTTCGTCCTGGCCGCCAGCCGGATGAGCGAACGGCAGATCCGCGAACTGGCCGAACGGCGTCCCGTCGTGCTGGTGAACCGCGACCTTGCCGGCCTCCCGCGGGTGCTCGTCGACAGCGCGGACGGCGTCCGTACGGCCGTCGAGCATCTCGCGGAACTCGGCCACACCCGGATCGCCTACCTCGCGGGACCGTCGCGGTCGTGGGCGAACACGCAACGCAAGAAGGCGGTGAAGCGGTCCGCGGAGCGAGCCGGCATCGAGGCGATCATGCTGCCCGGCCAGGTCTCGAACTACGAGGCCGGGATGCAGGCGGTGCCCGCGCTGCTGAAGTCGCGGGCGACCGCAGCCGTCGCGTTCGACGACGTCCTCGCGCACGGGGTGCTGGCCGGGCTGGTGCAGCACGGCCTGTCGGTGCCGGACGACCTGAGCATCGTCGGCTGCGACGACGTACTCAAGGCCCAGGTCTATCCACCTCTCACCACCGTCTCGTCGCACGCCGCCGACGCCGGCGCCGCGGCCGTCGACCTTCTCCTCCAACGCCTGGACAACCCCGGCGCCCCCGACCGCCGGGTCCTGCTCAGCACGTCCCTCATCATCCGCGCGACCACTGCGCAACCGGTTGCAGTGCGCGGGCGTTAGCCTGCCTGCATGTCCGATCTGGGAGCTGTCGCCTGGCCGCCTGAGCCGATCAAGACCGAGCGGCTCGTGCTTCGTGCGTCCGAGGCGCGCGATCGTCCGGTGTTCGTCGAGTTGCTGGCGTCGCCGGACGTACACACGTACCTCGGCGGACCACGCGCACACGCCGACCTCGAGCAAGAGCTGCCCGCGGTGCCTGAGCAGTGGCCCGGGAGTTTCGTCGTGGAGCTGGACGGGGCGATGATCGGCCAGGTCCTGCTCCGGCGGGCAACGGAGCACCGGCGTCCGGCAGCCGCCGGCAAGGTGGATCTCGGGTATCTGTTCCTGCCGCGGGCATGGGGATCCGGGTACGCCGCCGAGGCGTGCTCGGCGGCGCTCGGATGGTTGGACAGCGTGCTTCCCGGTGAGGCCGTCGTACTCACCACGCAGAGCGCCAACGCCGGATCGATGCGCCTCGCGGCGAAGCTCGGGTTCGCCGAGGTGGAGCGGTTCCAGGCGTGGGACGCGGAGCAGTGGCTCGGGCGGCGTAGCTACCAGGCATCACCCCAGGCCGTGTCCCGCGCGGCGCGATAGTCGAGCGACGACCTTGGTACGACGAGCTGCTCGGCGGTGCCGGTCGACGTACAGAGGTCGAGGACGACGCGGTGCTTCGGGGTTGTCGGGCGGGCGATCACGCGGGACGTGGCCGGGTGGATCGGGTGGCGGGTTGCGACGACGTACGTGAACTTCTCGTCCTCGAAGTTCCGGGTGCCGTCCTTGAGGAGTCGGTGTCGTTCGGTGCGGGGCAGGCGGGTTGCGAAGTGGCACCAAGCGACCGGGCAGTCGTGTTGGTGCGGGCAGGGCGCCGCGATCCGGAAGCCGTGCTCGATCAGCTGTGCACGGGCTTCAAGGATGCGGACGTGACCGCCGGGTGTGCCGGGCTCGACGACGACGATCGTCTGGGCGTGGCGGGCCGCCCGCCGCAGGACTTCGCGGCGTACGTCGGGCGTGAGCTCGTTGAATACGTATCCAATAGTGATCAGGTCGACCGGCCGGCCGCTCCAGCGGCGTACGTCGGCGGTGGTCCACTGCCAGTTGCCTAGAGCAAGCTTCTGCCCGAGACGTACGGCGGCGGGCTGGCGTTCGACGATCTCGATCGCCAGGCCGGGCCAGCGCGCGGCGGCGGCCCAGGCGGCGGCGCCGGTTCCGCCGCCGAGATCGAGGTGAGTGGTGACAGGTCCGTCGACGTGGCGCTCGACGGCTGCGAGCGCGGTGTACAGGGCGCGGAAGGTGGCGGGCATCCGGACGACGGCATACGCGAGGGCGTCCAGGGCGTCGCTCATCCCCGGTGTCGCGTCATCGATCTGCTCGGTGCGGTAGCGGTACGAGAGCGCCTCGGCCCGGCGCCGCAGTTCGTGGTGCGGTACGCCGCTCGCCCGCGGGCGAGGGCAGCGTGAAGTTGCGTGTCCACTGAGGACATGAGTGATCTCCGGTTCGATCGGCACGGAAGGAAACGCGCCGAACGGTCCGAAGACGAGCTGTCAGCGGACAGCAGTCGAGGAGGGAACGGCGCGGAACCGGAGAGCCTTCCTAGCCATCACACACCTCCTCGAGTCATGAGAAACGCTAGCAGATCTAGCGCCCCTCCGACGTACACAAGCAGACCTTGTTGCCTTGCGGGTCCGCGAGCACGATGAACATCGGCGCCTCCTCGTCGTACACGACCTTGCCGCCGGCCGCGATCGCCGCCTCGATCCGCGCCGGCACGACCTCCGCCGGCAGCCACAGATCGAGGTGGAACCGCTGGCGGGGTGTCTCGTGCGGCGTCGTGCCCTGGAACCACAGGTTCGCGACCCGGCGGGTGGGATCCATGACGTCGTTGCCGGTGAACGAGTCCGTGGACCCGGTCAGCACCGCCGCCCAGAACGGCCCGATCGCCACCAGATCCGCCGTGTCCAGCCCGATCTCGAGCTGCGCGACGGCCGAGGGATCCGCCGTCAGCCCGTGCTCCCCCGCCAGCGCGCTGATCCGCTCCGCCGTGGCGGGGTCCCTGGTCGCGACGTCGACGTACGTCGGCCCGAGCCGCAGCTCCGGATCCGGACAGACCGCGCCCACGGCCTGCGCGAACGCCGCACCGTCGGCGAGTGACGACGTACCGAACCGGGTGTGCCACGCCTGGGCAAGCTTGCGCCAATCGCTCATCCCCTGAGGCTAGCCGCGGCCGCCGACAGTTCGTGATAGACCTGTCGGCATGTATCGCAGGCTCGTCCTCAAGCTTTCCGGGCAGGCGATCGCCGGCTCGAACGAGTTCGGTTTCAGCAGCGACCGGCTGACACATCTCGCCACCGAGGTGATCGCGTTGCGCGCCACCGGCGTCCAGGTCGCGGTGGTGATCGGCGGCGGCAACGTGTTCCGCGGCAACCGCGCCGACGACTGGGGCATCGACCGGGTCGAGGCCGACAACATCGGCATGCTCGGCACCGTGATCAACGCGGTCCTGCTCCGCGGTCGGCTCGCGGCGCTCGGCGCGGACGACGTCCGGCTGATGACCGCGATCCCGATCAACAACCTCGCCGAGCCGTACATCCGGCTGCGCGCGCTCCGGCACCTGGAGAAGGGCGCGATCGTGCTACTTGCCTGCGGCAACGGTCAGCCGTTCACCACCACCGACTACCCGTCCGTGCAACGCGCGATCGAGCTCCAGGCCGACGCCCTGCTGGTCGCCAAGAACGGCACCGACGGCGTGTACGACGCCGACCCGAACCAGCACCCCGACGCCCGCCGCTTCGACCACCTCAGCTACCAGGAGGTCATCGACCGCGGCCTCGGCGTGATGGACCAGTCCGCCTTCATCCTCGCCCGCGACCACCACCTCCCCCTGCACGTCTTCGACATCGACCGCCCCCACGCCGCCCCCACCATCGCCACCGGCACCCCCCTCGGCACACTCATCAACTGACATGTAGAGCCGAGCTAAATGGTTTGTCCGGTGCGGAGAGGAGTTGGTGTACTCGGGGGACGTACCGCGAACAGGTGATTGATAGGAGTGCGTCATGCGACCTCGCTTCATGGCCGGCATGGGAATGACTCCTACCTGTTCGAAGGACATGAAGCTGCGTGGAAGTACTGAATCTTGGGATCCTGGCGCATGTCGACGCCGGTAAGACCAGCCTGACCGAGCGGCTGCTGTACGCCGCCGGCGTGATCGACGCGGTCGGGAGCGTCGACGACGGAAGTACCCAGACCGACTCGCTCGCGCTCGAGCGGCAGCGCGGGATCACGATCAAGTCCGCGGTCGCCGCGTTCCGGATCGGCGAGCTGAACGTCAACCTGATCGACACCCCGGGGCACCCGGACTTCATCGCGGAGGTGGAGCGCGCGCTGAGCATGCTCGACGGCGCGGTGCTGGTGATCTCGGCGGTCGAGGGGGTGCAGGCGCAGACGCGGATCCTGATGCGGACCCTGCAGCGGCTGCGCATCCCGACGCTGATCTTCGTCAACAAGCTCGACCGGTCCGGCGCGCAGTACGACGGCGTACTGCGGCAGATCGCGGCGCGGCTGACCCCGGCGATCGTCCCGATGGGCGAGGCCGTCGACCTCGGCACCCCGGAGGCGGCGTTCAAGCCGATCGTCCAGGACGACACACTCCTCGACGTCCTCGCCGAGCACGACGACGACCTTCTCCAGCGGTACGTCGACGGCGCCCCGCTCGCGCTGCCCGACGTACTCGCGCGGCAGACCCGGCAGGCCGCCGTACACCCGGTGTACTTCGGGTCCGCGATCACCGGCGCCGGCACCGACGCGCTGACGGACGGGATCCGCGACCTGCTCCCCCGCGCCGGTACGGCGGACACCCCGCTCGACGGCACCGTCTTCAAGGTGGAGCGCGGACCCGCCGGCGAGAAGATCGCGTACGTGCGGCTGTTCTCCGGCACCGCCTCCGTCCGCGACCGCGTGCGGTACGGCGACACCGAGGGAAAGATCACCGCGCTCGAGACGTACGGCGCCACGCTGACCGCCGGGCAGATCGGCAAGCTGTGGGGTCTGCCCGACATCAGGATCGGCGACACCATCTCCGATCTCCGGAACAAAACCGTCACCCAGCGGCGCATTGTTTCCGCAAAGTTCGCGCCACCCACCTTGGAGACCGTCGTGACGCCGCGGCGGCTGTCAGACAGGGGCAACCTGCAGGTCGCGCTGACCCAGTTGGCCGAGCAGGACCCGCTGATCAACCTGCGCCAGGACGACCTCCGGCAGGAGACATCGGTGTCGTTGTACGGCGAAGTACAGAAGGAGGTGATCGAGACGACGCTGGCCACCGAGTACGGGATCGCGGTCGACTTCCGCGAGACGACGACGATCTGCATCGAGCGGATCGCCGGCGCCGGGGAGGCCGTCGAGTTCAACAAGAAGGACGCGAACCCGTTCCTCGCCACGGTCGGCCTCCGCGTCGAACCCGCACCGCTCGACGCGGGTGTCACGTTCGAACTGGAGGTCGAACTCGGGTCGATGCCGTACGCGTTCATCAAGGCCGTCGAGGAGACCGTCCGCGAGACGCTGCAGCAGGGCCTGCACGGCTGGCAGATCCCGGACGCGCACGTGGTGATGACGCATTCCGGGTACTCCGCCCGGCAGAGCCACGCGCACGCGGTCTTCGACAAGAGCATGTCGAGCACCGCCGGCGACTTCCGGTTCCTCACCCCGCTCGTCCTGATGACGGCCCTCCAACAGGCCGGTACGACGGTGCACGAGCCGCTGCACCGCTTCCGGCTGGAGATCCCGACCGACACGACCCGCGCCGTACTCGCGACCCTCGCTCGCCTCCGCGCGATCCCGCAGGTCCCGGCCCTGGCCGCGGAAACCTCAACCCTGGAAGGAGAAATCCCCGCAGCCGCCGTCTACCAACTCGAACAACAACTCCCCGCCCTCACCCGCGGCGAAGGCGTCCTGGAGTCGTCCTTCGAGCGCTACCAGACCGTGACCGGTCGGCCTCCGAACCGCCCACGCACCGACCACGATCCCCTCAACCGGCGCGACTACCTACTCCACGTGCAGCGCCGGGTCTAGCCATCCGTGGACGACGTTCGCGCCGAGGTCGTCGTCGGTGACGATCTCGGCGGTCAGGCCGGCCGCCCGCATCACGGACCGGGCGACCGGGGCCTGGCGGTCGCTCATTTCGACGTACAGGTGACCGCCCGGGGACAGCCACTCCCCTGCGCCGGCGACAACGCGGCGGAGGGTGGTGAGGCCGTCCGGGCCGCCGTCGAGGGTGACGCGAGGTTCGTACAGGCGCGCCTCGGGCGGGAGCAGACGGATCTCGTCGGTCGGTACGTACGGCACATTCGAGAGCAGTACGTCGATCCGCCCGCGCAGCTCGTCCGGGAGCGCCGTGAACAGGTCTCCCTCGGAGACGATCCCGCCGTACGGCGCCAGGTTCTTCCGGGCGCAGCGGACCGCGACCGGCTCGATGTCCGCGGCGTAGACCGACACCGACCGCTGCGCCGCGACCGCCGCACCGAGCGCGCCGGAGCCGCAGCCGAGATCGACGACCACGGCCCCGTCGCGCACCACCCGCAACGCCTCCGCGACCAGAACCTCGGTACGCCGACGCGGAATGAACACGCCTGGTTCGACGGCGATCCGCAGACCGCAGAACGACGCCCAGCCGACGACGTACTCCAGCGGCTCCCCGGCGACCCGCCGGTCGACCATGGCCGCGATCTCGGTCGCGTCCCGGGCGGTCTCGACGATCAGCGCGGCCTCGTCCTCGGCGAACACACAGCCGGACGCGCGCAGCCGGTCGACGATCGCGCCGACGTCAGAAGCATTCACAAACCGCTGACCCTATCCGAACGCGTTCACGCCCGTGAGCCCGGCCGACACCGTCCACAGCCGCGCCGCCGAGGCCGGGTCGATCGCGTACGGGCGGACGCCGTACGGGCTGTCGTCCGACACCTCCGCGATCTCGCAGTCCTCGCAGAACACGCCGCCCTCGCCGTCGAGCCGCGGAGAGGTCGCCGCCCACACCTGCGTCGCCGCGCCCTGCTCCGGCGACTTGAAGTGCGGGCTGAGCAGGTTGCCGTCCTCGTCGATCCAGCCGAACGCGACCATCTCCTCGCGCGGCAGGTGCCGCTGCAACGGCGTGAGGATGCCGCCCGGATGCAGCGCGAACGCCCGTACGCCGGAATCCTTGCCCAGGGCATCGAGCTGAACGGCGAACAGCACGTTCGCCGTTTTGGCCTGCCCGTACGCCGCCCACTTGTCGTACCCCTGCCGGAACTCCAGGTCGTCCCAGCGGATGTCCGACCGCCGGTGCGCCGACGACGACACCGACACGACTCGCCCGCCGCCCTTCGCGGCGATCGCCGGCCACAGCCGGTTCACCAGCGCGAAGTGCCCCAGATGGTTGGTCGCGAACTGCGCCTCCCAGCCCGGCCCGACCCGCGTCTCCGGGCTCGCCATGATCGCGGCGTTGTCGATCATGATGCCGATCGAGCGCCCCGACGCGAGGAACCGGTCGGCGAACGCGCGGACGCTGTCCAGGTCGCCGAGGTCCAGCTCGTCGACCTCGACGTTGTCCACCCCGGCGAGCGCCTCGCGCGCGACGTCCGGGCGGCGTGCCGGTACGACGACGTGCGCGCCGGCCTTCGCGAGCGCCTTCGTGGTCTCCAGGCCGAGGCCGGAGTACCCGCCGGTGACGATCGCGAGCTTGCCGGTCAGGTCGATCCCGGCCAGGACGTCGTCCGCGGTGCTGTCGTGCCCGAAGCCCGAGCCGATCTTGTGTTGTGCAGTCAGGCTTTGCAGCGTACGAATTGGAGTTCGCTCTAAGTCAAGTGCGGCTCGGCGCGGAGGGACTCGGCGAGGCGTTGCAGGGCCGGGTTCGGGTTGTCGGGGCTCCAGCAGGCGTGCAGCGTGACCGAGTGCGCGTCGGACGCGTCGAGCTCGCGGTACCGGACGCCTTCGACGCCCAGCGCCATGATCGAGCGCGGGATCAGCGCGCAGCCGAGGCCGGCGCGGACCAGCGCGAGCATCGTCGGTACCTGCGAGGCGAGCTGGCTGACGGCGTACCGGTCCATGCCGATCATCGCGGCGCAGATGTCGTGCAGGTACTGCGATCCCTCCGGGCTGTAGCCGATGTACTCGTCGGTGACGTCGGCGAGGGAGACCGGTCCGGCGCCGTCGGCGAGCGGGTGGGCGGCGGGTACGGCGAGGACGAGGTCCTCGGAGTGGACCAGCAGGGATTCGAACCGGTCAGGGATCGGCGGGCGAACCAGGCCGAGGTCGATCTCCAGGTTCGCGAGCGCCTCGAACTGGGCGGGGCTGACGAGCTCGGTCAGCTCGGCCGTCACCCCCGGGGTGCGTTTGCCGACCATGGTCAGGAAGTCGGCGAGTACGGCGTACGCGCCGATCGCGGTGAAGGCGAGCCGGAGTGTGCCGGTGGTGCCGTCGGCCGCGCGGCGGGTGGCCTCGGGGGCGACCTCGAGCAGGGCGAGGACGCGGCGGGCATGTTCGAGGAAGACGCCACCGGCCGCGGTCAGCCGGACGCCACGGCCGGTCCGGTCGAAGAGGCGGACGTCGAGCGTGCGCTCCAGGCCCTGGATCTGGCGGGTGAGCGGGGGCTGGGTCAGATTCAGCCGCTGCGCGGCGCGGCCGTAGTGCAGTTCCTCGGCGACGGCGACGAATCCACGGAGTTGCTGGAGCGACAGGTCCATGCGTGCACGGTATCGGTTCATACGGAAATGGGCTTGGACCTGCATAACGGAAAGCGCCTACCGTCATTCCGATCCCAACCGAAGGAGCTACCCGGTGACGAATGCCACGCCGAGACTTGCCGCCCTGATGTCCCCGGAACGCGCCGAAGACGTGGTCGACGCACAGACCCGGAAGTTGCTCGAGGAGCGGTTCGAGGTGGTGTGGGCGACCGCTGACCACACGCTCGCCGCACCTACGAAGCAGCACGCACCCGGGGCGGGCTCCGCCGGCGCGGGTGGACGGCGGGCGCCGCTGCCGGGCGCAGGTGTACCGGGGATCGATCCGGCGGCTGTCGGGGAGCTGGCTGCGGGGGCGGAGGTGTTGTTGACGAGTTGGGGGACGCCTCGGTTGGGGAAGGAGTTGTGGGCTGACGGGCGGGGGCCGAAGGTGGTGGCGCATGCGGCGGGGACGGTGAAGAACCTGATCGACCCGGTGGTGCTGGAGGCCGGTGTCGGCATGTTTTCGGCGGGGCCTCGGATTGCGTGGTCGGTGGGCGAGTACTGCTTGGGGGCGATGCTCACGCTGGCGCGGCGGTTGCCGCGGTTCGATGCGGCGCTTCGGGGCGGTGGGTGGAAGCAGTCGGCGTACCGCGGGCACGAGTTGCGCGGCGCGAAGGTCGGCATTGTCGGGGCGAGCAGTACGGCGCGGGCGCTGATCGCGATGCTGAAACCGTACGAGTGCGACCTCGCCGTCTACGACCCGTACCTGAACGACGAGCGGGCCGCGAAGCTCGGCGTACGGACGGCAACCCTCGAGGATGCGGCGAGCGCGCCGTTCCTGAGCATCCACGTGCCGAACGTGCCGGAAACGAAAGGCATGATCACCCGCGAGCTGATCGAGAACCTGCCGGACGGCGCGGTCGTGGTGAACTCGTCCCGTGGGCCGGCGATCGATCAACCGGCACTACTGCAGAACGCATTGAGCGGACGGATCTACGCAGCGCTCGACGTCTACGACCCCGAGCCGCCGACGTTCGACGAGCACGTACTCGAATCTCACAACCTGCTCCTGACACCGCACATCGCCGGTGACACCGCCGAGGGACACCTGGCGCTCGCCGGCTACGTGCTGCGCGACGCGATCAAGTGGCTCGAGGACGGGACCCGCGGAGAGAGCTTCGTCGACCCCGCGACCTGGTCGATCGCAGCATGAGCCGCATCGTGCAGGTCGAGGTCTTCCCGGTCGCCGTACCGTTCGCCCGGAAGTTCGTGCTCGGCAGCGGGACGGTCGGCTCCCCCGACGCCGCCCCCGACCAGGCCGGCGCGGTCATCTTCGTCAAGCTCACCACCGAGGACGGCGTCGTCGGTTGGGGTGAGCAGCGCGCGCTTCCCAGCTGGAGCTACGAGACCGCCGAGACGATGGCCGTCGTCATCCGCCGGCACCTCGCACCGATCCTCGAAGAACTCACGCCGTTCGACGTCGAGCTGTTCCACCAGCGCGCGGCCAAGCGGCTCAGCCCCGCGGTGTCGAACGGCTTCCCGTTCGCCCGGGCGGCCGTCGACGTCGCGATGCACGACGCGGCCGGCAAGCTCGCCGGTGTCCCGGTGCACGCGTTGCTCGGCGGCAAGGTGTACGACGAGATCCCGCTCTGCTCGGCGATCGGGGTCGGCGACCAGGACGCGGTCCGCGAGCACGCGCTCCAGTCGTCGGACTATGCGGCGTACAAGGTCAAGATCGGCGGCGATCTGGACGCCGACACGGCCGCGATCGAGACCGTCGCGGAAGTTGCCGACGGCAAGCCTCTGTGGCTGGACGCGAACCAGTCGTACCGCCCGGCCGCGCTCCGGCAGCTGCTCGACCGTACCCGTGACATCCGCACGATCCACTGCGTCGAGCAGCCCGTGCCGAGCACCGACACGCTCGGCATGCAGCGGCTCCGGGGGCTGATCGACCTGCCGATCGCGATCGACGAAGGCAGCTTCTCCGCGCCGGACCTGGCCCGCGCGATCCGGCTGGACGCCGCCGACCTGGTCGTGATCAAGGTCTGCAAGTCCGGCGGTCTCCGCAACGCGCTGAAGACCGCCCAGACCGCGCTCGCCGGTGGTCTGGAGATCCTGGCCAGCGGTCTCACCGACTGCGGCGTCGCGTTCGCCGCCGCCCTGCACGTGTTCAGTCAGCTCGAGCTCGCCCTGCCCGCCGAGCTCAACGGGCCGGAGCTGCTGACCGATCTGTACGTCGACGGGCTCAGCATCACCAAGGCCGTCGCAACGGTCCCCACCGCCCCTGGATTGGGCGTCGAGGTCGACGAGGAGCGCATCCGCGCCGAGTCGATCGACCTGCTCTACCGGTGAGGAGTCTTATGACTGTACACATGCCGCGACTCCGTCGCGGCGGGCCACGGGGCTCTTGCTCCCGGTCTTCCCTCGTCGCTCCGCTCCTCAGTCCAGACCGGGAGGCCCCGTGACCGCCCAGCTGTCCCGCCGCGGCTTCCTGACGATGACCGGCGCGGCCGGGCTCGGGATCGCGGCGGCCGGATGTTCGACAGGTCCGTCGGCAGGTACGGCGACCTGGTCCATGTGGTCGAGCAGCGCCGCCGAGAAGAAGGTCTGGAACGACTTCGGCAAGTACGTCGAGCAGCAGCTCAAGGTCAAGTCGATCGCCACGCTGACCCCGTCGCCCGGCTACCCGACCAAGCTCGACCTGCAACTCGTCAGCGGTACGGCGAGCCTGGTCACCGCGCTGAACGGCACGCTGATCCCGACGTACGCCGCCCGCGGCGCGCACCGCCCGCTCGACGACCTGATCGACGCCGATCCCGACTTCCACCTGGACGACTTCTACGAGACCAGCCGGAAGATCTCCAGCTTCAACGGCAAGACGTACGCGATCGGCTTCGACGTCGCGCCGACCGTCATGTACTACAACAAGGACCTCCTGAAGAAGCAGAACATCCCGCTCCCCTCGCGGACCGAGCCGATGTCCTGGGCGACGTTCCGCGACCTGGCGAAGCAGCTGACCAAGCCGGGCGAGCAGTACGGCTTCACCTGCGCGCCGGCGATCGACGACCTGGTCTCCTGGATCTACTGCGCCGGCGGCAACGTGATGAGCGCCGACGCGAGCCGCAGTACGCTCGGCGACCCGGAGGCGATGGAGGCGCTGCAGTTCGTCATCGACCTGTTCGTGAAGGATCAGGTCACGCCGCCGATCAAGAATCTGGTCACCGAGAACTCGCTGTCGAACTTCCTGCAGGGCAACGTCGCGTTCATGCAGAACGGGCCGTGGCAGGTCGTCAACGCCCGCAAGGCCAAGTTCGACTGGGACATCATCCCGTTCCCGGCCGGCGCGAAAGGCAGTACGCCGCGTGTCTCCGGATCCAGCTTCGCGATTCCATCGGGGGTACGCGAGGGGCCGCAGCTCGACCTCGCGTGGAAGCTGCTCAAGACACTCACGAGTACGGGCGCGCTCGACATCTACGCGAAGGCCGGCCGCAACAACCCCGCCCGGCTGAGCGCGGGCAGTGCGTTCCAGCCGCCGCCCGACAACCTCGGCATCGTCCAGGACATCCTGGCCGGCAAGGTCGCCGGCGGGCACGCGTTCGACGTCACGACGAACTGGAACCAGGTCAAGCAGCTGCTCGGCCAGGACCTGCCGCGGACGTTCCTCGGCCAGGTCACGGTTGCGGACGCGATCCTCGGCCTGACGCCGCGTCTCGACGTACTGATGCGGCAGCATCTCGACACCGTCCGGCAAGCCACGGCCAGGAAGGGGTGATCCGGATGGCTGTCGACACCGCGCCCATCACCACCACATCAGCACCACCGAAGCTCCGGCCGACGCCGCGCTGGCGCAGTCGCGAGGCGCTGACCGCCTGGCTCTTCATCCTGCCGAGCCTGATCGGATTCCTGATCTTCACCGCCGGACCGGTCGTCGCCGCGGGCGTGATCTCGCTGCTGAACTGGAACCTGTTCAGCGCACCGACCTGGGCCGGCCTGCACAACTTCGCCCGGCTCGGCCCCGACCCGACGTTCTGGGCCGCGCTCGGCAACACGGCGTACTTCACGCTGGTCAGCGTCCCGTTGACGATCCTGGTCAGCCTCGCCCTGGCGCTGCTGCTGAACCAGGGCCTGAAGCGGATCGCTGTCTTCCGCAGCCTGCTGCTGTTGCCGTACGCAACCATCACGGTCGCGGTGGCGTTCGTCTGGATCTGGCTCTACATCCCGCACGACGGACTGGTGAACGCCGTGCTGGGCTGGTTCGGGATCGACGGTCCGTCCTGGCTGATCTCGGACACCTGGGCGATGCCGGCGCTGATCCTGATGAGCGTGTGGAAGAGCTTCGGGTTCGGCATGGTGGTGTTCCTGGCCGGCCTGCAGGCGATCCCGCAGCAACTCTACGAGGCGGGCCGCGTGGACGGTACGTCGCCCTGGAACAGCTTCCGGCACATCACGCTGCCGATGCTCTCCCCCGCGCTGTTCTTCGTGATCGTGACGTCGGTGATCGGCTCGTTCCAGGTCTTCGACCAGGCGCTGATCATGACGAACGGCGGACCGGGCACCCGCACCACCACGCTGGTCATGTACATCTACCGGACCGGCTTCGAGAACTACGACCAGGGGTACGCCGCGGCGCAGTCGCTGGTCCTGTTCGCGTTCATCGTGATCATCACCGCAGGCCAGTTCCTGTTCCAGCGGAGGCTCGTCCACTATGACAACTGAAATCCGTCAGAAGCTCGTCGTCTTCACGTGCTTCCTGGTCACCGCGGTCACGCTGGTCCCGGTCGTGATGATGGCGCTGGTCGCGTTCCAGTCCGACGCCGAGTCGATGGCCGCGAAGCCGGCGTTCTGGCCGAGCAGCTGGCACCCGGAGAACCTGACCCGCGCGTTCGACCTGGTCCCGCTCGGCAAGTACCTGCTGAACACGATCTACTTCGCCGCCGGTACGACGATCCTCGAAACCGTGACCGCGGCGCTCGCGGCGTACGCGTTCGCCCGGCTGAACTTCCCCGGCCGGAGCTGGCTGTTCGGGATCTACCTGGCCACGCTGATGATCCCGTCGCAGGTGACGCTGATCCCGCAGTTCGTACTGGTCGCGAAGCTGCACGGGATCGACACCTGGCCGGGGATGATCCTGCCGCACGCGTTCACCGCGATCGGGGTGTTCCTGCTCCGGCAGTTCTTCCTCGGCATCCCGCGCGACTACGAGGAGGCCGCGCGGCTGGACGGCGCGAACCGCTGGCAGGCGTTCGTCCGGGTGATCGTGCCGCTGGCCGTACCGGCGATCGCGACGCTGGCCGTCTTCAAGTTCATCGGCCAGTGGAACAACCTGCTGTGGCCGTTGGTCATCTCGAACAGCGACGCGACCCGTACGGCGTCCGTCGGGCTGCAGGTGTTCCAGGACACCAACGGCACGCAGTGGAACCTGCTGCTGATGGCCGCGACCGTCACCACGCTTCCGTTGATCGTCCTGTTCTTCCTGACGCAACGCTGGTTCGTCCGAGGTATCACGATGAGTGGGCTGGGAGGCCGTTGATGTCCTATCTGTGGTCCGTCTTCACCAAACCGTGGGCGGGGCTGCCCGGTGCCGAGCTCGGGCGGCTGATCTCCGGCCTCGGGTTCGGCGGTGCCGAGGTGCCGGTGCGCGACACGGCGTACGTGACGCCGGCGAACGCGGAGGCCGAGCTGCCCAAGTTCGTGGCGCAGTTGCGGGCCGAGGGCATCGAACCGATCAGCGTGGCGAGCGACCTGTCCGAGCCGGTGTTCGCCGCCTGCGCGGAGGCCGGCGTACCGATGATCCGGATCATGGCCGAGCTCGGCGCGGACGGGTACGCCGCGTCCGTACGGCGGAACCGCGCGCTGCTCGAGCAGGCCGCCGTACTCACGGAACGGTACGACGTCCAGGTCGGGGTACAGCCGCATCACGGGCGGTACGTGTCGTCGACGCTCGGCGTACTGCAGCTGCTGGACGGGTTGCCCGAGCGGTTCAAGTTGGTGTGGGACGCGGCGCACGACGCGTTGGCCGGCGATCGTCCCGCGGTCACGCTGGAGCTCGGCGCGGACCGGCTCGGCATCGTGAACCTGAAGAACGTGCACTACGTCCGCGACGGTCGCGACTGGAAGACGCACTTCGTCGAGGCGGAGGACGGGTTGTCGGATTGGCCCGCAGTGTTCGCCGCGCTCCAGCAACTCGGCTACAACGGCCCGATCTGCCTGACCGGGCAGTACTCCGACCCCGGCGTTCCGGTCGCGAGCCACCTGGAAAATGATCTGCGATTCGCTGTCACATCCGCCGCGCAGCATCCGTCAAGGGGGTGAAAGCAACCAAGACCTGATGGAGAGAAGCCACGATGCAAGCACGGATGACCAACCCCGCGATGATCCTGCCGGACGCCACCAAGGGCATCCAGAACATCTACAAGGCGATCGGTGCGTCCGGCACCGACGGCAAGGTGCTGGAGCTCGTGCACCTGCGGGCCAGCCAGATCAACGGCTGCTCCCCCTGTGTGTTCGGCGGGATCAAGTCGGCGTTGAAGAACGGCGAGACCGACGAGCGGCTGCACCAGGTGGCCGCGTGGCGGGACTCCGACCTCTTCACCGACGGCGAGCGGGCCGCGCTCGAGATGGCCGAGGCGGCGACCCGGCTGGCGGACAACCCGACCGCCGTCACCGACGAGATCTGGAACGCGGCCGCGGACCACTACGACGAGAAGGAACTGTCCGCGATCGTGCTGATGATCGCGCTGACGAACATGTTCAACCGGCTCAACACGACAGTGCGCCAGCCTGCCGGTGCGACCTGGTAGTCGCTACCGTGAGGCAATGAAATACATGCTGCTGATCTACGGGAACGAAGAGACCTGGGATGCCCTGCACGCGCAGGGCATCGACGGGGTGATGGAACAGCACCACAAGCTCGGCGCCGAGCTGAAGGCGAGCGGTGAATTGGTCGACGATCGTGGCCTGACCACCGCCAACGCGCGGGTCGTCCGCGTCCGCGAGGGCGTGCCGGCCGTGACCGACGGGCCGTTCACCGAGGCCAAGGAAGTGCTGGCCGGGTACTACGTCGTGGACTGCGCGGACCTCGACCGCGCGACGGAGATCGCCGCGCGGCTGCCCGAGGCGCCGTACTCCCCCATCGAGATCCGGGAGTTCCCGGATCCGGGGGAATCCTGACCGACGTTCCGGCTGATCCAGGTACTTGCCGGCCTCAGCTGGGCGTTGGACACCTGAGACCGGCGAGTCACTGACTCAGTTCGCCGACGCGAGGATGACCCCACCTGAAGCGGGCTGATCACCCATGCCCCGGCCACCTTGGACGTAGACCGTGCTGCCAGGCGCCGGTGCCTGCGCACCGGACCTGAGTCGGAGCGTGGTCGTCATACCGTTGCTCAACCTGAGCACGGCCACGCGTCGCGGCTGTACCGACGGGATCGACGAGCTCACCTCGTGGATGCCGGTACACACCGCCGGTTGGATCGCAGCCCGTCCGAGACCTGCGTTGCCGTGACTCCTCACATCACGGCACTGCCCGGCGAGCCTACTCATCGCTGACACACTTCCCCCTTCTCATCGTTACTGCCCCCGAGTGGCGGTAAGCCGTCAACAATTGCTGAGAGTGACGATGTTTTCAAGGGATGGTGACCGGAATCCCGCTTTCCGGAATCCCGGTCTCAGGAAATCTCAGGTAACTACTGACCACCGAAGCCGGTGGTCGCGATCCCCTTGATGATCTGGCGCTGGAAGAACAGGAACACCACGACCAGCGGCAGCGCGGCCAGGATCGCCGACGCCATGTTCTGCGCGTACTGCAGGCCGTACGCGCTCTTCACCGTCTGCAGGCCGACCGGCAGCGTCATCAGGTGCGCGTCGGTGGTCACGATGAACGGCCAGAGGAAGTTGTTCCAGGCGCCGATGAACACGAAGATCGCCACTGCCGCCAGGATCGGCCGCGACAACGGCAGCACGATCGACCAGAACACCCGCAGCCGGCCGGCGCCGTCCACCCGCGCGGCCTCCTCCAGCTCGGTCGGGATCTGGTCGAAGAAGCGCTTGAGGATCAGCACCATCGCGGGCGCGAACGCCTGCGGCAGGATGATGCCCCAGTAGGTGTCGACCAGGTTGAACGCGAGCATCTGCCGGAACAGCGGGACGATCAGCAGCTGCGGCGGGATGATGATCGCCGCGATGATCGCGGCGTACAGCCAGCGTTTGCCCTTGAAGTTCACCCGCGAGAACGCGTACCCGGCCAGCGCCGAGGTGGCGACCGTGATCAGCGTGATCGCGACCGACGTGATCAGGCTGTTCCACGCCCAGGACGGGATGTCGCCCGCCGACAGGACCTTCCGGTACGCCGCGAAGCTGAAGCCGTCGGGCGGATTCAGGCTCAGCGTCGACGCGCCGGCGTCGGCCTCGCTCTTCAACGAGGTCAGCACCGACCACGCGAACGGGACGAGCCAGCTGACGGCGAGCACCGCGAGGATCAGCAGCGCGACGATTCTGGACACGCTCCACGGGTTCTCGCCCGGCTTGTGCGTTTGTTTCATGCGGCGCTCCTGCGGTTGATCAGCTTGTACTGCGCCAGCGACACCAGGACGATGAGCGCGAAGAACAGGTACGAGATGGCCGACGAGTAGCCGAACCGGTAGCCGGTGAAGCCGGACTCGTAGATGTACTCGACGATCGAGCGCGTCTTCCCGGCCGGACCGCCGTTGGTCAGCATGTAGATCTGGTCGAACACCTTGAGCGACGCGAGCAGCTGCAGCGTCACCAGCAGCGCGGTGGTCGGCGTCAGCTGCGGGATCACGATCGAGAACAGCTGCCGCCACTTCCCGGCGCCGTCCAGCGCGGCCGCCTCGAACTGCTGCTCGGGGATGTTCTGCAACGCCGCCAGGTACAGCAGGAAGTTGAAGCCGATCGTCCACCACAGCGTGGTGATCACGACCGAGATCATCGCGACCTTCGGATCCTGCAGCCACGCCACCGGCGCGACCCCGAACTTCGCCAGGACGCCGTTGATCAGCCCGAGCGTCGGGTTGTACATCCAGCTCCAGAACATCACCACGACCGTGGACGCGAGCAGGTACGGCATGAAGAACGACAGCCGCCACAACCAGCGGCCCGGCAGGCCGAGGTTCACGAGCAGCGCGAGCGCGAGTGACAGCACCACGAGCGGGATCGTGCTCAGCACCGTGAACCACACCGTGTTGCCGAGCGACGTCCACATGTCCGGGTCGGTCAGCGCCTCGCTGTAGTTCGCGAAGCCGACCAGTCCGCTGCCGGCACCGGTCAGCGTCTCGCCGGTGAAGCTCAGGTACAAGCCGTACACCGCCGGTACCACGAGAAACAGCACGAACAGTACGGCGAACGGCGCCGCGAACGCCCACCCGGTGAGCGTCTCGCCGCGCTTCGCCCGCGCCCGGCCCTTGGCCGAGCTCTCCTCCGCGACCGCGGCCGGAGTGTCGATGGCAGTCGACATCTTGGTCTCTCCTCTCACACCGGCTGCGGACGGTTGAGCAGCTTGTTCAGCCGGACGACGAAGGCGTCGAAGCCGGCCGCTGGATCACCACTGCCGAGGAACACGTTCTGCACGTTCTCGGCGAAGTAGTTCTGGAAGTCGCTGCCTGCGCCGCTGAACCAGACCTCCGGGTCGTAGTTCACGTACGCCGGGATGCCCGCGTAGTTCGACTGGGGCTTCAGCGCCTGGTACTCCGCACCCTTGGCCACCGGCTGGTACGCCGGGATGTGGCCGCCGCCGGCCCACTTCACCGACCGCTTCAGGATCTCCGCGACCATCGTGTACACGTGCTTGCGACGCTCCGGCGACACCTTCGACTGCCGCGGCAGCACGAACGTGTGCGAGTCGGCGTACGCCGCCTGCGTCCCGAACAGCGTCGGGATCGGCAGCGCGTCGACCGGCATCTTCGCGTCCTTCAGCACCGGGAGCTCCCAGACACCGCCGAGGAACATCCCGCTCTCGCCGTGCAGGAACTCACTGGTCGCCGTACCGCCGTCGCCGCTGCGGGACGCGATCTTGTCGTTCAGCAGCGAGCGGATGAACGTCAGCGTCTTGACCGCGGCGTCCTTGTCCACCTGCGCCTGCTGACCCGGGACGAGCTTCATGTCCGCGCCGGTCTGCCGGTACAGCGTGTAGAACAGCCGCCACATCTGCGAGCCGTCGCCCAGATACCCGTACGACAGGCCGTGCTTCTTGGTGACCTGCTGCAGCTTGGTCGCGACCTCGGTGAACTCCTCCGGGCTCTTCAGCGTGTGCAGCGCCTCGGTGACACCGGCCTTCTCGGCGTGCTCGGTGTTGTAGTAGAGCACGAACGGGTGCGTGTCGAGCGCGATCGCGTAGAGCTTGCCGTCGTAGTGGCACTTCTCCCAGACCCGGGCCGGGAAGTCGCTCTCGTGCAGCCCGGCCTCGGCGAGCAAATCGACGTCCCACGGCTCGAGCAGGCCGCCGGGGGCGTACCCGGCGAGGCGGGACGCGTGCATGATCGCGACATCCGGAGCGCGCCCGCCGGCCGAGGCCATCGCGAGCTTGGTGTAGTACGGCGGACCCCAGGCCAGCACGGTCTGGGTGGTGTGAAAGCCGAGGTTCGCGGCGTTGACGGCGTCCACCAGGCCGGCCATCACGGTCCCGTCACCACCGGTCATCAGGTGCCAGTAGCTGAGGTCGGTCGCCGAGCGCGACGCACCGGGTGCGCAGCCGACGAGCAACCCGCCACCGGCCAGCGCAGCGGCTGCTTTGAGCAGGCTGCGCCGGGAGAAATCTTCACTCATTCGGTCTCCTTTGGGGGCGGGACCGATGATTACATCGTTGGAATGCCGCACACAAGCATCTTCGTGTGTGATTTTGTGGAAACGTATCCGTTAGCGTGCGGTACTGGCGCGCTCGATCACCCGGTGCGGGATCATCACCCGCCGCGCCGGGGCGTTCCTGTCCGCCATCCGCTCCTCGAGCAGGTCCAGCGCTGCCCCGACGAACGCCCGCCGGTCGAAGTCGATCGTGGTCAGCGGCGGGATCATGAACTGGCTCTCGAGGATGTTGTCGAACCCGGCGACCAGCGTCTGCCCCGGGATGTCGATCCCCGCGCCCCACAGCGCCGACAGCGTGCCGGACGCCATCGAGTCGGTGAAGCAGAAGAACGCGTCCGGCAGCTCGTGCTCGGTCAGGTACTTCGCCACCACGGTCGCCGCACCCTCCGGCCGCCACCGGTCCAGCGGGATCTGCAGCGCCGGGTCGACCGGCACACCGGCCTCCTCGAGCGCCTCGCGGTACCCGGTGGTGCGCAGCCGCGAGGCCGCCGTACCCGGGGACTCGGCCGAGCCGACGAGCACGCCCTCGCCGCTCGAGCCGCGCGGGACCTCGGGCGTGCCGACGGCAACGATCCGGCGGCAGCCCTGCGCCAGCAGGTGCTTGGTCATGTCGCGGGCGGCGGCGACGTTGTCGATCGCGACCTGGCTGACCACATCCTGGTCGACGTCACCGATCAGCACGACCGGCGGCAGCGGGCCGGCCGACATCACCGCGCTGTCGTCGAGGTTCACCGGGTTCAGGATCAGACCGTCGACCAGGTATGCGCGGGCCTTGGACAGCAGCTCGAACTCACGGTTCGGCTCGGAGGCGGTCTGCTCGATCTGCACGCCCCAGCCGCGCTCGTGGGCGAGCTCGACAACCAGGTGGACGACCTCCGCGGAGTACGGGCGGAGCAGGTCGGGCAGGGCCAGCGCGATCATGCCGGAGCGGCCGTTGCGCAGGCCGCGGGCGCTCATGTTCGGCACGTAGTCGAGCTCGGTGAGCGCGCTCTCCACCCGGGCACGGGTCTCCGGGCGGACGAACACGACGCCGTTGATCACGTTCGACACCGTCTTCGGCGACACCCCGGCCAGCTTGGCGACATCTTTGACGGTGGGACGCATGCCGCCCATTGTCACACCTGGCCCACGTTGTCACGCAGCGTGGACGTGCAGACCGACAGGAGGTGTCGGGTCTGCCCGCGCGCTCCCACGCTCAGCAGGACGACCGATCGAGCTCAATGGGCGCACACGTCCTGTTCGTCTTCACAGCTAGCGGGTGACGAACGCACCGCCGTTCACGTGCAGCACCTGCCCGGTCAGGTGCCGCGCGGCGGGCGAGGCCAGGAAGTGGATCGTGCCGGCGATGTCCTCGACCTGTCCCTCCCGCTTCGTCAACGTTGCCTGGAGCAACTTCTCCCGGCGTTCGCCGGTCAGCCGGCCCTGGAAGAACTCGGTGTCCGCGGTGAACCCCGGCGCGACGACGTTCGACGTGACGCCCCGCGGGCCGAGGCCGGCCGCGACGTCGGCGTTCCAGAGCGCGAGCGCGGCCTTCGAGGCGCCGTACGAGCCCGGGCCGCGGCCGCCCGCGATGGAGCCCAGGTGGACGACGGCAGTGGTCAGCCGGGGTGCGAGTGCGGTAGTCACGAGGACCGCGCTGATCAGGTTCGCCTCCAGGTTGGCGAGCCAGTTCGCCTTCAGTTGGGCGAGATCGCCGTCCGGCCGGCCGAAGTCGGTGTTGCCGCCGGCATTGTTGACGAGTACGTCGATCCGCTCGGGCAACTCCTCCAGCAGGTGCTCGACCTGCGCCGGGTCGGTCGCGTCGCACACCACTCCCCTGGCGCCGAGCTCGTCCGCCGCCTTCGCGAGTACGTCGGCCCGGCGCCCGGTGATCACCACGTCGTCCCCGTCCGCGCGGAACCGGGCCGCGGTCGCCCGCCCGATCCCGGTCGCGCCGCCGGTCACCACGATCGTTCGCATCTCGTCCCCTACGTTTAGGCCTAAATGTTTAGCTCTAAACGTACCATGGTGACCGTGACCGACAACTACCCGCTCGACGCCCCGAGCCCCTACCCGGCCGCCGAGATCGCCCGGGCGTGGCAGCGCGAGCGGCCCGGGACACCGACCGACTCGATCGAGATCGTCACGCCCCTGTGGCGGCTGGCGAAGCTGTTCGCCGACGACCGGCGCCGGGTGCTCGCGGACGCCGGCGTCGACCCGGCCACGCTCGACCTGCTCAGCGTCCTGCGCCGCGCGGGCGCACCGTACGAGCTGAGCACGCGCGAGCTGACCCGCCGGACGCTCGTCACCGCGGGTGCGATCTCGCAGCGGGTCGCGCGCGCCGAGGACAGCGGGCTGGTCACGCGGCGGTCGGCCGACGACGGGAGTCGTGCGGTCTTCGTCGCGCTCACGGAGGCCGGTCACGACCTGATCGAGCGCACCGTCGACCAGGTGCTGACCCGCGAGTCCGAACTGGTCGCATCCCTGTCCCCCACCGGCCGCGCCCAACTGGCTTCGCAACTGCAGGAACTCCTCGACCAGGTCGCGGAGGTGGCCCGGCAACCTTCCTCACGGCGTTGAGGGTTTGCAGCAGGCCAGCAGCGGTGGGATCCGGGAGAAGTTCCTACGACCGCTTCAATGACACCATTGAAGGATGCTTCCTGCTGACAGCCATGACGTCATCCAGGTGCGCGGCGCCCGGGAGAACAATCTCGCCGGGGTCTCGCTCGACATTCCGAAACGCCGGCTCACCGTCTTCACCGGGGTCTCCGGTTCCGGCAAGTCCTCGCTCGTCTTCGACACGGTCGCCGCCGAGTCGCAGCGGCTGATCAACGAGACCTACACCGCGTTCGTCCAGAACTTCATGCCGAGCCTCGGCCGCCCGGACGTCGACGCCCTGCGGAACCTGTCCGCCGCGATCATCGTCGACCAGGAACGGATCGGCGCGAACGCCCGCTCCACCGTCGGTACGGCGACCGACGCGCACACCATGCTCCGCGTGCTCTTCAGCCGCGCGGGCACGCCGTACGCCGGACCGCCGTCGGTGTTCAGCTTCAACCGTGCCGAGGGAATGTGCCCGCTGTGCGAAGGCCTCGGCCGGACCACGGAGTTCGACCTCGACGAGCTGGTGGACCGCGACAAGAGCCTGAACCAGGGCCCGATCAAGGCACCCGGCTACGCGATCGACAGCTGGCCTTGGCAGCTGATGGCGCGGTCGGGGCTGTTCGACCCGGATCTCCCGCTGCGGGAGTACCCGGACGAGCTCTGGCAGCAGTTCCTGTACCAGGAGCCGATGAAGATCCGGGTCGGCAAGAGCAATCTCACCTTCGAAGGGCTGATCACCAAGCTCAAACGGCAGTACCTGAGCAAGGACCCGCAGTCGATGCAGAGCCACGCCCGGGCCTTCGCCGAGCGCGCGATCCGGCAGGACACCTGCCCCGAGTGCCACGGCGTACGGCTGAACGCCGCGGCCCGGGCGGTGACCGTGGACGGCCGGACGATCGGCGAGTGCTCGGCGATGCAGATCAGCGATCTCGCCGAGTTCGTTGCCGGGGTCAAACATTCCGGGGTCGGACCGATGCTGGACGGGTTGCGGCACCTGCTGGAGTCGTTCGTGACGATCGGGCTCGGGTACCTGTCGCTGGACCGGGAGTCGTCCACGCTGTCCGGCGGCGAGGCACAACGGGTGAAGCTGGTCCGGCATCTCGGGTCGAGCCTGAGCGACGTCACCTACGTGTTCGACGAGCCGACGGTCGGGCTGCATCCGCACGACATCCAGCAGATGAACGACCTGCTGCTGCAGCTGCGGGACAAGGGCAACACGGTCCTCGTCGTCGAGCACAAACCGGAGACGATCCGGATCGCGGACCACATCGTCGACCTCGGCCCGGGCGCGGGCCTCGCGGGCGGACGGCTCTGCTATGGGGGCGATGTCGCCGGGTTGAAGACGTCGGGGACATTGACCGGGCAGTACCTCGACCACCGGGTGAGCGTGCGTGACGACGTACGGCGTCCCACCGGACAGCTCGCGATCACGAACGCGTCGCTGCACAACCTCCGGGACGTGAGCGTGGACGTCCCACTCGGCGTACTGACAGTGGTGACGGGCGTCGCGGGCTCCGGGAAGAGCTCGCTCATCCACGGCTCGCTGGCCGGACGGGACGGCGTGATCATCGCGGGGCAGGAACCCATCCGCGGGTCCAAGCGGAGCAACCCGGCGACGTACACAGGTCTGCTGGATCCGATCCGGGCCGAGTTCGCCAAGGCGAACAAGGTGAAGGCGGGACTGTTCAGCGCGAACTCGGTCGGCGCCTGCCCGACGTGCAAGGGCATCGGGCTGGTCTACACGGATCTCGCGATGATGGCCGAGGTCGCGTCCGTGTGCGAGGACTGCAACGGTGCCCGGTTCACCGCGGAGGTCCTCGAGTACCGGCTGCGCGGCAAGAACATCAGCGAGGTACTGCGGATGACGGTCGCGGAGGCCCGTGAGTTCTTCCCGAAGGGGACCGCGCGGACGATTCTGGACCGGCTCGCGACGGTCGGGCTGGAGTACATCGGGCTCGGGCAACCGCTGACGACGCTGTCGGGCGGTGAACGCCAGCGCCTGAAGCTGGCGATCAACATGGGTCGCACCGGATCGATCTACATCCTCGACGAGCCGACCACCGGGCTGCATCTCGCGGATGTCGACAAGCTGCTCGGCATGCTCGACACGCTCGTCGACCAAGGCAATACGGTGATCGTGATCGAGCATCACCAAGCGGTGATGGCCCACGCGGACTGGCTGATCGACATCGGTCCGGGCGCTGGGCACGCGGGTGGTCAGGTCGTCTTCACCGGTACGCCGGCCGATCTGGTGGAGAGCAGCCCGACCGTAACCGCGGAGCACCTCCGCAAGTATGTGTCAGAACCGCGCGAGATCGGCGAGCTCGCCGGTTAGGTCCGCTGGTTCGTAGAGGTCGGTCGAGAGGTCGGCGTGCTTCCACGCGCCGATCGCCCGGCCGGCCCGGATCACCGCCGGGCTGAGCATCCCGCCGCCGGGGAAGATCGCCTTGGGCAACTCCTGGAAGCGGTTCTGGTACCCGAGCAGGTACGCGTCGAACTCGCCGAGCATCCGGACGTCCTGGCAGCCCGGCAGGTCCTCGACGGCGTACAGGTCGGTGCCTTCGACATCGAACGTCGCGGTCGCGACGGACGTGATCGCGCCGCGGGCCTGCGGTACGGGCAGGCCCGCCCAGGTCGCGAAGTCGCGGGCGGTGGCCGGGCCGTAGGCGGTCAGGTAGCGAAGGGCGACGGCCTCGAGGTCGCCTTCCAGGACGAGGGGTTTGCCCAGCCAGTCGCTCACCGCGACCCAGGTGTCGCCGGGCCCGTAGCACAGGCGTCCGAGGAGTCCGGCGTACCGGATGAGCGCGTAGACCGCCTGGCCCTTCGGTTGCGGGATCAGGCCGGCCCGCACGAGTACGTCGGCCAGTTCGGCGCGGGTGGACGGGCCGTGCCGCAGCAGGTGTTCTTCGAGTACGTCGGCGGCCGCGGCGCGGGTGCGGTCCGGCAGGCCGAGTTCGGCGTACCGGCGTTCGGTGTCCTTGAGCAGTTTCGGGCCGAGCAGCCCGAGCAGCGGGCCGGCGTCCTCGATCGCGACGAGTTGCAGCGTGCCGCGCATGAACCAGCCGCGGACAACGGAGCGGTCGGTGACCTGCGCGTACGTGACGTCGGCGAAGGTGGTGGCGGTGGACCGGGCGCGCACGGCGTACGCCGCACCTCGCCAGGTCTGGGCCTGTAGTCCCCCCGTCCGGCGTACGACGTCGGCCACCCCTCCGGGGCCGGCCTCGCTCACCGGACGCGCGAGGCAGTTGGCCTGCATCCTGGCCGCCAGCAACCAGTCGACGGACCTCCGCGCCACCTCTGCATGACACCACGAACTCGGCGGTTCCGCATCTCCGCACACAGGAATGCCGCCCCGGAGGGCGGCATTCGAGGGGGGTGCTCAGAGCGCGGGCTGGACCAGATCGGCGTACGCCGCCTGGCCGGTCACGTTCGGGTGGTACGACTCGCTGATCGGGTTCGACAGGCCGTTGATCCACTCCGGGTTGCCGCACACCGAGTGCCCGATGAACTTCGAGGTCGGGTTCACGAACGTGAACCCGGCGGCGCTCGCGGCCGCGGAGAGCTTCGAGTTCAGCAGGTCCGCGGTCGCGTTCAGCTTGGTCATCTCGTCCCCGCTGAAGAACGTCCCGGCGTTGCAGTCGGTGCCGTTGAACAGCCGCGGGTACCCGACCACGACGACCTTCGCGGCCGACGCCCGGCTCTTGATCGACGCGTACAGGCCGTTCAGCCGGCCGGGCAGCGTGTTGTTGATGATGGACTGGGCGTTCGCGACCGCGCTGTTGCAGTCGCCCAGCCAGGAGGGCTTCGCACACTCGGTGATCACCGAGGAGAACCCGGCGTCGTTGCCGCCGACCTGCACCGACACGATGTTCGCGGCGCTGGTCACCGACGGGAGCTGGTTGGCGGTGACGTCCGCGACCTTCGCGCCGGAGCAGGCCACGAACGTCAGGTTCGCGCCGAGCCGGCCGGCGTCGAGGTACGCGTACGCCTTGGTCGAGCGCTGGCACGAGCCGCTCGAGGAGATGTAGGTCCGGGTGCCGACGCCGGACGCGTAGGAGTCACCCAGGGCGACGTAGTTCGGGGCGGCGGCGTGTGCGACGCCCGGGATCAGCAGGGCGGCGGCGCCGAGGGCCGCGGCGGACACAAGACTGGCGATGGACTTCATGGGCGGACCACCTTTGGGGGCGAAGTGTGGCGACTGAAGTACTCAACGTCACCTTCGCTGACCCGCGAGTAACACACAAGGGCCTGGTAACAAATTCACCGTGCATTCCCGGTGACGGTCACCAACTAGCCGACAGCCCCGGTGCCGAGGGCAAGGGATAACAGCCGTCGACGAGCCGGGCACCTTCGGGCAGCAGCCCGCTCTCCACGTAGATGGTGTTCGGCAGCGCCGCGAGGACGTGGATGTGCGGACCGCCCCCGTGCGACGCGTACGGCACCCCGAACCCGGCCGCCATCAGCCCGATCTCGAAACAGTCCGTCACCCCGCCGGCCCGCCGCAGATCAGGCTGTACGACGCCGGCGCCGCCGCGCGCGAGCAGGTCCCGGAACGCGGCCTGCCCGTACCGGTTCTCGCCGGTCGCGATCGGGATGTCCAGCTTCTCCGCCAGCCGCACGTGACCGTCGGTGTCCCCCGCCGCCAGCGGTTCCTCGTACCAGCGGCAGTCCAGCTCCTCGTACGCCCGCCCGCGCCGCAGCGCCTCGGCGTACCCGAAGGCCTGGTTCGCGTCGACCATCAGCGGCGCGTCCGGCCCGATGACGGCACGGACCGCCTTGATGCGGCGTACGTCCTCGGTCAACGGCCCGCCGCCGACCTTCATCTTCACGCCCCGGAAGCCCTGCTCCATCGCCCGCGCCGACACCCGCTCGAGCCCCGCGACGTCCAGCTCGAGCCAGCCCACCATCGCGTACGCCGGGATCGCCGTCCGCCGCGCCCCGAGCAACTTCCACACCGGCACCCCGAGCGACTTCCCGAGCAGATCCCACAGCGCCTGATCGATCGCCGACATCCCGTACGCCGACAACCCCGCCGACCCCTGGTAGTCCGTCAGCTCCCGCAACCGCTCGCGGATCCCCCGGATCACGGTCGGGTCCTCCCCCACGATCACCGGCGCGAACTGCTCCCGCACGATCTTCGCCAGCACCGCCGGCGACGACTCGACCCGCCCGAAGTACGTCGTACTCTCCCCGCTCACCCCCTCGTCGGTCTCGATCCGCACCCGCGTGACCCCGTCCCGGTCGAGCAACTGGATCGCATCCCGCACCGGATGCGCCTTCGGCTCGGAGGTGACGTCTACGTGGACTGCGGTGATCTTCATGGGCGCTCCGGTCCTGCGACGGACAGTGGATCGAAACCGTACGGCAGTTCGAGCCGGTTCGCGGCCATCAGGGCCGGGTCGCCGAGGAGGTCTCGGGTTGAGCCGTCGGCGATGATGCGGCCGTTGTTCATCAGGAGGCTGCGTTCGCAGAGCTGGAGGGCGTACGGGAGGTCGTGGGTGATCATCAGGAGCGTGACGTCCAGGCCGGCGAGGATGTCGGCGAGTTCGCGGCGGGCGGCCGGGTCGAGGTTGCTGGACGGCTCGTCCAGGACCAGGACCTCGGGGCGCATGGCGAGGACCGTGGCGACGGCGACCCGGCGGCGTTGGCCGAACGAGAGGTGGTGCGGCGCGACGTCGGCGTGAGCCTGCATGCCCACCTGGACGAGAGCCTCGTGGACCCGGGCGTCCAGTTCGGCGCCGCGGCGGCCGAGGTTCGCGGGGCCGAAGGCGACGTCGTCGCGGACCGTCGGCATGAACAACTGGTCGTCCGGGTCCTGGAAGACCAGCCCGACCTTGCGGCGGATCGCGGTCAGGTGGTCGCGGTGTACGGCGGTGCCGCCGATCTGGATGCGGCCGCTCCCGGTGCCGCCGGCAACCGAGCCGAGGATGCCGTTCAGGTGCAGGACCAGCGTGGTCTTGCCGGCACCGTTCGGGCCGAGGAGTGCGACCCGTTCGCCGGGCTGCACGGTGAAGTCGACGCCGTACAGCGCCTGGCGCCCGTCGGGGTAGGCGAACACGAGACGTTCGACCTGAATTGCGCTCACCAGACCACCACCCTGGCCGCGACCGCGATCGCTACGGCGAGCAGGGAGATCGCCAGTCCCTCGACCCATTGCGCACTCGACGCACCTTGGACGCTGAGCAGCGGCATCCGGCCGGTGTACCCGCGCGACCGCATCGCCAGGTGCACGCGCTCGCCGCGCTCGAAGCTGCGGACGAACAACGCGCCCACTCCCCCGGCCACCGCCTTCAGATGGCCGATCCGGCCGCCCGTGTACCCGCGGGACTCGCGGGCGACCCGCATCCGGTGCAGGTCGTCCGACACCACGCTCAGGTACCGGACCATGAATGACAGAATCGCCACGAGCGTTGCCGGGAGCCGCAGCCGTTCGAGCCCGGCGAGCAGGTCCCTCGGCGCGGTCGTCGCCGACAGCAGGATCGCCGCGACGACACCGAGCGTGCCCTTCGCCAGCACGTTCCATGCGCCGAGTACGCCGGACGCCGACAGGTGCAGGCCGAGTATGTCGATCTGCGGGCCGGTGGCAACGAATGGGAGCAGCAGCGCGAACACGATGAACGGCGTCTCCACCGAGAGCCGTCGCAGTACCACGGCCGCGGGCAGTTTCGCCGTGACCAGCGCGCCGATCAGCAACGCGGCGTACCCCCCGAAGGCCCAGAAGATCGCGGCCGGGGTGGAGACCACGGCGAGCACGAACACGAACAGCGTGACCAGCTTCACCTGCGCCGGCACGCGGTGCACCGGACTGTCCACCGCGACGAGCAGCCCGTCCCCACTCACGACGCTTTGCCGGCTCTCAGCGAGGCGAGTTTCGCGATCGCGAGACCGGCCACGATCGTCACCAGTACGCCGATGATTCCGGCTAGCGCACCGGACACCTGGGCGTTGCCGATCCCGTGGACGCCGTAGTCGGCCAGCGGGCTGCTCGCCACCGCCGAGTCCTTCGCGGTGCTGTCGAACCCGAGTTTCGCCCCGACGAACTCCAGCCCGTCCGGATGCGCGCTCGCGAACAGGCTCAGCCCGCCCGCCACCAGGAGCGTGACAGCGATGCCGACCCCCAGCGAACGACCGGCCGGCTTGACGGCGACCGGGCGGTCCGGCGACACCGTCGAACTGTTGCCGTCGGCATCGACCAGGACCAGATCCTGCTGCAGGTGCCGGGCGGCGTACACCAGGTCCGGACGGGTCGCGACCACCGCGCTCAGGACGGCCGCCGTGATGACTGCCTCGCCGATGCCGACCAGGACGTGCCAGCCGACCATCGCGGTCGCGAGGCTGCCGAGCGGGATGTCGACCGCGCCGCCGATCGCGTACAGCCCGGTGAACGCCAGCGCCGCGACCGGGACCGACACCAGCGCGCCGACTGTGGTCGCCGGTACGACGCTGCCGACGCGCCGCGGCAGAACCTTCAGCAGCGCGCGAGTCACGACGTACCCGACCAGAACCGTGATCAGGCCCATCAGCGTGATGTTCGTCCCCAGCGCCGTCAGCCCGCCGTCGGCGAACAGCAGGCCCTGCACCAGCAGGACCGTGGACATCACCAGTACGGCGGTCCACGGCCCGACCAGCGCCGCCGCCAGCGCCCCGCCGAGCAGGTGACCGCCGGTGCCGGCGCCGACCGGGAAGTTCACCATCTGTACCGCGAACACGAACGCCGCGGTCAGCCCGGCCAGCGCCGGACCGGTCTCGCGGAGCTCGCGGCTCGCCCGTTGCAGGCTGACGCCGACCGCCCCGGCCGCGATCAGGCCGGTGGCGACGGACGTTGGGGCGTCGAAGAACCCGTCAGGAACATGCACGCCGACATTGTTGATCTATTTGCGACCGATTCGCAACTAGAACTTGAGAGCTTCGCCGATCGCGCGGTGGAACGTCGGGTACGCGTAAATCATCTGTCGCAGACTGTTCACCGGGACGGCGGCGTGTACGGCGACCGCGAGCGCGCTCAGCACCTCGCCGCCGGTCGGGCCCGCACTCGTCGCGCCGACCAGTACGCCGCGGTCGGCGTCCATCACGACCTTGATGAAGCCCTCGTTGCCGGCCTTGTGGATCCAGCCGCGGGTCGACGCCGGGATCGGCGTGGAGCCGGTACGGACGTTCAGGCCGGCGTCGCGGGCCTGCTTCTCGGTCAGCCCGACCGCACCGATCTCCGGATCGGTGAACGTCACGCGCGGCATCGCGTGGTAGCTCGCGGTCGGCGCGTCCGGCTCCCGCAGGATGTCGCGGACCGCGATGTCGGCCTGGTACATGGCGTTGTGGGTGAACGCCCCGACCCCGGTGACGTCGCCGACCGCCCACACCCGGTCGCCCGCGCGGACGTGTTCGTCGACCTCGATCCGGCGCGCGGCCGGGTCCAGGCCGAGCTTGCCGATCCCCAGGTCCGCGGTCGCCACCCGGCGGCCCGTTGCCACCAGCAACTTTTCGCCGGTCGCCGTACCGCCATCCTCGAGCGTCACGGTGAACGCGCCGTCGGCGTACCCGACCTGCTTCGCGTGCGCGCCCCGGCGGAACGTCACGCCGTCGCGCTCCAGCGCCTCACGGGCCAGTACGCCGGACTCCGGCTCCTCCATCGCCAGCACCTCGGGAGCGCCCTCGATCACGGTGACCTGGACGCCGAAGCGCGCGAACACCTGCGCCAGCTCCATCCCGATCGCGCCGCCGCCGAGGATCAGCATCGACGCCGGCAGCGTCTCGACCTCGATCGCCTCACGGTTGGTCCAGTACGGCGTACCCGCGAGGCCGTCGATCGGCGGGATCGACGGGACCGTGCCGGTGGCGATCACGATCCCGCGGGACGCCTCGTACTCGGTGTCGCCGGCGCGGACCGTGTTCGGCCCGGTGATCGTCGCGATGTCCTTGATCACGGTCGCGCCCTTGCCGGCCAGGCGGTCCACGGCGACCTGGTCGTTCCAGGTGTCGGTGGCCTCCTCGCGGATCCGCTTCGCGACCGGTGCCCAGTCCGGTTGCACGGTCGCCGTACCGGCGATGCCCTCGACGCGGCGGGTCTCGGCGATCAGGTTCGCGGCCCGGATCATCATCTTGCTCGGGATGCAGCCGTAGTACGGGCACTCGCCGCCGACCAGGCGCGACTCGATCCCGACCACCCGCAGCCCGGCCTGCGCCAGCCGCCCCGCGGTCTCCTCCCCGCCCACGCCGAGCCCGACAACGACCACGTCCACCTGTTCAGCCATGCCGCCAAATCTCTCAGACCGCCCGGTCCCGACCAAGTCCCCACCCGGCGCGTCATCGCACCGTAAGCGGGCGTTCACCACCGGCCACTAGCGTTGCGTTCCCGGAGAAGTGAGGACAGAGTTGTTCGATCTCGGCAACATCGACCTGGGCACCGTCATCGCCCTCGTCTCGCTGGTCGGCACGTCGATCGTCTGGCTGCTCGACCGCTATGTCTGGCGGCGCAAACGGCTCGTGTACCGCGTCCAGGTGGATGCGCAGATCGGTGTCCATCCGCGCCAGGGCCAGGCCCACGAACTGGTCGACGTCGAGGTACGGCACCAGAACGAGGTGGTCCAGGACCCGAGCATCGTGCTGCTGCGGGTGGACAACACCGGCACCGACATCGACGCCTCGGACATGAAGAAGGAGCTCGGATTCGGCTTCCCGGGCCGCAAGATCGTCCGGATGAAGGTCGTCGAGGCGCACACCGACTCGGGCACGCTGATCGAGGAGAGCCTCGATCCGCTCACCTACGTCGACGAGGACAAGCTCGTCGTGCCCAGGTTCTCCATCAACCACGGCGACCACTTCAAGTTCCTGCTCGTGCTGTCCGGGCGTGGCAAGGGAATCACGCACTCCGGGTACCTGACCGGCGGCGGGTCGAACGGCGGCGTCTACCACGAGCCGCGGCCGCGTGGTCCGGGTCGCCGTACCCTCATCTTCGGTGCGACCACGCTGCTGCTCGTCGGCGCGCTGGTCGCGTTCTTCCTGGTCGACGTACTGCGGCCGCCGGACAACTGCGCGGCCGGGCAGATTCGCGTGATCGGGTCGACCGCGGTGGAGCCGACGATGACCGAACTGCGCAGCGCGTACGCGAGCCAGTGCTCGGGCGCGGACATCATGATCGCGGCCAACGGCAGCCGCAGCGGGGTGCTCGACCTGAAGGCGCTCGGCGCGCAGGACGCGGGCGCGGCGGGCAAGGTGATCGCGATGTCCGACGGGCCGGCCGAGGATGCGCCGACGCTCAGCGGTGAGGCGATCGCGGTCGTGGTGTTCGCGGTCGTGGTGAACCGGTCGGCCGGCGTCACCAGCCTGACCTCGGACGAGTTGCGCAAGATCTACACCGGCAAGCTCACCAACTGGAACCAGGTCGGCGGGAAGAACCTGCCGATCCGGATGGTCAGCCGGGTCGGGCCGGCGTCCGGGTCGCGGCTGGTGTTCCGGGAGAAGGTGCTCGGCGGCGACCAGGAGCTCGGCATCACGTCCGACGACTGCCGGCGCGACGACGACGCCGCGGGTGCCAAGTACCACCGCTGCGAGGTCGGTACGACGGACGAGCTGCTCACCCGGGTGAACGAGATCGACGGCGCGATCGGGTACGCCGAACTCGGCAGCGCGCGGAAGTTCCCGGACCTCGCCGCGGTCACGATCGACAACGTCGTACCGGACACCACGAAGGTCGCGGACCGGTCGTACAAGTTCTGGGAGGTCGAGCACGCGTACACGTACAAGGCGCCCGAGGCGAAGTCGCTGACGGCCGCGTTCCTGGACTACGTACGGTCGTCGCAGGCGCGGCCCGTACTGGAACGCGGCGGACTCGTGCCGTGCGGGGCGCTGCGGGCGGGGTTCTGCGGCTAATGTTCTGATGTGTATGTGATCGCGCATCTCAGTGACCCGCACCTCGACGGCGGCGAGGAGGCACGGACCCGGCTCCGGCTGATCACGTCGTACGTGCGGTCGTCGACGGTGGACGTCGTACTCGTGACGGGTGATCTGGCGGATCACGGTTTGCCGGAGGAGTACGTCGAGGTCGCCCGGGAGCTGAGCTTCGACGTACCGACGCTGGTCCTGCCGGGGAACCACGACGTCAGTACGCCGTTCCGCGCGCTGGTCACCGCTCCGGGCCACGGCCACCCCGTCCACCAGGTCCGCGAGGTCGGCGTGGCCCGCTTCGTGCTTGTCGACTCCACGGTCGAGGGTCACGACCACGGGTACCTGTCGGACGAAACTCTCGCGTGGCTCGACACCACCCTGACGCAGCCGTTCGATGGGCCGACATTTGTTGCTATGCACCACCCGCCGTTCGCCCTCCAGCACCCCGTCATGGACCAGTGGAAGCTCGAGAACCCCGACGCGCTCGCGAAGGTCCTGACCGGCAAACCGGTGACCGCGCTGCTCACGGGTCACGTCCACAACGCGATCACCGCCACCTTCGCCGGCCATCCCGTACTAGGCGCGCCCGGCATCCGCTCGACGGTCCCCCTCCCGTTCGAGCCCACCACCGGCACCCTCACCGACCCGCACGCCCACCCCGGCCTCGCCTTCCACGCCTACACGCCGGGCGAGCCGCTCCAAACCGTCTACCGCTATCCCAGGACCGCTTGATGGACTTCGTACTCCGCCCCATCGGCCACGTCGAATCACCCCTCCAGAACCGAGCCGACGCCCCGCGACAAGGCGACGAAGGCGCCCCCGACGCCTGGCTCGTCTTCGAGGAGAGTGTGCGCGAGGCGCTGGCCGACGTCCGGGTGGGAGACGAGCTGATCCTCATCACCTGGTTCGACCGAGCCGACCGCGACGTCCTCACGGTCCACCCCCGAGGCGACACCACCCGCCCACCCACCGGCGTCTTCGCCACCCGCTCCCCCGACCGCCCCAACCCCCTGGGCCTGCACCGGGTCACCGTCCTCGAAACCACCAGTCTCCGCCTCCACGTCAACCACCTGGAGGCCCTCAACGGCACCCCCATCATCGACGTAAAGCCAGTCCTCGGCGACCCCTCCGAGCGTTAGCGGACCACGCGGTAGTCGGCCAGGATGTGGCCGGCTGAGGTTTTTGTGCCGTGGATTGTCTCTAGTTTGATGGGGCCGAGGGCGTCGAGGAGTTTTTGGCCGGGGCCGACGACGGTGGGGGCGATGACGAGGTGGAGTTCGTCGACCAGGCTCGCGGCGAGGAGGGTTCTGGTGACGGAGATGCTGCCGTGGATGCCGATGTCGGCGCCGGGCTGGGACTTGAGGGTGCGGACGAAGTCGGCGAGGTCGCCCGGGATCGCGTGCGAGTTGGGCCAGGCGTCATCGAGGGGGTGCGACGTGGCGACGTACTTGGGGGCCGCGTTCACGAACGACGCGAAGGGCTCGATGTCGCTGGTCGGCCAGTAGGGGGCCCATTCGTCGTACGTGCGGCGGCCGAGGAGGACTGTGTCCTGGGTGGCGATCAGCTGCTCGCCGGCGGCGTCGGTCTCGTCGTCCCAGCCGGTGAGGAACTCGTTCGCCTTCTCGGCGACGCCGTCGAGGGACAGGAAGTACGCCGCGACGACCTTGCGTTGGTTTGTCATACCCCAGCGTCGAACGGGCCGGTGTCAGATCGACACCGACCCGCCCGGAAATTCCGGATCAGAAGTTGATCATGTGCCCTTCGAGGCCGTGGAAGGCCTCCTGCAGGGCCTCGCTCAGCGTCGGGTGGGCGTGCACGTTGCGGGCCAGTTCCTTGGTGGTCAGGTCCCACTTCTGCGCCAGCGTCAGCTCCGGCAGCAGCTCGGTGACCTCCGGGCCGATCAGGTGCGCGCCCAGCAGCTCGCCGTACTGCGCGGAGCTGATCACCTTCACGAAGCCGGTCGGGTCGCCCAGGCCGTGCGCCTTGCCGTTCGCGGTGAACGGGAACTTCGCGACCTTGACGTCGTGGCCCAGCTTGCGGGCCTCCTCCTCGGTGTACCCGAAGCTGGCGATCTGCGGCTGGCAGAACGTCGCCCGCGGGATCATCGCGTAGTCGAGCTCCATCGTCTCGTGCCCGGCGATCGTCTCGGCGGCGATCACGCCCATCGCCTCGGCCGCGTGCGCGAGCATCAGCTTCGCGGTCACGTCGCCGATCGCGAAGATGTTCGGCACATTGGTCCGGCAGAGGCCGTCGACGTTGATCGCGCCACGCTCGGTCAGCGCGACGCCGATCTTGTCCAGCCCGTACCCGTCGACGCGCGGCTGGAAGCCGATCGCCTGCAGGACCTTGTCGGCCTCGATCGTCTTCTGTACGCCGTCCTTGCCGGTCACGGTGACCTTCACCGCGGCGCCGGAGTCGTCGATCGAGTCGACCCGGGTGGACGTGAGCACGTCGACGCCGAGCTTCTTGTACGCCTTCGCGAGCTCCTTGGAGACCTCCGGGTCCTCCAGCGGCACCATCCGGTCCAGGAACTCGACGATCGTCACCTTGACGCCGTAGTTCGCCAGCACGTACGCGAACTCGACGCCGATCGCACCGGCGCCGGCGATCACGATCGAGCCCGGCAGCTCCTCGGTGAGGATCTGCTCCTCGTACGTCACGACGCGCTCGCTCAGCTGGGTGCCCGGCAGCAGCTTGGTGGTCGCGCCGGTCGCCACGATGCAGGAGCCGAACGTGACGGTCTCCGAGGACCCGTCGTTCAGCGTCACGTCGAGCGTGTTCGCGTCGGTGAACGAGCCCCAGCCGTCGAACTCGGTGATGTTGTTCTTCTTCATCAGGAAGTGGACGCCCTTGACCCGGCCGTCGGCGACCTTCCGGCTGCGCTGCACCGCGGTCGGGAAGTCGAAGCTCACCTCACCGGAGATGCCGAAGGTCTTCGCCTCCGTCCGGAAGATGTGCGACAGCTCGGCGTTCCGCAGCAGCGCCTTGGAGGGGATGCAGCCCACGTTCAGGCAGACACCGCCCCAGTACTTCTTCTCGATGATGGCGGTCTTGAGTCCGAGCTGGGCGGCGCGGATCGCCGCGACGTACCCACCGGGACCGGCGCCGAGGACAACAACGTCAAAGTGCGAGGCCATGGGGTGAATGCTAGCCGGGGTTCCGTAAGGACCGTACGACGCCTACGCTTGTCGCGCGCGTGAGGCGAGCAACATGGGGGACAGATGGATCTGGGGAAGCGCCGAGGGCTGCGTTTCGTGGCGATCGGCACCTTACTGGCGGCCGTGGCACTACCGGCGTACGCCGATGACCCCACGCCCACCACCTCCGAGCCGCCGCCCGCGTCCGTCACCGACGTGAACCGCTCGCTCGAGCAGCTCCAGGCCGAGGCCGCCGCCGTCCAGGCGGACTTCGCCAAGGCCACGATCGCCTACACGAAGGCCCTCAAGGACGCCCAGGCCGCCGAGTCCGCCGCGAAGAAGGCCGAAGCCACGGCGAGTACGTCGAAGGGCCGCTCGGACGAGGAACGCCGCAAGCTCGGGCTGCTCACCGCGCAGGCGTACCAGATGGGTATCCCGACCGTGATGGGCACCGAGTCGATGCTCTGGTCGCTCGCCCCGGTCGCCGAGAACCTGCAGGAGATCGCCGACCGGCAGACCGCGATCGTCCAGCTCGGCAGCACCCAGGTCGCGCAGTACAACGCCGCGATGGCCGCCGAGTCGGAGTCGAACCGGCTGAAGGCGGACGCGACCACCAAGCGCACCGCCGCGAACGAGGCCGCCGCGAAGGCGCAGGAGCTGAGCAAGCAGGTCCAGCAGAAGGCCGCCGACGCCTCCGCCGCGATGGCCGACCAGACGGCCGACCTGGACGTGGCGTCCGGGATCTCGCAGCAGCTCCAGACGGTCCGCGACGCACAGGCGCTCGCCACCTGGAAGGCGTACCTCGCCGAGCTCACCGCGGCGAAGATCACTCTCCCGGCCGCCGCCCTGCTCAAGAACCCGGCCAAGCTCCCCGCCGGCCTCGCACCCCTCACCCGCCGCGGCGGCGCTGTCCCCGGCGTCGCGTCTGTCAGCACCACCGGCCGCACAGTGCGCGTCCTGTCCGCGGAAACGATCCGCGCGGTCGACCAGGCCTTCAGCCTCGTCGGCAAGCCGTACGGCGTCGCCGCGACCGGCCCGGACAAGTACGGCTGCCTCGGCGCCGCGCGTGTCGCGTGGGAGCCGTACACCACCCTCCCGAACCTGGTCGGCAAGGTGTACCCGGACTACCAGGCCGTCCCGGCCGCGCAGATCCAGCCCGGCGATCTGCTCGTGATGGGCAGCAGGTCCCTCGGCCTCGTGCACATCGGCGTCGCGCTCGACAACGGCGAGATGATCGCCGCCGACGAGTCCAAGGGCGCGGTCGTCGTCACCGGCGTCCCCGACAACCTGTACGCCGCCCTGCGCCCGACCCTGGGCGCGCCGGCCAAGCCTCAGGTCGCGCCCGCCGCCACGAGCGACGCGTACGCGTTCCGCTGCGGCAACACGGCCACGTCGTACGACGTCGGCTCCGGCTCGTGGACCTGGCCGCTGCCCGACGGGACGTACGAGATCGGCACCCCCTTCGGCCAGTCGGGCTCGGAGTGGTCGAGTGGATCTCACACCGGCCAGGACTTCCCGGCCGCCATCGGTACGCCGGTGCGCGCCGTCACGTCCGGCATCGTCCGGGTCGAGCACCCGGCCTGGGCCGGCAACCTGGTGCGGATCGACCACGGCAACGGCCTCGAGACCCTGTACGCGCACCTGAGCCGGGTCGACGTCACGGACGGCCAGCAGGTGACCGCCGGGCAGCAGATCGGGGCGGTCGGCGACAAGGGGAACACGACCGGCCCGCACCTGCACTTCGAGGTCCGGCTCGGCGGCGACCCGGTGAACCCGATGCCGTTCCTGGCGACCGGCTCCGCGAGTACCGGCTGGGGCGGTTACAGCAACGGCATGATCCCGGCGAGCAAGCTCTGCGCGATCGGGTCCGGCCATATGCTCCGCTGCGACGCGGCCACGGCGTACCAGAAACTTGCCGCGGCCTACCGCGCACAGTTCGGCAAGACCCTGTGCATCACCGACTCGTACCGCTCGTACGCGTCCCAGGTCAGCCTCTACCAGCGGAAGCCGTCGCTGGCCGCCCTCCCCGGTACGTCGAACCACGGCTGGGGCGTCGCGGTCGACCTGTGCGGCGGGATCGACAAGTACAACACCCCGCAGTACCTGTGGATGAAGGCGAACGCCCCGGCGTACGGCTGGCTGCACCCGGCCTGGGCCGAGCCGGGCCGCAACCGGGAAGAGCCCTGGCACTGGGAGTTTGGCCAACCATCCACGACGTAGGCTGACCGCGTGGCCGAGCAAGAAAGTCCCGACCGCACCGACGACAACATCACGCTGGACGCTGCGGACGACCGGTGGGAGTGGCGGCGCCGGATCCGGGAGAACCCGAAGAAGCTGCTGTTCTACCGCATCGGCGTCGGCGTGCTCGGCGGGCTGCTGCTCATCGCCGCCCCGCTGACCGGCTGGCTGCCGGGACCGGGCGGGATCCCCTTGTTCATCGCGGGTCTCGCCGTACTGGCCAGCGAGTTCGAGTGGGCGCAGCGGCTGCTGTACCGGGTCAAGGACTGGGTGAAGTCGCTCACGACCTGGACCGGCAAGCAGCCGGGCTGGCTGAAGGGCCTCGGAACGGTCGCCCTCTCCGGCTGCGTGGTCGTCGGCGTCTGGCTCTACCTGGCCGTGCTGGGTGTACCGGGCTGGCTGCCCGACTCGTGGGAGTCATTCCTGTACAAAGTTCCCCTCCTTGACTGAGTACGCCGGCACCTCGATCAGCTCGCTCATGTTCTGCGCCATCTTCAGCATCTGGTTCATGAAGAACGGCTTGTCCAGCATCCAGTTCCGGCTGGCGATCCCGAACCGGGTGGCCGGCGCCAGGAACGATCCGGCCCGGCTGCCGTCCTGGGTCGTCGACACCGCCTTCCGCAGCGCCGCCTCGTACCGGTCGAACGCGGTCCGGAAGTTGCCCCGGGCCAGCTCCCCCGCCAGTACGTAGGCGCCGACCACGGCCGTGCCGGTGCCGAGCGCACCGAACGTCGCGCCGTACCCGGCGTCGCCGAGCAGCACGATCCGCTCGGTCGACCAGCGGTCCACCCGGACCCGGCTGATCGAGTCGAAGTACAGCTCGGTTGCCGATGGCAACCCCTTGAGCAGTTCCGGCACGTGCCAGCCGAGCCCTTCGAACTGCTCGCGGATGATCGCCTTCTGCTGGTCGAGGTCGCGCCGGTTGTACTCCAGCACCGGCGACTTGAACAGGAACAGCGTCCCCGCCAGCCCCGGGTCGCGGCGGTCCACGCCGACGCTGGCGAGCTTGCCCGGCACGTTGTACATCAGCGAGTCGCCGGTGATCCCGAGCGTGTTCGGCACCTCCCAGCCGGCCACGTAGTAGTTCAGGTGCCGCTCGACCACCTGCTCCTTGCGCCACGCCAGCCGGCGGACGACCGAGTGCATCCCGTCCGCACCGATGACCAGGTCGTACGTCTCCTCGATCCCGCTCTCGAACCGTACGTCGACCCCGTCAGCGTGCTCGTCCAGCGCCGCGATCGAGTCCCCGAAGCGGTACGTCGCGTTCGCCCGGCTGTGCTCGCACAGCACCCGCGACAGGTCGGCGCGCAGTACCTCCAGCTCGCCGCCCGCGAACTCCGCCGGCAGTCGCATCAGCTTCCGCCCCGACTCGTCCACGAACCGCATCGCGTTGCCGCCGGTCTGCAGCGAGCGCAGCTCCTCCAGCACGCCCATCCGCTCCAGGACGGTGGTGAACACCTCGCCGCGGAAGTCCACGGCGTACCCGCCCTTGCGCAGCGCCGGCGCGATCTCGACCACCGTCACGTCGTGCCCCGCACGCCCCAGCCAGAGCGCCACCGACGGGCCCGCCACGCTCGCACCCGACACCAGAACCTTCATGATCGTCTCCCTCAGCAGTAACTGTGTCTGCCGGACACAGTAATGTGTATGGTAGACACAGTTCAAGTCCATTCGGGAGGGAAACCTGATGACCGAGCTGCTCTGGGGCCGGGAACCGGTCCGCACCCGCGGCCCGAAACCGGCGATCACGCTGGCGGAGATCGCCGCCGCCGGGGTCGCGATCGCGGACGCCGAGGGCCTCGACGCGGTCTCCATGCAGCGGGTCGCGGACGACCTGCCGGTGACCAAGATGGCGCTGTACCGGCACGTCCCCGGCAAGACCGAGCTGGTCGCGGTGATGAGCGACCTGGCGATGGGCAGCCCGCCGGAACGCCCGGACGGACCTTGGCGCTCGGTGCTGCATGGCTGGGCGAACGACCTGTACGACGGGTTCATGCGGCACCCGTGGTTGCTCCAGTCCACGATCGGACGCCGGCCGCTCGGCCCGAACGAGCTGTCCTGGATGGAGCGCGGCCTGGCCGGACTTGCCGGCACCGGGCTCACCGGCGGCGAGCAGCTGGACGCGATCCTGGTGATCACCAGCCACGTCCGGAACATCGCGCAGCAGTCCTCGACGTTCCCCGGTCACACCACCGGCCTCACCGAGGAGGACATGACCCGGTCGCTGGCCGAGATCCTCAGCACCGAGGCGGCCCGCTTCCCGCACCTCGTGGCCGCGATGAGTACGGCGGCCGGCAGCGAGAACCAGGGCCTGGAGTTCGGGCTACAGCGGATCCTGGACGGCCTGGACCTTCTGATCAGGAGCCGGGTAGCCGTGCCGGACCGCATTGAAACGTTGCCGGTAGACCGACGCGGGTAGCCCGTAGTGCGACTTGAACCGGCGGGCGAAGTAGTTCTGGTCGGGCCAGCCGACCGACTCGCCGATCCGGTGGATCGGCAGATCCGTCTGCAGCAGCCGATCGGCCGCCAGCTCGACCCGGTGCCGGGACAGGTACGCCATCGGCGGCACCCCGGTGACCGACTTGAACAGCCGGACCAGGTACCCCGGCGCGAGGTGCAGCTCGCCGGCCAGATCGGTCAGCGTCCAGTGCCGTGCCGGGTCCGCCTCCATCATCCGCATCGCGTCGACGACCGCGGGATGGGTGTACTCACGCCGTTCGTCACGGTCGGCGACCGTCCGCGCGATGCAGCTCAGGTAGAGCGCGAGCCAGCCGATCACCTCACCGCGATGCCGGCTGAGCGGTTGGTCGCGCAGGTCGCGGAGCCCGTCGAGGTGCCCGAGCGCCTCCAGCATCGCCGGTGGATCGAGGTGCGTCGACAGCATTCCGCGGCGCTCGGCGGAGAACGGTCCGGTCCACAACAGGTAGCCCAGCAGCGGGTCCTCGCGCGCCCACGCGAGCTCACGACGTACCAGGTCGGCCGAGAAGCAGCAGTTGTAGACCTCCAGCGACCGGCAGTCGACGTACTCGTGCCACACCCCCGGTCGCAGCAGGATCGCGTCACCGCGGCGTAGCCGGCGACGGCCGGCCAGGCTGTGGTGGACGCCCTCGCCGCCGACGACGAGCAGCAGTTCGAAGAAGCTGTGCGTGTGCAGCGGATGGCTGTCCTCGTGCACGTGCGTGCCGGCGTGCACGACCGTGCCCTCGACGAAGTGCAGCACGGTCCCTCGGGTTGTCACCGGCTCGTCGGACATGCCTCAAGATACGAGGCGAGGTGCACATCGTGCTAGGGCGAGTGCACATCGGGCTAGTGGCGGCCGGGCGCCGGTCGCAGGATCGGTACATCCAGTGAATCGTTTCATTCCGGATGGAGCCACATGTCGCATCTCGCCGCACCTACTGCTCTCCGCTTCGAGCACCTCGCCGCTCCCGTGGTCGGGACCGGTACTCCGAGCCCGCGGATCTCCTGGCAGGTCCCGGCCGCGGACGCCGGCTACGCACAGTCGGCGTACGAGGTCGAGATCACCCGCGACACCACTCAGGTCTTCACCGTCCAGTCCCCCGACCAGGTCCTGGTGCCCTGGCCGGCCGACCCGCTGCGGTCCCGCTCGTCGGCGCAGGTCCGGGTCCGGGTCCGCGGCGGGGACGACTGGAGCGAGTGGAGCGAGCCCGCGTACGTCGAGGCCGGCCTGCTCGCGCCGGACGACTGGACTGCGCGGTTCGTCAGCCCGCACGAGAACCCGCACGGCTCCCCCGCGCCGCTGGTCGCCGGTACGGCGGACCTCCCGGACGGCATCGTCAAGGCCCGGCTGTACGCGACGGCGTACGGCGTTTACCTCCCGTCGCTCAACGGGCAGCGCGTCGGCAGCGAGGAGCTCGCGCCCGGGTGGACGGCGTACCAGTATCGGCTGCGGTACCAGACGTACGACGTGACCGAGCTTGTCCGGCCTGGTGAGAACACGCTCGACTTCCTCCTCGGCAACGCCTGGTACCGCGGCCGGATCGGCTTCCAGGACCAGAAGCAGCTGTACGGCGAGCGTCTCGCCGTACTCGCGCAGCTCGAGGTCACCACCGCGGACGGCCGGCTGCAGACGTTCGGCAGCGACGGCACGTGGACGTCCCGGGAGAGCAACGTGCTCGCCGACGACCTGTACGACGGCCAGACCACCGACCTGCGCAAGCAGTTCGGCGAGCCCGCGCCGGTCGACGTACTCGACGCCGATCTCACGCTCCTCGTGGCCCCGGACGGCCCGCCCGTGCGGATCACCGACGTACTGCCCGCGGTCGAGATCAGCACCTCGCCGTCCGGCAAGACGCTCGTCGACTTCGGGCAGAACCTGGTCGGCCGGGTCCGGCTGAAGGTCCGCGGCGGAGCGGCCGGCGACGAGGTCGTCCTGCGGCACGCGGAGGTCCTGGAGAACGGCGAACTCGGCGTCCGCCCGCTCCGCACCGCGAAGGCCACCGACACCTACGTCCTGGCCGGACCCGACGAGGTCACGCTCGACTCGCCGCTCACCTTCCACGGCTTCCGGTACGCCGAGGTGACGGGCGTCGACGGCCTGCGGAAGGAAGACCTCGAGGGCATCGTGATCGGCAGCGACCTGCGCCGCACCGGCTGGTTCGACTCGTCGAACGAGCTGCTGAACCAGTTCCACCAGAACGTGGTCTGGGGGATGCGCGGCAACTTCGTCGACGTACCGACCGACTGCCCGCAGCGCGACGAGCGGCTCGGCTGGACCGGCGACATCCAGGTCTTCTCCCCCAGCGCGAGCTTCCTGTTCGACACCGGCGGCTTCCTCACGAACTGGCTCGCCGACCTCGCGGCCGAGCAGCAGAAGGACGGATCTGTCCCGTTCGTCGTCCCGGACGTGCTCCGGAACGAGGGACCGGCGACCGCGGCATGGGGTGACGCGGCAACGATCGTGCCGTGGGTGCTGTACGAGCGCACCGGTGACGCCGGACTGCTCGCGCGGCAACTGCCGAGCATGCGCGCGTGGGTGGACAAGGTGGCCGGCCTGGCCGGCAGCGACCTGCTCTGGTCCGGCGGCTTCCAGTTCGGCGACTGGCTCGATCCGACCGCGCCGCCGGAGGACGCCGCACGCGCGAAGGCCGACCCCGACGTACTGGCGACGGCACATCTGGCGCGCTCGGCCGAGGTGGTCGCCAAGGCGGCGGCTGTTGTCGGGCAGGACGATCTGTCGCGTGAGTACGCCGACCTGGCGGCGCGGGTGCGGCAGGCGTTCGCGGCCGAGTACGCCACCGAGGGCGGCCGGGTATTGAGCGACTCGGCAACGAACTACGCGCTCGCCCTGCAGTGGGCGTTGCTGCCGACCGAGAACCAGCGGCAGCGTGCCGGTGCGCGGCTGGCGGACTTGGTCCGGACCTCGGGCTTCCGGATCAGTACCGGATTCGTCGGAACGCCCTTGATTGCGGACGCTCTGGCCGATTCCGGTCATCCTGACCTGGCCTACCGCCTCCTGCTACAGACAAGCTGCCCTTCTTGGCTGTACGCAGTGACGATGGGCGCGACGACGGTCTGGGAGCGGTGGGACAGCATGCTGCCCGACGGCAGCATCAACCCCGGCGAGATGACGTCGTTCAACCACTACGCGCTCGGCGCCGTCGCCGACTGGATGCACCGGCGGGTCGCCGGCCTCGCGGCCGCGGAGCCGGGCTACCGGAGCATCGACGTACGGCCGTTGTTCACCGACCAGCTCACGAAGGCCTCCGCCAGGCACCTCACGCCGTACGGCGAGGCGTCGGTCGGCTGGTCTCGCGGCGACGGCCGCGTCACCGTCACCGTGACGGTCCCGGTCGGATCCCGCGCCACGGTCGACCTGCCCGGTCAGGAGGTCGTCGAGGTCGCGCACGGTACCCACGAGTGGACCGTGGACGACCCGTACGCCACGGCGCCCGCACTGCCGGCCGAGCCGACCGTCCGTCAGATTGTCGACAATCTACCGGCCTGGAACGCGATCACGGCCGCCGCGGTCGAGAGCGGGTACGCCGCCGACGACGCGGCACTCGCCGCCCGCCTGCTGCCCTACCTCGACCAGCCCGCCGGCGATCTCGCGACCGCCGCCGGCCCCGACGACGTGAAGACCGCGCTCGGTGCGGTCCTGCACCACTGATCCAGCACTCCCCGACCGCCCCGCTGCGACGTACATCCCCTTTTGGAGGTCACGATGAGGTTCCGCCCAGGAGCCAGCGGTCTCGCGCTGCTGGCAGTCTGTTCACTCACCCTCGCCGGCTGCAGCGCGGGCAGTCTCGGGTCCAGCTCCGGTTCCGGCAGCACCGGATCGACCGAGCTCACGTACCTGATCGGCAATCAGGACCAGGACCTGAAGAACGCCCAGCAACTGGTGAAGGACTTCACCGCGAAGAACGCCGGCATCACGATCAAGATCGAGACCCGGCCGGCCGGCACCGAGGGCGACAACATCGTCAAGACCCGGCTGTCGACCGGCGACATGCCGGAGATCTTCAACTACAACACCGGGTCGTTGTTCCAGGCGATCGCGCCGCAGAAGAACCTGGTGTCGCTGAGTGACCAGCCGTACGTCGGCACGCTGGACGACAACTTCAAGAACACCGTGACCGCCGACGGCCAGGTCTACGGCGTACCCGTCGGCGGGTTCATGGGCGGCGCGGTGCTCTACAACATCCCGATTTACAAGAAGCTGGGACTCACGCCGCCGAAGACCTGGGCCGAGTTCATGGCCAACAGCGCGAAGATCAAGGCGGCCGGGATCACGCCGGTGATCCAGACGTACGGCGAGACCTGGACGGCCCAGTTGTTCGTCCTCGGCGACTTCCACAACGTCGCGGCCGCGGAGCCGGACTTCGCGGACAAGTACACGAAGAACCAGGCGAAGTACGCCACGTCACCGGCGGCGCTGAAGGGGTTCGAGCACACCGAGGCCGTTCACGACGCGGGCTACGAGAACAAGGACTTCGCCTCGGCCAAGCTGCCGGACGGACTCAAGATGCTGGCCACCGGCCAGGGCGCGCAGTACCCGATCCTGTCCGGTGTGGTCTCCAACATGATCGCCACCTACCCTGACGCGGCGAAGAACGTCGGGCTGTTCGCGTTGCCTGGTGACGACGCGAGCAAGAACGGCCTGACGGTGTGGACGCCGGGCGCCGACTACATCCCGAAGACTACGACCGGTGCCAAGCTGGACGCGGCCAAGAAGTTCCTCGCCTTCATCGCCAGCCCGGACGGCTGCAAGTCGCAGGCCGCCGCCGGAGCGCCGACCGGTCCGTACGCGGTCAAGGGCTGCGCGCTGCCGGCCGACGTACCGCAGGCGATCAAGGACATGCAGCCGTACCTCGACAAGCCGGGCGCGTCCAGCCTGGCGCTGGAGTTCGTGTCCCCGGTCAAGGGCCCGTCGCTGTCGCAGATCACGGTCGAGGTCGGCTCCGGCATCCGGAAGGCCAAGGACGGCGCCGCCCGGTACGACGAGGACGTGAAGAAGCAGGCGCAGCAACTGGGACTGGCGGGCTGGTGAGGTCGGTGGCGATCACCTCGGTGAAACCACGAGCGAGCGCCAAGACCGACGCGACCACCTCGACGTCCGGGTCCAAGGTCTACCGGCCGTACTCGAACTGGTTCTATCTCCCGACCGCGATCATCTACGGCGTCCTGTTCCTGGTCCCGACCTTCGCCTCGCTCTACTTCAGCCTGACCCGGTGGAGTCTGTTCGATTCGAAGTTCGTCGGGCTGGACAACTTCAAGCTGTTCTTCCAGGAGCCCGCGCTGGTCAAGGGCTTCACCAACACACTGATCTACGCGGTCGTCACCTCCGGGTCCAAGGTCGTCCTCGGGCTGCTCCTCGCGGTCCTGCTCACCTCGCAGATCGTTGCCCGCGGCTACCTCCGCTCGGTGGTGTTCTTCCCAGTGCTGGTCTCCACCATCGGCGTCGGGCTCACCTTCACCGTGCTGATGAACCCTGAGCGTGGCCTGATCAACGGTGCGCTCAGCGTGGTCGGCATCAACGGCCCGGGCTGGCTGACCGACCCGAAGTGGGCGCTGCTGTCGGTCGCCGCGGTCGACGTCTGGAAGGGCGTCGGCCTGGCCACGCTGATCTACATCGCGGGCATCGTGTCGATCCCCCGGGAGTACATCGAGGCGGCCCGGGTCGACGGGGCCGGTTCCTGGGAGACGTTCCGGCGGATCGTCCTGCCGCTGTCCCGGCCGGCGACCGTCACGGTGATCATCCTGTCCCTGATCGGCGGGTTGCGGTCCTTCGACCTGATCTGGGCGATGACGCAGGGCGGGCCGGGGTTCACCTCGGACGTGATCGCGTCGGTGATCTACAAGCAGTACCAGGCCGGGTTCTACGGCCTGTCGACCGCGGGCAACGTGGTGCTGTTCGTGACCGTCACCGCGATCGTCCTCCCGCTCTCGCGATTCCTGAACCGCAAGGAGGTGGAGTTGTGAGCACCGCTGAGCTCGTCAACCACCGGCCGGCCCGCAAGTGGGCACTGAGCGCGGTCGCGATCCTGGTCTCGATCGTGGTGTTCATCATCCCGTTCGCGTTCATCGTGCTGACCGCGGTGAAGGACCGCACGCAGTCCGCCGACCTGAACTTCGCCTGGCCGCAGCAGTTCCGCTTCGTGCAGAACTTCGTCGAGGTCGTCCAGGCCCGCGACTACATGCTGGTCATCGCCTTCATCAACAGCACGATCCTCACCGTGGCCAGCGTCACCGGCATGGTGGTGCTGTCCGCGATGGCCGGGTTCGTCCTGCAACGCCGGAAGAGCCGCTGGAACGGTTACATCAACTTCCTCGTCCTGGCCGGGCTGATCATTCCACCGGCCGTCGTACCGACCATCTGGGTACTGCAGAAGCTGGGCCTGTTCAAGACGATGCCAGGCCTGATCCTGATCGAGATCGCCTTCGGCCTGTCGTTCTGCATCCTGCTGTTCCGGGCCTTCGTGTCCACCATTCCCCGCGAACTCGACGAAGCCGCCGTCATCGACGGCGCCGGCCCACTAGGCCTCTTCTTCCGGGTCATCTTCCCGCTCCTCAGATCGGTGATCGTAACGGTCGTCGTGGTGCAGTCCGTCGCAGTCTTCAACGACTTCACCAACCCCCTGTACTTCCTGCCCGGCGACCAGAACGCAACCGTCCAGCTAACCCTCTACAACTTCAACAGCCAGTTCTCCACCCAATACAACCTGCTGTTCATGAACATCCTCTTGATCACCATCCCCCCACTGATCATGTTCCTCTTCTTCAACCGCCAAATAGTCGCCGGCATGACCTCAGGCGCCATCAAGGGCTGAAGGACGCACAGAACAGTCAGTCGCAGGGCACCTACTCTCCGCTAGAGTCGCCGCAGGTGGCGGCGACCTGGTGGGGAGGCGGAGCTGATGCGTCGACAGCCATGGTTCGTCTGGGCAGTCCTGCCGCTGATCGTCGCTCTGGTCGGGAATCTCGCGACCAACACCGTTCAGGTGAACGCTGCTTGGTGGCCGGCCGCGATCTGGGGCGTGGTGATCATCCTCGGCGCCCTGTCCGTGGTCGCGGACCGCCGAGCGAGCAGGCCTCAGCGAGCCACCGAACACAACCTCACGAAGGTCGTCGACGCTCTTGCGTCGGACCTCAAGGAAGAATGGACGGCCGCCACTCCTGGCCTGCTCATCGACGTCAAGTGGACCCGCGCCGACAGCCCTGACCTCATCGACCACTGGACGAACGTCAACCGGAGCGACAACACGCTCCCGCCGCTGGCAGCGCACGGCTCGCTGAACAACCTGGCCGAGACGTACAGGCGAATCCCGTCGGGCCGCATGGTGGTCCTGGGCGGCCCCGGTGCAGGCAAGAGCATCGCTGTGTTCCGCTGTGCCCTCGGTCTGCTCGAAGGCCGGGAGTCCGGGGAGCCGATCCCGTACGTCGCGAGCATCAACTCCTGGAAGCCTGACGTCACGCTGGCCGACTGGCTGGTCGCCCGCCTCGAGGACGAGCACTCAGAGCTCGCGGCGATCGACCCGTCCGGACGGTCGCTCGCCGCCGGGCTGGTTTCGGGCGGATTCGTCGTACCGATCCTCGACGGCTTCGACGAGTTGCCGCCCGGGTATCAGGCCGCCGCCCTGCGGCACCTCACCGACGAGGCCCGCCGGCCGCTGGTCCTGACGAGCCGCGCCGACCAGTACGCCGCCGCGGTCGCAGCCACCCGGGTGCTCGCTGCCGCCGCGGTCGTCGAACTGGCGGACCTCTCGATCGGTCTCCTCGCGCCACATCTCCGCAGCGCGGTCGCCGGTGAACGCTCAGGCGTCTGGGAACCGGTCATTCAGGTGCTGCACCGGGAGCCCCTGAACGCGACGGGCCGGCACGTGTCCGAGTTGCTCGCCACGCCGCTGATGGTCTACCTGGCCTGCGAGCGCTACTCGGACAACACCGCCGCCGCTGATCCCACCGAGCTACTCGACGCGGTGCGGTTTCCGGACCGGGCCGCGCTCGAACGGCACCTGATCGCCGAATTCCTGCCCGCTGTCTATCGCCGACGCTCCGGGGAGCGGTACTCCTGCAGCGCCGCCGACGCCCATCGCTGGCTGGCCGGCATCACCCGCGAGATGCGCCTGATGGGGCTGGATCTGCTGGCCCGGCACAACATCGGCGCCCGGGTCGTGGACCCGACTCGTTCGTTCATGCTGAGCTTGCTGGTGGGCGTCACGTACGTGCTGCCGTTCGGGGCGCTGATGGCGCTGATGTTCGGTCGATGGGCCGGAAACGCGATCGTGCTGACGGTCGTCGCCAGCTACGCGTTGTCCTATGGGCTGCAAGCCGCGCGCGGCCCCGGATCACCGCCGGTCGCGAGTGCCGGTCGGCAGGAACCCGATCAGCGATCCCGCTTCGAACGCTGGGCCGACGATCATCTCTCAGTGCCGGTGCGGGTCTACCTGCTGTTGCCGCTGATGGCGCTGGTGCCGGCCGCCATCGGATGGTTCGTGATCGGTCCGTGGTTCGCACTCGGCTTCTGGTTCGCGACGTACGTCGTGGGAACGTACTGGGTGCCGTGGCTCGTCGTCGCACGAGTCTGGCTTCCGCTGCGCGGGCGTCTCCCGTGGCGGCAGCGGGCGTTTCTCGAGGACGCCTGTGCCCGCGGGGTGCTGCGGCGGGTCGGCACGAAGTACCAGGTCCGCCATGCGTTGCTGGCGAACTACCTGAGGCTGGCGTCCGACGTACCGCCCGCCTCCGCGCCCGACGGGCAGGACGACCGACCGCTGCCCGCTGTGCTGAACGCGGTCACACCACACCTTCGTTTCCGCGGTCTCAGGGCGATCGCGACTGTCGCGGGCACTGCGGCCACAGTCGTGGTCCTGGGCCGTCAGGTATGGCTCCATGCCGGCGAGAGCCTCTGGTGGTTGCTCACTGTGCCGGTGGCGGTCCTGCTCGCATCGGTGGTCTTTCTCCAGCTGTGCAGTCTGTTTCGGCCGTTCGAGCGGTTTCGGATCCGGCTCGACCCTATCGGCATCGCCGCCGAGGTTGCCCCCGTCGGCTGGGAGTTTTGGGCGAGTGACTCGGACCCGGTCCGCCGGCTGATCGAATGGGAGCAGATAGAGCGGGTCGAGCAAAGTACCTGCCGCGGCCGCGCGGTGCTGGTGATCCACACCCGCCCAGGTGTTCCGGGGGTTGCGGCTGCGCGACGACTGCCGCGGTTCGAGCCGTCCCTGGGCGACAACGTGGTCCTGGTCTGCCCGATCGACTACTTCGATCCGGCCGCCGACCTGGTGGCGACGGTCCGCGAAGCTCACCGCAGGTACGCGACCGCCCCACTACTCGAGTCAGGTGGATGCGTCGCCGATCTCGACGACGGAGTCAGCCCCGACGCGGTCGCGGCCTGGGCGGCGGATGCCTGGGCAGGCCACGACGACGCACGCCGACGGATCGACCAGGTCGTGAACGGCTTGTACGAGCGGCACGAGCACAACGGGCTGGAACTCCGCCACTGCCCACTCGCGACTTCCTTGGATGCTCTCGTCCATCGCACGTCGGACGCGGCCCTCTTCAACCTTCAGGACCGCCAGGAAGTCGCGCTGCTCGCAAGAGCCGTCGACCTGATCAAGAGCAGGCACCCCTGAACCGGTGGTCCGGCCGGCTTGGTTACTCCGGTTTGCGGAGGATCAGTGCGGCCTGGCCGGCGTCCTTTTCGGCGGGTAGTGGGGCGCGTGTGAGTGTTGCCACCTCGACGAAGCCGGTGTCTGCGAGGAGGGCCGCGATGTCTGGGACTGAGTACATGTAGACCTGCAGGTCGATGTCGTGGCCGTAGGCCTTGGTCAGTGGGCGGCTGCCCTCGCCGGTCTTGAAGCCGTGGACGAGGACGCCGCCTGGTCGGAGCACGCGGAACAGTTCGGCGAAGGCGGTCGGTAGTTGCTCGCGTGGGGTGTGGACGAGCGAGTACCACGCGAGCGCCGCCGCCAACTCGTCGTCCTTCAGGTCCAGGTCGAACAGCGACCCCACCTCGAAACGGAGGTCCGGGTACTCCCGCCGCGCGACCTCGATCATCCCCGGTGTCAGATCCATCCCGAACACGTCGAGACCCAGGCCGGCCAGGTACGTCGTGATCCGTCCGGTCCCACACCCGAGGTCGCCCACCGGGCCGTCGGGCACCAGTGCGGCGAAGTAGTCGAGCGCCCCGGCCTCGAACGGATCGGCGCGATGGTAGTCCTTCAGGATCGCGTGATAGTCGGCGGCAGCGGTGTTGTAAGACCCTTGGATGTCGTTCACCCGAGGAGCCTAGGCAGGCCCTCCGACAGTTTCTCGTAGTCGCTCAGCGAGTTGTACGCGTGCGCCGACAACCGGATGAACTTCCGCTCCTCGAACCCGGTGAACGTGATCTCCGCCTTCAGCTCCCGCGACACCCGCATCTTCAGCGCATCGCCGCCGGACAGGTCCACCGACGCGGGCAGCTCGACCAGCCGCATCGTCGCCGGCGGGTGCGCGACCTCCGCGACGCCGGTCCCGAGTGCCTTCGAGAGCACCCGGGCGCCTTCCTCGACCAGCGCGGTCAGCTGCGGGCGGCGGGCCGGCCAGTCCAGGTCGGCCAGCACCCGGAGCGACTCCGGCGCGGCGATCCACGGCACGTAGTCGTACGTCCCCTGCATGTCGAACCGCTCCGGCATCCGCTCGTCGTACTCCGACCACGACACGATCAGCGGCATCGACGCCCACCGCCAGCGCTCCGCGACGACCAGCCCGGCGGTCGCCCGCGGCGCGGCCGGCCACTTGTGGAAGTTCCCGGTCCAGAAGTCGGCACCCGCCGCGGCCGGCGCGTCGATCAAGGCCGGGGCATGCGCGCCGTCCACCACGATCGGTACGCCGCGCTCGTGAGCGGCCGCGACCAGCCCCTCGATCGGGAACACCTTCGCCGTACCGGAGGTGATCTGGTCCACGATCAGCACCGACGCGTTGCCGAGCTGCTCCGCGATCAGCGCAACCACGGTCCGGTCGTCGGCCTCCAGCGGGATCGCCACGGTCACGACCTCGGCGCCGTACTGCTTCGCGAACCGCTCGGCGGCGTACCGGACCGCGCCGTACGCGTGGTCGGTGAGCACGATCCGGCTGCCGGCCGCGATCGGCAGCGTCTGGAGCGCGACGGTCACGCCGGCGCTCGCGTTCGGGACCAGGGCGAACCCGGCCGGGTCGGTCTCCAGGAACGCGGCCAGCGCCAGCCGGCTCGCGGTCAGGCGGTCGGCGACGGTCCGGAACCAGACCATCGGGTTGGCGTCCATCTCGGTCCGCAGGCCGGCCATCACCTCCTGGGTCCGGCGCGGCACGGCGCCGTACGAACCATGGTTGAGATGCAGGACGTCCGGATCGAGGGTCCACAGATCGGGGCGGGGGCTGAGTACCGTCACCGACCCAACGGTACATACTGCAGGTTGTGTACTCGTACCTCGTCCACGACGGACCGATCGCGATGGCGCACCGCGGCGGCGCCGACCACCCGGACATCGTCGGCTACGAGAACTCGCTGCGCGCCTTCCAGCACGCCGTCGACCTCGGCTACCGGTACGTCGAGACCGACCTGCACGCGACCAGCGACGGCGTGGTGATCGCGTTCCACGACGACAAGCTGGACCGGGTCACCGACCGCACCGGCGTGATCGCCGAGCTGCCCTGGTCCGAGGTCGGCAAGGCGCGGATCAACGGCCAGGAGCCGATCCCCCGCCTGGACGAGCTGCTCGAGCACTTCCCGGAGGTCCGGTTCAACCTCGACGTCAAGGCGGAGGGCGGGCTGGAGCCGTCGGCCGCCGTACTGCGGGCCGCGAACGCGATCGACCGGGTCTGTGTCTCGTCATTCTCGCAGTCCCGGGTGAACCGGATGCGCAAGCTGCTCGGCCCGCGGCTGTGCACCGGGTACGGCCAGTGGGAGATCGCGCTGATCCGGTTCCTGCCGGTCGCACTCCCGTCGCGGGGCGCCTGCCTGCAGATTCCCGAGCAGTACGGGAAGCTGCACCTGCTCACCGGTGGGCTGATCGAGCGGGCGCACTCGCGCGGCAAGCAGGTGCACGTCTGGACCGTCGACGACGCGGACGACATCCGCCGGCTGCTCGACGCCGGGGTGGACGGGATCATCACCGACCGCACCGACGTCCTGCGCGACGTGCTGATCGAACGGGGTCAGTGGCACTGAAGTGTTATCCGTCGGTACGCCGCTACGTACCCCGGGAATGACACACTTCCGCGCATGGGACTTCTTTCCGCCCCGGACGGTGTGGACAAGCGTGAGTACTGGGGGTTCAGCCTCTTCGACTGGGCGAACTCCGGTTACGTCACCACGGTCGCGACCGTCCTGTTCGCGCCGTACCTGACCTCGGTCGCCGAGACCGACGCCTGCGGGTACGTCGGGACCACGGACCACCCGTGCAACACCGACCTGCACGTCCTCGGGCTCGCGATCTCCCCCGGCTCGCTCGCGTTCTACGTGGTCACGGTCGCGACGCTGGCCTCCGCGCTGTTCCTGCCGGTGGTCGGGGCGATCGCGGACCGGATGGCCCGCAAGAAGCTGCTGATGTGCGCGTTCGCCTGGGTCGGATCACTGTCCGCCTGCTGCATGATCTTCGTCGGCGGCGGCCGCTGGGAGCTCGGCGCGTTGCTGCTCTTCATCGGCAACGTCTGTCTGGGCTCCGCGCTGGTCGTCTACGACTCGATCCTGATCGACATCGCTCCCCCGGACCAACGGGATGCAGTCTCGTCGCGGGCGTGGGCGTTCGGGTATGCCGGTGGCTTCATCCTGCTCGCGATCAACCTGGCCGTGGTCACCGCCCACGACGCGCTCGGGATGAGTCAGGGCACCGCGGTCCGGCTCAGCCTGCTCAGCGCCGGCGTGTGGTGGGGGCTGTTCACGATCATCCCGTTCGTCCGGCTGCGGAACCGGCCGCCGGTGAGCGTCGAGCCGGTCCGCAGCCGCGGGCTGGTGCGGCAGAGCTTCGGGCAGCTCGCGGCGACGCTGCGGCACATCCGGACGTACAAGATGACGCTGCTGTTCCTGGTCGCGTACCTGTTCTTCAACGACGGGATCCAGACCGTCATCTCGGTGTCGTCGACGTACGGCGAGAAGCAGCTCGGGTTCCAGACGCAGGTGCTGATCGCGACCATTCTGATGGTGCAGTTCGTGGCGTTCTTCGGGGCGATCGTGTTCGGGCGGGTGGCGGCGCGGTACGGCGCGCACCGGACGATCACCGGCGGGCTGGTGATCTGGATGCTGATCGTGATCGCCGGGTTCCTGCTGCCGGCGCACCGGATCGTGCCGTTCCTGGCGATGGGGGTGGCGATCGGGATCGTGCTGGGCGGCACCCAGGCGCTGTCGCGGTCGGCGTTCAGCCAGCTGATCCCGAAGGGCCGCGAGGCAGAGTACTTCTCGCTCTACCAGGCCGGCGAACGCGGGACGTCGTGGCTCGGCACGCTGGTGTTCGGTCTCGTCCACCAGCTCACCGGCTCGTACCGCCCCGCGATCGTCGCCCTCGGCATCTTCTTCGTGATCGGCCTCGCCCTGCTCACCCGCGTCGACATGCGCCGCGGCATCCGCGAAGCCGGCAACACCCAGCCGACGGTCGTCTGACCCGCCCGGCGCCCAACCGACAGTCGCCTGAGCCGCTCGCCGCCCAACCGACAGTCGTCCGACCCGCTCGCCACCCAACCGACAGTCGTCCGACCCGCTCGCCGCCCGCCCGGCGTGCTCGCGCGAGCGGGCGCGCCGGGCGGCGCGGCAGACCGCCGTCCGAGGACGGGCCGCCGCCGGTCCCTCCCCCGCAGCGGCTACGCCGCGTTCGGCCCCACATCCGTAGCAGTCAGAGGTCGACGGAGCGGTTGGGTTGTCGAGTACTCATCCGCTCCGACGTCGTACGGGGCCGTCCGCACCTCTCCGTCCAGGTCGTCCGTCACCTGGCTCGCGTGGTTCAGGCTCGCCGCGTTGACCGCCGCGCTCCCCGCGCCCAGCCGGTACACCCCGTCCGAGCCCGCGACCAGCTTCGGATCGGCCCGCGTGAACCCCGACGGGATGTTCCCGTTCGACGCCCCGCCCCACAGGATGTTGCCCGACCAGGTCAGACCGTCGAGGTACGGCATCGACACCAACTGCCCGGTCTCGCCGACCAGCAGATTGTCGGCGATCACGCAGCCCAGCGGCGGCACGGTCCGCTGGCTCTCCCCCGCGACCGCCTGGTTGTTGTTCCGCAGCGTGTTCAGCACGATCGTCACCCGGTCCGGCGCGTCGTTCCCGGTCCGCGAGCTCGACGGCTCCCCCGGGTAGTGGTCCCGCTCGGTCCCGCTGCCGAGCACCACGCCCGCGCTGCCGACCCCGTCCACGTAGTTGTTGACGATCAGATGATCGTTGCCGTAAATCCGGATCCCGTTGCTGCCGGCCACCAGATAGTTGCTCTCCACCCGGCTCGCGTTCCCCTGCCGGAGCACGATCCCGCCGACCGACGACCGGATCGTGTTGTACCGGACCGTGTTGCCGGACGACTTCACCGAGATCGCCTCGGGGTCGCCGTTGCAGCGCTCGAACAGGTTGTACTCCACGATCGCGTCCGCCGTACTGAGCGCCCGCGCGCTCACCCCGAGCCGGATCGGCTCGCCGCCGTTCAGGCCGCCGTACGTGTGGTCGCGGAAGTAGTTGCGCAGGATGTACGTGCGCTGCGCCATCGCCTCGGTGCCCGGGCCGTCGATCACCAGGTAGACGCCGGCCGTGGACTTGTCGTGGAAGGTGTTCCGGTCGATCTTCGCGTCGTCGCCGCGGACCACGACCCAGTGCTGCCCGTCCGCGGTCCCGAGCTGGAAGTCGTTGCGGGTCAGCCGGATCCGCGGACAGTCCGCCGGAATCTCCAGCGTCGTACTCTGCCGGAACGCGAACCCGCTGAGCGTGACGTCCGACGACCCGCTGAACACGAAGCTCTGCTGACCGGTGAACGTCACCCCGCCACGGCTCTGCGCCACGATCGTGATCGGCCCCTGCCGGCCGCTGACCGTGATCGGCGACCCCGACGGTACGGCGTACGTACCGTTGGCCACCGTGATCGTGGTCCCGGCCGCCGCCGTGTCGATCGCCTGCTGCAACTGCGCCAACGACGTGACAGTCGCGGCGAACGCGGGCGTTGCGCGCCCCACCGCCAGTGCGACGGCCCCACTACTGATCAAGAAGGTACGACGATCCATCCGAGTCTCCTAGCTGCTTGGGCGGTACAACTTTCGGTACTCGCTCGGGGTCACCGAACTCACCTGTCGGAAGACCTTCGAGAAATAGGACTGGTCCATCCCAACCGCGGCCGCGATCTCCTCCATCGGCCGCGCGGTCGTGGACAGCTCACGCTGGGCCCACTCGATCTTGGCCCGTTTGATGTACTGCTTCGGCGACAGCCCGAACTCGGTCCGGAAGTGCCGCAGGAACGCCGGCAGGTCGTACCCGAACACCCCGGCCAGCTCCTCCACGCTCGGCAGCGTGGCGAGGTTGTCCTGGATGTACTTGACGATCCCGGACTCGGTCGTCTGCTGCGGCGACAGCCGCACCGAGCCCGGCGGCGCGCTGTCCAGGAAGTGCGCGAACAGCGCGGTCAGCGCCGACCGCATCCGCAGCGGCGTCGACAGACCGGGCGGATCCCGGTCGGCCGCGCCGACCTGCTCGAACAGCGCGGCCGCCTCGTCCGGCGCCTTGCTCGTGACGATGTACGGCAACGTGATCAGCTCGCCGATGTCCCGGTCGCCGATCAGCGCCGAGAAGTGCAGCCAGTGCTTGCGGAACACGTTGTCGCTGATCGTCTCGTACGACACCGGCACGTCGGCCGGGGTGTACACGAGCTCGCCGGGCCGCGGGTACAGCTCCTGGTCCCCGACGACGAGGCGTCCCTCGCCCTCGAGGATCAGGTACAGCCGGGAGAACGGATCGGGCATCAGTGCCCGCGACCACTCGCGATGCACCTTCGTGATCCGGGCCGCGACGACCAGGTCCAGTCGCAGCCGGTCCAGGTACGACCGGATGATCTCCTGCTCCCCGACCACACCGACCACACCGCTCATCGCGCGTGCGGCCCGACGTCGACGGGGGTCAAGGGGCGGTACGCCGGGCGCCGCGGCGAGTACTCGTCCGCGCCGACGTCCGCGGCCCGCCCGGTCCGGTGGTCACCGTCCAGGTCCCGCGGCACCTCCGGGTACGCGCGGGACGCCGCGTTGATCGCCGGGCTCCCGGACGTCAGCCGCCGTACGCCGTCCGTCCCGGGCGCGAGCCGCGGGTCGACACGGGTGAAGGCGACGCCGGGTGCGTTGCCGTCCGTGCCCTGTCCCCAGTGAATGTTGCCCGACCAGGTGATGCCGTCCTGGAACGGCATGTTCACCAACTCTCCGCTGTCTGCCACCAGCAGATTGTCCGTCACAGCGCAGTCCAACGGCGGCAGGGTCCGGTGACTCTCGCCGACGATGCCGGACTCGCAGTCCAGCACCGTGTTCAGCGCGATCCGTACCCGGTCCGGCGCGTCGTTGCCGGTGCGGGACTTCGACGGCTCGCCCGGGTAGTGGTCCCGGACGCTGCCGCTGCCGAGCACGACGCCGGCGTTGCTGATCTTCTCGACGTAGTTGTTGACGATCAGATGGTCGTTGCCGTAGATCCGGATCCCGTTCTGGCCGGACAGCAGGTAGTTGCCTTCGATCCGGGTCCCGTTGCCGTGCCGCAGCACGATGCCGCCCATGCTGTCGCGGAAGGTGTTGTGCCGCACGGTGTTGCCCGACGACTTCACCGAGATCGCCTCGGGGTCGCCGTTGCAGCGTTCGAACAGGTTCAGCTCGACGACCGCCGCGGCCGTCGACAGCGCCCGCGGGCTGACCCCGAGCCGGATCGGCTCGCCCCCGTTGTCGCCCGGGAAGCTGTGGTCGCGGAAGTAGTTGTGGTGGAGGTGGACGCCGACCGCCATCTGGTCGGTGCCGGCGCCCTCGATGCCCACGAAGATGCCGAGCTTCGACTTGTCGTGGATCTCGTTGTGGTCGAACTCGGTGTAGTCGCCGCGCAGCATCACCCAGTACAGACCCTCGACGTCGGCGAGCTGGAAGTCGTTGCGGGTCAGCCGGATCCGCTTGCAGTCCGGCGGTACGTCGAACGTCGACGTCTGCCCGCGGAACGCGAACCCGCTGATCGTGACGTCCGACGACGCGCTCAGCACGAAGCTCTGGTCTCCGGTCAGTACGACCCCACCGACGGATTCCGCCCGTACGACGATCGGCTCGTCACAGGTCCCGCGCTTGCCGGTGATCGCGATCGGCGCGGTCACCTGGTAGGTGCCGTCGGCAACCGTGATCACGGTCCCCGGCGTCGCGGCGGCAATCGCCGCCTGAAGCTCGTCCAGCGAGCGCACGACGCCCGCCTGTGTCTCCGCCATGGCAGGAAGCGTGGTCAGTGTGGCGGCCGCGACACCCGCGACGCCGGTTGCTGCCAGGAAGGTACGACGATCCATGTCTCACCCCTTGAGTGCGCCGGAGGTCAGGCCCCGGGCGAACGAACGTTGGAAGAAGAGGAACACCAGCACGGAGGGAAGCAGTGCGAGCAACGACGCCGCGAGTACGACGCCAGGCGTGACCGCCGGGTCGATCCGCAGCGTCCGCAGCGCGAGCGGAAGCGTGTAGGCCTTGGCGTTCTGCGCGACCAGCAGCGGCAGCAGGTACTGGTCCCAGATCATCGTGAACCCGAACACCCCGATCACCCCGAGCGCCGGCTTGCACAGCGGCAGGATGATCTGCCCGAAGATCCGGAACTCGCCGGCGCCGTCGATCCGGGCCGCCTCCTCGAGCTCGCGCGGTACGTCCTTCATGAACTCGGTCATCACCAGGATCGAGAACGCCCACGCGCCGAGCGGGACGATCATCCCGGCCAGCGTGCCCATCAGGTTCAGGTGCACCAGCGGCAGGTCCGCGAGGACCAGCGTGAGCGGCAGCGCGAGGATCTCCTCGGGCAGCATCATCGTGGCGAGGATGGCGACCATCACCAGCGTCATCAGCGGGAACTTCTTCCGCGCCAGCGCGTACCCCGCGAGCACGGACACCGCCACCTGGAGCAGCAGCCCGAACCCGACGACGAAGAACGAGTTCAGCAGGTACCGCAGTACGCCGTGGTCGAACGCGATCCGGAAGTTGTCCAGCGTCGGCGTCTTCGGGACGACGCTGAGCTGCGTCGGGTCCGACACGTGGTTGAACGAGCCCACCAGCAGCGCCAGCAGCGGTCCGGCGAAGACCGTGAACAGGCCGACGTAGATCACGAACTTGGCGATCCGGGCGCCGACGCCCTTGCTCTCGGTCAGGCCGAGCGCGGTCTCGGTGGCAGCACTCATGCGGCTCTCCTCCGTCGCAGCAACTGGACGCAGATGGTCAGTACGAGCGTCGCGGCGAACAACAGCACCGCACCGGCGGAGCCGACACCGAGCCGGCTCTGCTCCAGGCCCAGCTTGTAGATCAGCGTCATGACGACCTCGGTCGAGCCGTTCGGCCCGCCGTTGGTCAGCAGGAACACCTCGGTGAAGGTCCGGAACCCGCGGACCGCGGCCAGCACGAACAGGATCGCGAACACCGGCCGGAGTCCCGGCAGCGTGACGTGCAGGATCCGCTTCCAGGTCGACGCGCCGTCCACGGTCGCGGCCTCGTACAGCCCGCGGTCGATCCCGGCCAGGCCGGCGAGGAAGATCATCATGTCGTACGGCGCCCCGCGCCAGATGCCGGTCACCGCGATCGACGCCAGCGACGCGTGCGGGTCGTTGATGAACCCGGACGGCCCGAGTCCGACCAGCCCGATGACCTGGTTGATCAGCCCGTCGCCGGTCGGGTGGTACATGATCCGCCAGAGCTCGGCGGTGACGGCCAGCGGTACGACGACCGGCAGGAACGCCGCCGACCGGATGAAGCTCAGCTTCCGCGTCTGCCCCTCGACGAGCAGCGCCAGGCAGAACCCGAGGATCATCGACCCCGCCGTCTGGCCGATCGCGAGGACGACGGTGTTCCAGGCGGCCGAGCGGAACCCGTCGTCGCTCAGGATCTCGGCGTAGTTCGCGCCGCCGACCCACCGGTTGCCCAGGTACGGGCGGACCTCCTGCACCGACATCCCGATCGCCTGCGCCATCGGGATGAACTTGAAGTACACGAACAGCACCAGCGCCGGAGCGAGGAACAGCCACGGGATCCACCACTGACCGTTCCGTCGGCGCCGGCCGGCGGACACCGGCGCGCTGGGCGCCGGTGCCGTCGGCCGTACTGCTTCCCGAACACTCACGACGCGCCGATGCCCTGCTGGTTGAGCGTGTCACCGAGCTTCTGGTCGAGCTTCTTGAGCTCGAAGTCCAGGTCGAGACTGCAGTCCGCGATCAGTGCGTTCACCGTGTCCGCGGTGCTCTGCCGGATCGGCGTCCAGTTCGGTACGGACGGGGCGTACCGGCCGTTCTCCTTGTACACGTCGGCGTACAGCTTCCAGCGCGGGTCGGGGCGGACCGTGCTGATGTCGACGTTCTTGTTCACCGGCAGCTGCACGATGAACGCCTTGTCGCCCTCCATGCCGACCTTCTGACCGGCCTCGGAGATCGCGTACGACGCGAACGCGTTCTGCGCGGCCTCGTTCTTCGAGCCGGCCATCAGGTAGACGCTGCCGCCCTCGGCCAGCACCGTCGAGTCCTTCGGGCCCTTCGGCATCGCGACGACCTCGTACTTGTCCTTGCCGAGCGAGGAGTCGAAGCGCGGCATCAGGTACGGGCCGACGACGTACATGCCGGTCTTGCCGGCCTCGAACGTCTCGTTGGTCGGCGGCGTGTCCATCGTCGCGGCGCCCGGCTGGATCACCTTCGACGTACAGGCCAGGTCACGGAACCACTTGGTCGCGGCCTCGGACTCCGGCGTGGTCATCGCGGGCTTGTACTTGCCGTCGGCACCCTTCGCGACGAAGTCGCCGCCGCCGGCCCAGAGGAAGTTCGAGAAGTACCAGGAGGCGTAGCCGCGCTTGGTCGAGCCGGGGACGGCCAGCCCGTACGTGTCCGCCTTGCCGTTGCCGTCCGGGTCCTGGGTGGTGAAGGCCTTCGCCAGGGTGACCATCTGGTCCCAGGTCGTCGGAGCGGTCAGGTTGACCTTCTTCAGCCAGTCCTTGCGGATCAGCAGCGCGGAGGCCTGCGCGGAGTACGGGACGCCGTACGTCTTGCCGTCGGTGGCGCGGGCCGCGGCCAGGGCCGGCTCGAGCAGCTGGTCGCTGCCCTTGATCTGGGACATGTCGACCTCGCGGACGATGCCCTGGCTGACCATCGTGCCGAGCTGGGACGAGTCGTTCATCACGATGTCCGGCAGGTCCTTCTGCGCCGCGCGCTGGGCCAGCTTGGTCTCGAAGTCGTCGAAGATCGCGGTGACCTCGACCTTCTGCCCGGTCTGCTGCTCGAAGGCGGCCGCGAGCTTCTTCATACCCTTCTCGCCGTCGCCGCCCGGGGTGGTCCGGGCCCACAGCTCGAGCGGCGCCTTCGGGTCCTGCTCCGCCTTGGCGGCCCCGTTCGTACCGCAGGCGGCCAGCGTCAGGGCGACCCCGACCCCGGCGGCCAGCACTTTGAATGACCTGATCACAGTCGTGCCAACTTCCGTCTCGAGAGGCCCGATTTGTACTTTTTGGGCCTCATTTCGTCGGAAGATAGCGCTTTCCAAGCGCAAGAGTCAATGACTCATCAGATCTCTCCAGTCGTCAGGCCGGTACGACGGAGCGCACGAAGGCGCGAACCTGGTCCACGGCCGGACGAACGCCGGTGCGGTCGGCGAACAGCAGATGGGTCGAGCCGATCAGCGTCAGCCCGAGGACGTCGGTGCCGGTGCCGGCGGGGATCCGGCCGTACGTCTGCTCCGCCGCGAGGTAGTCCCGGATCACCTGACCGGCCTCGCTCAGGATCGGTACGCCGTTCGGCACGTCCTTCCGCAGCCGCGCCCGCAGTCCGTCGCGGGAGATCGTCAGGCTGACGATGGCGACCGCGACCGAGCCGAACAGGTCGGTCAGCAGGTCGGTCAGGTTCTCGACGACACTCCCCTGCCCGGCGGCCGCCAGCAGCACGTCGCCCTGCGCGTACAGCCGCCGGATCCGGTCGAGCACCAGCTCTGCCAGGAACCCGTCGAAGTCCGTGAAGTGCTTGTGCAGCAGGCCTTTCGCGCACCCCGCCTCGGTCGTCACCGCCCGGCTGGTGAGCCCTTCCGGCCCTTCCCGGAGCAGCACCCGCTCGGCCGCGTCGAACAGGAGTTCGCGGGCATCCCGCATCGCCACACCGGTGGGCATCCGTACCGTCCTTGACAAGAGTGGGCAACCGCCCACTACCGTGGGCACATGCCCACTCTACCGCCGCAACCCCATCATCGGCGTGACATGGCCGAGTCCTTCGGCACCGATCCCGGGTTGTACGACCGTGCCCGGCCCACCTACCCGGACGCGTTGATCGAGGCGATTGTTGCCAAGAGCCCCGGACCCGTAGTGCTCGATGTGGGTTGCGGGACCGGGATCGCGGCTCGGCAGCTGCAGGCGGCCGGGTGTCACGTGCTCGGCGTGGAGATCGACGAACGGATGGCGGCGTACGCGCGGACCACCGGCGTCGAGGTCGAGGTGTCGCCCTTCGAGTCCTGGGACCCGGAGGGCCGGACGTACGACGCGTTGGTCGCGGGCATGACCTGGCACTGGATCGACCCGGTCGCCGGCGCCGCGAAGGCCGCCGAGGTACTACGCCCGGGCGGCACGTTCGCGGTCTTCTGGTACGTCCTCCAGCCGCCGCCCGAGCTCGGCGCCGCGTTCGCAGCCGTGCACCGCGACGTACTCCCTGACCACCCGGCCGCCTCCCGCGCCGCTGCGTCACCGCTCGGCGCGTACGAGTACTTCCTCGACCGCACCGCCGAAGGCCTCGGCACCGCGTTCACCGACGTCGAACGCCCTACCTTTCCGTGGTCGCGCAAGTACACCCGCGACGAGTGGCTCGACCAGCTGCGCACCAGCGGGATGGCGAAACCGCTCGCCGACGCCGGCAAGCTCGACACGGTCCTCGAGCGGACCGGCGCCGCCATCGACGCGTACGGCGGCACCTTCACGCTCGACTCCACCGCCGTCGCCCTCGTCGCCACTCGCCGCTGAACGTGCGCCCGGATCGGGGGAGCGGATGGCCAGGCCATCACAATCCGCCCTCAATGCCGCGCCCCACGCTCAGCGGCGGGAGACGTGGCCGATTGTGATGGCCTGGGGATCCTCAGCGCGACGAAGGCGTCGCGTTCGGCCCGCGGAATCCGCCGAGCGAGCCCTGGCGGACGGTGTTCGCGGTGATCGTGCCGTTCGAGTTCTGGCCGCTGACGACCACCTGCTCGCCGGCCTTCAGGTCGGCCGCGGTGCCCTTCTTCGTGATCTCGTACGTCGTGTCGCCGGTGAGCTTCACCGTGACGTTGCCGGACTGCGTCTTCACGACGAGCTCGGAACTGGTCGCCGAGACAACCGTGCCGATCGTCCCGCCACCGCCGGGGAACTGCCCCTGGCCGGGCTGCCCGGTGCCGGTGCCGGTGCCGCCGTTCTGCCCGCGATACCCGCCGTACCCGCCGCCGAAGCCGCCGCGACCGGCCTGCGGCTGGGTGGACGTGCTGTTCGACGCGAACGCCGCGTGGATGCCGGCGCCGCCCGCGAGGCCGACGGCGAGGACGACGATGGCCGCCAGGACCGCCGTCGCGACCGGCAGGCTGAAGGTCTTCTTCGGCTTCAGCGCCGCCTCGACCTCCGCATCCGACCCGATCTGGGCGAAGTCGTCCGGGGACTCGTTGCTCATGGGGAACTGCCTCTCACTCATGACGTAGTGCATCGATGGGACGGAGACCGGCGGCTCGGTGCGCCGGCATGCTGCCGAAGAACAGGCCGACCGCCGCGGACACGCCGAGCGCGAGTCCGATCGACGACGGCACCAGTGCCGGCTGCACACCGGACAACTGGAAGCGGGTGACGATCAGCGCCACCCCGACGCCGACGCCGCCGCCCAGCAGGCTGAGCAGCGTCGCCTCGATCAGGAACTGGCCGAGGATCGTCTGCCGCCGCGCACCGAGCGCCTTGCGGATCCCGATCTCCCGGGTCCGCTCGGTGACGGTGACCAGCATGATGTTGGTAACACCAATGCCGCCGACGACCAGACTGATCGCCGCCACCGCCGCGAGCAGCGCGGTGAAGGTCGCCGCGGTGTCCTGGCTGGTCTGCAGGATCTGCGCCGAGTTCTGGATCCGAAACGGCGACGTCTCGGTCGCCGGCACCTGGTGGCGCGCGGTCAGCAGCTCGGTCACCTCTTCCTGTGCGGCGTTGACCTGGTCCTTGCCGGCCGCCTGGACGACGATCTGGCTGAGCGCGCCGTAGCCGGCCTGGGTCGCGCGCAGGGTGGTGATCGGGACGATCGCGGTCGCGTTCGGGTCGTTGAACCCGGTGCTGTCCTTGCTGGCCAGGACGCCGACGACGGTGAAGTCGACGGCCCCGAGCTTGACCGTCTGTCCGACGGCGGCGTTCGGCCTGGTGAACAGCTCGGTGGCGGCGGTCTGCCCGAGCAGAATCACCCGCTGCGAGGTGTCCACGTCGGACTGCGTGAACGACTGCCCCGTCCCGACCGGTGTGTTGGTGGCCGGCATGTACCCCGGGGTCGTGCCGATCACCTGGCTGATCGTGTAGCTGGTGTCACCGTTGGTCGCCGTCGCCGAACTCGTCATCACCGGCGCGACCAGGTCGACGTCGGGCGCCAGGTTCTTGTCGCCGAGCGCCGCGGCGTCGTCGAGCGTCAGGCTGTACTGCTGGTTGGACGGACCGGCCTGGCCGCGCGCGAACCCGCCGCCGCCACCGGTCGTGGAGACCGTGAGGAGGTTCGTCCCCATCGCCTCGAGCCGGTCCTGCACGGCCTTCGCCGAGCCGTTGCCGACCGCAACCAGCACGATGACCGCGCCGACACCGATCGACACACTGAGCACGGTCAGCAGGGATCTGAGCTTGTTCGCCGTCAGACCGCGCAGCGCCGCGGCGAGCAGATCACGTGGTGACATCAGCGGGTCACCTCGTCGGCCACGATCCGGCCGTCGGAGACCGTCACCAGCCGGCGGGCGCGGGCCGCGACCTCGTGCTCGTGGGTGATCACGATGATCGTCCGGCCCTGCGCGTGCAGGTCGTCGAACATTCCGAGCACCTCGTCGGTCGAGTGCGCGTCCAGGTTGCCGGTCGGCTCGTCGGCGAGCAGGATCCGCGGGCCGGTGGCGAGCGCGCGGGCGATCGCGACGCGCTGCTGCTGACCGCCGGACAGCTCGTTCGGCCGGTGGTCGGTGCGTTCGGCGAGTCCGACCAGGTCGAGCGCCCGGTGGGCCCGCCTGCGGCGTTCGGACCGGCGCACATGCGCGTAGGTGAGCGGCAGCTCGACGTTCGCGAGCGCGGTGGTCCGCGGGATCAGGTTGAACGACTGGAAGATGAACCCGATCTTGCGGCCGCGGACCAGCGCCTGCTGGTCCTCGCTCAGCCGGGCGACATCGCTGCCGTCCAGCCAGTACTCCCCGCGCGTCGGTACGTCGAGGCAGCCGAGGATGTTCATCAACGTCGACTTGCCGGACCCGGACGAGCCCATCACGGCGACGTACTCGCCGGCGTCGACCCGCAGCGACACGCCCCGGAGCGCGTGCACCGCGGTGTGGCCGTGACCGTACGTCTTGGTCACGTCCCGGATGTCGATCAGCCCGTCACCGGCCACGGAAGCCCCCACCCGTGCCGCCGCCGGCTCCGCCGCCCAGGCCGCCGCCCGGGAACTGGCCGCCACCGCCGGGCAGCTGTCCCGTCCCGGTCCGGTTCTGGCCGTTCTGGGTCCCGGTGCCGCCGATCGCGCCCGTGAGCAGTTCGATCTGGTCGCCCTCGTTCACCCCGGAGGTGATCTGGGTGTAGCTGTCGCCGCGCACGCCGACCTTCACGTCGCGCGTCCCGCCGCCGTTGGCCATCGTCACCGTGGACGTCGTACCGGTCGTGGTGATCGCCATGCTCGGTACGTAGAGCGCGTTCGTCGCCTTCGCGGTCTGGACGGTGACGTTGGCGGTCTGGCCGATCCGGGCGTTGGCCGGGAGCTTCGCGAGGCTGAAGGTCGCCGAGTACGACACGACGCCGTTCGTGGTCGTCGGTGTCGGCGACACGGACGCCAGCGATGCCGTGTACGTCGTACCGGGCTGGGCGTTCAGGGTGACGGTGGCGGACTGGCCGGCCTTGATCTTGATCGCGTCCGCCTCGGCGAACGCGGCCACCACCTGGAGCGACTTCAGGTCGGAGATGTCGACGAAGCCGGTGCCCGACGTGCTCGACGTACTGCCGGAGGTCGAGGATGAACCTTGACCTGAGGTCGAGCCCTGGCCGCCGGTGCCGCCACTGCCTGAACCTGAGCTGGAGCCACCGGTCACCGATCCGACCGCGCCGTTGATCGCTGTGATGGTGCCGGCGATCGGAGCCTTCAGCGTGGTCGCGTCGACCGCGGCCTGGGCGGCGTCGACGTTCTGGTCGGCCTGCTCCTTGTCCGCCTTGGCCTTGGCCAGGCTCGCCTGGGCGTTGCTGACGGCAACTTCCGGGCTCTGACTCTGCCCTTGACCTTGAGACTGGCTCTGGCTCTGGGTCTGTTGTTGCTGACCGTTGGACGGTGTGGGCGTCGGGGACGGGGACGCCGAGGCCTCCTCGGCTGCTTCGAGGGCGGACTGTGCGTCACTGAGGGTCTGCTCCGCCGCGGTCACCGAGTTCGCGGAGGCGATCTGGTTCTGCTGGGCGATCACCAGCTGCCGGTTGGCCGACGACGGGTCGACCTTCGCGATCGCCGCGCCCTTCGCGACCACCTGGCCGACCTTGACCAGGACCTGGGTGACCGTGCCGGACGTCTCGAACTGCGGCGAGGCGCTCGTCGAGCTCTGCAGGGTGCCACTGGAGCTCACGCTCGCGGTGACCGTGCCCCGCTGGACGGCCACCGACGGCCGGGTCGCGCTCGCGGCCGGCGGATCCTTCTTGAAGAACAGGAAGTAGGCGGTCACGCCGATGACCAGCACAATGGCCACCAGGGCCACGTTCACGAAACTGAGGCCACGGATCTTGTGGCGGGGTAGCACCATGGACGCTGAGGCTAGGGACGATTGCTGAGGAGGAGATCCTCACTTCCTGGCAACTGGCTGGGAACCGGATATCGATTTGGAATCTGTGAACAGTCGATGACAGCAGGTCACGACGGGCTGTCAGGTGCGTACATATGGCTGGGACATGCCAAAATGGGAATGATCCGGGCCGGCCGACCGTTGGCACGGATGACGATCTCGGAGGTTTGACATGTCTAATCGCGTACTGCGTGGTTCGGGGCTGGGTGGGGTCAGCTTCGAGGATGACCGTGGTGTCGAGTTCGCGCCGCGCCAGATGATCACGTACGACTGCCCCCGCGGCCACGTGGTCGAGGTGACCATGGCGCACGACGCCGAGGTGCCCGCGGTCTGGGAGTGCCCGCACTGCGGCAGCGAGGCCGCTCGCTCGACCGGCGAGAAGCCGGAGCCGAAGCAGGAGAAGCCGGCCCGTACGCACTGGGACATGCTGCGCGAGCGCCGGAGCATCTCGGAGCTGGAGGAGCTGCTGGCCGAGCGGGTCGAGCTGCTCCGCAAGGGTGAGATCGGCCCGGCGCACCTGCACCGGACCAAGCGCACCGCCTGAGCCACACCCCACGGAACCCTCACCGCAATGGCGCGGTGAGGGTTTCTTGTTGTCGTGATTTGCCTAAAGGCTTTAGGCAAATACATAATGAGGTATGGCACGAGTTGGGTTGAGCGGTCCGCGGCTGGCGCAGGCGGGTGCGGAGCTGGCGGACGAGGTCGGGTTCGAGCAGGTCACCGTGTCGGCGTTGGCCCGTCGTTTCGACGTACAGGTCGCCAGCCTGTATTCGCACGTCCGCAACTCCGACGACCTGAAGACCCGGATCGCCACCGTCGCCCTCACCGAACTCGCCGACCAGGCAGCGGCCGCCCTGGCCGGCCGAGCCGGAGCCGACGCCCTCACCGCGATGGCCAACGTCTACCGCACCTACGCCCACTCCCACCCCGGCCGCTACACCGCCGCCCGCCATCACCCGATTTCGGTGAACTCGGATGACTACGTGGAGGCCGGGCGGAGACATTCGGAGCTCTGGCGGGCGGTCCTGCGTGGATACGACCTGGGCGAACCCCAACAAACAGACGCCGTACGACTGATCGGCAGCCTCGTCCACGGCTACATCACCCTCGAACTCGCGGGCTCCTTCAGCTACAGCGAGCCGGACAGCGCCGACAGCTGGCCCCGCATCCTCGACGCCCTCGACACCCTCCTCCGGACCTGGAGCTGACATGCAGACCGTCCCGATCACCCTCGACCTCCTCCGCGGCGCCCTCGACCTCGAGCCGACCGCGCGCGGCTTCCTGCCGCACCGTCTCCCGGCCTGGGCGCGGGCGCAGTACGTCGACCCCCAGATGGACATGGTCGACTCCCAGCCGTCCGGCGTACGCCTCGTCTTCCGCACCGCCGCCACCGAGATCGAGCTCGACACCCTCCCGACCAAGCGCGACTACACCGGCGCTCCCCCGCGCCCGGACGGCGTGTACGACGTACTCGTCGACGGCCAACTGGTCACCCAGCTGACCGCTCCGGACGGCGACGTGATCACGATCGACCTGATGACCGGCTCCGCCGAGACCCGGCAGGGCGTGCCGCAGACGCTGCGCATCGACGGGCTGGCCGCCGTACCGAAGACCGTCGAGATCTGGCTGCCGCACGACGAGACCACCGAACTCGTTGCCCTCCGCACCGATCGGCCGGTCGAGCCGGTGCCGTCCGGCGGCCGCGTCTGGCTGCACCATGGCAGCTCGATCAGCCACGGCTCGAACGCGACCCACCCGACCGGCACCTGGCCGGCCCTGGTCGCGGCCCAGGCCGGCGTCGAGCTGGTCAACCTCGGCTTCGGCGGCAGCGCGTACCTGCAGCCGTTCCTGGCGCGCACCATCCGCGACACGCCCGCCGACCTGATCAGCCTGAAGCTCGGCATCAACATCGTGAACTCGGACAGCCTCCGGCTGCGCACGTTCACGCCCGGCGTGCACGGCTTCCTCGACACGATCCGCGACGGCCACCCGGACACGCCGCTGGTGGTCGTCTCGTCGATCCTCTGCCCGATCCACGAGGACACCCCCGGCCCGACCGGCTGGAACCTCGAGGCCCTCGCGGCCGGCGAGATCGCGTTCACCGCCACCGGCAACCCGGACGACGTACCGGCCGGCAAGCTCACGCTCTCGGTGATCCGCGCCGAGCTCGACCGGATCATCGCGCAGCGCGCGCTGACCGACCCGAACCTGCACTACCTCGACGGCCGCACGCTGTACGGCGAGGCGGACAACGCCGCGCACCCGCTGCGCGACGACCTGCACCCGGACGCGGAGACGCACCGGGTGATGGCCGACCGCTTCACCGAGTACGCGTTCAGCCCGAAGGGTCCGTTCGTGTCGAGCTAGCGGCCGCGGTGACCAGGCCCGGCTGCAGGCGGCGGACGACCTCCAGGTGGTCGTTCGTCCACAGGATCCGGATCGCGGTCGGCGTCGCCTGGTCGTCGGTGTCGTACAGATCGTTCCGTACGGCGTCCACCAGGCGGGTCTTCGTCGGGTAGTCGTGCGGCAACGGCTCCGGCACCGCCGACCGCCCGTCGAGTGCGCCGGCCAGGGTCGAGTACCACTGGAGCAGCCGGTCGGCCGACGCGAGCAGCGCCGCCTGCGCCGCGGCGCGATCGTCCGACGGCGGCCGACCGTCGGCGTACCGTTCCCAGAGTTCGAGTACGGCGTCCGCGGCCAGCCGGACCGCGACCACACCCGTGACGAGCGCGGTCATCTCGCTCAACGGCACGGTCTTCGCGCCGCGCTCGGCGAGGTACGTGCGGAACGTGTCGTCCAGCCTCCGTGCCGCGGCGGCTGCGCGCCGACCGTCCTGCGGCATCCGCGGACCGGGCGCGCAGCACGACACGGCGTACCCGACGACGCTGACGAGGTACTGCGCGCTGTCGACGTACGCCTCGGCCAGCGCCTTCCCGACCGCCTTCGACGCTCCGCGCGGCCAAAACAGCAGACCGACCGCGACACTGACCGCGCAGCCGAGAGCGATGTCACCGATCCGGAACAGGATCAGCGACCAGCCTTCCGGCTGCGCGATGTTGAACAGGATCACCAGCGTCACGGTGAACGCCGCCTGTCCGGTCGCGAACGAGATCGCCGCCGGGACGATCCCGGCCACGAGTACGGCGATCGGCAGCAGGATCCACAGCGCGGTCCGGTTGTCGCCGATCAGCTGCAGCAGGCCGGCGCCGACAATCGATCCAATGACCGTGCCGGCGATCGCCCGGTAGGCGTTCTGGCCGGTGCTGAGCGCGTTGGATCGCAGTACCGACAAGGTGCCGAGGATGACCCAGAAGCCGTGCTCTACGCCGGTCAGGTTCGCGAGCGCCACCGCCGCGGCGAGACCGACCGCGCCGCGGATGCTGTTGTGCAGCCAGACCGAATGCCGTTCGAGGTGTGCGGCGGCGCGTTCGGTGGCGCTGGCGAACGGACCGGCGAGGGCGCCCGGGTCCCGGCCGAGGAGGCGGTCGGTCCACGGGCGCTGGGCGGCCCGGCGCGCGGTCTCGACGTTCTGGGCGATCAGCAGCACGCCGAACGCGACCTCCTGGGCGCGGAACGAGACGTTGAGGCTGCTCAGCAGGTCGGTCTCGGAGCGGTACGTCGACGGCAGCCGCTCGACGGCACCGTCTTCCAGCTTCGCGACGGCATCACGGAGTACCTGGGTCGCGCTGGTCAGCTTGTCGACGTTCCCCGATCCGTTCTCGAGCAGCTCGGCGCTCAGCTCGAGGACGTCGGCGGCTGCCAGCTGCACGGCGGCCGATTCCCCGTCGCAGGTTGTTGCCTCCGGCCCCGGTTCGTCGAGGATGCCGCTCAGCCAGGTGAGCTCGTCGACCAGCCGGACGAGCGCACGCGACCCGGTGGACAGCCCGGTCGGCCGGTACGGCGTCGCGGTGAACGTCCGCCGCAGTTCGTCGATCAGCGTCGTGGTCTCCCGGCTGCGTACGGCGCACACGTCGACGGAGTCCAGCGCCTCGGACCGCAACTGTGCCGCGGCGGCCCGGCACACCCGCGCGGCCGGCGCGCCGAGTGGATCGACCGAGGTCCGCGGCCAGAGGAACGTGACGGCGAAGACCGCGGCGACGGCAGCGATCACCACGCCGGCGAGCCGATCAGGCAGCGTGGACAGCGAACCCGGCGTCGCGACGGAGAGGATGAAGGACAGCAGCAACGACGTACCGGCGCCGGCGAGCACCGAGCTGACCACGCCCGAGAACAGTACGGCGAACCCGACCACCGCGGTCACCACGACGGCCGCCCACACGGAGTACCCGGCCACGGTCCCGAGCGACACCAGCAACAGCCACGCGACCGCCAACTGCAGCTGCGCCCGGATCCGCTGCCCGGCACTCCCCGGGAAGTCGACCAGCAACAGCATCGCGAACGCCCCGAACGCCGCGAAGCTCGCCACCGTCGGCGCCTTCAGCACCCCCGCACAGAACGCGAACAACACCGGCATGACCACCGCCGTCCGCGCCGCCCGCCGCGTCGCCGCCAGCCCCGGATCCCGCCGCCGCAACCACTCGACCAACCGCATCTCTCACCTTTCGCACGTGCTCGTGTCAGCGCAGCGGAGTGAAGAACGACCTCAGGTCGTCGACGAGCAGTTCCGGTTCCTGGTGCGCGGCGAAGTGCCCGCCGGTGTCGTACACGTTCCAGGAGACGATGTTGGAGTGGTCGCGCTCGGCGAAGCGACGGACCGCGTGGAGGTCGTCGCGGAACTGGGCGAGCCCCAGCGGAACCGTTGTCGGCCCGGGCGGCCGGCTGCTCCTGTCGCTCTCGTAGTAGATCCGCATCGCGGACGCCACGGTCCCGGTCAGCCAGTGGATCATCACGTTGGTCAGTACGAAGTCATGATCCAGGTCGCCGCGGTAGATCAGGTTGTGCCAGCCGAGCAGACCGACCGGCGAGTCGGTCAGCGCGTGCGCGAGCGACTGCGGTTGCTGCGTCTGCAGGTAGCCGTAAGCGTCCATGTTCTGCTGGAACCACTCGAGTTCCTCGACGGCAGCCCGCTCCTCGTCGGAGGTCCGGTCGTACTCGGACGGCGCGACGTCGGAGAAGATCTGCGTGACGTGTACTCCGACGACCGCTGCCGGCGCCGCCCGGCCGAGTTCAGGGGCGATGTCCGAACCCCAGTCGTTGCCGACCGCCCCGTACCGCTGATATCCCAGTCGCCGCATCAGCTCCGCCCACGCCGCGGCGATCCGCTGTGGGCTCCAGCCGCGCGAGCTGGTCGGCCCCGAGAAGCCGAATCCTGGCAGCGACGGGATCACCAGATCGAACGCGACGCCGGCGTCGCCGGGGGTGGTCAACGGTTCGATCACGTCCAGGAACTCCGCGATCGACCCCGGCCAGCCGTGGGTCAGGATCAGCGGCAACGCGTCGGGACGCCGCGACCTGACGTGCAGGAAGTGGATCCGCTGGCCATCGATCGTCGTCGTGAACTGCGGGTACGCGTTGAGCCGGCTCTCCGTCGCCCGCCAGTCGTACCTGGTCCGCCAGTACTCGACCTGCTCCTTCAGCTCCGCGACCGGCGAACCGTAGTCCCAACCGGCGCCGTCGATCTCGTCGGACCATCGAACATGGTCGAGGCGGTACTGCAGATCGTCCAGCGCGGCTTGCGGTACAGCGATCCGATACGGCTCGATCTCGCTCACCGGCTCAGCGTAGACGACCTGCCGGCACGTGTGCGGTCGAAACCTACGCTTCGACCGGTCGTTCGCCGGCCGCAGCGTGTTCGGCGCAGAGGCAGCCGACGCCGCGGTCGATCCACTCCGGGAGCCGCCAGTCGGGGTGACGCTCGATCATCAACGCGCGGAGCTCGGCGGCGACGGTGTCCTCCGGCATCGCGGAGTCGCGGCGTACCCAGGTCTCGTCGCGGAGTTCGACGAGGTAGTCGCGGACCTGCGTGAGCAGGCCGGCGTCGCGGACGTCGCCGTGGCCGGGGACGACCACCCGCGGGCGGTCCGCGAGCAGCCGGTCGAGGACGTCGATCCAGCGCACGGCGGACACGTCGACGTCGTACGGCGGGAACCACGGGAAGATCGCGAACTGGTCCGCCTCGGCCAGATCGCCGGTCAGCAGGATGCCCTCATCCGGCACCGTGACGACCTGGTCGCCCTTGCTGTGCGCCCGTCCGGTCGCGCGGAGCACCACCGTCCGGCCGCCGAGGTCCAGCTCGTACGTCTCGTCGTACGTCAGGTCCGGCGTCGGGATCGTCGTACCTTCCAGGGCACGCGCCACCGGCTCACCGAGCTGGCGGAACATCGCGAGGTACCCCTCGCCCTTCGCCGCCAGGTCGTCGGCCTGCGCGCGATTGACCAGGTACGTCGCCGCGCCCGCGAACACGTCCGCGCCGAATGCGTGTTCCGGGTGGAAGTGCGTCGTCGTCAGGTAGAGCCGGCGCCCCGCGGCGTACTCCCCCGCGAACTCGAGCACGCGCTCCGCGTTCCGCGGCCCGAGGCCGGTGTCCACGACGAGCACCGCGTCGGCGCCGCCGATGAGCGTGATGTTGGGGACGAGGTCGACGTTCCGGTTCGGGATCACGACCACGTCGCGAACGAGTTCCTGGACGTCGGTCACCTGGACGATCGGGTCTTCGAGCATGCGTCCAGCGCACCACCCGGGCCCGGGTCGCGTCCAAGACCTCTCCCGCATCGCCGATACCCAACGGGTATCGTCGCAGGTGATGGAACTACGCACCTTGCGGTACTTCGTCGCCGTCGCCGAGGAGCTGCACTTCGGCCGCGCCGCCACCCGCCTGTACATGAGCCAGCCTCCACTGAGCCGCGCGATCCGGCAACTGGAGGCCGACCTCGGTACGACGCTGTTCCACCGCTCCGCGTCCGGCGTCAGCCTCACCCCCGCCGGCACCGCACTCCTCGCCGAGGCCCGCAAGCTCCTCGCGCAGTCCGACCGCCTCCGCACCCGGGTCGCCGCGGCCGCCGGCGCCACATCCCTCACCGTCGGCATCCTCGGCGACAGCACCGACCCGGACATCTCCCGCCTGGCCGCGGCGTACCGCGACCGGCATCCGAACGTCGAGGTCCACATCCGCGAAACCGACCTCGACGACCCCACCTGCGGCCTGCGCACCGGCCTCGTCGACGTCGCCCTCACCCGCGGCCCGTTCAACCGGACCGGCCTCCACGTGCACGAACTCCGCACCGATCCAGTAGGCGCCGTACTGCGCGCCGACGACCCGCTCGCCACCCGCGAAACCCTCACCCTCGCGGACCTGGCCGACCGCCGCTGGTTCCAGTTCCCACCCGGCACCGACCCCGAATGGCAGTCCTACTGGAACGCCGGCACCCACCGCGAAGGCCCGGTAGTCCGCGCCGTCCAGGAATGCCTGCAATCAGTCCTCTGGAACGCCACGATCGGCCTGACCCCGCTCACCAACCACAACCCAGGCCCCGAGTTCGCCGTCGTACCGGTCGTCGATCTCCCACCGAGTCCCGTCGTGGTCGCCTGGAGCGAGAACACTCCCCTGGCGCTGTCGTTCCTGCAGTCGGCGAAGGCGATCTACCGCTAGCGCTCCGGGTCGATGACCTCGCCCTGGATGACGTCGCCGGAGGCCGGGCGTTGGGTGGCGCCGGGCATGAACGGGGCGAAGTTCGGCGGGGTGAGAGTGGTGGCGCGGCGGGCCAGGAAGCGGCTGCCGAGGCGGCGGGCCAGTGGGCGAGTGAACGGCAGCAGGAAGGACAGACCAACGACGTCGGTGATGAAGCCGGGGATGATCAGCAAGGCGCCGCCGATCAGGCCCATGCCGCTGTCGGTCAGGTCACGGCCGGACGTGTTCTTTCCGTCCGGGACGTTGCCTGACTGCAGGGCCGACTGCAGAGTCGACCAGGCCCGGCGGCCGGCGCGCTTCACGAGCCAGGCTCCGACGACGGTCTCGAGGGCGAGCAGGCCGAGGGTGGGCCAGCCGCCGATGGCGTGGCCCACCTGGATGATCACGAAGATCTCCAGGACCGGTACGGCCAGCAGCGCCAGCGCGATCAACCACGGCATGTTCTGTCCCTTCCCAGGTTCCCTCCAGTGTTACAGACGGGAAAACCCTCAGGCAGGGACCTTCTCGCGTTCCTTCGCGGACGCCGGAGGCTCCGTCTTGTCCTCGCGCGTGCGGCGGCGTGCGGCCATCGCGAGGACCAGGCCGAGTAGGCCGAGTGCGGTCAGTACCCATTGCGGCCAGCCGCCGAGCGTTGTCGCCAGTGTGTGGCCGTCCTGCAGTGGCACGTTTGCGACGTATACGTCGCGGGTGAACTGCGCCGACTTGTGCTCGACCGAGCCGTCCGGGCGGATGACGCCGGAGATGCCGCTGGTGGAGGCGATCAGGATGGTCCGGCCGGTCTCGATCGCGCGCATCCGGGTGATCGCGAACTGCTGCTCCGGCTGCCCGGTGCCGCCGTACGTCGCGTTGTTGGTCTGCACGATCAGGACCTGGGCGCCGCCCTTCACCACGTCCTGGATCACGTTGTCGTACGCCAGCTCGAAGCAGATCACGTCGCCGTACGTGACGCCACGGATCGGCATCACGCCGGGGCCGACGCCGGGGACCGTCTGCGCGCCGATCATCTCCAGCCGATGGATGTACGGCAGCAACTGGTTGCGGAACGGGATGTACTCACCGAACGGCACCGGGTGCCGTTTCGCGTACCGCTGGCCCGGCCCGGTCGCGGGGTCCCACACGATCCCGGTCGTCTGCCGCTCGTTCGGACCGGGGCCTTCGGTCACAGCACCGACCAGGATCGGTACGTCGACCGCGTGCACAGCTTCCTCGATGTCGGCCCGGGTCTCGGCGTCGTTGTACGGGTCGATGTCGGTGGAGTTCTCCGGCCAGATCACCAGGTCCGGCTTCTTCACGGTGCCGGCCTGAACCTCCTTCTCCAGGTCGAGCGTCGCCTTCAGGTGGTTCTGGGTCACGGTCCGCGCCCGGCCGAGGAACTCGAGCCCCTTGCCCGGCACGTTGCCCTGCACCATCGCGGCGGTCACGCTCTTCCCGTCGCCGGCCAGCGACAGGTGGATCAGCGCGCTCCCGAACACGATCGCCAGCCCCGCCACCAGGCCCACCACCCGCATCCGCAGCGTGGTCCCCCGGCGCAGCACGGCGTACACCAGCACGCCGAGGAACGCGACGAGGAAGCTCAGCCCGGCGATCCCGACGTACGCCGCCAGTCGCCCGAGCGGTGCGTCCGCGAACGCCCAGGCGAGCTTGCCCCACGGGAACCCGCCGAACGGCACCGACGCGGTCGCGAACTCGGTCGCCACCCACAGGCACGGGATCCACAACGGCCACCAGCGCAGCTTCAGTACCTGCGTCGCGAACAATCCGAAGACCGCGTAGAACAGCCCTTCGAGGACCGCGAGCGCGAGCGCGGCGTCCCCGCCGATCACGCTCAGCCAGGGCACCAGGACGGCGTAGTACGTGATCCCGAAGCCCGCGCCGACCAGGAAGCCGGCCTTCATCGAGATCCCCTGCAGCGCGGCCAGGAAGAGCGGTACGGCGAGGATCGTGAGCCACGGCAGGTCGTGCGGCTGGAACGCGAAGCCGAGCATGCCCCCGGCCAGCACGGCCGCCGCCACCCGCGGCAGGAGCCGCCCCAGCGCCTTCAACCGGTCCACGCGGTACCCCTTGTCCTCACTCGCCGGCGCACGCCGCCGATCGCACGACCGTACAACGTTCAGGGCACGCCAATGTATCCGGCCAGTAGCCAAGAGGTGTCGGACGTCGTCAGCCTCGGGGTCAGTCACCGGAACGGCTGAATCACACCGATGGAATTCGGGTCCGGACAGAGGAAAGAGGCTCGGCGTGCCTTCGGACCAACCGCCGATGCGCTGGCTGCGCACCGCACGGCTGTTGTCTACTGGCCGCCGAGCCTCTTCCACCTCTGCCCCGCGGGGGGCTTACCACCGGCGATCTCAGCCCCCGTCGACTCAGGCCTGGCACTGGCCTGGTCAGCGTCGCGGGATCATCCGGTGGCCGAACTTCGTGTGACCGTTGAACAAACGGGATATGACGACTCCCAAAACGATGCTCGCTGGGGGCGACGGTGTCAACCTCTCCCCCGGCTCTTTGAGCCCGTTGTAACACTATCGCCCGTGCTGCAAGGGAAAACGAATTGCCCTCATTCAAGTCACGTTACAGAACGAGATCGGCACTCCACGTGATCGTTACCCAGGGCAACCAATCGTCACCCAACCGGGACGACAACGGTGCCCTTGGCCCGGGTGATCTCCAGCGGTTCGGCGAGTACTTCGGCCGCCGAGGCGGATTGGTCCGGACGACCGCGGCAGACGACGTACGCGCTGAAGTCGAGGTCCCGGCTCCGGTTGCCGACCCGGCTGATCGTGGCGGTCACCTCGACCACGTCCCCGGCCCGCAGCGGCTGCAGGAACTGGACGTCGGAGTACGACGCGAACAGGCCCTCGTCGCCGTCCGCCTGGATGCACACCTCGGTCGCGACGTCACCGAACAGGCCGAGCACGTACGCGCCGTCGACCAGGTTTCCGGCGTAGTGCGCGTGGCTGTAGGGGATGTAGCGGCGATGCGTGACGGTCAGACCGATCGTTGCCTTCGACACCTAAGCGCTCCTCTTCGTGACCAATGCGTCGACCAGGTAGCTGGCCACCTCACCCGGCGTCGTACCGCGGCCGAAGACCCGGTCGACGCCCAGCTCGCCGGCCATCTGCTCGGTGAAACGGGGGCCGCCGGCAACCAGCACCGGCCGGGTGTCCTCGGAGTACGCCTCCCGGAACGCGGCCGACATCTCCTTGGTGTTCAGTACGTGCGCCTCGCGCTGCGTCACCACCTGCGAGACGAGGATCGCGTCCGCCTTCTCCGCCCGCGCCCGCCGGACCAGTTCCGGTACGGCGACCTGCGCGCCGAGGTTCACCACCTTCACCTCGCGGTAGTACTCCAGGCCCTTCTCGCCCGCGAACCCCTTGATGTTGAGGATCGCGTCGATGCCGACCGTGTGCGCGTCGGTGCCGATGCAGGCGCCGACCACGGTGAGCCGGCGGCGCAGGCTCTTCCGGATCGCGAGGTTCACTTCCTTCGGCGACAGCAACGGGTAGTCGCGCTCGACGACCTCGACCTTCGACGTGTCGACCAGGTGGTTCACCGGGCCGTACACGACGAAGAACGTGAAGTCCGGGCCGATCGCCTTCGCGTGTACGACGAGCGCCGGGTCCATGCCCATCTTGTTGGCCAGCTGCACCGCGGCGCCCTCGGCCCGCTTGTCGTGCGGGACCGGCAGCGTGAACGACAGCTGCACCATCCCGTCCCCGGTGGTGTCGCCGTACGGCCGGATGATGCTCACAGCTCCTCCTCAGTGCGGATCCGGGTTGCCAGCCGCCACATGCCAGTCGAGGGGTTCCTGCTGTCCCCGAGCTTCTCCGCCCGACGGATGGCATCCACCACTCCGTCCTCATAATCGGCAAAGTCCAGATGGGTCTTGTCGTACTTGGGCAGATGCTTGCGAAGACGCCGCTCGACCTCTCGATAACCACTCAGGAAGGCGGCGCAGTCCTCGTGGTGCAGCAGGAGCCAGAGTTCGAAGCAGGGGTCAGAGACTGCCACGCGGAAGCGATGGCGAGCCGCCTCGCGCGCTGCCGGCGCCACGTCGAATTCGTCGACGTCATACACGCACCACACTTCGTCGAAGTCATCGGATGCCCGGGCGATGAAGCCTGCGGCGTACGCGACGACCGCCTCGGGCGACTTGGCTTTCCGCACGAGCTGGATGTCGACAGCACGCGTACCTGCCGAGTCTCTGAGCCCGATCAGGTAATCCTGCTCCGTCCTGAGACTTCCGATCACGACAAGCAGTCGAGGCCGAGCGGTCCGGAGCGGAGCAGGGCGACGCGAGCGATTCTCACGACGCGGCATGACCTGGCTCTCTCGCCTCAAGGAGTTCATGAACCAAGCTGCCCGAGAAGACAGCCGGCACGGCCCCGTAGCTACCACCCAGATATCGCCGCTCCGTGTTCTCTCCTTTACGTGGCTTGAAGTCCGATAGCGCGAACAGCGACGACGCTCCGTCGGCGGCCTTCTCCACGAACCAGATCTCATCGCGCTGCAGAGTGTCAACACCGAAGTTGGTACCGAGCAGGGTCGCATCGTGTGTGGTGAACAAGAGTTGGCCGCCCCCCGTGTTGGTGACCGGATTGCGAAAGAGCTCGATGACTCGTGCGACCAGGCGGGGATGCAGACTTGTATCGATCTCGTCGACCACCAGCGTGGTCCCGGACGTGAGCGACTCGAGAACCAGCGGTATCAATGCCATCCACGACTTCGTCCCGGCAGACTCATCACGAGGCTCGAACAGCGTCCCGGGACTGCCGTGCGCCAAACGCACGCGGCTGCGAGGCGTCATACTCCGTGCCATCTCAACTTCGAGTTGGGCATGCCCAAGCTCCTCGATCGCTCGCAGCGTTTCCTGCTCATCCATGGCGCGGTCGACAGCCTCATGCGCCTCGACCAAGGCGGTCTCAGCCTCCGCGATGCGGCCCCTGGAAGCGGCAACTTCCAGGCCGGTAACGCCGAAGTCCGCCGCCTGCAGCAGCCGCCGAACCTCAGCCATCCGTCCAGGCTCCGCCAGTAGATAGTTGGCCAATACCGAGGATGCCGAGACTCCGCCGCTCGCATAGATGTCGAGACCGCTGTCCAGCCATTCGAACATGGGCAGCACCTCAGCCAGTCCCGCCTGCGCACCAAGGCTAAGCAGCAACGCGTTGGGCCGGATCAGGTCCGACAAGACCCGCGCGCGATCCCGCCTGTTCGCGACAGCCGTGCCGAACCTTATGCCCTCTGCATCGCGCTCGAAGATCACTCGCCGCCGATGTTCCGGGTAGGTGTACAGCCACTCCTCGATGATCCGCTTGTCATCGAGCTCGACCCCGTAGGTCCAGCGGGCACCGTCGATCAGTACCTCGAGGACGTACCAGGAGGACTTGCTACGTGCCGCATCGTCGAGCAGGAACGGGGTTCGGGGGATCGGCCCAGTGGGCGACCAGCGCTGGTACGAGTCTCGGACGGCATCTCGGACGAAATTGAGCGCATCCAGGACAGTCGACTTGCCCGATGCGTTCGCACCGTAGACCGCCGCGACATGCAATGCCTCCTGCTTTCCTGACCGTCGAGGCATCAGCAGTAGTTCCTGCTCGTCACGGAGTGACCGATGGTTAGCCACCCTGAAACTACGAAGCATCGCCTGAACACCCCAACCTGATAACTAGGGACCTCTTTCCGCAAGTAAAGCGCAAAATTCCACCGCTAGCTATCCACTGGTGCCATCGAGCAGCTCGATCGCCGGGTTGTAGTACTCCGAGGACCGGCGTGCGACGCCGTCGAGACCGCGGCCGGCGTTCTGAGGGCGTTTCATCAATCCGAAGGTGCCGTCGCCGATCGCGTTCAGCAGGCCGTCGTCGACGATCCGGTCCAGCAGCTCCACCGACTCCCCCAGCACCTGCCGTGCGCGCTGGGCGATGAAGCCGTTCGGCTCGGGCCGGAAGTCCTCGTGAAGGTTGCCTGCGGCACCCAACACGTAGCGGACATTCTGCAGCGCCAGGTCCCGGTCCGAGATCCACGGCGTGACGACCGCCTCGGTCATCATCCCGACCAGCAGGATGCCCTGCCCGGTCATGGCGCCGACCAGGTTGAAGAACCCGTCCAGCAGGTACCCGCGGAACACGTCGCCGGTCATGTGCCGGGTCGGCGGCATCCACTTCAGCGGCGCGTTCGGGAACAGCTGCCGGGCCAGCATCGCGTGCGCCAGCTCCAGCCGGAACGAGTCCGGGAGGTCCGGGTTGATCTCGAACGCGTGCCCGAGCCCCAGCTGCCAGTCCTCGAGCCCGGCCTCCTTGGCGAAGTACTCGTTCAGCAGCTGTGACACCGTGACCGTGTGCGCGGCCTCGACCGCGTCGGCGGTGGTCAGGTAGTTGTCCTCGCCCGTGTTGATGATGATCCCGGCGCGGGCGTGGATCTGCCGGCTGAACCGCTGGTCGACGAAGGTCCGGATCGGGTTGATGTCGCGGAACAGGATCCCGTACATCGAGTCGTTCAGCATCATGTCGAGCCGCTCGAGCCCGGCCAGCGTCGCGATCTCCGGCATGCACAGGCCTGATGCGTAGTTCGTCAGCCGGACGTAGCGGCCGAGCTCCTTCGACGACTCGTCCAGGGCGGCGCGCATCAGGCGGAAGTTCTCCTGGGTCGCGTAGGTACCGGCGAAGCCTTCGCGGGTCGCGCCCTCCGGTACGTAGTCCAGCAGGGACTGCCCGGTCGACCGGATCACCGCGATGATGTCGGCGCCCTCGCGCGCGGCCGCCTGTGCCTGCGGGATGTCTTCGTAGATGTCGCCGGTGGCAACGATCAGGTAGATCCAGGGCCGCTGCTTCGGGTCGCCGTGTCGCTTGATCAGCCGGTCCCGCTCACGCCGCCTGCCGTCGATCCGCTTCATGCCGGCCGTCGCCGCCTTGCGCGCCGCCGACCGGGCCCGGACGGCGTCCCGTCCTTCCGGCAGCCGGAACGTCACGGAACCGGACGCGGCCTTCTGCGCGAGCACAGCCAGGTCCTCGGCCTCACCACGGACCAACGCGTCCCACACCGGCAGCGCGAGCCCGTGCTCGAGTCCGACGTCCGCACGGACGGTGTCAGCGAGCCGGTTGACCCACGGGATGCCCTCTGTGTCGGCACCGGTCAGGCCGGCGAGCCGCAGTACCGCTCGTTCGACCGACACCGTTGTGTGCTGGCGGGCCAGATTGACGATCGGCTTGCCGGCCTTGCGCGCGAGGCTGCGCGCCTTCCGGACGGTGACCGGATCAAGATCCAGCTTCTTCACTGCGACCATCCTTCGGCTTCGTAGATCACGCGGCCGCCGACAGCGGTCCGCAAGCAGGTCGGCGTACCTTCGCTCAGGTCGGGCAGCACCGGTACGCCGGCGCGCGGATCCGTCGACCAGGCGGCGACCCGCTGGTCCGGGGTCTGCACGACCAGCTCCGCGTCGGTCTCCCAGATCGCGTACGTTGCGGTGGTGCTGGGTGCGAGTACGCCCGCGTCATCGATGCCGACCGCCCGCCAACCGCCGCGGGTGTGGGCCTGGAACGCGGCGCGAACGGTGATCCGCTCGGACGGCTCGTGGTGGAACGCGGCCGCGCGGACGGCGTCCCAGCCGCCGAGTTCGGTCACGGGTGCGTCCGATCCGAAGGCCAGTACAACGCCCGCACGGGCGAGCGAACCGAACGGGTTCATGCCCTGCCAGCGGTCGCCGACGCGCTCGGCGTACATGCCGTCCGGACCGCCCCAGTGCGCGTCGAACATCGGCTGCACGCTGGCCACCACACCGCAGCGGGCGAGCGTCGCGATCGTTGCCTCGTCGACCATTTCGACGTGCTCGAGACGGTGGCGCGCGGCAACCAACGCCTGTACGCCGACCTTCTCCGCGGCGAGCTCGAACCCGCGGGCTATGTTCGCCAGCGCCTGGTCGCCGATGCAGTGGAACCCGGCCTGCACGTTCCGCTCGGTGCACGCGATCACGTGCTCGGCGATCTGCTCCGCCGTCAGGTACGCGTGACCGCGGTGGTCGGCGCGGTCGGCGTACGGCTCCCTCAATGCCGCCGTCCGCGAGCCGAGGGCACCGTCCGCGTTGAGGTCACCCGCGAGGCCGGCGAGACCGTACGTCCCGAGGTGCTCGAACGCGCCGGGCTCACCCCAGTACAGCGTCGCGGACAGCCCGAGCTCTTCCGCAACCTGGCGCACGATCGGCAGCTCCCACAACGGACCGATGTGCGGCGCGGCCATCTCGTGGAACGCCCCAATACCTTTCGAGGCCATCGCCTGCAGGGCCGCTTCGATGTGCATCCGCTGCTGATCCGGCCCGATCAACTCGCTCAACGCGTCCCGAACGGCGTGGTGAGCATCCCGCTCCAATCGCCCAGAACTGTCGAACCCTGGGCCTTTCGCGGCCGGGAACAGGGCGGAGGAGATCACGCCGGAGTGACCGTCCACCCGGGCCAGGTACACGCGCCGCCCACCGCCTGCGGCATCCAGTTCCTGGGCCATCGGTGCACGACCCTCGGGCCACTTGGTCTCGTCCCACCCGGCGCCGTCGATCACCGCGTCCGCGGGCAGCCTGGCCGCGAACGCCGCCAGCTTGTCCAGCGCCTCGGTCAACGACGCCGTACCGGCAAGGTCCAACCCGGTCAGCACCGCACCGGTTCCCGCGGTGTGCACGTGGGCGTCGACGAACGCCGGCGTCACCAGCTTGCCGTCGAGGTCGATCACCTCGTCCGCGCCGTCGGCGTACGCGCCCGCGCCGGTGTCGTCGCCCAGCCAGGTCACCACCCCGTCGTCGAAGGCGATCGCGGTCGCGTGGGGGTCGGCGGGCGAGTAGACGGAACCGTTCGTCAGAAGTGTGCGCACGGCCTAATCCTCCGCCAGCCTGCTCTCGAACAGACCACGGACACCCGGCTCGGACCGCAACAGCTCCATCGCGTACTCCGCGTGCCCGGGCACGTACCCGTTGCCCACCAGCATCGTCACGTCCGCCGCGAGCCCCTCCGCGCCGAGCGCCGCGGCCGAGAACGACGTCGCCATCGAGAAGAAGATCACCGTGCCACCCGCCGCGGTCGACAGTACGGCGCCGTGCTCGCATCCCGGTACGTCGACGCACACAACGGTGATGTCCGCCGGCTCCCCCACGGCCTCCGCCAGTGCGACCGGATCACGCGCGTCCGCCAGCGCGACCACGTCCGCGAGACCGGCCTGCGTCAGCCGCTCGCGCTCGGCCTCGAACGGTACGACGCCGATCGTGCGCGCGGCACCGGCCCGGCGCGCGGCGGCCAGCGAGAGCGAGCCGGACTTCCCTGCGCCGCCAATTACTGACACGACAGGCTTTATGCCTTTGTCGACATACGATCGCACCACTCGCGCCGTCAGCGCGGGCGCGCCGCAGACGTCCATCACGGCCAGCGAGAGCTCCGGCTTCAGGTCGTCCGGGAGCTTCGCGACGATCGACCGGGCGAACAGGATCGCGTGACCCTGCGCCGGGACCTGCTCGCTCCTGCCGTCCCAGTCCTTCAGCTCGTCGGTGATCCGCAGTGGCGTCAACGTCAGCGACACCAGGGTCGCGACCCGGTCGCCCTTGCGAACGTCGAGCGGCGAGTCCGGGCCTGCCTCGTCGACCACGCCGACGAGCATCCCGCCGGAGCCGGTCACCGGATTCTGCATCTTGCCGCGGGTCCCGATGATGTCCAGGACCGCGCGGCGGATCGCCGTACCGTCACCGCCGTGCGCCTCGGCCAGCTGGCGGTACGACGCGGCGTCCAGGTTCAGGCGTTCGACCGCGATCCGGACCTCGTCGGGCCAGATCTCGGGATGGGCGTCGAGTTTCTGCGCCGCCTGCGGCAGTACGCCGGACGGGGCGAGGACGCGGTGCAGTCCTACCGGGCTCGATGACACATGGCCTCCTTCGTACGCCGGTGCGGTCAGGCAAAATACTACTCAAAGTAGGCCGTGACGAGAATTCTTGCGGCGTACTGTTGGATCTGAGGGAAGTTCTATCGCTATCCTCACATCCGACAGCATCATCCACTGACGCCACGGAGGCCCCCGTGACCGACCTGATCATCCCGGAGCTGGCTCGTTCGGAAGAGCCTGGCGACGGCCAGCCGTACGTGTACCGGCGGGCCGAGCTGGTCGAACCCGACTGGACCCGGCTGCCCGGCTGGAAGGACGTCACCGCCGAGGAGTGGCGCTCGGTGCAGTGGCAGCGGTCGCACTGCGTGAAGAACGTGAAGCAGTTGCGTGACGTGATGGGCGGCCTGCTCGAGGAGCGGTTCTACGAGGACCTCACCCACGACCAGGCAGAGCGCGCCACGATGTCGATGCTGCTGCCGCCGCAGATGCTGAACACGATCGTCCCTTCCGGTGCCGACGACTACACGGAGGCGTTCTACGCCGACCCGGTCCGGCGGTACATGCTGCCGGTGTTCAGTGACCGCCGTACCGACTGGCCGTCGCATCCGCACGCGACCCGGGACTCGTTGCACGAGCACGAGATGTGGGCCACGGAGGGGTTGACCCACCGCTACCCGACGAAGGTCCTCGCGGAGATCCTGCCGACGTGCCCGCAGTACTGCGGTCACTGCACCCGGATGGACCTGGTCGGCAACTCGACCCCGGTCATCGACAAGCTCAAGTTCGTCGCGAAGCCGCAGACCCGGCTCGACAACATGCTCGACTACCTGCGCCGTACGCCGGGCGTCCGGGACGTCGTCGTCTCCGGCGGTGACGTCGCGAACATGCCGTGGCCGCGGCTCGAGGCGTTCCTGATGAGCCTGCTCGAGATCGAGAACATCCGCGACATCCGGATGGCCACCAAGGCACTGATGGGGATGCCGCAGCACTGGCTCTCGTCCGACGTCCTGTCCGGTGTCGAGCGGGTCGCGTCGATCGCGCGGGACCGCGGCGTGATGCTCGCGATGCACACGCACGTGAACGCCGCCCAGTCGGTGACACCCCTGGTCGCCGAGGCCTCCAAGGCGATGCTCGACGCAGGCCTCCGCGACGTCCGCAACCAGGGCGTCCTGATGCGCGGCGTCAACGACTCGATCCCGCAGCTCCTCGACCTCTGCTTCGCGTTGCTCGACGGCGCGAACGTCACGCCGTACTACTTCTACATGTGCGACATGATCCCGTTCTCCGAACACTGGCGGGTCTCGGTCCGCGACGCCCAGCACCTCCAGCACGGCATCCTCGGCTACCTCCCCGGCTTCGCCACCCCGCGCATCGTCTGCGACGTCCCGTACGTCGGCAAGCGCTGGGTCCACCAGCTGTCCGAGTACGACGAGGTCCGCGGCATCTCGTACTGGAAGAAGAACTACCGCACCGGCATCGAGCAACAGGACCCGGAAGCCCTGAACCGCACCTACGAGTACTACGACCCGATCGACACCCTCCCGACCGAGGGCCAGAACTGGTGGCGCGAACACGCCGGCAACCACCTCGCCGAAGCCGAACAACGCGCCGCCGCCTCCCGCGCCGCCGCCGAGTCCCAGAAACTCCTCGACCTCAGCTAAGTTCTGCAACAACCTGCAATCCGCACCCAGTAACCCAATAGATGCACAAGGCAACCGCTAGGCTGCAGGCTCGCCATCGACCTGGGGAGCACAGTTGCGGTTGGTCCGCTGGAGCCTGAGCGCTCTCGTCGTTGTCCTGGCCGGCTGCTCTGCGATCCCACAGCCCGACAAGGTGCGGTCGCTGACTCGGCCCGCGATCACCGATGAGAGCGCACATGCGCTCATCAAGCACTACAACGACGTCAACAACGCTGCCAACCGGACGCGGGACGACGCACTCATCGCCACCGTCGAGGGCGGCAACCTGCTCCGGGAGAGCCAGGCCGGCTTCACCGTCGACCGCGCCACCGACAAGACGAACAAGAAGCCGTACACACCGTTCTTCTTTACGATCGCGTCCACCGGCACACCCTCGTACGGCAGCTATCCCATGCGTTTCGTCACCAAGGCCTCCGTGTCGACGACCAAGGACTACGTGCAGCTCGGGGTCTGGCAACGTGACCGCGCCGGAGCGCCCTGGCTACACACGTTCACCACTTGGGTCCCGAAGGCCGCCAAGATTCCGGATCTGGCACAGATGCACGAGATCAGCTCGACCGATGCGACGAGGTGGGCCGCCGGTCCCGGCACCGTCGCGAACGAGCTGGCGAGCTACCTCACCGTCGGCGCGAAGTCGCCGTACGCCGGGAGGTTCGCGCCTTCGGAGCCGGTCAGCCGGCTTCTCACCGAGTTGGCCGAAGGCAAGTCGATGGCGGTCAAGCAGCCGAAGCAGTACCGCAGCGTGAGCAACACCTTGAGCGTCACCGATCCGCCGGTGAGCTTCGCGACGACTTCCGGTGACGCGCTCGTGTTCGCGACACTCAACGATGAGTACAAGGTCGAGATCGGCTCGGACTACAAGGTCGCGTGGACCGACCCCGAGCTCAACGCGTTCAGCCCCGCGACCGACTACTACGAGAACGCCCTGACGAACGTCACCCTGCACGACGTCGTTCTCGCCATCCCGCCGAAGGGCACTGGGAAGGTGCGAGTCCTTTCCCTCGACTCCCAGCTCATCGACGCAGGCGGGTACTGACGTGGTCATGCGCAGGATTGCCGGCGGGTTGTTGGCCTTGATCGGTCTTGTGGTCGCGGTGGTCGGCGGAGTAGTTGCGTTCTGGGTGGTCGGGCCGGACAACACGGTGTACTCGGGTGAGCAGCAGTTGAGCAGCAAGGGGCTCGCGGTCGCCAGTACGCCGGAACTCCTCAACCGGCACGGGCCGGTGCTGCACGTCGACGTACGGTCGTCGAAGAACCAGCCGGTATTCGTGGGAGTCGCGCGGGACTTCGACGTCAGCAGCTATCTCAAGGACGTCGGGCACACCAAGCTCGTCCAGGTGCAGTACCCGATCGCTCTGTCGACCGAGGACGAGAAGGGTACGGCGGGACCGCTCACCGCTCCGGCCACCCTCGACTGGTGGGTCGCCAAGGCGGACGGCGCCGGTACCCAGCAGATCGCCTGGCCGATCGAGGACGGCCCGTACGATGTCGTGGTCATGAACGCCGACGGCAAGTCCGCGCCGGACGTCCAGGTGAACCTCGGCATCGAGATCCCGCGGGCGTTCGTCAGCACCCTTGGTGTTCTCGGGGCAGGAATCGTCCTCCTTGCCCTAGGGATCATCTTGGTCCGGGGCCGGCTTCGCCCTGCGGCGCCCTAGCCTTGGCGAGGTGATGCGCAGGGTTTGGTACGGCGAGCATGGTGGCCCCGAGGTGTTGCAGGTCGAGCGGGGTCGAGGTGCCGGTGCCGGTGCCGGTGCCCGGGGGCGGGGGCGGGGGCGGGTGAGGTGCTTGTGCAGGTGGAGGCGGTCGGGGTTACCTTGCCCGGGCTGTATCACCTGCGGGACCTCGAGTTGCCGCAGCGGCCGGGTGGGGAGTCCGCGGGGCGGGTGGTTGCAGTAGGCACCGGTGTCGACGGGTTGGTGGTCGGGCAGCGGGTGGTCGGGTTGGCGATGAGCGGTGCGATTGCGTAGTACAGCGTGGCGCCCGCAGTGATGCTCGACGTCGTACCGGACGGGGTGTCTCCCGTGGTCGCGATGGCGCTGGTGAGGAGCGGGCGGGTCGCGCTCGCGGCACTGGAGCTCGCTCGGTTGCGGCCTGGCGAGTCCGTGCTTGTCACGGCCGCGGCCGGTGGGGTCGGGCGTCTCGCCGTACAGCTTGCGAAGGCGCTCGGTGCGGGACATGTGATCGGGACGGTGAGCGATCCGGCGAAGGCCGAGTTCGTCCACGGGCAAGGTGCCTATCAGGTTGTGCTCAGCAGCCAGCCCGACTGGCCGGTCGAGGTGGACGTGGTCGTCGAAGGAGTCGGCGGGGAGGTGCTCGAGCGGGCGGTGAAGTGCGTGAAGCCGTTCGGCAGGTTGGTCACCTTGAGCGCGGCGCCCGCGCAGCTGGCCTCGCACGACCTACTGACCGGCCCGCGTACGGTCACCGGCCTGTCGATGGGTCAGATCGTCCGCAACCGGCCCGACCTGATCCGTACCTGGACCGCCCGCCTCTGGGAACTTCTCGCCGCCGGACAGCTCCGCCCGGCGATAGCGGCCGAACTATCGCTCGAAGAAGCACCCAAGGCATACCAGCTCCTCGCGGATCGCGCGAACCTCGGAAAGGTCGCGCTAGTCCCCTAACCAGTCCCGAAGGGCGGCGAAGGAGGTCACCGACTGGCCGGGCCAGTCTGGGGCGTTGTCGGCGTGTTCGGTGGTTCGTATGGCGTGCATGCCGAGGGCGGCCGCGCCGGGGAGTTCGTTGTCGTTGCCGTCGCCGAGGTAGAGGCAGTCGTCCGGGGATGCGTCGAGGGCCGTGCAGGCGGCCAGGTAGATCGCTGGTGACGGTTTGGCGGCGCCGACCTCGGCGGAGAAGGCGGTGGTGTCGTAGTACTTCGCCAGTGGCGAGGCGGGCCATTGGAGCTGGGTCTCGGCGGTGATGTTGCTGACGAGGCCGATGCGCCAGCCGGCTGACTTGAAGGTGGCGAGCGTGGTCAAGGTCGCCGCGGGTGCGGCGGCGAGGAGGCGGCGGGCGAGGGATCGGCGGAGTGCAGTGGCCTCCGTCACCTGGGCCTCGGTCGGGGTGCCGCCGCAGCGGTCGGCGATCACGCGGAGGGTTGCGGGCAGGTCGCCGTACGCGCCGATGAAGCGGTCGTGGGACGAGGCGTCGAAAGCCTGCTGGAAGGCCGTCGGGTCGACGCCGAGGATCGTGCCCATCTGGGCGTTGACCTTGTCGCGGGACGCGTCGCCGCCGGGGATGAGCGTGCTGAACAGGTCCGTCAGCAGGACCTTCACAGGGCCGGTGGGCGGCGCTCGTACGGCGTGCTGAGGACGATCGTCGTGGTGGTGGAGACGTTCGCGCGGGCGCGGATCACCGCGAGCAGGTTCTCCAGCGCGGCCGGTGAGGCGACCCGGACGACCAGGACGTAGCTGGAGTCGCCGGCCACCGAGTAGCAGGACTCGATCTCGCGGACCTCGCGGAGCCGCTCCGGGGAGTCGTCCGGCTGGGACGGGTCGATCGGGCGGATCGAGATCAGCGCGGTCAGCGGCAGGTCCAGCGCGGTGTGGTCGACGGTGGCGGCGTACCCCTGGATGATGCCGCGCTGCTCGAGGCGCTTCACCCGCTGGTGTACGGCCGACGTGGACAGGCCGGTCGCCTTGCCCAGGTCGGTGAAGCTCATCCTGCCGTCGGTCGCGAGCAGCCCGACGATCTTGCGGTCCAGGTCCTCCATCCCGAAGACCCTACTGCCCCGGACGCCGCCTGTGAAAGCATCTCCCCATGGCTGAGACAGGACAGCGGCTGATGCTGCTCGACACGGCGTCCCTCTACTTCCGGGCGTTCTTCGGCGTACCGGACACGATGAAGGCCGCCGACGGTACGCCGACGAACGCGGTCCGCGGGCTGCTCGACTTCATCGCCCGGCTCGCCGAGAACCACCGGCCGACCCATCTGGTTGCCTGCTGGGACGACAACTGGCGCCCGTCCTGGCGGGTCGCGCTGATCCCGTCGTACAAGGCGCAGCGGGTCGAGTTCGTGTCGCCGAAGGGCGAGCAGGTCGAGGACGTACCGGACCGCCTGGAGGTGCAGGTGCCGTACATCCGGGCCTGCCTGGAGGCGATCGGGATCGCGGTCGTCGGCGCCCCGGACCACGAGGCCGACGACGTGATCGGCACGCTCTCGCACCAGGCGACGATGCCGGTCGACGTCGTCACCGGCGACCGCGACCTGTTCCAGCTGATCGACGACAGCCGCGGCATCCGGGTCGTCTACACGGCGGCCCGCGGCGTCGGGCGCGCCGACGTGTACGACGAGAAGGCGCTGCTCGCGAAGTACGAGGTCCCGGCCCAGCGGTACGCCGACTTCGCCACGCTGCGCGGTGACGCGTCCGACGGGCTGCCCGGCGTGAAGGGTGTCGGCGAGAAGACCGCCGCCGCGCTGGTCACGGCGTACGGCGACCTGGACGCGATCCGCGCCGCCGCGGCTGACCCGAGTACGCCGATGGCGCCCGGGGTGAAGAAGAAGATCGTGGCCGCGAGCGACTATCTCGACGTCGCCCCGAAGGTGGTCGCGGTCGCGAAGGACGCGCCGGTCGGGACGTACGACGCGACGCTGCCGCGCGAGATCAGGGACCCGGAACGCTGGCTGGACCTCGTCGAACTGCTCGAGCTCGGCGGCAGCGCGCAGCGCGTTATGTCGGCCCTGGACCTGGGACCCAAAGCATGAACACCCGTGAGCTGGCGGAGCAGTTCCGCGAGGAAATCGTGGCGCTGCGGCGCGAGCTGCATCAGGTGCCGGAGTTCGACCTCGACCTGCCGAAGTCGCAGCAGCTGATCCTCGACGCGCTCGACGGTCTGCCGCTGGAGATCACGCTCGGCAAGGCGCTGTCCTCGGTGACCGCGGTACTGCGGGGCGGTCGTGGACCGGGTCCCGTCGTACTGCTGCGCGGTGACATGGACGCGCTGCCGGTGACCGAGCGGGTCGACGTACCGTTCAAGTCGCGGCACGACGGGATGATGCATGCCTGCGGCCACGATCTGCACGTCGCGGGGCTCGTCGGCGCGGCGAAGGTGCTGTGCGCGCTCAAGGACGAGTTGCCCGGTGACGTGGTGTTCATGTTCCAGCCGGGCGAGGAGACGTCCGGCGGGGCACCGATCATGATCCGCGAGGGTGTACTCGACGCGGCCGGGCGGCGGGCGGACGCGGCGTACGGGCTGCATGTCGGCGCGTCGTCGCAGCCGCTCGGGATGTGGAGCAGCAAGCCGGGGTCGTTCATGGCCGCGGCGGACCAGCTGCACGTGCGGGTGATCGGCGAGGGTACGCACGGGTCGACGCCGTTCCGCGGCAAGGACCCGATCCCGGTGCTGTGCGAGATCGTGACCGCGCTGCAGACGATGATCACCCGGCAGTTCGACGTGTTCGACCCGGTGGTGCTGACGGTCGGGCGGATCGCGGGCGGGACCAAGGAGAACATCATCCCGGACGACGCGTTCATCGACGCGACCGTACGGACGTTCTCGGAGGTGTCCCGGGCGAAGGTGCAGAAGTCGTCGATCCAGCTGGTCGAGAGCCTCGCGGCGGCGCACGGTCTGCAGGTCGAGGCCGAGTACCAGGTCGGGTATCCGGTCACGGTGAACGACGAGGCCGAGTACGAGTTCGCCCGTGCGGTGATCGAGGACCTGTTCGGCGCCGGCCGCTTCCGCGAACGGCCGAACCCGCGGTGCGGCGCGGAGGACATGTCGTACGTGCTGAACGAGGTGCCCGGCGTGTACCTGAACCTCAGCGCCTGCGCCTCCGACGACCCGGACGCGGCCGCCGACAACCACTCCCCCTTGGCGAACTTCGACGACTCGGTCCTCCCCGACGGCGCGGCCCTGCTCGCCGAGCTCGCCGTACGCCGGCTGAATCGGGGGTCTCAGTTCGGTGTCTCGTAGGTCAGTTTGACGACTTGAGAGAAGGTTTTCACGGCTGTGAGCTTCAGCTTGGCGTCTTGACCTTCTTGGAAATACTGCTTGCCGCATCCCAGCAGCAGTGGGTAGATGGTCATGTCGATCACGTCTATCAGCCGCTCTCGTAGCAGCGTCTCCCCGAGCAGGCCATGGCCAAGGATCAGCAGGTTCCCTCCGATCTGCTGCTTCAGCCTGGTCACCTCGGCGACGACATCGCCTCGAACGATGGTCGGATTGCCCCAATCGGCCTTTTCCAGCGTGGAGCTGAAGACGTACTTCGGGATTGTGTTGAGCCGTTCGGCCCACATCGGCTTGTGGGTCCCGCTGCCGTAGAGCTTGGCGAACGCCTCATAGGTATGGCGGCCGAACAGAATCGCGTCGCAGGCAGTCAGTAAGCCCAAGCCGTCACGCAGGTATGCCTCGTCCTGGTATTCGCCGACCCCCATACCCACCGGGTCCTCATAGACGCCGTCCGCCGAAACCAGGACGTACTCGATCACTTTCCGCATCTCGCTGGTCGACTCCTTCGATCTCGTGTGAACGGTTCAATGCACTTCGGATGCTTGTCCAGGGAGTGTGCGGGGCAGGCCGAATCGGGCCAGAACGCTGTTGTCGAACCGCGTCAAGGCGGTGATGCGTTCGGCGGCGAGAGTGACGACCATCAGACCCGTGGCGTGCCAGCGGGACGTACGGGAGTCCAGAAGATAGACGCCGAACGCGGGTTGGCCATTTGCTCGCGTCGCGACCAGGCGGTAGCTGGGGGCGTGGGCGAAGACGGCGGCCTGGAAGCGGGTGACCGCCTCGCGGCCGAGGTATTCCAGTGGAAGTGGTGGCATTGTCAGGCGCACGTCGTCGGCGAGTAATGCGACGACACCGTCGACGTCGCACGATTCGAAGGCCCGGGTGAGCCGGTCGATGAGCTGCCGCTCGGCTGGTGAGTCGGGCGGCGGCGGTGGTTGCCGTACGCCGAGCCCGGGTGCCCGCTGCTGCATGCCGGCGCGGGCGCGTTTGAGTGCACTGGTCACTGACTCCGCGGTGGTGCCGAGGAATTCGGCGACCTCGGCGGCGCGGTATCCGAGCACGTCGCGCAGGATCAGTACGGCCCGTTGACGTGGCGGCAGGTACTGGACGGCGGTGACGAATGCGAGGGATATCGCTTGTTTGGACTCGTAGCGTGCTTCGGGGCCGGGAGCGGGGTCGCCGGGGCCTTCGAGCAGGACGTCGGGATACGGCTCGAGCCACACCACTTCGCCGTGGGCGGACGGCTCGGGCAGATCGAACCTGGCCGAGCCCTCACCGGGAATCGCCATTCGGGGCCTCCTGCCGGCAGACCTCAATGATTTGAGGCAACGGTTCGTCGCGACGCGGTAGAGCCAAGTCCGCACCGAGGACCGGGCCTCGAACGCCCCGAGCCCGTTCCACGCATCCAGCAAGGTCTCCTGCAGGGCGTCTTCGGCGTCGTGCAGCGACCCGAGAAACCGGTAGCAATGCACCAGCAGTTCCCGGCGGAAGGGCTCGACGAGCTCACGGAACGCCTCGGCGTCACCGGCCCGGCACTTGGCGATCAACTCTGATGGCACCGCATGGTCCTCGTTTCGAGTCGGCCGGCCGCCCGGTGCGGCGCAGCGGTCGGCGAAGGATTCGGTCCGGACGTCGGGCCTCAGTCGCGGCCGGCCGCGACGAGGGTATCGGCGAGCTCCGCGGGCCGGCTGAACATCACGTAGTGAGAACCCGGAATCTGCAGGATCCGGGCCAGTGGGCCCAATCGCTGGGCGAACCGCGGAAAGGAGGCGTATTCGCCCGGCGGCAGCGCGAAGTCGCTGATCGGATACACGTAACTGGCGTGCAGTCCTCCGGACGCAATCAGCTCGTGAAACGCTTCGAGTTCGAGTTTGTCGGTAAAATACCGGACCGGAATGGGCGACATCTGGGCGTAGATCGCGGTCGCGGCAGCGGAATCCATATCATTGCAGGCACGTTCCCGGATCACCGGGAACGGCAGGAGGAAACCCTGGGCCGGATCGGTCATGTCGAAGAAGGCCGCATCTTCCGGTGGGAACTCGTCAGCCAGCGTATGGCCCGGGGCGGGGACGAACGCGCTCAAGAAGACCAGTCGCTTGACCCGCGGCAGCGCCTGCACCGCCGCCGCAGCGATGTAGGCGCCTCCGATCGAATGGCCGACCAACACAACGTCGGACAGGTCGTGGTCGTCCAGGTGCGCGGTCAGGGAGGCGACGGCGTCGGCATATGCCAGCGTCATCGGGTCCCCTGGACGGTGCCCTGCCAGGGTCGGGGTGTGCACGGTGTGTCCGTGGCGGCGCAACTCGCCTGCGGTTTGCTCCCAGATCGCGCCGGTCTGGAATGCTCCATGGACCAGCACGAACGTCAGAGATGCGGGGGCCATACGTTGCTCCTGTCGGTTGGTGACGGCGACGCGGACTCGTCACCCAGACAGACCCCGCGCGACGCCGAAACTGGGCGGCCGGCGCCTACTGCGCGCTCGGGAGGGATTGCGGCAGGTCGAATGCGGGGAGGACGGTGGCTTCGAAGCGAGTCATGGCGCTGATTCGGTCGCCGCTGAGGGTGAGGACGAAGAGGCCGGCTCCGTGACTGCCGGTCGGGGTGTGTCGGTAGACCCCGAATGCCGGCTGACCGTTGGCTCGCGTCGGCAACAGTCCGAACGTTTGCCCGGTGCCGAAAACGAATGCGCAGAAGCGGGCCACGGCGTTCCGGCCGTGATATTCCAGAGGCGTCGGCGGCATCGACATGAAGGCGTCGTCGGTCAGCAGATCAACCAACGCGTCGATGTCGGCTGATTCGTAGGCGGAGACGAACTTCGCCACAATCGCATTCTCGCCAGGTGAGTCGGTCGCCGGCGGCCGCTCTCGGTCAGAAGCCGCGGTCAGGCGGCCCTGCATTCGGGCACGGGCACGTTTGAGAGCGCTTTTGACCGACTCTATGGTTGTGTTCAGCATGTCGGCTACTTCGTCCGCGTGGAATCCGAGGACGTCACGCAGGACGAGGACCGCGAGCTGGCGAGGTGGCAAAGTTTGCAGGGCGGTGACAAAGGCCAGCGAAATTGACTCGGTTTGCTCGTAGCGAGCCTCCGGACCGAGCGGCACACTGATCGCCCCGTCCAGTAGCGCGTCGGGATAGGGCTCGAGCCAGTGGACTTCGCCAAGGCCGGTAGGTTCCGGTGGTTCGATTCCCGGGTAGTCCCACTGCTTTGCCGGACGTCGGCGAGCAGCGCGCACCGCGTCCAGGCATCGGTTGGTGGCGATGCGATAGAGCCAGGTGCGTACCGAGGCACGCCCTTCGAATTGCCGCAGACCTCGCCACGCGGCGAACAGCGTGTCCTGGAGAGCGTCCTCGGCATCCTGAAACGATCCCAGCATCCGGTAGCAGTGCACCTGCAGCTCGCGACGGTGTGGCTCGGTCAGCGCCCGGAATGCTTCGGCGTCGCCCGCCTGCGCCCTCGACATCAGGTCCGCTCTCGTCAACTCCACTGGCGCCTCCTCGTTCCTCGTCTCCGGTTCCATGCTGTATGGACGCCGGCCGGGGCGCGAACGGGGCGGTCGGACAGCGCCCCCTTTCCGGCGCCGCGGCGTCCATACCCGTGACAACCGACAACAGTGTCAAAGGGAGCACGGAAATGGGAAAGATCATCCTCACCTCGAATGTGACACTCGACGGAGTCGTCCAAGACCCGGACGGCGCGGAGGGCTTCGAGCGGGGCGGCTGGTTCCACCAGTTCGTCGGCGCCGGAGACCTCCAGGCATGGACCGCCCGCGAGACGCAGGAAGCCCTCGATGCCGAGCTGCTGCTGCTGGGCGGGCGAACCAATGAATGGTTCGCGGACCGGATGACTGAGCGCAACTTGGCGGAGGGCCGCGTGAGCCCCGAGTGGGCGAACAGGGTGCGAAGCATGCCCAAGTACGTCGTGTCCTCGACCCTCGACGATCCGCGGTGGAGCAACGTCGCGGTCCTGAGCGGCGACGCGGTGAAGGAGGTTACCGAGCTGAAGCGGACAGTGGACGGGGAAATCCTGATCTACGCCAGCTATCAGCTCTCGCGCACGCTGATCGCACACAACCTGCTCGACGAACTTCGGCTGGTAGTTTTCCCGGTCGTGGTGGGAACCGGCCTACGTCTGTTCGACGAGACCAGCGACCACAAGCCCCTGCGCCTGATCGACACCCGAAAGCTGGGTGACGACTTGCTGTACTACGCCTACGAATTCGTCCAACGCTGACAACTGTCGACGGCGACCACGCCGCGTTGGTCGCCGTCGACCTAGCTCGCCGTGTGACACAAGTTCACGAACATCCGTGTCGCCAAGATGTCGATCGGCGCGGCCGCCGGACGTCAGGACAGTGTTGGATCCCGACGACGGCAGGAGCAACCACCATGTCCAGCGACGCACTTCCTGATATTTCACCGCACCTCGCGCGAACCGACCCCACAGCCATGGAGGAGTTCAACCGACTGCTGATCGCGCAGTACCTGGCCAACAACGGCCGGCTGACAGGACTGTTCGAGCACGTACCGGTGCTGCTGCTCACCACCGTCGGCGCGAGGACAGGCCGCGTCCGGACAACGCCGCTGACCTACCTACGCGACGGCGAGGACTACGTCGTGATGGCATCCAAGTCCGGTTCCTCAGTCAATCCGGCCTGATACCACAATCTGACGGCGGCAGGGACCACCACAGTCCGAATAGGACCGGAATCGCTCCAGGTCCGAGCAATCACGACCGAAGGACACGACCGGGACCGGCTGTTCGAGCTGATGGCCCAACTGAACCCGGCAGCATCGCAGTACCAGCAGGTCACCACCCGACAGATTCCGATGATCGTGCTGCGCCGCATCAAGACCAGAGGAGACGACCACGTGAGCACGACGGTAGAAGCCCACCAGGCAACCGAACAGATCGCGCGATTCCTGGTGATGTACGAGACGCCCTCCGACATCGAGGCATTCGAACGCCACTACCGCGAGGTCCATATCCCCCTGGCCAAACAACTTCCCGGGTTGCGGCGATACACCACCAGCCACAACCCGACACAGGTGATCGGCGAACCCTACTACCTCGTCGCCATGCTCGACTGGGACGACCTCGACGCCCTCGGCGCGGCATTCGGATCCGACGCCGGCAAGCAGACCGCCGAAGACGCCACCAACAACCTGGTCCGCTACGCCACCATCCGCAGCATGATCCTGCAACTCGACGACAAATAGCAGTCATGCCTGCGGACGTTGTCCACAGGGAGCAGGATGGGGACGCCGGGTCGGCGTCCCCGTCCTGCTGAGGTCAGCGGGCCATCCGGCGGCCTGCTGGGGCGGCAGCTGGGGCGGCCAGGGCGGCGGCTTCCTCGTCGATGTCTACTACCGCGCCGCTGAACTGGGCGTTGTAGAGGCGGGCGTAGGCGCCGTCCAGGGCGAGGAGTTCGGTGTGGTTGCCCTGTTCGACGATTGCGCCGTCCTCCATCACCAGGATCAGGTCCGCGTCCCGGATGGTGGAGAGGCGGTGGGCGATGACGAAGCTGGTGCGGTCGGAGCGCAGGGCGGCCATGGCCCGTTGGACCAGGACCTCCGTGCGGGTGTCGACCGAGCTGGTGGCCTCGTCGAGGATCAGCAACTGGGGGTCGGCGAGGAACGCGCGGGCGATGGTGAGGAGCTGCTTCTCACCGGCGCTGACGTTGCTGCCTTCCTCGTCGATGACCGTGTCGTAGCCGTCGGGCAGGCTGTGCACGAAGCGGTCGACGTACGTCGCCTTCGCCGCCGCGAGCATGTCCTCCTCGGTGGCGTCCAGGTTGCCGTACAGCAGGTTGTCCCGGATCGTGCCGCCGAACAGCCAGGTGTCCTGCAGCACCATCCCGATCCGCGACCGGAGGTCGTGCCGGGTGAGTTCGGTGATGTCGACACCGTCGAGCGTGATCCGGCCGCCGTTCAGCTCGTAGAACCGCATGATCAGGTTGACCAGCGTGGTCTTGCCGGCGCCGGTCGGGCCGACGATCGCGACCGTCTGGCCCGGTTCGGCAACCAGGCTCAGGTCGGTGATCAGCGGCTTCTCCGGGGTGTACGAGAACGACACGTGCTCGAACTCGACCCGCCCGCGGGCGTCGGTGACCTGCTCCGGGGTCGCGTCCTCCGGCACCTGCTCCTCGGCGTCCAGTACTTCGAAGACGCGCTCGGCCGACGCCACACCCGACTGCAGCAGGTTCGCCATCGAGGCCACCTGGGTGAGCGGCTGGGTGAACTGCCGGGAGTACTGGATGAACGCCTGGACGTCGCCCAGCGACATCGTCCCGGACGCCACCCGCAGACCGCCGATCACCGCGATCACCACGTAGTTCACGTTCCCGATGAACATCATCAGCGGCATGATCAGCCCGGAGATGAACTGCGCGCCGAACGCCGCCTTGAACAGCTCGTCGTTCTTCGCGTCGAAGTTCGCCTGGATCTCCTTCTGCCGGCCGAACACCTTCACCAGCTCGTGCCCGGTGAACGCCTCCTCGATCTGGCCGTTCAGCGCGCCGGTGTGCCGCCACTGGGCGACGAACCGGACCTGCGACCGCTTCGCGATCACCGCGGTCAGCACCATCGAGACCGGGATCGTGACCAGCGCGATCAGCGCCAGCACCGGGGAGATCACGAACATCATCGTGATCACGCCGATCACCGTCAGCAGCGAGGTGAGGAGCTGGCTGAGCGTCTGTTGCAGGCTGGTCGAGATGTTGTCGATGTCGTTGGTGACCCGGCTGAGCAGCTCACCGCGCGGCGCACCGTCGAAGTAGCTCAGCGGCAGCCTGTTCAGCTTGTCCTCGACCTCGGACCGCAGGCTGAGGATGGTTCGCTGGACGATGCCGTTCAGGATGTAGCCCTGCGCCCAGGACAGGAAGAATGCGCCGACGTACAGCGCGAGCACCAGCAGCAGGACGTTGCGCAGGGCACCGAAGTCGATGCCGACGCCGGGGATCAGGTCGATCCCCTGCAGCAGGTCCGCGAGCCGGCCGTTGCCGGCGGCGCGGTACTGCGCGATCAGTTCCGCCTTCGTCATGTCGTGCGGGAGCCGCTTGCCGATCGCACCGGCGAAGATGATGTCGGTCGCGCGACCGAGGATCTTCGGGCCGAGCACCGACAGGCCCACACTGCAGACGGCCAGCAGTACGACGCCCGCGACCTGCACCCGGTGCGGACGCAGCCGGCCGAGTAGCCGCTTGGCCGAGGGCAGGAAGTTCATGGACTTGTCGCCCGGGATACCTCCGGGCGGACCGAACGCGCGGCCCGTGGTCGGCCGCTCGGTCGCCTTCACCGTCGCCGGTCCACCACCCTCCGGCGCCTGCCCGTTCGGGGTCTGGTCGTCAGGCGTTCGGTCCGTCGGACGCTCGCCGTTCGGGGACGGCTTCTCGTTGTCGCTCATGCCGCCTCCTCCGCGGAACGCTGGGACTCGACGATCTCGACGTACGTCGGACAGGTGTCGAGCAATTCGTCATGGGTGCCCTTGCCGACGATCGCGCCGTCCTCGATCACCACGATCTGGTCGGCGTCGATGATCGTCGAGACGCGCTGCGCGACGATCACCATGCAGGCGTCCCGGGTGACCGGCCGGAGCGCCGCCCGCAGCCGGGCGTCGGTGGCCAGGTCGAGCGCCGAGAACGAGTCGTCGAACAGGTAGATCTCCGGCTTCCGGACCAGCGCCCGCGCGATCGCGAGCCGCTGCCGCTGACCGCCGGACACGTTCGTACCGCCCTGCGCGATCGGGGAGTCCAGCCCCTCCGGCATCGCCTCGACGAAGTCCTTGCCCTGGGCAATCGTCAGCGCCTCCCAGAGCTCCTCGTCGGTGGCCTCCGGGTTGCCGTACCGCAGGTTGCTGGCGACCGTCCCGGAGAACAGGTACGGCCGTTGCGGCACCAGCCCGATCCGCTCCCACAGCGCCTCGGGCTCGATCTCCCGTACGTCGATGCCGTCGACGAGCACCCGCCCCTCGGTCGCGTCGAACAACCGCGGCACCAGCGAGAGCAGCGTGGTCTTGCCGGCACCCGTACTGCCGATGATCGCGGTCGTCTGACCCGGTGACGCGACGAAGCTGATGTCGCGCAGCACCGGCTCCGCGGCGCCGGGGTACTTGAACGAGGCCCGCTCGAAGACCAACTGGCCGCGACCGGTGAAGCTCTTGATCGGCGTGACCGGCGGCCGCACCGACGACTCGGTGTCCAGCACCTCGGCGATCCGGTCCGCGCAGACCGCGGCGCGCGGCACCATGATCATCACGAACACGCCCATCATCACCGAGAACAGGATCTGGATCAGGTAGCTGAGGAACGCGGTCAGCGCGCCGACCTGCATCTTGCCGTCCTCGATCCGGGACGCGCCGAACCACAGCACCGCGACGCTGGACACGTTCAGGATCAGCATCACGGTCGGGAACACCAACGCCATCAGCCGGCCGGCCCGGATCGCGGTGTCGGTCAGGTTCGCGTTCGCCTCGCCGAACCGCTCGACCTCGTGCGGCTCACGGACGAACGCCCGGACCACCCGGATGCCGGTGATCTGCTCGCGCAGCACCCGGTTCACGCCGTCGATGTTCTTCTGCATCTTCCGGAACTGCGGCACCATCCGGCTCGCGATGAACCCGACGCAGCCGGCCAGCAGCGGCACCGCCACCACGACCAGCCAGGACAGTCCGGCGTCCTGACGGACCGCCATGATGATGCCGCCGATCATCGTGATCGGCGCCGCGACCAGCATCGTCGTGGTCATCACCACGAGCATCTGGATCTGCTGTACGTCGTTGGTACTGCGGGAGATCAGCGTCGGCGCGCCGAACTGGTTGACCTCACGGGCCGAGAACTCCCCGACCCGGTGGAACACCGCCGACCGGACGTCGCGGCCGAACAGTGCGGCAGTCTTCGCGCCGAAGTACACCGCGACGATCGTGCAAGCGATCTGCAGCAGGCTGACGCCGAGCATCCAGCCGCCGGTACCGACGATGTAGCCGGTGTCGCCCTTGGCCACACCGTTGTCGATGATGTCGGCGTTCAGTGTCGGCAGGTAGAGGGAGGCGATCGTCCCGACAAGCTGCAGGACCACCACCAGGAGCAGGTTTCCCGCGTACGGACGCAGGTGCGTACGCAAGACTCGAACTAACATCAATCATCCCCAGAGTCGTGACGGCGGGCGCCGCCGAGTGCGAACTCGACGAGGTCCTCGGTGGCCGGTGGCTGACCGGTGTGGTGCTTGCGGACACCGTCGAACGCGAAGTCGACGATCTCCTCGGCGGTCAGCACGTGGCCGCCGGAAATCATTGGGTGGGTGGCCGAGAACGTGATCAGGCCGATCAGCCGGACCACTTCCTCGGGCGGGCGCCGCAGTTGGTCGGCGTCGGGTCGCAGCAGGTCCGCGAACGCGGCGTTCGCCTGGTCGGACTGCCGCTTGCGGCGGGCCTCGTCGACCGGTGTCTGCTTGAAGTCCGGCGGCTGCCGCAGCCGCATCGACAGCATCAGCCGGAACACCTGGCTCAGCCGCCGCTGCCCGACCTCGACCGCGGCGATCGTCCGCTCGCGCAACGGCAGCGAGCGGTCGACCGCCTCCAGGCCCTTGATCAGGTCGGTGGGGTCCATCGCGGCCACCATCACCGCGCTGATCAGCGCGTCCTTGCTGCCGAATGCGCGGAAGATCGTGCCCTCCGCGACCCCGGCGGCCTCGGCGATCTGCTTGGTGCTGACCTCGGGGCCGAACTCCTCGAGCAACGGCAGCGTCGCCTCGATGATCGCGGCGCGGCGCTCTTCGGGAGGCAGCGGGGTCGCTCGTGGGCTCACACGATCAAAGGTAACTGAGTGAGTACTCACTCACAACTACATTTTGCCGCCGTGTGGATTGACCTCAAGTAATGTCGAGGTCCTACTGTCAGGTTTTGTCGGTGCCGTACGGAATCATCGACGTCCTCAGCCGACCGAACCTGCGGAGCACTGCCGTGAGCATGGAAATGACCGCGTGGAACTCGATGTACCACGCGATGCACGCCCAGGACGACAAGAGACCGTTCTCCCGCGCCACCCTGCGGCGGATCCTCGCGTTCGCCCGTCCGCACCGGAGGCAACTGGTCTGGTTCCTCGTGCTGAGCATCGGGGCGGCCGTGCTCGCGGTCGCCACGCCGGTGCTGGCCGGCAGGGTCGTGAACGCGATCGTCGGAGCGAAGCCGTTCGGCGTCGTGCTCGGTCTCGCGGTGCTGATCGCGGTGATCGCGATCGCCGAGGCCGGGCTGAGCCTGCTGACCCGGTGGTTGTCGGCGCAGATCGGTGAAGGGCTGATCCTGGATCTCCGGACGGCCGTGTTCGACCACATCCAGCGGATGCCGATCGCGTTCTTCACCCGGACCCGGACCGGCGCGCTGGTCTCCCGGCTGAACAACGACGTGATCGGGGCGCAACGCGCGTTCAGCGACACGCTGTCCGGCGTGGTGAGCAACCTGGTCATGCTCGGGCTCACACTCGCGGTGATGCTCACCGTGTCGTGGCAGATCACGCTGCTCGCGTTGGTCATCCTGCCCGTCTTCGTCGTGCCGGCGCGCCGGATCGGGCGCCGCCTGGCCGGCCTGCAGCGGGAGGCGGCGGACTACAACGCGACCATGAGCACGCAGATGACCGAGCGGTTCTCGGCGCCAGGTGCGACGTTGGTGAAGCTGTTCGGGCGGCCCGCGCGCGAGTCGGCGGAGTTTGCGGTGCGCGCGCGGCGAGTGCGCGACATCGGCGTACGGACCGCCATGGTGCAGTGGATCTTCGTGACCGCGCTGACGCTGGTGTCGGCGCTCGCGCTCGCGGTCGTGTACGGGCTGGGCGGGTTCCTGGCACTCAAGAACCAGCTCAACGCGGGTTCCGTGGTGTCGATGGCGTTGCTGCTGACCCGGTTGTACTCGCCGCTGACCGCGCTCGCGAGTGCCCGGCTCGAGGTGATGACGGCGCTGGTCAGCTTCGAGCGGGTCTTCGAGGTGCTGGACCTGGAGCCGCTGATCAAGGACAAGCCGGATGCCGGACAGGTGCCGGAGGGGCCGGTCGCGGTGGAGTTCGACGGGGTGAGCTTCGCGTACCCGTCCGCCGACAAGGTCTCGCTGGCGTCGCTCGAGGAGGTCGCGAAGCTGGACACCCGCGGCGGCGTCGAGGTACTGCACGACGTCTCGTTCCGCGCGGAGCCCGGGGAGATGGTCGCGCTGGTCGGATCGTCGGGCGCGGGCAAGTCGACGATCGCGCAGCTGATCCCCCGGCTGTACGACGTGGACTCCGGGGCGGTGCGGCTGGCCGGGACCGACGTACGGGATGTATCGGCGGAGTCGTTGCGGGCGACGCTCGGGATGGTGACGCAGGACGGGCACCTGTTCCACGACTCGATCCGGGAGAACCTGCTGCTCGCGCGTCCGGAGGCGTCCGAGGAAGACCTGTGGGATGCGCTGGAGCGGGCGCGGTTGCTCGAGCTGATCAGGTCGTTGCCGGATCAGCTGGACACGGTTGTCGGTGAGCGTGGGTACCGGCTGTCCGGTGGTGAGCGGCAGCGGTTGACGATCGCTCGGTTGCTGCTCGCGCAGCCTCGGGTCGTGATCCTCGACGAGGCGACGGCGGCGCTCGACTCGACGAACGAGGCCGCCGTCCAGGAGGCGCTGACCGAGGCGCTTGCCGGGCGTACGGCGGTGGTGATCGCGCACCGGTTGTCCACGATCCGTGCGGCCGACCAGATCCTGGTGATCGAGGGCGGGCGGATCGTCGAGCGCGGACGGCACGCCGAACTGCTCGCGACCGGCGGCCGGTACGAGGAGCTGTATCGGACGCAGTACGACACGTCCGGGCGCGGTGCTGACGCTTTGTCATCGGCGGGCTGACCGGAGAGACTGTGGCGTGGACGAGCCGGGGACGATCAACACCATTTGCCCGACCTGTGACGGCAGCGGAGGGATCCGGATAGCGCGGGGAATCGTTCATCTGCAGGGGAATCGCCCGACCGGGCCGGCGGCGACGGCGTGGGTGCTCGAGGAGTGCCGGACGTGTGAGGGTGACGGGAAGCTGCCGGGGGTCCAGGCGCCTGGCTGAAGCCGCCTTGTGTGGTGAGGGAGGATGCCTGGGGTCTGTTGTTCCGATTCGACGCGGAGGTTCACGGGGTGCTGGGCGCAGGACAGGAACTCGCCGGATACGCAGTCGTCTTCCGCCCCTCCGACCCACCACGCACCAGCCGCCTGGCCTTCTGGGACCCAACCGGCGCCCCCCTCCCCCTACACCTCGGCCCCCAGGTAAACCTCACCCTCGCCGTCACCCCAGCCGCACCCTCCCCGGCACCTAGTCCGACGGACCCCCCAGCCGCCGAAAGTCCAACCGAGCCATCCCCGAGCGCAACTCCCACCGAGCCCTCCACGGGTGCGACTCCAACCCAACCCTCCGCCGGCGCAACTCCCACCGAACCCTCCGCCGGTGCAACTCCCACCGAACCCTCCGCCGGTGCAACTCCCACCGAACCGTCCGCGGGTGGGGTGGAGTTGCGGACTGTTCGGGCGGTTGAGGTGCCGGTGGGTGAGGCGGTGGCGGTGCTTGGGCGGTTGCGGCGGGCGGCTGGTGCGCATCCGTCGGCCGCGTTCTGGGGGGCAGCGTCGCTGGTCGCACTCCAGCTGGTTGCCCGCGGCAAGCTCCTTCCCGGTGTCTCGCCCGCCGGCCACGATGCCTGGCGGGTCGGCCCGCTGGACCCGGAGGACGTCACCCGCGTCCTGGACCTCGCCGAGTCCATGCCCCTCACCGCCCGAGCCCTCCCCCTGAGCACCACCGACGGCGCACCAGCACCCGCCGACCCACCCGGCACGCCCACCGCCTCCGGCACGCCTGGCACGCCCACCCCCGCCGGCACGCCCGGCAGGCCCACCTCCTCCGGCACGCCCAGTGCGCCCGCACCTTCCAGCACAGCCGCGCCCTCCACCACAGCCGGTGCAGCCGGTGCAGCCGGTGCAGCGGCATCTTCCGGTGCGCTCACGTCCGCGGACGGAGGCGGGGTGCGGGCGGGTGGGTCGACTGCTGGGGTGCGGTTGCCGGTGGCGGAGGAGCTTGTGCGGGAGTTTTTGGATGCGGTGGCTGATGGGATGCCGCGGTCGCCTGCTGCCGGGAAGATGCATCGGACGAGTTTGTTTGCGGCCGTGGCGCCTCAGAAGGCTGAGCGGTTGCGAGGGTGGGCGGACGAGGTATCCGCCGGGCTGGACGCCGGCGTGCGGATCTCGTTGCGGGTGGAGATGGGCGCCGAGCAGTCGTTCGGGGCCGTCGTACAGCTCCACAGCCTCAAGGATCCGACCCTGGTCAGTGACGCGGACGACGTCTGGTCGACCGACGTACCGGGGTTCGGTCCGCGGGCGCGGATCGACGCGACGCTGGCGATCCGCCGTGCCGCACGCGTCTGGCGGCCCCTCGGGCAGTTGCTCGAGTCCGCAGTACCGGATCGGATGGAACTCGCGGACGAGGAGGTCGCCGACCTGCTCGCCGGATCCGCGCAGCGGCTCGCGGCCGCGGGTGTGGACGTGCACTGGCCGCGGAGCCTCGGGCGGTCGCTCGCCGCGCGCGCCGCGATCACCTCGGCCGACGGTCCGCCCAGCGACCTGCCCGGCATCTTCCAGGGCGACCGTACGCTCGACTTCAGTTGGCAAGTGGCGCTCGGCGACGACCCGTTGACGGCGGCCGAGCTCGACCAGCTCGCCGAGTCCACCCGCCCCGTGGTCCGGCTCCGTGACCAGTGGATGCTCATCGACCCGGAGCTGGCCCGCAAGGCGCGCGAGCGGATCCTCAAACCCGTCACGGCGATCGACGCGCTCGGTGTCGCACTCACCGGCACCACCGAGATCGACGGTCAGCAGATCGCGGTCACCCCGGCCAAGTGGCTCGACGACCTGCGCGCCCGGATCGCCGACCCGGACCGTGCCGACGACCCGATCGAGCCCCCACCGGGTCTCGACGCGACGCTGCGCGACTACCAGCTCCGCGGTCTCCGCTGGCTCTCCCGGATGACGTCGCTCGGCCTCGGCGGCTGCCTCGCCGACGACATGGGCCTCGGCAAGACGATCACGCTGATCTCCTTGCACCTGCACCGCCAGCAGTCCGAGGACACCGCCGGCCCGACGCTCGTCGTTTGCCCGGCGTCGCTGCTCGGCAACTGGGAGCGCGAGATCCACCGCTTCGCCCCCGGTACGCCGGTACGCCGCTTCCACGGCACGTCCCGCTCCCTCGACGAGGCGCAGCACGGCTTCGTGCTCACGACGTACGGCACGCTCCGCCGCGACGCCGTACGGCTGGCCGGGCATCCGTGGGCGCTGGTTGTCGCCGACGAGGCGCAGCACGTGAAGAACCCGTCGTCCGGTACGGCGAAGGCGCTGCGCACCGTCCCCGCGAAGGCGCGGGTCGCACTCACCGGTACTCCGGTCGAGAACAACCTGTCCGAGCTGTGGGCGATCCTCGACTGGACGACGCCCGGGCTGCTCGGCCGGCTCGGGTCGTTCCGCAACCAGTGGGCGACGCCGATCGAGGCGGACAAGGACGAGGAGGTCGCCGCACGGCTGGCGAAGCTCGTCCGGCCGTTCCTGCTGCGCCGGAAGAAGTCCGACCCCGGCATCGCGCCGGAGCTGCCGCCGAAGACCGAGACCGACCAGCCGGTGTCGCTGACCCGCGAGCAGGTCGTGTTGTACGAGGCAACGGTCCGCGAGCTGATGGACGAGGTCCGGGCGAGTGACCGGATGGCGCGCCGCGGGCTGATCGTGAAGCTCCTGACCGGGCTGAAGCAGATCTGCAACCACCCCGCGCAGTACCTCAAGGAGCCCGACGACGCCCGGCTCACCGGCCGCTCCGGCAAGCTCGAGCTGCTCGACGAGCTCCTGCAGACGATCCTCGCCGAGGACGGCGCGGTGCTCGTGTTCACGCAGTACGTCGCGATGGCCCGGCTGCTCGAGCGGCACCTGGCGGAGCGCGGGATCAGCTCCCAACTGCTGCACGGCGGTACGCCAGTCCCGCGGCGCGAGGAGATGGTCGACCGCTTCCAGGCCGGCGAGGTACCGGTGTTCCTGCTCTCGCTGAAGGCCGCCGGCACCGGGCTGAACCTGACGCGGGCCGAGCACGTCGTGCACTACGACCGCTGGTGGAACCCGGCGGTCGAGGACCAGGCCACCGACCGCGCGTACCGGATCGGCCAGACCCGGCCGGTGCAGGTGCACCGGTTGATTGCCGAAGGCACCATCGAGGACCGGATCGCCGGCATGCTCGCGACCAAGCGCGAGCTGGCGGCGGCGGTGCTGTCCGGCGGCGAGGCGGCGCTGACCGAACTGTCCGACACCGAGCTGGCCGATCTCGTCGAGCTGCGGGGAGGTGCGCGATGACCGCCGCGCAGGGATTCCCGGCGTTCTCCGCGCAGCGGCGCAGGACGCGCGGACGCTCCTGGTGGGCGAAGGCGTGGGTGCAGGCGCTGGAGGACACGTCGCTCGACAACGACCAGCTTCGCAGGGGCCGTCGGTACGCGAACTCCGGGCAGGTCGGCACGATCACGGTCAGCCCGGGCCGGATCGCTGCCACCGTGTACTCCCCCGAGGACACGTACGAGTCCGTCGTGCAGGTCGACGAGCTGAGTGAGGACGACTGGCTCCACCTCCAGGAGCAGATCGCCGCCCGCGTCGGGCACATCGCGGCGCTGCTCGACGGCGAGATGCCGCACAGCCTGGTCGAGGCGGCGTCCGACGCCGGTGTCACGCTGCTGCCCGGCATCGGCGACCTCGATCCGAGCTGTACTTGCGACGCGTGGGAGCTGCCCTGCCAGCACGCGGCGGCGCTCTGCTACCAGGTCGCGTGGTTGCTCGACGCGGATCCGTTCGTCCTGCTGCTGCTCCGCGGGCGGACCCGCGAGGCGCTCCTCGACGAGTTGCAGGCGTCGTCGACCCGTCCCGTCGAAGCCGGCGTTGCGATCGCCGACGTCGTCACGACACCGACCGCCGAACTGCCCGAGCCGCCGGAGCTGCCCGCGAAGGTGACGATCGATCAGCTCGCCGTCGCGGGCATCGAGCCGCCGGACGGGTTCGGCCCCGCGACGTTCCAGCTGCTCGTACTGGATGCAGCGCGGCGGGCTCGCTCGATCCTGAACGCGCTCCTCCACAACACCGCCGTACCGCAGCCGCTGGACGAGTGGCAGGACACCGTCCGCCTGGCGGCCGACTTCCCGCAGCTCGACGCCGGCGAGGACGTTGCCCTCGGCATCCAAGCATGGCGGTACGGCGGGGCGCCCGGGCTCGACGTACTCGAGCACACCTGGACGCCCGACGCGGCCGAACTGAACCGTGCGCGGACCGAGTTGCGGGCGGCCGACGACGACCTGGTCGTCTTGGTGTCGGGCAACCAACTGACGCTCGGACCGGACACGCAACTGCGGCTCGACCGCGAGGGCCGGTGGCATCCGTACCGGCTGATCGACGAGGTCTGGACGCCGAGCGGGCCGCCGTCCAGGGATCCTCTCGTCGTCGACTTGTAGGTCAGGACTCGGTGACCGGGCGCATCGCGAGGCCCTCGGTACCGGCCCAGTCGGTCACGCGCTGGCCGTCGTCGGCCTCGAACGAGGTGACCGGCATCGTCACCTTGACCGGCTTCTCCGGCTCGGTCTCGCCGCCGGGGCTGCCGAGGCCGACGGTCATCGACTTCACCGGGTAGGTGTCCATGTGGCCGCCGGTCGCGAGGATGCCGGCGTACGCCTTCTCGCCCGGAGCGAGGGTGACGACCTCGTCCGCGCCGCCGGTCATCACCGGGGCGGGGCGCTGGGCGTTGCCGAGCATGACGACGGGGTAGCTCTGGACGGCGCACTTCTTGGCGCCCTTGTTGGTGGCGACGAGCATCAGGTGGCGGACGTTCTCGCCTGGGCCGTCGTAGTTCGTGACCTTGAAGGACAGGTCGGCCATCTGGCAGAGGTCGGCGGAGTCGTCCACCGGCTCCGTCGCCGAAGACTTGGTGGCCGAAGGCTTGGTGGCCGAAGTAGTTGCGCTGGACGACGGAGTCGTGCTGGACGTCGGGGTGCTGCTCGCCGACGGCGTGGTGCTTCGTTGGTCCGACGGCTTGCCCCCGTCCGACGACGTGTCGTTCGCGCCGCGGGCGGCAGCCGTCAGCAACACCGCCGCGACACCGGCTCCCAGGACAGCTGCTCTGAGTCTGTGCGGGCCTTTGCGGTTCCCCCGGGCATCAACGTTCACTGCAACTCCCCTCGATCGGCAAACTCGCATGACTGACGCGCCGCACCCGGCTAAAGTTGGTCGGACTTCGGCGAAGGAGGTGAGTTGATGACCCGGCAGGACCGCGCTGCGGCACGTTCGGCAGCGCCTTCGGTCAGTCAACTCATCCGCTTCTCCGGAAGGAATTTCCGTTGTCCTGGAACACCCGTGTCGAGACTCCGTCCGACATCGAAGTACTTCGTTCACTGACGCACGACGCCTTCGGCCGCCAGTTCGAGGTGGACTTCCTCGACGCGCATCGCGCCGACCCGGCCGCCTGGATCCCCGGGTTGATGTTCGTTGCCACCACCACCGACGACCGGCCGGTCGCCTACGCGTTGCTCACCCGCTGTCACGTCGGCGACGTACCGGTCCTGTCGCTCGGACCGGTCGCGGTACAGCCGGCGTACCAGCGTCAGGGCGCCGGTGGGGCCGCCGTACGGGCCGCGCTCGCGACGGCGCGTGACCGGGTCGAGCCGGTCGTCGTCGTCCTCGGACACGCGGAGTACTACCCGCGGTTCGGCTTCCGGCCGGCGACCGAGTTCGGCATCCGTCATCCGCAGTACGACGGTCCGAGCATGATGGCGCTCGCGCTCGGCGACGGCGCCGTACCTCAAGGGGACCTGACCTATCCGGTCACGGTCTGACCGTCCCGGCGGCGGGTGGTAAAAGGTTCAGTCAAACTCGCCGAATCACTTGCGCACGCTCCTTGTATACATGAAACAGTCGACAGTACCCCGCCTACACAGGAGCATGCGATGACTCGTCGACTCGCACTGAACCGATTCATCTGCCGCCGGACACCGGTCGGAGCCGGCGCGGCCGTGGTCGCGCTGGTTCTGACCGGTACGGCATGCTCGCCCGTGCAGCCTGCCGGCGACAGCCCGTCGGGAGGTACGTCGTCGGCCGCGCAGGACGTCTTCGGGGAGGCGGCCGACACGGCGCAGGTCAAGCAGGGCGGGACGTTGACGGTGGCCTTGTCCGCCGATCCGGACAAGCTCGACCCGACGCTGTCCCGCAGCCTGTACTCGCGCTACGTCTTCCACACGATGTGCGAGAAGCTGTACGACCTGGATCCGGACGCGAAGGTCGTCCCGCAGCTCGCGACCGCGCTGCCGACCGTCTCGGCGGACGGGCGGAGCCTGACGATCCCGCTCAGGCAGGGCGTGAAGTTCGCCGACGGCGGCACGTTCGACTCGAACGCGGTGAAGATGTCGCTGAACCGCGATCTGACGCTGGCCGGTTCAGCGCGGAAGAGCGAGCTCGGCCCGATCACCTCGATCGAGACGCCGGATCCGCAGACCGTGGTGATCAAGCTGTCCAAGCCGTTCGCCCCGTTGACCGCGGCACTCGCGGACCGGGCCGGGATGGTGCTCAGCCCGGCCGCGGTCACGAAGCTCGGCGCGAACTTCTCGAACGCGCCGGTCTGCGTCGGCCCGTTCAAGTTCGCCGGCCGGGTCGCCCAGAACTCGATCAAGGTGGTGAAGGATCCGCTGTACTACGACGCGGCCAAGGTGCACCTCGACGCGATCGAGTACCGGATCATCACCGACTCCAGCATCCGGTCCGCGAACCTGAAGTCGGGTGACGCGCAGGTCGCGGACTCGCTGTCCACACAGGACGCGCCCGAACTCCAGAAGGACTCCGCGGTCAGCGTTCTGCAGTCGCAGTCGCTCGGGTACCAGGGCCTGACGATCAACATCGCCAACGCGAACGGCGTCGGCAACACACTGAAGCCGCTGGACAGTCCGCTCGCGAAGGACCCGAAGGTCCGGCAGGCACTCGCCCTGTCGATCGATCGCGAGGCTCTGGTGAAGTCGATCTTCAACGGGCTGAACACGGTCGCCTGTTCGCCGATCTCCCCGAAGAGCCAGTTCACCTCCGACCCGGCGCAGGTCTGCCCGGCGCACGATCCGGCGAAGGCGAAGCAGCTGCTGGCCGACGCCGGCGTGAGTACGCCGTACAAGGTCGAGATGATCACGTCCAACAACCCGGACAGCCTCCGGCTGGCGCAGGCCCTGCAGGGCATGGTGAAGGAGGGCGGGTTCGATCTGGTCATCAAGCCGGTCGAGTACGCCGCTCTGCTCGACCAGCAGGACCGCGGCGACTTCGAGCTGCTGCAGCTCGGCTGGTCCGGCCGGGTCGACCCGGACGCGAACATCTACAACTTCGTCGGCACCACCGGCAGCCAGAACGTCTCCGGGTACAGCAGTCCTGACGTCGACAAGCTTCTCACCCAGGCCCGCGAGTCCACCGATCAGGCCGAGCGCGTGAAGCTGTACGGCGAGGTCGTCGGCAAGCTGCAGCAGGACGATCCGATCGTCTACCTGTACCGGCAGCGCAACCTGACCGGCGTCTCGAAGAAGCTGCTCGGAATCCAGGTCTACCCCGACGGGGTGATCCGCACCGCGTTCGCGGGATTCGCCAAGTGAGGCGGTACCTGCTCGGGCGGCTCTGGCAGTCGGCGGTGACGCTCGTCCTCGCGACGATCGTGGTGTTCGTCGGGGTACGGGCGTTGCCCGGGGATCCCGCGCTGGCGTTGGCCGGCGAGGACCGGGATCCGGAGTCGCTGCGGGCGATCCGGCAGCAGTACGGGCTCGACCAGTCGTGGCTCGTCCAGTTCTGGCAGTTCGTCAGTCACGCCGCGCGCGGAGACCTCGGGCAGTCGATCCGGACCGGTGCGCCGGTCAGGTCGATGATCGTCAGCGCGTTGCCGGTGACGATCGAGCTGTCGGTGCTGGCGATCCTGATCGCGAGCGTGATCGGCGTCGGCGCGGGCGTGATTGCCGCCGTACGGCGTGGACGTCCGGCGGAGTGGGCCGCGAACGGGCTCGCGCTGCTCGGCCTGTCGGTACCGCACTTCTGGCTCGGGCTGATGGCGATCCTGTACCTGTCCGTTGCCCTCGGCCTCTTTCCGGCGTCCGGCTTCGTGCCGTTCTTCAGCGACCCGATCGCGAACCTGCACCATCTGATCCTGCCGTCGCTGATCCTCGGCACTGGCCTTGCCGCGGTGATCATGCGGCAGACCCGGTCGTCGATGCTCGACGCGTTGTCGGCCGACTACATCAGGACGGCGGAAGCGAAGGGCCTGCCGCCGAGGGCCGTCGTCGGAAAGCATGCCCTGCGCAACAGTCTGATCGTGGTGGTGACGGTCGTCGGGCTGCAGCTCGGCGCGCTGATCTCCGGGGCGGTCGTCACCGAGCGGATCTTCGCGCTGCCCGGTTTCGGCAAGCTGACCGTGGACGCGGTGTTCCAGCGCGACTACCCCGTCATCCAGGCGGTCGTCCTGGTCACCGCGACGGCGTACATCGTCATCAATCTGCTGGTCGACCTGCTGTATTCCGTGATCGATCCGCGCATCCGGGTCCGAGGTGAGGTGTGATGGCCGTCGCCGAAGCAGTGACCGCCGCGCCGCTGCGCAGCAACCGCCGGCGGGTGGTTCGTAGGATTGTCCACAATCCGCTCGCTCTGACGGGACTGGCGGTCCTGGCGATCGCGGTCGTGCTCGCGGTCTTCGCGAACTGGCTCGCGCCGCACGAGCCCACCCAGAACCACCTCGACCACGCGTTCGCGCCGCCGGGAACGGCCGGGTACGCACTCGGCACCGACGACCTCGGTCGCGACGTGCTGTCCCGGATCATGTTCGGGCTGCGCGCGTCGCTGCACGTCGGCGTACTCGCGGTCGCGTTCTCGCTCGTCGTCGGCGTACCGCTCGGGCTGATCGCCGGGTACTTCCGGACCGTCGACGCACTGATCTCGCGGCTGACCGATCTCGTCCTGGCGTTCCCGTTCCTGATCCTCGCCGTCGGGCTGGCCGCGATCCGCGGCGCGAGCCTCGGCAACGCGGCGATCGCGATCGGGATCGCGCAGATCCCGGGCATGATCCGGATCGTCCGGTCCGAGACGCTCCGGCTGAAGTCGCTCGACTTCGTCGCGGCGGCCGTCGTCGAAGGTGCCGGTGACGCCTGGGTGCTCGGCCGGCACATCCTGCCGAACGCCGGGTCCGCGATCATCGTGCAGGCGACCGTCGGTATCCCGGCGGCGATCCTCGGCGAAGCGGTGCTGTCGTTCCTCGGGCTCGGCATCCAGCCGCCGGCGCCCAGCCTCGGCACCATGCTCGCGGACGCGCAACAGTTCGCGTCCCGGGCGCCGTGGGCCGCGGTGATGCCGGGCGTCGCGATCATGCTGCTCACGCTGGCGTTCAACATCGTCGGCGACAGCCTCCGCGACGCCCTCGACCCGAAGGCGAGCCGCAGATGAAACCTGTCCTGGCGCTGCACGACCTGTCGGTCAGCTTCCGGACCGAGGACGGACCGCTGTCCGCCGTCGACCGGGTCAGCCTCGAGGTCGGCGACGGCGAGGTACTCGCGGTGGTCGGCGAGTCCGGCTGCGGGAAGAGCGTCACCGCGATGAGCATCGCCGGCCTGCTCCCCCGGACCGCGACCGTCACCGGCTCCGTCGTACTGGACGGCACCGAGCTGATCGGCGCCGGCAGGCGCACGCTGCGCTCGATCCGCGGGCGCGAGGTCGCGTACATCTTCCAGGAGCCGATGACCTCGCTGAACCCGGTCTTCACCGTCGGCCACCAGATCACCGAGGTACTGCGCACCCACATCGGCCTGAACCGCCAGGCCGCCCGCGCCCGCGCGGTCGAACTCCTCAAGCTGGTCGGCATCCCGTCCGCCGAACGCCGGATCGGCGACTACCCGCACCAGCTGTCCGGCGGGATGCGGCAGCGCGTGATGATCGCGATGGCCGTCGCCTGCGACCCGAAGGTGCTGATCGCCGACGAACCCACGACCGCGCTCGACGTGACGATCCAGGCCGGCATCCTCGACGTACTGCGCGGACTGCGGGAACGGCTCGGGACGAGCATCGTGCTGATCACGCACGATCTCGGCGTCGTCGCGGACCTCGCCGACCGGGTCGCCGTGATGTACGCCGGACGGGTGGTGGAGACCGCCGAGGTCCACGCGCTGTTCGCGCACCCGCAGCACCCGTACACGAGCGGGCTGCTCGGCGCGTCCCCCGCAGCCGCCCGGTCCGCAGAATCGCAACGGCTGAACGAGATTCCCGGCCTCGTGCCGGTGCTGAGCGAGCAGCCCGACGCGTGCACGTTCGCCGATCGTTGTCCGCGCGTACTCGACACCTGTACGACGTCCCAGCCCGCGTTGAGCGACGGACCGCATCGCGTGGCCTGCTGGAACGCCGCCCGAGTGGAGGTCTGAATGGATGCCCTGGAAGTCGAGGATCTGGTCATGCACTTCGGTCCGGTCCGGGCCGTCGACGGCATCACGCTCAGGATCCGGGAAGGGTCCGTGGTCGCGTTGGTCGGTGAGAGCGGCTCCGGCAAGTCGACCGTGGGCCGCTGCGTCGTCCGGCTGCTCGAACCGACCGGCGGTACGGTCCGGCTCGCGGGCGCGGACATCACGCATCTGAACCGCCGCCAGTTGAGGCCGCATCGGCGCAACGTGTCGATCGTGTTCCAGGACCCGGCCGGATCGCTCGATCCGCGGCTCTCGGTGGGCGACATCGTCGGGGAACCACTCCGGCTGATGCGGCGCGGCGACGTACGGAACCGGGTCGCGGAGGAGCTCCGGCGGGTCGGTCTGCGGCCCGAGGTCGCACAGCGGGCGCCGCACGAGCTGTCCGGCGGTCAGCGGCAGCGCGTCAGCATCGCCCGTGCGTTGATCTCCGAACCGCGCCTGCTGGTCGCCGACGAGCCGACGAGTGCGCTCGACGTGTCGGTGCAGGCCGCCGTACTGAATCTGCTCGCCGATCTGCAGCGGGACCTCGGGTTCGCGTGCCTGTTCATCACGCACGACCTGTCCGCGGTCGAGTACCTCGCGGACGACGTCGCGGTGATGTACCTCGGTCAGCTCGTCGAGCAAGGTCCGCGGCGGCGGATCTTCGGGCACCCGGCGCACCCGTACACGCAGTCGCTGCTGTCCGCGGCGCCGGTCCCGGATCCGGTCGAGCAGCGCGCCCGGCGGCCGGTGCTGCTCGGCGACGACCTCCCGTCGGCGATCGACCCGCCACCCGGCTGCCGGTTCCACACCCGATGCCCGGTCGCGGTGGACACATGCCGGACGGTCGTGCCGGAACCACGCACGATCGGCGAAGGTGGACACCAGGTGGCCTGTCACCTGGTCAACGACGACGGAACCGGACCAGACGTACGACTGAACGAAGGAGCTGCCCCATGACCTTCACCACCCGCCCGACGCTGCGCGGTACGTTCGGGATGGTCTCGTCCACGCACTGGCTCGCGTCGCAGTCCGCGATGCGGATCCTCGAGCTCGGCGGGAACGCGTTCGACGCGGGTGCCGCGGCCGGGTTCGTGCTGCACGTGGTCGAGCCGCACCTCAACGGGCCGGGCGGCGAAGTACCGGCGATCATCGCGACCGCGGCCGACCCGGCGCCGCGAGTGCTGTGCGGGCAGGGCGTCGCGCCGGCCGGTGCGACCATCGAGTACTACCGGTCGCTCGGGCTCACCCTCGTCCCCGGATCCGGTCCGCTCGCGGCGACCGTTCCGGGCGCGGTCGACGCCTGGCTGCTCCTGCTGCGTGATCACGGGACGCTGCCGCTGAACGTCGTACTCGAGCCGGCCATCGAGTACGCGCGGAACGGGCATCCGCTGGTGCCGCGGATCGCGGACACGATCGGGACGGTGCAGGAGCTGTTCGAGCAGCACTGGCCGACGTCGGCGGCGCTCTGGCTGAAGGACGGGCGGGCGGTGACCGGGCGGTTCAGGAATCCGGCGTACGCCGCGACGCTCGAGCGGCTGGTCGGCTCGGCGACCGGCGGCGATCGGGAGGAGCAGATCGAGCGGGCGCGGAAGGCGTGGCGGGAAGGGTTCGTTGCGGAGGCGGTGGACAAGTTCTCGCGGATCCCGCACCGGGATTCGAGCGGGGAGGATCACGGCGGGCTGATCACGGGCGCGGACATGGCGGCATTCGAGTCGAGCTGGGAGGAACCGGCGACGTACGACTGGAACGGGTACACGGTCGCGAAGACCGGTCCGTGGGGGCAGGGGCCGGGGCTGTTGCAGTCGCTCGCTGTGCTTGCGGCGCTGGGCGAGGTGGACCTCGACAGCGCCGAGGGTGTGCACGCGACGGTGGAGGTGATGAAGCTGTCGTACGCCGATCGGGAGGCCTGGTACGGCGACGGGTACGACGTACCGCTGGAGACGTTGCTCTCCCCCGGGTATGCGGCCGAGAGGGCGAAGTTGGTCGGGGCGGAGGCATCGCTGGAGTTGCGACCGGGGCGGCCGGACGGGCGTACGCCGGTGCTGCCGTCGATTGCTCTCGGCAACGAGACGGGCGATGCGACGACGGGTGAGCCGACGGTTTCCGCGGTGGGTGAGACGCGGGGCGATACGTGTCATGTGGACGTCGTGGATCGGTGGGGGAACATGATCTCCGCGACGCCGAGTGGTGGGTGGCTGCAGTCGTCGCCGACGATTCCGGAGCTTGGGTTCTGTCTGGGGAGCCGGGCGCAGATGTTCTGGTTGGAGGAGGGACTGCCGGCTTCGCTGGCGCCCGGTCGGCGGCCTCGGACGACGCTGACGCCTACGTTGGTGTTGCGGGACGGGGCGGCGGTGATGGCGTGTGGGTCGCCGGGTGGGGATCAGCAGGACCAGTGGCAGTTGCTGTTCTTGTTGCGGCATCTGGGTGCGGGGGTCGATCTGCAGGAGGCGATCGACGCGCCGGCTTGGCATACGACTGGCTTCCCGTCGTCGTTCTATCCGCGGGCGACGGAGCCTGGTGGGTTGGTGATCGAGAGCCGGGTCGGTCCGGGGATTCGCGACGAGCTGGTACGACGTGGGCACGTCGTCACCGAGTCCGACCCGTGGAGCCTCGGCCGGCTGTGCGCCGTACGCAAAGAACCCGACGGGGTGCTAGCAGCAGCCGCCAACCCCCGCGGCATGCAGGGCTACGCCGTAGGCCGCTGAATCAACACCCCTCGCCTGCCCGCCGCACAGCGGCGGGCAGGCGGGTGGTGAGCGCGGGGTGGTGAGCGCGGGGTGGTGAGCGCGGGGTGGTGAGCGCGGGGTGGGGTGAGGTGGCTGGGGTCAGTTGTGGGGTGGTAGGGCTGCTTGGGCTGCGGCTTGGACGTGGAGGCGGGCGGCGTTTGTTGCTTCGGTGGGGTTGGCGGCTTCGATGGCGTCGACCAGGCGGGTGTGTTCGTCGAGGGAGTGGGGGGCTCGGTGGGCGGCGCCGGTGCGGAAGACTCGGTGGACGTGGTCGTACAGGGCCGCGGACATCGACTGGAGCCAACGGTTGTCGCTGACCTCCAGGACCGTTCGGTGGAAGTCGCTGTTCAGTTCGGCGACCCGGTCGAGGTCACCCGCCGCGGTCGCCGCGGCGGCCTCGTCGATCAGTGCGCGCAAACCGGCGATCCCGGACGGCGTCGCGCGTTCCGCCGCCTGCCCGGCGGCCAGCGTCTCCAACTGCTCCCGGACCGCGAACAGGTCCCGCACGGCCGTCTCGTCGAGCGTCGTGACCACCGCACCGCGCCGCGGCAGGATCTCCACGAACCCCTCGGCCTCGACCACGCGCAGCGCTTCCCGGACCGGATTGCGCGACACGCCCAAGTCGTCCGCGACCCGCGTCTCGGTCAGCCGTTCGCCCTCCCGGTACTCGCCGTCGACGATCCGCCGGCGCAGTTCGGCGAGCACCTGCTCGCGGAGCGCGACGTGATCGGCACCGATCGTACGGATCGGTCGTACTGCGTCCAGTTCCGCCACCCCAGGCTCCTCTCGCCGCTCCGGCTTCGCGTCACGGTAGCCGATCCCCCGCGCCCCGGCACGTGATCCGGCGCCGCGTTATGTTGACGGCTTGACCATCAGACTGATTCCCCTCGCCGACCCCGATGTCCGGCCGCTGAGCCGGCGGATCGCGTGGCTGGCCGCGCACGCCGACGGTACGCCGGCCGGGTCGGCGTTCCTCCGGCTCGACACCCGCGGAACGCACTCGCATCTCGCCGAGTTCGAGCTGAACGTGCATCCGGCCGAGCGGCGGCACGGCATCGGCACACAGTTGCTCCGCGCGGTGGCCGGCGGCGCCCGCGATCACGACGTACGGACGCTGATCACGGACGTCGACGCGGGGTCCGCCGGCGACCTGTTCCTGCAGTACCACGGGTTCGAGATCGGGCTGACGCTGATCTACGCGCGGCTCGACCTCACGCAACGGATCCCCGACGTACCGGCGGTGCCCGGATACCGGCTGGTGTCGTGGGAGGGGGTCGCGCCGGACGAGCTCGTGCAGACGTTCACCGACGCGCGCGTCGGGATGGCCGACGCGCCGTCCGGGTCAATCTCGACCGGGGCGGACAGCTGGGACGCCGACCGGACACGGCACGCCGCGCGGCTGATCGAGGGGCGCGGCGACCACCTGTACGTCGTCGCCGCGCTCGACGGCACCGGGCGGATGGCCGGCTTCACCGAGGTCGTCGTACCGGGTGACGGGAAGGGCGACGGTCAGCTCTACGGCACAGCTGTGCTGCCGGAGCACCGTGGGCGCGGGCTGGCGCTGTGGATGAAGGCCGCCCAGATCCACGAGACCCGCCGGCGCTTCCCCGACCTCGACGGCCTCCTCACCGACACCGTCGACACCAACACCCCGATGCGCCGCACCAACGACCGACTCGGCTACCGCCCCCAGCTCCAGGTCCACCGGCGCAAGCTCGACCTCTAGCAAAACCGGCCAACCGACGAGCGGCCGGCGTGGTGAATTTCGACAGGACGTAGTGGTCCAGGGCCTGTCCCGTGCAGGCTCAGGGACGGACTTTCGAGGGCGTCGCGGGCGTATACGTCCTGTCGGTCTTTACGTGGTTACTGGCCGAGGATCTTCTGCACGGCGGCAGTGGTGATCGGGTGGTAGCCGGGGCGCGCCTTGGCGAAGACTTCGGCGGCGAAGGCCCGGTCGGTGCCGGCCAGCGCCTGGTAGACGGGGACGATGAGCTTCATCCGGCCCACCTTGGTCAGAAACTCCGCCATCTCCGCGTACGCCGCCTCGTAGCTGCTGGCGGCGACGATCTGGTACCAGCGGCGCGCGATCTCGCCGTTCGCCGTACCGGTCAGACCGAACGCGCGGTCCAGCTGCTGCAGCAGCACCGGGCTCAGTACGTCGGGAGCCGCGTCCAGGAACCGCAGCCACTCCTGCGTCGTCCACCGCTCCGCGCCGTGCGGCAGCTCACCCGTCGCGAGCCACGTACTGCGCGCCTCGTCCACGACCTGGAACCGGGCCGACACGGCCCGCGCCGCGAACGCCGGAATGCCCGGCTCGTACAGCCACGCGGCCAGCTCCTCGGACGTCACCACATCCGGATGCGACGCGAGCAGGGTCTCCCGCAGGTGCGCGACGAAATCGTCGGTGTTGATGCTGCGGAACGCGAACCGGTCGAAGTACCCGCGCAGGAACGGGTCGAACACCTCCCGCGTGAACCGTTCCTCCAGCCAGGACAGGAACCACGACCCCTTGAGCGGCCCGGTCGACGTCGTCCCGTGGTACTCGGACCGGTGGTGCAGCCCGGGCAGCTCCACTGCGAGCTCGGCCGGCGTCAGCGGGTCCAGCTTCACCACGGTCGCGTGCTGCTTGATCGCGGTCTCCATCACCGAGAACTCGGTCCCGTACACCGCCTCGACGATCCGGTTCTCGACGTACGACGTGAAGCCCTCGTTGAGCCAGATGTCGTCCCAGCTGTCCTGGGTGACCAGGTTGCCCGACCAGCTGTGCGCGAGCTCGTGCGCGATCACGCTGACCAGCGACTTGTCGCCGATCACCACGGTCGGCGTCGCGAACGTCATCCGCGGGTTCTCCATCCCGCCGTACGGGAAGGACGGCGGGAGTACGAGCAGGTCGTAGCGGCCCCAGCGGTACGGGCCGAAGAGCTCCTCGGTGACCCGCATCATCTCCTCGGTGTCGGCGAACTCGGTCGCCGCCTTCCGCACCGTCGCCGGCTCGGCCCACACCCCGGAGCGCTCGCCGAGCGCCTCGAACACCAGGTCGCCCGCCGCGATCGCCAGCAGGTACGACGGGATCGGCTCGGGCATCACCACGTCGTACGAGCCGGTACGCCGGGACGTCGTGCCGTTGTCGGCGCTCATCAGCACCATCAGCTCCGGCGGCGCCGTGACGTGCGCGGCGTAGCTGAACCGGACGCTCGGGGTGTCCTGCAGCGGCACCCAGCTGCGGGCATGGATCGCCTGCGACTGGCTGAACATGAACGGCAGCACGCCACCGGCCGTCATCGCCGGCTCCAGCCACTGCAGCCCGCTCGCGGTCGGCGCGGTCCGGTAGCTCACCTTGACCCGGGGATGGGCCGCCGTCGCGATGGTCAGAGCGGAACCGAGCTCCGGATCGGCGTCGGCGAGGCTGTACTCCAGCGGCTCCCAGCCGTCGTCGGTCTGCCCCTCGACACCGGTCACGGTGAGGTCGCGGGTGTCCAGAACCAGCCGGTCACCGGCATCGGTCCAGGCGAGGGTGTGCGTCGCGCTGCCGGACAGCACCTGCTGACCAAAGTCGAGCGCGAGGTCGAGCTCCAGGTGGGTCGTCCGGACCCGCTCCGGCTCGGCGTAGGAGTGGCGATCGTGCGTCAAGGGAAGCTCCCCGAGTGAGGCGTCCGAGGAACAGTACCCAGGTCAGGACCTGTTCGGGCGGCCAATCTGGGCCACCCGCACCACCGTGCCAAAACCTCGCTTCACTCCTGACGGTGCCGGCCCAGGGCAGACTAGGGCCCATGACCATCCAGCGGACTGCCCAGGGCAACCCGGAACTGGTGCTCAGGCGGCGCCCGTTCGGGTCCTGGCTGCTCGGACCGGCCGACCAGAGCACCCGGCGGCTGCGGATCCGGCTGCAGATCCTGATGACCACGTTCTCGATCGGCACCAACCTGATCGGTGCGCTGGTCGTGTTCGTGCTGGCCGTCTTCGTGCTGCCCGGTCCGTCGCTGGTCGACCAGCTCCAACTGGTCGACGCGATCGTGATCCCGGCCTACTTCCTGGTCGCGATGACGATCGGCTGTGTCTGGAGCCGGCGGCTGACGCGGCGCGTGACGCGCTGGATCGAGCTCGGCCGGCCGGCCACCCGGCAGGAACAGATCGCCACGCTGCAGTTGCCGCTGCGGCTGACGTTGATCGAGGTGCTGCTCTGGCTGGTCGCCGCCGTGTTCTTCACCGTGATGACGCTGATGCTGCAGCCCGCGAACGCGCTGCGCGTCGCACTGACCGTGATCGACGGCGCGATCATCACCTGCTCGGTGTCGTACCTGCTCACCGAGTTCGCGCTCCGTCCGGTCGCGGCGCGGGCGCTGGCCGATTCGTCGCCTCCGCGGCGGCTGCTCGCGGCCGGGTTGAAGGCGCGGACGCTGTTCTTCTGGGCGGTCGGGTCCGCCGTACCGGTGGCCGGCCTGATGCTGGCCGCCGTACTCGCGCTGATCGAGCGGGACGTGACCACGACCCGGATGGCCGTCGTGATCCTTGCCCTGGGCATCGTGGCGCTCGGCAACGGCTATCTGCTGACCTGGTTGTCGGCGAAGTCGGTGGTGGCTCCGGTCCGCTCGGTGCGGGACGCGCTCAGCCTGATCGGCGAGGGCCGGCTCGACGTCACGATCCCGGTCTTCGACGGCACGGAGCTCGGGTCGCTGCAGGCCGGGTTCAACCGGATGACCGACGGGCTGCGCGAACGCGAGCGGATCCGGGACGTCTTCGGGCGGTACGTCGGTCCCGGCGTCGTCCGGGAGGCCCTGACGAGTGAGCGGCTCGGCGGCGAGGAGCGGTTCGCCGCCGTCCTGTTCGTCGACCTGGTCGGCTCCACCGAGCTGGCCACGCACCTGCCACCGACCGAGGTGGTGCAGCTGCTCAATCGGTTCTTCGCGATCGTGGTCGCGGAGGTGGACCGGCAGGGCGGGTTCGTGAACAAGTTCGCGGGCGACGCCGCGCTGGCGATCTTCGGAGCGCCGGCCGAGCTGCCGGATCCGGCGGGCAGCGCGCTCGCCGCGGGGCGGGAGCTGGCCCGGCGGCTGGCCGATGAGTTGCCCGAGGCAACCGCCGGGCTCGGGATCACCGCAGGCGTCGTGGTGGCCGGCACAGTGGGCGACGTACGACGGCACGAGTACACGGTGATCGGCGACCCGGTGAACGAGGCGGCGCGGCTGAGCGAGCTGGCGAAGACCGCGCCCGGGCGGCTGATCGCCTCGATGGCCGCGGTCGAGGAGGCGGCGACGGACGAGTCGGATCAGTGGCGGCAGAGCGAACTGGTCACGGTGCGGGGACGGTCGGTTCCGACGCGGCTCGCGGTCCCGCATTGATAAGTTCATAAAGTAGCGCGGCGCCGTACAGCATCGCCTTGGTCTGGCGGTCGTGGGCGGCGCGGCGTTCGGCGATGGCGGTCCGGAGCGCCTCGGTGCTGCCGGTACGGCGTAGTCCGTCGAGGACGGGCTTGATCTGCTCGAAGTAGTACCGGCCTTGGCGCAGCATGTGGATGATGCGCGCGTCCCGGACCTCCTCGGGGCCGTAGCGGCGGTACTTCGTCCCCGGCTCGCGGGTCGGCGCGAGCAGGCCGGCGGCCTCCCACACGCGGAGCGCCGACGTACGGATGCCGAGCCGGTGCGCCAACTCCCCCACGAGCAACGACGGACCCGTCACCGGATGCTCGTCGACGTACTCCGCCGCCAGCGCCGCGAGCGCATCACTCGCGGCATCCGTCGCCTGCCGTTGCTCGTGGAGCGCGGCATGCGCAGCGTCGACGAGCCGGTACGCGAGCGCCTCGTCGCCGTCGTGTACGGCGCGCATGATCGCGGTCGCCGTCTCCGCACCGAAGCCCGGCGCGAGCGCCCGGTACGTCAGCAGGGCCCGCACGTGCTCCGGGCCGTACTGGCGGTACCCGCTGTCCGACCGCGGCGACGGCGGCAGGATGCCGTCCGCCTCGTAGTTGCGGACGAGCTGGGTCGAGACCCCGGCGCGACGGGCCAGATCGACCGGGCGGAGCGCTTTAGCGGCCACCGGCGACGTCTACGGTCGAGCCGGTCATGTACGACGAACGGTCCGACGCCAGGAACGCGATCACCTCGGCGACCTCCTCCGCCTTCCCCGGACGGGCCAGCGGCGGCGTCGTACCGATCCGGTCCAGTCGGCCCGGCTCGTGGATGCCGGTCTCGATCAGGCCGGGGCGGACGCCGAGCACACGGACGCCTTCCTTCGCGACTTCGTTGCCCAGACCGACCGTCAGCGCGTCCACGGCGGCCTTGCTCGCGGCGTAGTCGACGTACTCCCCCGCCGATCCCAGTACCGCGGCGCGGGACGAGACGTTGACGATGACACCGCCGTTCCCGCCGTACGCCGTGGACATCCGCCGTACCGCGGCGCCGGCGACCAGGAACGCGCTGATCGAGTTGATCCGGAACACCCGCTCGAGGCGGGCGGCGTCGTACTGAGCGACCCGGCCGGACGGCGAGACCACGCCCGCGTTGTTGATCACGGCACCGATCGGGCCGAGCTCGGCCGTCACGGTGTCGAACAGCCGCTCGACCTGGTCCGGCTCGACCACGTCGGCCTGTACGGCGATCGCCCGGCGGCCGCGTTCCTCGCAGGCCTTCACCACCCGCGCGGCCTCGTCGGCCTGCGTCCGGTAGTTCACCCCGACGTCCCAACCGTCCGCGGCCAGCGCGAGCGCTGCGGCCGCCCCGATCCCGCGACTTCCTCCGGTGACCAGCACAACCCGACTCATGCGGGCCAGTCTGTCACGCGGGCGGGCGGGCGATCTGGAGCTGGGTCTCGGTGTCGGTGAAGCCCACCGACCGGTAGATCCGGATCGCCAGGTACTCCGGGTCCGCCACCATCACCAGTCGCTTCGCGTGCTCCAGCCCGTACGTCGACGCGTGGTGGACCAGCGTGCCGGCCAGGCCGCGGCCGCGGTCCTCCGGCGAGGTCTGCACGTTCTGGAAACGCGCCAGCCCCCTGCCGTCGAACATCAGCCCGAGCGAACTCTGCAGCCGGTCGCCGTCGAACGCGCCGAACCACTGGCCGTGCCCGGACTCCACCAGGCCCCGCTTCGCCACGAGCTTGCGCCGAGTGAACTCCTTGTAGTCGTCGTCGACCGTCATCGCCGCGCACGCCAGGCTCTGCTCGTACACCTGCTCCCAGTCGCGGTCGCTGCTCAGGAACCGGTACGTCGCCTGCTCGTTCGGCCGCGGCGGCGGGACGACTCGGTCCGCGGTCATCACGACGTTGCGCTCGACCTCGAACCCGGCCGCGGTCAGCTCGTCCTCGGCACCCACCTCGCCGTCGGTGCTGTCGATGCCGAACGCACCATGTTTCGCGTCCGGGAACTCGCGGTGGAAGTCGTCCAGCCGGATCTTGGTGTCGTCCGGCGCGAACGGCGTCCGGTAGAGCAGGAAGTTGCCCCACCAGAAGCCCGGGTTGAGCGGCGTCCGGACGACGACGTACTCGCCGGTGTCGCGGAACTCGCTGCCGCCGAGCTCGAGCAGCAACAGGTCGGTACGGAAGCCGAGGCTGGTGATCTCCACGCTCCTATCCAATCAGGGTTGACATGCAGCTTATTGGCTGCCTATCTTGATTAGGCAGCCGGATGGCTGCCTTTCCGGATCGGGAGTGCGATGGACGACGAGGTGTTCCGGGCGCTGGCGGACCCCAGCCGGCGACGGCTGCTCGACCTGCTGAACGTGCGGAACGGGCAGACCCTGCGGGAGCTGTGCGCCGAGCTGGACATGGCCCGGCAGTCCGTGAGCAAGCACCTCGCGGTCCTGGAAAGCGCGAATCTGATCACCACCGTGTGGCGCGGGCGGGAGAAGTTGCACCACCTGAACGCCGAGCCGATCAACGCGATCGCGGACCGGTGGATCCACCAGTACGACCGGCGGCGGGCGCAGCTGCTCGCCGACCTCAAGACCTCCTTGGAGACTCCTGTGAGCGACTTCGTCTACACGACCTACATCCGGACGACACCCGAGCGGCTCTGGCAGGCGCTCACCGATCCGGCCTTCACCGAGCAGTACTGGCAGTTGCGCCACGAGACCGACTGGAAGGTCGGCTCCGAGATGATCTGGCACGCGGGCGGCGTCACGATCGCGGGGCCGGGACAGGTCGTCGTCGAGAACACGCCGTACACGCGGCTGTCCTACACCTGGCACCACATCACCCGGGAGTGGGCGGACTCGGTCGGGTTCTCCGACGAGGTGTACGAGGCGATCAGCCGGGAGCCGTTGTCGACGGCGGTGTTCGAGCTCGAGCCGGTCGACGACCAGGTGAAACTGACCGTCGTCCACACCGGGTTCGAGGCGGGCAGCACCGCGCGGACCATGGTGCAGGACGGGTGGCCGCGGCTGATCGCGGACCTGAAATCCTTGCTGGAGATCTCAGCCGCTGCATAGGAGCCGCACATGCCCCCCTCGGCGGGTTATGGGCGTTTGTGGATGATGAGGGGGAGGACTGCGGCGGCGCCGGCTTCGCGGAGTTTGGCGGTGGCTACGGTTACTGGCCATTGGGATGAGGTTGCGTCGACCAGCAGGAGGACTGTGCGGTCCGTGACGGACTGAGCTGTGGTGGGGTCGACGGCTATGCCGTCTCGCCAGACCTTGGCTTCTTCCGCGGAGGAGAGGTCGTCGGTGTAGCCGGTGCGGTTGACGGTCAGCTCGGCGCGGTCGAGGCGGCCTACTCCGGCGACGTGGTCGGCGACGACGGACGTCAGGTCGGGGTGACCACCGGCAGCCAGTGGTACGACGAGCTCCGGGCGGGACGACCACGAGCCGCGCCAGCGGGACAACGCGGCGACGGCACCCGCCTTCAGCGCCTCGACGGCGTCGTGGGTCGGCGTACCGTTGAACGCCCCCTGCAACACCTCCCGCCACTCGGGCGCGTCGGCGTACACGATGATCCGGCCGGGCTCGGCGGACAACGCCGGCGGGATCTTCCCGCGGGCTCCGAACGCCCCGCCCGGCCACATCTTCCGCGGCTCCAGCACGTGCACCTCGCCGCGCAGCAACCGGGTCACCGCCGCGACCGTCTCCGGATCCGGCCGCGACACCAGCGGCTCCGGTAACTCCCCCAGGCACACCGAACAGCGCCCGCACGGCTCGGCCGACGGATCGTCCAGCGACTCCTGCAGCAGTTGCATCAGGCAACGGTCTCCGCGGGTGTACGCGCGCATGATGTCCGCCTCGCGCCGCCGTACCGACACGATGCCGTCGTAGCGCGCCGCGTCGAACGTCCATTCCGCCCCGGTCCGCAACCACCCGCGCTCGACCCGCTCCACGACCCCATCCACGGCCAGCTGCTTCAGCATCAGCTCGACCCGGGTCCGCCGCAGCCCGGTCTCCGCCTCCAACGCCGGCACCGACGCAGGCTGATCCGGCCCGTAGCCCTCCAACGCGCGCAACAGCCGCTGCACGTTCTCCGGCACCGGGATCGTCGCGGTCGCGAAGTAGTCCCACACACCAGAGTCCGCGTCTGACGGCAGCAGCGCCACGACCGCGTGGTCGATCCCGCGTCCGGCACGCCCGACCTGCTGGTAGTACGACACCGGCGACGGCGGCGAACCCACGTGGACGACGAACCCGAGGTCCGGTTTGTCGTACCCCATCCCCAACGCCGACGTCGCGATCAACGCCTTCAACCGGTTGTCGCGCAGCGCGTCCTCGAGACTCTCCCGCTCCCCCGCCTCCAACTGCCCCGTGTATGCCGCGACCGGTACGTCCCGCCCATGCACCTCCTGGATCACCGCGGCCAGCCGCTGCGCATCCGCGACGGTCAGCGCGTACACGATCCCCGATCCCGGCAGCTGCGGCAGCACGTCGACTACCCACGCGAAGCGATCCAGCGGTGAGAGTGCATCCACGACGGCAAGCTGCAGACTCGACCGCGCCAGCGGACCACGCAGTACGAGCGTCGAGGCGCCCAGCTGCTTCGCGACGTCGTCCGTCACCCGCGAGTTCGCCGTCGCCGTCGTCGCCAGGACGGGCGTGTCGGGGTTGAGCTTTTGCAGCACGTCGGACACCCGCCGGTAATCGGGCCGGAAGTCGTGGCCCCAGTCGGACACGGCATGCGCCTCGTCGATCACGAGGAGCCCGATGTTGCCGGCGAGCCCGTCCAGCACCCGCCGACCGAAGCCTGGGTTCGCCAGGCGTTCCGGGGACACCAGCAGTACATCGATGGCGCCCGAGCGCAGGTCGTGCTCGATCTCGGACCAGGCGTCGATGTTGTTCGAGTTCAACGTCGCGGCGCGCAGGCCGGCGCGGCTCGCGGCGCCGACCTGGTCGCGCATCAGCGAGAGCAGCGGCGAGACCACCAGCGTCGGCCCGAGCCCCTCCGCCCGACGGATCGCGGTCGCCGCCCAGTACACCGCCGACTTGCCCCAGCCGGTCGCCTGCACCACGAGCACCCGCGCCGCCGCCTCGCACAGCGCCGCGACAGCGGTCTCCTGATCCGCCCGCAACCGCGCGTCGTCGCCCGCGATCGCCCGGATCACGTCCCCGGCAACCTTCGCCCGGTCCTCGGTCAGCGTCGCCATCGCGTCGGTCTCGCTCATGCCGGAAACCCTAGACGCCCCCACCCCCAACGCGCGCACCCCAACCACCCACCTGTGGACAACTCGCCCACCCTCCACGAGGGATGGGGTGGGGTGTCAGGCGCAGTGGGCGGGGTGGCAGGGGGTGTTGTCGGGGGTCAGCAGGCGGCGAGGGCCGGCGCCGGTGGTGGCCAGGGTGTCGTGGGGGTTGGCGAGGGCGCAGCGGTCGAGGGAGAGGCAGCCGCAGCCGACGCAGTCCTTGAAGTCGTCGCGGAGTTGTTCGAGGTGCAGGATCCGGCGGTCGAGCTCGGCCTGCCAGCACTCCGAGATGCGTTCCCAGTCGGCGCGCGTCGGCGTCCGGTTCTCCGGCAGCAACTTCAGGACCGCGGCCACCTCGGCGAGCGGGATCCCGACCCGCTGGGCGATCCGGACCAGCGCCACCCGCCGCAACGTGTCGCGCTTGTAGCGGCGCTGGTTCCCGGACGTACGGCGACTGAGAATCAGCCCCTGGCGCTCGTAGAAGTGCAGCGCCGAGATCGCCACGCCGCTGCGTTGCGACAGCTGCCCGACGGTCAGCTCACCCGGCTCGATGTCCATCGCCCTACCCTCCAACCTCAACCTATATCGAGGCTAGCGGACAGGTTCAGGCTGTCACGACCCGGCGCCCGATACTCGCCGACATCAACGCCGCCCCGGCGCACAACCCACCGGCCAGGTACCACGCCAGGTTGTAGCTCCCCTGCGCGTCCCGGATCGCGCCCGCACCGGTCGCGGCCAGCGCGGCGCCCACCTGATGCGACGCGAACACCCACCCGAACACGATCGGCCCGTCCTGCCCGAACCACTCCCGGCACAACGCCACCGTCGGCGGCACCGTCGCCACCCAGTCGAGCCCGTAGAAGATGATGAACACCCACGTACTCGGCGCAGCCGTCGGACCGAGCAGCGACGGCAGCACCAGCAGCGACAGCCCGCGCAGCGTGTAGTACGCGATCAACAGGTACCGCGGATCCCAACGGTCGGTCAGGTACCCGGAGAAGATCGTCCCGCCCACGTCGAACACACCCACCAGCGCCAGCAGCGACGCAGCGGTCGTCGCAGGCATCCCATGGTCGTGCGCAGCCGTCACGAAGTGCGTGCCCACCAACCCGTTGGTCGACGCCCCACAGATCGCAAACCCACCAGCCAGCAACCAGAACGCCGGCCGCCGGACAGCCATCCGCAGCGCGTTCAACGCCCGTACGGCGCTACTCCCGGTCGCCACGACCCGCTGCCCCGCAGCACTCCCCTCCGGAGCCCCGTACGCACGCAACCCAACGTCGCTCGGGTAGTCACGCAAGAACAGCACCACCAGTGGTACGACGGCCAACGCCGCACCGGCTGCCACCAGCGCAGGCACCCGCCACCCGTACCGCGCAGCAAGAGACGCAATGAGCGGCAAGAAGATCAACTGACCCGTAGCCCCCGCCGCAGTCAGGATCCCGGTCACCAGACCGCGCCGATGCACGAACCAACGGCCGGTAATAGTCGCCACGAACGTCATAGACATCGAGCCCGTGCCCACACCGACGAGCAGACCCCAGCAGAGCAGCAGCTGCCACGACGAGGTCATGAAGACAGTCAGCCCACTGCCCAACGCGATCAGCACCAGCGCCCCGCCGACCACCTTGCGCAGCCCGAGCCGGTCCATCAGCGCAGCCGCGAACGGCGAGATCCCGCCGTACAGCAGCAGGTTGATCGACACCGCGGTCGAGATCGTCGCGTGCGACCAGCCGAACTCCTCGTGCAGCGGGTCGAGCAGCACGCTCGGCACCGACCGGAACCCGGCCGCTCCGATCAGCGTCACGAACCCGACCACCGCGACCGCCCAGGCCAGGTGCACCCGGGGAGCCTTCTTCGTCTCCAGAATCTGCGTCACCGGACCAGAGTGCCGGTTCGACGCTCATCGAACTAGTGGCCACATAGTCAACATGTGTCAAGATATGGCCATGAGCCGCCAGTCAGCCTCGACACCGCACGTGATCGCGGTCCTCGCGCTCGAACCGGTGGTCGGGTTCGACCTGACCATCCCGCCGACCGTGTTCGGTGCCGCGACCACGGCCGACGGCACCAAGTTGTACGACATCCGCATCTGCGGCCTCGGCGGACCGGTCCGCGCCGGCGCCGGGTTCAACCTGATCCCGGACCACGGCCCCGAGGCCCTCGCGGCAGCGGACACCGTGATCGTCCCGGGCACCTACATCCATCAGCCGCGGTACGACGGCACCCTGCCCGACGACCTGGCCGCCGCGCTCGCCACCATCCGGCCCGGCACCCGGATCGCCTCGATCTGCACGGGCGCGTTCGTTCTCGGCGCGGCCGGATACCTCGACGACCGGCCGGCGACCACCCACTGGGAGCGCGCCGAGCTGTTCCGGAGCGTTTATCCACAGGTGAAGCTCGACGAGGACCGGCTGTTCATCGACGACGGCGACGTACTCACCTCGGCCGGTCTCGCCGCCGGGATCGACCTCTGCCTGCACCTGATCCGCCGCGACTTCGGCAGCGAGGTCGCGAACCGGGCCGCCCGGCATTGCGTGGTCGCACCCTGGCGCGACGGCGGCCAGTCCCAGTTCATCGAGCACGCCGTCCCCGAGGAAGGCAGCGAGGGTACGTCGCCGACCCGGGCGTGGGCGTTGCGGCACCTGAACACCGAGATCAGCCTGTCCGCGATGGCGGCGTACGCGCAGATGAGCGTGCGGACCTTCAGCCGGCGCTTCAAGGCCGAGACCGGTCAGTCGCCCGGGACGTGGCTGCTGCAGCAGCGGGTGCGGCACGCGTGCCAGCTGCTCGAGACGACCGACCTGTCCGTCGACCGGATCGCGGAGGAGGCCGGCCTCGGTACGGCGGCCTCCCTGCGACATCACCTGCGGTCTGAGCTCGGGGTGTCCCCGCTCGCCTACCGCAAGGCGTTCCGGGCGGGTTAGAGCTCGACCAGGTCGTGGGGCCGCTTGTTCATCGCCTCCACGCCGTCCGCGGTGACGACGACGATGTCCTCGATGCGCGCGCCCCAGCGACCGGCCTGGTAGATGCCCGGTTCGACGCTGAACGCCATACCAGGCTCCAGCGTCAGGTCGTTGCCCGCGACGATGTACGGGTCCTCGTGCACGTCCAGCCCGATCCCGTGCCCGGTCCGATGGATGAAGTAGTCGCCGAACCCGGCCGCCGCGATCACGTCCCGCGCTGCCGCGTCGATCGACTCAGCGGTCACACCCGGCCGTACTGCGTCCACGGCCGCCTGCTGCGCCTCCTGCAGTACGGCGTAGGTCGCGGCCACGTCGGCGTCCCGCGGCGTACCGACGGCGTACGTCCGGGTGGAGTCCGAGTTGTAGCCCTCGGCAACGGGTCCACCGATGTCCACGACCACCACGTCACCCGCCTCGATCACCCGGTCCGACAGCGCGTGGTGCGGGCTGGCGCCGTTCGGGCCGCTCCCGACGATCACGAAGTCCGCCTCGGTGTGGCCTTCCTCGACGATCGCGGCGGCGATGTCGGCACCGACCTCGGCCTCGGTCCGGCCGGGGCGCAACCACTCGCCGACCCTGGCGTGCACGCGGTCGATCGCGGCGCCTGCCTTCCGGAGCGCGTCGATCTCGGCGGCGTCCTTGCGCATCCGGAGCTCGCGGACGATCGGGCCGGCCAGCACCTGCTCGGCCTTCGGCAGCGCGTCCCGGATCGCCAGCACATGCAGGGCGGGCGTGAAGTCGCTGACGGCAACCTTGGCCGCGTCACCCAGCCGCTCGGCGGCCAGCTTGTACGGGTCGACGCCGTCCACCCAGGTCACGACCTCGACGCCGAGATCCTCGAGCGGCAGGCCGTCGTACCCGGGGGCCTCGAGCTTCGGGACGATCAACGCCGGAGCGCCGTCGGCCGGGATCAGCAGCGCGGTGAGCCGCTCGAACGAACCGCCCGGCCGACCGATCAGGTAGCGCAGGTCGGAGCCCGGCGCGATCACCAGACCGGCGCCGGCCGCGGCCTCGCGGGCGCGGTCCAGGCGGGCGCGGAGGACGGCGGCATCGGGAATCGGGGGAAGTGCTGAGCGACGGGCCATGGTCAGACTCTAAAACTGTCGGAAGGGATTGCTACAACTGGGTTTCGCTTCAATCCCTGCTCGGCGAAAGGCACTTCCATGACACTGCACTTCGTGTCCCACGGCGACGGCGTACCCGTTCTCGCGCTCCACGGCTGGACGCCGGACCATCGGCTGATGACCGGCTGTCTGGAGCCGATCTTCAGCGAGCTGACCGGCTACCGGCGGCTCTATCCGGACCTGCCCGCGATGGGGCAGAGCCCGGCCGCCGACATCGACAGCTCGGACGGGATCATGGCGGCGCTGCGCGCGTTCATCGACGAGCAGATCGGCGACGAGCCGTTCCTCTTGGTCGGCGAGTCGTACGGCGGGTACCTCGCGCGCGGGCTGGTCGCGGAGAGACCGGAGCAGGTCCGCGGCCTGGCGATGATCTGCCCGGCCGGCGAGCTCTGGCACCAGGACCGGAAGCTGCCCGAGCACGTCGTCCTGCGGACCGAGCCCGGCGTGCTCGAGTCGCTCGAGGAGGGCGAGGACTTCACCGACTTGGCGGTGGCGCAGACCGCGGCGGCGCTGGCGGCGTACCGCTCGGACGTGGCGCCGGGGCTGGCGGTCGCGGACAAGGCGGCGATGGAGCGCATCCAGAAGAACTGGGCGCTGACGATCGGGCCGGAGAGCGGCCCGGCGTACGTCGGTCCGTCGCTGATCCTCTGCGGACGTCAGGATGCGGTGACCGGGTTCGAGGACCTGTTCCCGCTGCTCCCCCACTACCCGCGGGCGACGTACGCGGTCCTCGACGTGGCCGGGCACAACCTGCAGATCGAGCAGCCGGAGTTGCTGCGGGCGTTCGTGAAGGAGTGGTTGCTCAGGGTGGGTTGAGGGCTCCCGCTGATGGCTACCAGCGGGTAATGTCAGCGGCATGGTGGCTTCGAAGCATCCGATCGGGTGGCCGTTGCTCGTCGCGCTGACCAACGGGCGGGCCCGGATCTCCGACGAACGACTCGCGGCTGCTGTGCGCGGGAAGGTCGTCCTGGTGACGGGCTCGTCGTACGGGATCGGCGAGGCGACCGCCCGGCGGCTGGCCGCGGCCGGGGCGACCGTGTTGCTGGTCGCGCGGACCGAGGAACAGTTGCAGGTCGTCGCCGGCGAGATCCGGTCGGGCGGCGGGTCGGCGTACGTCTATCCGGCGAACCTGGCGGATCCGGCGGCGGTCGAGGAGCTGGTCCGGACGGTGCTGGCCGAGCACGGGCGGGTCGACGTACTCGTGAACAACGCGGGCAAGTCGATCCGGCGGTCGGTCGCGGACACGTACCAGCGGTTCCACGACATCGAGCGGACCAATGCGGTCAACTACCTCGGGCCGGCGAAGCTCGTGCTGGAGCTCCTGCCGTCGATGCGGGAACGGCGGTCCGGGCACATCGTGAACGTGTCGACGGCCGGGGTCCGGACGCCACCGATGGCGCGGTGGTCGGCGTACCTGGCGTCGAAGAGTGCGTTCGACGTGTGGCTGCGGTGCGTCGCGCAGGAGGTGCGCGGGGACGGGGTGACGACGTCGACCGTCTACATGGGGCTGGTGCATACCCGGATGAGTGAGCCGACGCCGTTGCTGAACAAGATGCCCGGGTTGTCGCCGGAGCAGGCCGCGGACCAGGTGTGTACGGCGGTGGCGGGGCGGCCGCACAACATCACGCCGCCGTTCGTCCGCCCGGCCGATGCCGTGGGCAACCTTCTGCGGGTGCCGACGGATCGATTGCTGGAGCAGTACTTCCGGCGTACCGGAGGCGGGAAGAAGCGATGATCCACCCGATCGGACCGCTCCGCCCACCTGGGTGGCTGGTGCAGGGCGCGGCCGAAGTGGGCGGGTTGTCGGTGGCGTTGATCCGGTCCGGCGTGTGGCGCTCGGCCGGGCCGGCGCAGCTGGTGCGGATCGAGCGGGCGCTGCGGACGTGGGGTCAGTCGATGGCGACCCTTGGGGCAGTCGCGGCTATCCGGTTCCCGGACCGGGCAGCGGTGATCTGCGGGGACGATCGGCTGACGTACGCCGAGCTCGACGCACGGTGCGAGCGGATCGCGGCCGGCCTGTACGCCGATCACGGAATCGCTGCCGGCAGCAAGGTCGCCGTCCTCTGCCGCAACCACGCCGGCTTCCTGGAGGCAACCCTCTCAGCATCACGCCTCGGCGCCGACGTCCTCTTCCTCAACACAGAATTCGCCCCACCCCAACTCGAGGCCGTCCTTGACCAGCACCGCCCCGACCTCCTCATCCACGACGCAGAATTCACCCCACCCTCAGGTATCCCCTCTGTTACCGGTGTGGATGAGCTGGCTCGGAGTGCTGCGCCGGAGGCGCCGGTGGCGGGGCGGGTGGGGCGGATCACCTTGTTGACGTCCGGGACTACCGGGGCGCCTAAGGGCGCACCTCGGGTTACCGGGGCCTTGGGGTTGGCGGGGTTGACGGGGAGTGCGTTGCAGCGGTTCGGGGTTCGGGCGGGCGAGCCGATGGTGATCGGGCCGCCGTTGTTCCACGGGGTCGGGTTGCTGATGTCGATGCTGGCGTTGTTCCTCGGGTCGCCGCTGGTACTGCGGCCGCGGTTCGACGCGGCGACGCTGCTCGCGGACGTCGAGGCGACGCGGGCTGGATCCGTGGTCGCGGTGCCGGTGATGTTGCGACGGTTGCTGGACCTCGGGCCGACAGCGACCGCGCAGTACGACCTGCGTTCGCTCCGGGCGGTGATCTCCGGTGCCGCACAACTCGGCGCACCGTTGGCGGCGGAGTTCATCGAGCGGTTCGGGCCGGTGTTGTGCGACGCGTACGGGTCGAGCGAGGTCGGCATCGCGACCATCGCCACCGCCGCGGACCTGGTCGAAGCGCCGGGTACCGTCGGGCGTCCATGTCTCGGTAGCTCGATCCGCATCCTCGACGACCGCGACCGGCCGGTGCCGGCCGGCACGACCGGGCGGATCTTCGCCGGCGGCGGGCTGGTGTTCGGCGGGTACTCCGACGGCTCGAACAAGACGGTCGTCGACGGCCGGATGAGCACCGGCGACCTCGGCCACCTCGACACCACTGGCCGGCTGTACGTCGACGGCCGCGAGGACGACATGATCGTGTCCGGCGGCGAGAACGTGTACCCGGTCGAGGTCGAACAGTGCCTCGCCGCACACCCCGCGGTCGCGGAGGCGGTCGTCACCGGCGTACCCGACGACGAGTTCGGCCAGCGGCTGCTCGCGTACGTCGTACTCACCGCACCGGCCACCGAGGACGAACTGCTCGCCCACGTGAAGGCCAACCTGGCCCGCTACAAGACCCCGCGCCAGGTCGTCATCCTCGACGAACTCCCCCGCAACGCCACCGGCAAGATCCTCCGCAACCGCCTCACGCCGCCGTGAACAAGGTGGGGAACCGGGTCATCCGGTCCAGCGCGTCCTTCTCGTCCCCGAACGACACCGCCAGCGTCTCCGCACCCGCGGCCACCAACTCGTGCGCCATCGCAACAACCGGGTCCGGATCACCCGCGGACCAGTCGAGCCGCGTCCCCACCCGCACCGGGCGGTCGCCGTACGATCGCAACCTCGAAACCGCCGCCGCGAACCCCGCGCCGTCCAGCCCGAGCCCCTGCCACTCGTCGCCGTAGCGCGCGGCCCGCCGCAGCGCGGGTCCCGTTGTTCCGCCGATCATCACCGGCAACGGAGCCCGCAACGCCGGCTCGAACACGCCACCCCGGTCCCGCCCCTCGAACAGGTCGCGGATGATCCCCAGCGACTCATCCGTACGCCGACCACGCTCCTCGAACACCGCGCCCACCGCCGCGAACTCGGCCTCCGCCCAGCCCGCGCCGACCCCGAGCACGAGTCGTTCCCCGGAGAGCCGGTGCAGCGTCGCGGCCTGCTTCGCGACGACGTACGGGCTGCGCAGCGGCAGGACGAGCACCGACGTACCGAACCGAATGCGGGTCGTCCGGGCCGCCAGGTAGCCGATCGTCACGAGCGGTTCGTACACCCCGCCGTACGTCGAACCGAACTCGCCCGGCGGGAGCAGGTGGTCGGGCAACCAGGCCGTGCCGTAGCCGAGCTGTTCGGCCGCGATCGCCAGCTCGACGAGTCGTTCGGGCGGCATGGCGGCGGACTCGTCCGGGAGGACCACTTGGAGTTCGGGCACGGGACGAGCCTATGCGGGCGGGGTGTCCGACGGAGCGCGTGATTGATGGGAGAGTGGGCCCGTGAAGATTCTCGTCGGATACGTACCAACGCCCGAGGGTGAGGCGGCGCTGTCCGCGGCGGCGTCCGAGGCCGCGCTGCGCGGGGCCTCGATCCTGCTGCTGAACACGAGCCGCGGGGACTCCTACATCGACGCCCGCTACGCCAACGCCGACGAGTTGGCCGCCGCCGAGGCGAAGCTGCGCGAGCAGGGGGTAGAGGTGACGATCCAGCAGGCGCTGTCCGAGGGCGACGTGGCGGGCGCGCTGCTGAAGGCCGCGGCGGCGGACGATGTCGAGCTGATCGTCCTCGGGCTCCGGCGTCGCAGCCCTGTCGGGAAGCTGATCCTCGGGAGCACGGCCCAGCGAGTGCTGCTGGAGTCGCCGGTGCCGGTGCTCGCCGTGAAGGTGCCTTCGCCGCACGACTGACGGATCGCCAGGCCATCACAATCCGCGCCACCAGCGCGGCTCAGGCGTCGGGTCGCGGCGGAGCGGCGATTGTGATGGGCTGGGCATCCGGGTAATCGGGGTGAGGCGTTGGCACCGGCCGCCTAAACTGGTCGGGTTATGCCTGATGCCCGGACCGAGTCCACTCCCCCAGCCCCCACCCCGGCCCCGGCACCCCGTCGGCGCCGCCGCGGCGGAAGCGGCCGCGGAGCCCCGACCACCACCCCGTCCGGCACGCCTCACGACGACACCACCTTGAGTGAGGTTGCGGGGCGGCTTGACGGATTGACGGCCTACGACCGGGAGATGCTCGGGCGGCGGCTCGAGCGGGTGCGGCGTACCAAGGAAGAGCACAAGCGCGCCAACGAGCTGCGCGCCGTGGTCGCGGCGGTCGAGCAGGCCGAGCGGCGGGTCGAGGTACGGCGGGAGGCCGTGCCGGAGATCTCGTATCCGCAAGAGCTCCCGGTCAGCCAGCTCAAGGACGAGATCGCCGACGCGATCCGCGACCACCAGGTCGTCGTGGTCGCGGGCGAGACCGGCTCCGGGAAGACCACGCAGATTCCGAAGATCTGTCTCGAGCTCGGCCGCGGCATCCACGGCATGATCGGGCACACCCAGCCCCGGCGCCTGGCCGCGCGCACCGTGGCGGAGCGGATCGCCGAGGAGCTCGGCACCGAGCTGGGCGAGACGATCGGGTTCGCGGTCCGGTTCACCGACAAGGTCAGTGAACGTTCGCTGGTCAAGCTGATGACCGACGGCATCCTGCTGAACGAGCTGCAGCGCGACCGCGACCTCACCCGGTACGACACGCTGATCATCGACGAGGCGCACGAACGCAGCCTCAACATCGACTTCATCCTCGGGTACCTGAAACGGCTGCTCCCCCGCCGCCCGGACCTCAAGGTCATCATCACCTCCGCGACCATCGACCCGGAGCGGTTCGCCGCGCACTTCGCCGACGCCAACGGCGACCCGGCGCCGATCGTCGAGGTCTCCGGCCGGACGTACCCGGTAGAGGTGCGGTACCGCCCGGTCAACGACCCGGACGACCCGAGCACGATCGACCGCGACCAGACGCAGGCGATCCTGGACGCCGTCGACGAGCTCGAGTACGAGGCGGACGGCGACGTACTGGTGTTCCTGTCCGGCGAGCGCGAGATCCGCGACACCGCCGACGCGCTGAACGACAAGTACCGCGGCGAACGCCGTACCACCGAGATCCTGCCGCTCTACGCCAGGCTCTCGAACGCCGAGCAGCACCGCGTCTTCCAGCCGCACGCGAACCGGCGGATCGTCCTCGCCACGAACGTCGCCGAGACCTCGCTCACCGTGCCCGGCATCAAGTACGTCATCGACCCCGGTACGGCGCGCATCTCGCGCTACAGCCACCGCACCAAGGTCCAGCACCTCCCGATCGAGCCCGTCTCCCAGGCCAGCGCGAACCAGCGCAAGGGCCGCAGCGGCCGGACCAGCGACGGCATCTGCATCCGGCTGTACTCCGAGGAGGACTTCGAGAACCGCCCGGAGTTCACCGACCCCGAGATCCTGCGCACCAACCTCGCGAGCGTCATCCTGCAGATGACCGCGATCGGGCTCGGCAACATCGCCGCGTTCCCGTTCATCGACGAGCCGGACAAGCGCAGCATCACCGACGGCCTGCAACTGCTCACCGAGCTGGGCGCGATCGAGAACCCGAAGGGCGGCCGGCTGACCCCGATCGGCCGGCAGCTCGCGCAGATCCCGCTCGACCCGCGGCTGGCCCGGATGATCGTCGAGGCGGACAAGCACGCCTGCGTCCGCGAGGTGATGGTGATCGCGGCCGCGCTGTCGATCCAGGACCCGCGCGAACGGCCGACGGATGCCGAGGCACAGGCCACCCAGCAGCATGCCCGGTTCCGTGACCCGAACAGTGACTTCCTCGGGTACCTGAACCTGTGGGGCTACCTGAAGAAGCAGCAGAAGGAGCTGTCCGGCAACCAGTTCCGGCGGATGTGCCGCAGCGAGTACCTGAACTATCTCCGCGTCCGCGAGTGGCAGGACATCTACGCGCAGCTCCGCCAGGTCGCGTCACAGATCGGCGTGCGGCTGAACTCCGGTGAGCCGGCCGACCCGCAGACCGTGCACGTCTCGCTGATGTCCGGCTTGCTCAGCCACCTCGGCATGAAGGACCCGGCGAACCAGCATCAGTACCTCGGTGCTCGCGGGACGAAGTTCGCGATCTTCCCCGGCTCCGGGCTGTTCAAGAAGCCGCCGCAGTTCGTGATGGCCGCCGAGCTGGTCGAGACCTCGAAACTCTGGGCCCGGGTGAACGCGAAGATCGAGCCCGAGTGGGCCGAGGAGCTCGCCCCGCATCTGATCAAGCGCTCCTACTCCGAGCCGCACTGGGAACGCAAGGCGGGCGCCGTGATGGCGTACGAGAAGGTCACGCTGTACGGCGTGCCGATCGTTGCCCGGCGCAAGGTGAACTACGGCAAGGTCGACCCGGAGGTGTCCCGCGAGCTGTTCATCCGGCACGCGCTGGTCGAGGGCGACTGGGACACGCACCACAAGTTCTTCCACGAGAACCGCAAGCTGATCGAAGAGGTCGAGGAGCTCGAGGAGCGGACCCGGCGGCGCGACCTGCTGGTCGACGACGAGACGCTGTTCGCGTTCTACGACGAGCGGATCGGCGCCGAGGTGGTCACCGGTCGGCACTTCGACACCTGGTGGAAAACGGCCCGGCAGCGCGACCACGACCTGCTCGACTTCGAGCGGTCGCTGGTGGTCCGCGAGGGCGCCGAGGTGAAGGAGAACGAGTTCCCGCTGCACTGGTCGCAGAACGGGATGACGTTCGGCCTCACGTACGCGTTCGAGCCCGGCACCGACGCGGACGGCGTGACCGTACACATCCCGCTGCTCGTGCTGAACCAGGTGACCGTCGACGGCTTCGAGTGGACCGTGCCCGGGTTCCGCGAGGAGCTCGTCACGACGCTGATCAAGTCGTTGCCGAAGAACATCAGGCGGAACATCGTCCCGGCCCCCGATCACGCGCGGCAGATCCTGCCCGAGCTGGATCCGGCGTCCGGGCCGCTGACCGACGAGATGGCGCGTGCACTGCTGGAGCTGCGAGGCGTCGTGATCGAGCCGGGCGACTGGGACTGGAGCCGGGTGCCCGAGCACCTTCGAATGACGTTCCGGGTCGAGGACGACCAGCGCAAGACGGTGGCCGAAGGCAAGGATCTCGCCCGGCTCAAGGAGAAGCTGAAGCCGAAGACGACGGCCGCGATCTCACAGGTCGCGTCGAAGGCGGTCAGCGGCCTGGAGAAGTCCGGGCTGACCGACTGGACGTTCGGCGATCTCCCGCGCAGCTTCTCCGAGCACCGCAACGGTCTGACCGTGGCCGGGTATCCCGCGCTGTACGACGAGGGCAAGAGCGTCGCGATCCGCCTGCAGGAGACCGAGCGCGACCAGGCGGCGGCGATGTGGGCGGGTACGCGCCGGCTGTTGCTGCTGACGATGCCGTCGGTGATCGACGTGGTGCAGCGTCACCTCAGCAACCAGCAGAAAATGACGTTGATGGCGGGGCCGCACCGGAACGTCGGCGAACTGCTGGACGACGCGATCGCCGCCGCGGTCGATCAGTTGATGGCGGCCGCGGGCGGCCCGGCGTGGAATCTCACCGCGTTCTCGATCCTGCGCGACGCCGTACGGTCGGAGCTCGCGGACACTGTGCTGACGATCCTGCAGCAGGTGGAGCAGGTACTGGCGCATGCGCGGACCGTCGACAAGCAGATCTCGCGCGCCTCGTCGCCCGCGTTGCTCGCCGCGCTGTCCGACGTACGCGGGCAGTTGGAAGGGCTCGTGCACCCGGGCTTCATCACCGACACCGGCGCCAAGCGGCTGCCTGATCTGGTCCGGTACCTGCGCGGGATGGAGCAGCGCCTGGACAAGCTCGGCGCGAACGCCGCACGGGACCGTTCCGGGATGGCCGTCGTCGACATGCTCACCGACGAGTACCGGAAGAAGCTCCGCGCGGTCCCAACCGGCAAGTACCCGAGCCCGGAGCTCCTCGAGGTCCGCTGGATGCTCGAGGAACTGCGGGTCAGCCTGTTCGCGCAGACGCTCGGTACCCCGTACCCCGTGTCCGAGAAGCGGATCCGGAAGGCGCTAGCTGTCCAATAGCCGGCGGGCGTGTTCGTGGACCGCGTCGCGGAGTTCGGGTGGCTCGAGGATCTCGAAGGGCCAGTAGATCCGGGTGACCTGGGCGACCAGCGGGCCGAGGTCGTTCGCGGCGAAGCGGACCTCGCAGCTGGTGGCGTCCAGGGCTTCGACGACTCCTTGGGCGGGTGGGATGAACCGGGCGACGGTCTCGGCGGGTGCTTGGACGCGGAGCCGGGCGACGAGGTCCCAGGGGGCGACTCCGGTGCCTTCGGCAACCAGTGCGGCGGGATCCGGCGGGTCGTCGAAGCGGTAGGTGGACCCGGTCAGCTCGGGGTGCGTGATGCGGTCGACGCGGAACGTGCGCCACGCTTGCCGGTCGCGATCGCGGGCGACCAGGTACCAGCGCTTGCCGGTGTGGACGATCTGCAGCGGCTCGACGCTGCGCTCGGATTCGGTGCCGTCGTGGGTGCGGTAGCCGAACCGGATCCCCTCGGTACGCCGGCAACCCGCGGCGATCGTGACGAGTACGCCGCCGTCGACGGCGGGGAGCTCGCCCTGTGGGAGCTGCGTCGTGTGGGCGCCGATCGCGTCGACCTGTTCGCGTAGCCGCACCGGCAGCACCTGGTGGAGCTTGGCGAGCGCGGAGACCGCCGCTTCCTCGACCCCGGACACGGTCGTGGTCGTCGCGACCCGCAGGCCGACCGCGATCGCGACCGCCTCGGCGTCCTCGAGCAGCAGCGGTGGCAGCCGGCCGCCCGGGCCGAGCCGGTAGCCGCCGCCGATCCCGGCCTCCGCGTCGATCGGGTAGCCGAGCGACCGCAGCCGCGCGACGTCCCGCCGTACCGTCCGAGGCGTGATCTCGAGCCTTGCCGCCAGCTCCGCGCCGTCCCAGTGGGGACGCGAGTGCAGCAAGGACAGCAGGCGGAGGAGCCGGGTCGCGGTGTCCATTGCCGACATTCTGCAACCTGCGGACCGATCCTGTCCGCAGGTCGTCCTACGGTGAGGACATGACCACGCTTTCGCGGAACCTCCTCGACCTGTCGGACTTCGCCTGGCAACGGCTGCGGCAGCGCGTCGACGGGCTGACCGATGACGAGTACTTCTGGGAGCCGTTCGACGGCTGCTGGTCGGTGCGGAAAACCGCCGAGGGGTACGTCGCCGACGGGTCAAGGCTCCCGCCCGTGCCGGCGCCGTTCACGACCCTCGCGTGGCGGATCACGCACCTCGTCGACGTTCTGCAGGCCGAACGTACGGCGACCTGGTTCGGGCACACCGCGGCCGACGAGCCGCCGCGGGTGCCGGGGTCCGCCGCGGACGCGCTGGCCGCGCTGGACCGGGCGTACGAGATCTGGCGTGGACGTCTCGCCGCGCTCAGCCAGGACGATCTCGACCGGGCGATGGGCCCCATCGCCGGACCGTACGCCGACAACGACGGCACGTCGTTCGCGCTGCACATCATCGACGAACTCGTCCACCACGGCGCCGAGGTCGGCACGGTCCGCGACTTCTACCACGGGCTGCGCGCCGACGACCCGTTCCCGGCGGCCCTCGCCGGCCACCTCACCCCGGCCGACCGCCCCGCCCTGCTCGCGGAGGCGGCCGCGGCCCAACGCTGGGACGTCGTACGGCAGCTCGCCGACCGCGGCTTCGGCGTCGACGAACGGACCGCGGGCGGCATGACCGCGGCTCACCTCGCGGCCGGTACGGGCGAGCTCGACACCCTGCGCTTCCTCGTCGACCACGGCGCGGACCTCTCGCTGAAGGACACGCAGTACGACGTCGACGTCCCCGGCTGGGCAGAGTTCTTCGAGCAGCAGGAGGTCGCCGACTACCTCACGGCACGAACGCGCGCTGGGAGCGGTGCCTGAACTCGCTTGGTGTGAGGGCGTGGGCGGTGGTGAAGCAGCGGGTGAAGTAGGACTGGCTGCTGAAGCCGCAGCGGATCGCGATACCGGAGATCGACGTGTTGGTTGCCGCGAGCAAGGATGCGGCGTGCTCGAGGCGCAGATCGGTGACGAAGGCGGTCGGCGTCACGCCGTACGCGGCCCGCATGGTGCGCGAGAGGTGCGCAGCGCTGACGCCCGCCAGTTGGAGGAGTCGTGGGACTCCCCCACGGAGGTTCTCCTCGGCGCGCATCGCCGTACATGCCTTCGCCAGCCAGTCGGGCACGCCGGGACCGCCCGTGTCGTGCGGGACGAGCAGGTCGAGGAGATCGGTCCAGAAGCGCAGCAGGTCGTACGTCGTCGGGGCGTCCTGGAAGCGGGTCAGTGCCTGCTCGAAGACCGGGATCGCGGGCGGTTGGTGGACGCTGATCGGGCCGCGCGAGGTGCGGGTCAGGTCGAGGAAGCCCTGCCAGAGCGAGCTCGGGAACGCGACGTTGATGAACTCCAGTCCGTCCGGCGCGGACCCCCGCACGGCGTGCCGGTCACTCGGTCGGACCAGTACGACGTCCCCTGCTCGCAGCGGCGTGACGCCCGTGGTCAGCAGGTGTTCGCCGTGGCCGGACACCACGGCCATGAACTCGTGGAAGTCCGCGTGGGTGTGCAGTTCGGTGTCCCGGGCGCGAGCCGGGATCCGGACCCGGGCCGCGTGGTACGGCCGGCCGAACGCGTGCGCCTCGAAGCGCAGTACTTGCTCCACATCACCACAGTACAAATTCCGGTCGCACCTCTGCTAGTGGATTCGCCGCCGGTTGCGCACGCTTGAAGCATGTTCGAAACCGATGGATATGTGATCTTCCGTGACGTCATCGACCACGACCTGATCAAGGAAGTGAACGATCATGTCGAGTGGCTGCAGGCCCGGCATCCCGACGTACGGCCCGAGCAGCTCGGGCACGTCTATCTGCGCGACGACCCGTTCTGGGTCCGGCTGGTGAGTGACGACCGGCTGGTCGACATCGCCGAGAAGTTCATCGGGCCGGACATCGCGCTGTTCGCGTCGCACTACATCTCCAAGCCGCCGTACTCCGGTCAGCCGGTGCTGTGGCACCAGGACGCCGCGTTCTGGCCGCTCGACCCGATGGAGGTGGTGACGCTCTGGCTGGCCGTCGACCACTCGACGCCGGAGAACGGCTGCGTCCGGGTGATCCCGGGCAGCCACCGCTCCGACGTCCTGACGATGCGCGACAACACCGACGTGGAGAGCGTGCTCGGCAAGGAGATCGCGGTCGAGGTCGACGAGGCGCACGCCGTCGACATGGTGCTCGCGCCGGGCGACGTCGAGGTGCACCACCCGAACATCGTGCACGGCAGCAACGCCAACACTTCCCCGAACCGGCGCTGCGGGCTGACCATCCGGTACATCCCGACCTCGACGCGGATCACCGACCCGGAGACGCCGTACCCGAGCGCGTTCCACCTGCGCGGGAACCCCGGGGTGAACAGCTACCAGCCGGTGCCGCAGTACGACCCGGCCAGGCACTTCAGCGCCTGACATGACGAAGGGCCCGTCTGCGGCGACGGGCCCTTCGGGTCGGTGACTTACTCCAGACAGATCCGGAACGGATGCCCCGCGGGATCGGCGTAGATCCGCCAGCCGCGGTCGTTCCCGGCCGGCGGCGGGTCCAGCGGGTCGAGCGGTTCGGCGCCGAGGGCGACGACCGTGGCGTGACCGCTGGAGATGTCCTCGACGATCAGGTCGAGGTGAAGGTCCTGCGCTTCGGTGCCCGGCCAGGTGGCCGGCACGTACTCCTCCGAGCGCCGGAAGGCCAGCGTCGAGAACCCCAGCGAGGAACCCGGGCCGGTCAGGCTCCGCCAGTCCTCGTCACCGTTCTCGTCGATGTCCAGCCCCAGCAGCGCCGAGTAGAACTGGGCGAGCTCGAGTGGGTCCGGGCAGTCCAGCACCACCGAGCCGAGCCGCCCGGCAGTACTGCCCGGCTGCTCTGCCACCTGCGTCATCTGTCCTCCACGTCCTGTTTCGTACGCCCTGCTCCGCGGTGGGGCAGGACGGGCCAAGGCCCTCTTGGTCGGAAGGCCCGGCCGCCTACGATGACAGGTCGCGAGGACAATTCGCACCTTTCGACACGCGTTCTCGCGTAGTGAGCCCGTAGCTGACGGTATTACTACCACTAAAGAGCTAGTACGCCGGTAGCGCGCCGGCGCTCAGCGAGCTTGCGGATCTTGACCCGCGTACCGCAGTCCTCCATCGCGCACCAACGCCGCGAACCGTTCCGGCTCCGGTCCAGGAACAGCCACCCGCACCCGCCGTCGTCGACCGGGCACGCCTTTAGCTGCCGCGGGTCGACCGTCCGCACCAGCTCGACCGCAGCCACCACCAGCCGGTCCGGGATCAGCTGCGCCGGCGACGTACCGACGACCAGCTCGGCCACGCCACGCTCGCTGGTCCGGTCCGGGATCAGCATCGACCGTGCGGCCGCCGCCGACCACCGCAACATCAAGCGCTCGAACGCGGAACCCGTGCTCCGCTTGATCCCGTCGCCCGCCGTCACCGCGCCGTCGGCGCGCTTCGCGAGCACGTCGTACGTCGCCTCGCGGATCTCGAGCGTGGCCCGCAACGCCTTCGCCGCCAGCTCCGGCGTGGTCCGCCAGGTGCCCTCGACCGAGCTCAGATCGCGGGTCTCGACGAGCTCGACGCGGTGACTCCAGGCGAGCAGCTCGGCCGCCGACGTGAGGTAGTCGTGCTCCGGCTCGCCGCCGCGCAGCCGCGGGGTGACGGTGTTCACCAGGTCGAGCGCGGGGTGCCCGCCCACGATGCGGAATTCCCCGTGAAACCGGTCGGCCATAGGTGAGACGCTACCAGTAACCCTACTCATGCCGGGATCAGGTGACCCATGCCCCTCTCGTCCCGTCGAGCGAACGCCGCCCTGGCGTTCCTCGGCGTCTCGACCTTCTCGTTCGTGACCATCGAGGTGCTCCCGATCGGTCTGCTGACCGTGATCGCCGACGACCTGCACCGCTCGCGCTCGCAGGTCGGCCTCCTCGTCACCGGGTACGCCGCGGTCGTCGTACTCGCGTCCATCCCGCTCGCCCGCCTCACCCACCAGCTCCCCCGCCGGCTCGTCCTGTCCGGCACGCTCGGGGTCCTCACCGTCGCCACCGCGCTCTCCGCGGCCGCACCGTCGTACGAACTGCTGTTCGCCGGGCGGCTGGTGATCGCCCTCTCACAGGCGTTGTTCTGGTCGATCGCGCCGCCGATCGCGACCAGTCTCTTCCCGCCCGAGTTCCGCGGCCGGGTGGTCGCGCGGCTCGCGATCGGTACTGCGCTCGCGCCGATCCTCGGCATCCCGCTCGGTACCTGGCTCGGCGAACAGGCAGGTTGGCGGGTGCCGTTCGTGGTGATGACGGTGCTCGGCGCGGCCGCCTGCGTCGGCGTGGTCGTCCTGCTGCCGCGGACCGAGGTCGCGGACAGCCCGTCGCGCCGGGGCAGCGCACCCGACCGCAGGCGGTTCGTCGTACTGCTGATCACGTCGGCTGTCGGTGTGACCGGGTTCCTGACGTTCAACACGTACGTCACGCCGTTCCTGCTGGACATCACCGGGTTCACGCCTGGCGCGCTCGGGCCGATGCTGATGGCGAGTGGCGCGGGCGGGCTGGCCGGAACGTTGATCGTCGGGCGGGTGCTCGATCGGTACCCGTGGGGCGCGGTGGTGATCCCGTTGGGGTTGCTGACGGTCTGCTTGTTCCTCTTGTTCGCACTGGGCCGGGTGCAGGTCGTCACGGTGGCCCTGATCGCGGTGATCGGGCTGTCGTTCAGCGGGCTCGCTGTTGCTACACAGAGCCGGACGCTGCACGTGGCGCCCGGTAGTACGGACATCGCGTCGGCCGGGACCAGTTCGGCGTTCAACGTCGGGATCGCGGCGGGAGCGTTCGTAGGTGGCGCACTGATCGACCACACGTCCGTACGAGCCCTGGCGCTCGTAGGCGGGTTGCTGACCGCGGTCGCGGCTCTTGTGATGTTGAGCGAGCCCCTGCTGACTCGACGACGCGCGAACGACCCCTCGGCGATATTGAAGCCTCTTGACGTAACCGGCGTGGGCCGCGAACACTCACGATCATGATTCCGCAGCCCACGGCGCAGCAGGCGCTTCCCGACCAGACCTTCACGCTGCCGCCCGACGCCACCATCGGCAGCGACTCCACTGCCCGGCCGATCGCCGACCAGCTCGCCGCCAGGCTCCGGCGCTCGACCGGCTACGCACTCCCGGTCGAGGACGGCGCCGGCACGATCACCCTGTCCACGCAAGGCAAGCAGGAGGGTGAGGCGTATGAGCTTCGCGCCGACACCTCCGGTGTGACGATCACCGCGGGCACCGCCGAGGGCGTGTTCCGCGGCGTCACCACGCTCCGCCAGCTCCTGCCCGCGAAGGCCGAGGCCGCCACCCAGCAGGACGGACCGTGGGAGATCGCCGGTACGTCGATCTCGGACGCCCCGCGGTACGGGTACCGCGGAGTGATGCTCGACGTCACGCGGCACTTCTTCACGGTCGACCAGGTCAAGCACTTCATCGACCTGGTGTCCCTCTACAAGATCAACCGCCTGCACCTGCACCTGTCCGACGACCAGGGTTGGCGTATCCAGGTCGACTCCTGGCCGCGCCTCACCGAGTACGGCGGCAGCCTGCAGGTGGGAGGCGGTACGGGCGGCTCCTACACGAAGGACGAGTACGCCGAGCTCGTCCGGTACGCCGGGGAGCAGTACGTCACCGTCGTACCGGAGATCGACACGCCTGGGCACACCAACGCGGCGCTGGCGTCGTACCCGGAGCTGAACGCGGACGGGGTCGCGCCGAAGCTCTACACCGAGACCGAGGTCGGCTTCAGCACGCTGACGGTCGACCTGGACCGTACGTACGAGTTCCTGGACGACGTGTTCCGTGAGGTCGCGGAGCAGACTCCGGCCGAGGTCGTACACCTGGGCGGCGACGAGGCGCACTCGACGCCGCACGAGGACTACCTGACCTTTGTACCGAAGGCGGCCGAACTGGTCGTGAAGCAGGGCAAGCGGGTGATGGGCTGGCATGAGATCGCGGACGCGCCGCTGCCGGCCGGGACCGTGGTGCAGTACTGGGGCACCGAGGACGAGAAGGCGCAGGCGCTCGCGGTGAAGGCCGTCGAGCAGGGCGCGACGCTGGTGCTCTCCCCCGCGAACCGGGCGTACCTGGACATGAAGTACCACGCGGAGACGCCGCTCGGCCTCGACTGGGCGGGACTGGTCAGCGTCGAGCAGTCGTACAGCTGGAACCCGGCCACGCTGATCCCGAACGTACCCGCGAGCGCGATCGACGGCGTCGAGGCGCCGCTGTGGACGGAGACCCTCGACGACCTGCCCAAGGTCGAGTTTATGGTGTTCCCGCGGCTGCCCGGGATCGCAGAGCTCGGATGGTCCGCGGAGGACGCGCTCGACTGGACGGCGTACAAGAGCCGGCTGGCCGAGCAAGGGCCGCGCTGGGACGTCCTCGGCGTCAACTTCTACCGGGCGCCCGAGATCAACTGGGCCTAGTGGTCGAGGACCCGGCCGAGCAGCCAAGCGGTGGTCGGGTCCACGTCCTGCTCGGCGACGGTGTGCTGCGTGGCGGCCGCGCCCTGGCCGTCACGCACCTCCAGCCGGTACACGTAGCGGTCCGGCTGCGGCCGGCCCGAGCCGAGGTCCTTGCCGGCCAGCGCGCGCACGGCGGACTCGACGCGGTCGGCGTCCGGCTGCCCCTCGGTGTCCAGCTCCCCGTGCTTGGTCAGCCCGGCGAAACCACCACTCCGTGTCACTGTCACTATCATTTCCGTCTCCTTGGTGTTGCACTTCCTGCAACTGTCCACAGCCGCGCGACACGCCGGGAAATTCGATCAGAATCATGCGTCCATCACCCGGCGTACCGGTCAATTGTCCGACGTTGCCAATCTGCCGTACCGGCGCCGCCCGCGAAACAGCAGGTCGGCGCCCGATTTCCGGTTCGGGGCAGGCCCCGGGATGCCCCGGATCCGCCGACCACGGAGGGTAGCGATTCGCGACAATCAGCGACACGTGTTTGTGGTCACCCCTACCATCGCGCCGCAGAACGGCTACAGTTATGGCGTTGCAGTTTTGGACTCCCTGACTTTGCTGTGCTGCATGGCCGGTCTGTCGTCTGGGGCCTTTCGGCGACGCGTGGTCCATGAGGTGTGGGCCACGGATTGTTAATAGCCATCGAGGAGATAGACAAATGGCTGTCGGTACTGTCAAGTGGTTCAACGCTGACAAGGGCTTCGGCTTCATCACCCCGGATGACGGTGGCGCGGACGTGTTCGCGCACTACTCGGCCATCCAGATGTCGGGCTTCCGCTCGCTGGACGAGAACCAGCGCGTGGAGTTCGAGATCACGCAGGGCCAGAAGGGTCTGCAGGCGGAGAACATCCGCGCGATCGGTTCCTGATCGCCCTTCCAGCACACAACGAAGGGGCCGCACACCGACCGGCGTGCGGCCCCTTCGTCATGCTCGGCGCAGTCGCGGGATCACTTCGGTGGCGACGGTTTCCAGGACGTCCTCGGAGCCGCCGTACACGCCTTCGGCGCGGGGCCAGTGGGTGATGACGTCGGTGAAGCCGAGGGCCGCGGCACGGCCTACGGCGTCCTCGAAGGCGGCCGGGCTGGAGAGGGCGTAGACCGCCGTGTCGAGGGACAGGTAGCGGTCGAACGGGCGCCCTTCGACAAGGTCGTCGAGGCGGTGGCTGAGGTCGGCGACCGACTGGAACCAGGATTCCAGGTCGTCGCCTGCTCCCCCGGTCGTCATCCAGCCGTCGCCGTGGTCGGCGGCGAAGCGCAGTGAGCGCGGGCCGTTGCCGGCCAGGATGAACGGCACCCGGGGTTGCTGCACGCAGCCCGGCAGCGTGCGGCCGTTGCGGGTCTCGTAGTACTCGCCCTTGAAGTCCACGCCGTCCGTCGTGAGCAGGATGTCCAGCAGCTTCACGAACTCCTGGTAGCGGTCCTGGCGTTGCCGCGGGGTCAGGTCCGGGCCGCCCTGGATCGTCGCGTCCAGACTGCCGCCGGCGCCGATCCCGCACAGGAACCGGCCGTCGGACACGTCCTCGATCGCGAGGATGTCCCGGGTCAGCGCCAGCGGATGCCGGAAGTTCGGCGACGTGACGAACGTGCCGAGCTTGATCGTCGACGTCACCGTCGCGGCCGCCGTCAGCGTCGGCGTCGTCCCGTACCAGGGCGAGTCCTGCAACCCGGCCCAGGTCAGGTGGTCGTACGTCCACGCATGGTCGAACCCGTACTCCTCGGCCCGCCGCCACCGCCGCGCGGCGTCCCGCCACCGGTACTCCGGAAGAATCGCAATCCCGAAACGCATGCCCGCACCTTACGCGAAAGGCTTGCGCAGCGTGACTTAAGGTGATCCAGGACAAGGAGGTGGCATGTCAGCTCCGGCACCGCACCGTTCCTTCGACCCGTTGGTCGACCTCGATGGCTTGTGGACGATCGAGCTCGCACGGCGCTACCTGCCGATCGACGGAATGGCACCGGCCCGCTACGAGGCAACCGATGGAAGGCTAGCGATCAGCCGGCGCGAGGGAAGCGAACTCGGCTGGGCTGCTCCTGCGCTCTTGTGGCATCTGGCTCCGAAAGCCTCGGCGGCTGGGCACGCGTTGTACTTGGGCCTCAACGTCCGGACCGAGCCTACTGGCTGGATCGAGCCCGACCTCGTTCTCCTGCATCAGCCGGTGCGGCAGCAGACCTGGATCGAGGCGGAGCAGGTGCTGTGCCCGATCGAGATCATCTCGCCCTCGTCCTTCCATCGGGATCGCATCGACAAGCCGGCGGTCTGCGCCGCGCTGGGCATTCCGTACTACATGCACGTCGAGATCCGGCCCAACGACGTCCTGATCGAACTGCTCCGCCTGGCGGGCGGGGAGTATGTTCTGGAGGCGCAGGCGCGCTCCGGGCAACTGTTCACAGCTGACGAGCCGTTCGCTTTCTCCTTCGACCCTGCGGACCTTCTCGAACCTCGCTGACTCAGCTGGGAGTAGGAAAGCTCGCGAGGGAACTGGTGCCGATGCTGCCCAGCCAGACCTTGCCGTTGCGTTCGCGGACTCCGGTCGGCATGTGGAACGCCTGGTGCTGCGCGCGCAGGTCGTGCACCAGCGTCCCGGTCTCGTCGTACGCCTGGATCTCGATGATGTCGGCGGCCTTCGGTTTCAGGGCGTCCGGCAACGACCACACCAGCTTGCGGAACACCGGATGCTTCGGCAGCAGCAGATCGAGTACGGCGTTCCGCGGCGACCCGACGGCGACCCAGATCAGGCCGTCCGAGCCGCGCGCGATGTTGTCCGGCAGGCCTGGGATCGTGGCGACCTGCACCGGCTCGGCGCCGTCCGTGGTGAGGTCGAGCTTGTAGAGCCCGTACGTCGCGGTCTCGGCCCAGAACAGCGACCCGCGATCCGCGCTGAGCGCCACGCCGTTCGGGAAGCCGCGACCGGTCGCGAGCCGGGTGACCTCGCCGTCGGGCGTACGCCGGTACACGCTGCCGGTCGCCGAGTGCTCGAGCAGATCCGCCATCCACTCGTCGATGCCGAACCGGGTCGACGAGTCGGTGAAGTAGATCGTGCCGTCCTCGGTGACGTCGGCGTTGTTGCAGAACCGCATCGGGCGGCCGTCGATCTCGGACAGCAGGGTCGTGATGCGGTTGTCCTGGTCGAGGGTCAGCAGCCCCCGGTTCGCGTCGCAGATCAGCACGTTGCCGTCCGGCAACCACTCCAGCCCGAGGGGCCGTCCGCCGGTGTCGGCGAGAGTGCTGATCGTCCGGCCGTCGGCGGAGACGCGCAGGATGCGGCCGTCGTACAGGCCGGTGAGGACGCTGCCGTCGGCGTCGATCAACGTGTCCTCAGGACCGGCGCCCGGCAGCTCGACGACCTCGACGTCGATGTTCTTCGGGTGCCGCACCGGCGGCGCGGGCGGCGGGGTCCAGCGGACCGGCGAGATCGACGACTTCATGCCGCCGACCTTAGCGCGCTGCAAGCAGCTCGACACAAACGGTACAGCCCGGCCGGGATCCGGCCGGGCTGTTCACGGAGCTGCTAGTAGATGACCTCGCCGCGGGCGCGGCGGGCGCGGAGTTTCTCGAGCGCTTCGCCGAGGATCTCCTGGGCCTCCTGCTCGGAGCGGCGCTCCTTCACATAGGCCAGGTGCGTCTTGTAGGGCTCGATCTTCGGCGGCGGAGGCGGGTTGTTCACATCGGTGCTGGTCGGCAGACCGCACCGTGGACAGTCCCACTCCTCCGGGATGGCCGCCTCGACCGCGAACCAGGTCGCGGTCTCGTGCCCGTTCGCACAGAAGAACACGATGCGCTGCCGGGGCGCGGTGTCGCCGCGCTCCGCCTCGCCCATCGGCCCGGCACCGACCCGGCTGCCACGAATCGCACTGCCACCACCAGCCACGGGAACCTACTCCCCTCAGCCGAGCTTGTAGAGCAGGCCGAGCGCGACGATGGCAGCGAACCAGACCAGACCGATGCCGATGGTGATCCGGTCCAGGTTCCGCTCGGCGACCGAGGAGCCGCCCAGACTGGACGAGACACCGCCACCGAACAGGTCCGACAGACCGCCACCGCGGCCTTTGTGCAGCAGGACGAGCAACGTCAGCATGAGGCTGCAGACGATCACGACGATCGAGAAAGCGAGAATCACGAGGAGTAGCCTAACTGAAGGTCCAGGTAACGGCAGATGCCGGCGAACTCGTCGGCCTGCAGGCTCGCGCCTCCGACCAGGCAACCGTCGACATCCGGTTGGGCCATGATGCCACCTGCACTGGCCATCTTCACCGATCCGCCGTAAAGAATCCGTACCGAGTCGGCGACCGACGGTGAAAACGTCTCCTCGAGCCGGCCCCGGATCGCGGAGTTCACCTCCTGCGCGTCCTCCGGCGTCGCGACCTCGCCGGTGCCGATCGCCCAGACCGGCTCGTACGCGATCACCAGCTTGCGGACGTCGTCCGGCTTCAGCCCGGCCAGCGCACCGTCCACCTGGGCCAGCGTGTACGGCACCTGCTCACCGGCCTTGCGGATCTCCAGGCCCTCGCCGACGCAGACGATCGGGATCAGCCCGGCCGCCAGCGCCTTCGTGGTCTTGGCGTTCACCGTGGCGTCGTCCTCGCCGTGGTACTGCCGGCGCTCCGAGTGCCCGGTCAGCACGTACGTGCAGCCGAGCTTGGTGAGCATAGACGCCGAGATCTCGCCGGTGTACGCCCCGGAGTCCTTGGTGGACACGTCCTGGGCGCCGTACTTGATCTTCATCCGGTCGCCGTCGACCAGCGTCTGCACGCTGCGGATGTCGGTGAACGGCGGCAGCACCGCCACCTCGACCCGGTCGAAGTCGTGCTTCTTGTCCTGCAGCGTCCAGCTCAGCTTCTGCAGCAGGTGCACGGCCTCGACATGGTTGAGGTTCATCTTCCAGTTGCCCGCCATCAACGGCGTACGGGCAGCGTCTGCCATCTGCGTCAGTCCTCTTCCAGTACGGCGAGACCCGGGAGCTCCTTGCCCTCCAGGTATTCGAGCGACGCCCCGCCACCGGTGGAGATGTGGCCGAACGCGTCGTCGGCGAAGCCTAGCTGCCGGACGGCGGCCGCGGAGTCACCGCCGCCGACGACACTCAGCCCGTCCACCTCGGTCAACGCCTGTGCGACGGCCTTGGTTCCGCCGGCGAACGCCGCCATCTCGAAAACGCCCATCGGCCCGTTCCAGAACACGGTCTTCGCGGTCGCGACCTCGGCCGCGAACGCCTTGCCGGACTCCGGGCCGATGTCCAGCCCGAGCTGGTCGGCCGGGATCGCGTCGGCCGCGACCACGGTCGCCGGGGAGTCGGCCTTGAACTCGGGCGCGACCACGATGTCGGTCGGCAGCACGATCTTGTCGCCGGCCTCCTTCAGGTAGCCGCGGACCACGTCCAGCTGGTCCTCCTCGAGCAGGCTCTTGCCGACCTCGTGGCCCTGGGCCTTGAGGAACGTGAAGACCATGCCGCCGCCGATCAGCAGCTTGTCCGCCTTGGCGAGCAGGTTGTCGATCACCGCGAGCTTGTCCGACACCTTCGCGCCGCCGAGCACCACGACGTACGGCCGGGCCGGGTCCTCGGTGAGCTTCTGCAGTACGTCGACCTCGGCGAGCACCAGGCCGCCGGCCGCGTGCGGGAGCTTGCGGGCCACGTCGTACACGCTGGCCTGCTTGCGGTGCACGACACCGAAGCCGTCGCTGACGAACACGTCCGCGAGCGCCGCGAGCTCCTCGGCCAGCACACCGCGCTCGGCCTCGTCCTTACTCTCCTCGCGCGGGTCGTACCGCACGTTCTCGAGCAGCAGCACCTCGCCCTCGTCCAGCTCCTGGACGGCTTCCTGCGCGCTCTCGCCGGTGACGTCGGTCGCGAAGTGCACGGTGATGCCCTCGGGCCGCAGCAGCTCACCGAGCCGCTTGGCCACCGGGGCGAGCGTGAACTCCGGGTTCGGCGTGCCCTTCGGGCGGCCGAGGTGGGCGGTGACGATCACCTTCGCGCCGGCCTTCGCCAGCTTCACCAGGGTCGGCAGCGAGGCGCGGATCCGGCCGTCGTCGCCGATCACCTCGTTCTTGATCGGCACGTTCAGGTCGGACCGGACCAGCACCCGCCGGCCCGCCAGGTCGCCGAGATCCTCAATCGTCTTCACAGCTCAGTTCCTCCACCAGCCAAGGCTGACGTCCGAAGGAGTGGCGGGACGCCCCACCGGTCCTTCGGACGTCAGCGGGAAAGGGTGCGTCAGAGGGACGCGCCGATGTGGTTGACCAGGTCGACGAGGCGGTTCGAGTAGCCCCACTCGTTGTCGTACCAGCCGTACACCTTGACCTGGTTGCCGATGACCTTGGTGATCGGCGCGTCGTAGATGCAGGACGCCGGGTCGGTGACGATGTCGGACGACACGATCGGGTCCTCGCTGTACCGCAGGATGCCCTTGAACGGGCCCTCGGCCGCGGCCCGGTAGGCCTCGTTGATCTCGTCGGCGGTCACCTCGCGGGAGACGTCGACGGTCAGGTCGGTGATCGAGCCGGTCGGGACCGGCACCCGCAGCGAGTAGCCGTCGAGCTTGCCCTGCAGCTCCGGCAGCACCAGGCCGATCGCCTTCGCGGCACCGGTCGAGGTCGGTACGACGTTCAGCGCCGCGGCGCGGGCGCGCCGCAGGTCCTTGTGCGGACCGTCCTGCAGGTTCTGGTCCTGGGTGTACGCGTGGATCGTGGTCATCAGACCCTTCTCGATCGTGAACGCGTCGTGCAGGACCTTGGCCAGCGGAGCGAGACAGTTCGTGGTGCACGAGGCGTTCGAGATCACCGTGTGCTTGTCGGCGTCGTACAGCTCGTGGTTCACGCCCATCACCACGGTGAGGTCCTCGTTCTTCGCCGGGGCGGAGATGATGACCTTCTTGGCGCCGTTGTCGGCGTGCGTCTTGGCCTTGGTCGCGTCGGTGAAGAAGCCCGTGGACTCGATCACCACGTCGGCGCCGACGTCCGACCACTTCAGGTTGGCCGGGTCGCGCTCCGCGAAGGCCTTGATGGTCTGACCGGCGACGGTGATGTCGTCCTCGGTCGCGGAGACCTCACCCGGGAAGCGGCCCAGGATCGAGTCGTACTTCAGCAGGTGAGCGAGGGTCTGGTTGTCGGTCAAGTCGTTGACGGCGACGACCTCGATGTCGGCACCGGACGCCTGCACGGCGCGGAAGAAGTTACGGCCGATGCGGCCGAAGCCGTTGATACCTACGCGTACGGTCACGGGACTACGTCTCCTCTGAACTGGCTTTTCACTGCCGCTACATTCCGAACACTAGCCCAACAGCCCACCTGACCAACTGGTAGCATCCACATCAGACCACCGTGACCGGTCAGTAGCCGCCCGAGCAGACCACCCGGACGCGAAACAGCCCCGGAATGCTCCGGGGCTGCCAGGTGTATACCAGTTGACCAGCTGGTGGCCTGGAGGTCAGGCCGGGTCGAGCATTTCTGGGGTCAGGTTGGCTTCGGTGTTCGGGATGCCGAGGTCGGCGGCGCGTTTGTCGGCCATGGCGAGCAGGCGGCGGATGCGGCCCGCGACGGCGTCCTTGGTGAGGGCCGGTTCGTGCAGCTGGCCGAGCTCCTCGAGGCTTGCCTGCTTGTGCTCCAGGCGGAGCTTGCCGGCCACCTGCAGATGATCGGGTACGTCGTCGCCGAGGATCTCCAGCGCCCGCTCCACCCGCGCGCCGGCAGCCACCGCGGCGCGCGCCGAGCGGCGCAGGTTCGCGTCGTCGAAGTTCGCCAGCCGGTTCGCGGTCGCGCGTACCTCGCGACGCATCCGGCGCTCCTCCCACGCCAGCACCGACTCGTGCGCGCCGAGCCGGGTGAGCAGCGCGCCGATCGCGTCGCCGTCGCGGATCACCACGCGGTCGACGTTGCGGACCTCACGCGCCTTCGAACCGATGCCGAGCCGCCGGGCCGCACCGACCAGTGCGAGCGCCGCCTCCGGGCCGGGGCAGGTCACCTCGAGCGAGGACGACCGGCCGGGCTCGGTCAGCGAACCGTGCGCCAGGAACGCACCGCGCCACGCCGCCACCGCATCACAGGACGCACCGGACACCACGGCCGGCGGCAGCCCGCGGACCGGGCGGCCGCGGTTGTCGACCAGTCCGGTCTGCCGCGCGAGCGCGTCGCCGTCACGGACCACGCGGACGACGTACTTCGTCTGCTTCCGGATGCCGGACGGGGAGATCACCACGACGTCCGACGGGTGCCCGAAGATCTCGGCGATGTCCTTGCGCAACCGCCGGGCCGCGGCGCCGCTGTCCAGTTCCGCCTCCACGACGATCCGTCCGGACACCAGGTGCAGCCCGCCGGCGAACCGCAGGATCGACGAGACCTCTGCCTTGCGGCAACACGGTTTCGTGACCTGAATGCTGGTCAGCTCGGACTTCACCTGTGCTGTCATCGCCATAGAAAGCATCCTCCCACCCATGTCAAAGACCCTCGGAGGTCCCAACGGGCCGCGGACGCCGCGGTTACGTTGCAACCTTCCGCGCCCGTGGTCCCGTTACCTCGACGACAATCCGAGAGGAGGGGCATGAGGGCACCGGACGAAGCCGAGTTCACCGAGTTCGCGGCGTCGACGATCCGTCGGCTGCGCAGTACGGCGTACCTGATGTGCGGCGACTGGCACCGCGCCGAGGACGCCGCCCAGGACGCACTGGTGAAGGTGTACCGGCGCTGGCACCGGATCGACCGTACGCAAGGCCTCAACGGCTACGCGCACAAGTGCCTGGTGACCGCCGTACTCGACCAGTCCCGCCGGCCCTGGCGCCGCGAACACCTCGTCGACACGGACGACCACACCACTCCCCTGCACGATCCGGCCGGCACGATCGACGACCGGCTGCTCGTCGTCGAGGCCCTGGCCGCGCTACCACCGAGCCAACGAGCATGCGTCGTACTGCGGCACTACGCCGACCTCAGCCTCGAACAGACCGCGGACGTCCTCGGCATCGGCACCGGCGGTGTGAAGAGCCAGACTTCCCGGGCCCTCACCCGCCTCCGCGAACTCCTCGACCACCCAGAACGGAGCGCAACGTGAGCCACGACATCGAACACCTGCTGGCCGCGGCCGCCGACGACTCCGACCAGCCGCTGACGACCGACGTCGGCGAGCTGGTCGAACGCGGCCGGAGATCGGTACGCCGGCGCCGCGTCGCCGTCCTCGCTTCGACCGCGGTGGTCGTGGCGGCAGCCGTCGGGGCCGTGAGCGCTTGGCCGAGTCAGCGGGCCGACCCTGCCCCGGCGGCTCGTACACCCGGCTCCGTAGTGACCATCGATGTGGCCAGCGGCAGGATCATTCAGCCTGCGCCACCGGTCAGTCCGCTCACGGACGACGACATTCTGCTGCGCTGTGCACGCGTCGACATACTGGCTGCTGCGTGGGACAAGGCAGGACCGATCGACACCACCTGGAGGGTCGCGCTCAAGACAGGTCAGGACGAACGGTTCTACGCCGTGCTCCTGTCCCCGGATCGTACTGTCGGCGCCGGGTGCGAGCAGGAAGGCGGCGGCCATGTCTCCCTGATGCGCCACGACCTCGAGAACCGCGGCGGCACGGAACCACTGCCGCTGTGGACGAATCAGGGCCGCGGCCCGGCCGACCTCGCCCGGGTCGTCGCGGACACGCCCGACGGCAAGTACCTGCGGCTCGGCCTCGTCGGGCGGGACGGCTTCTTCACCTTCGGTCAGGGAGGTTTCGCCCCGGACGCACCGACCGCGTCGGTGCGCGGGTACGACGACGGCGGTCGACTCGTCCTGCAGCGGCGGCTCGTGCTGCCGGCTAGCTGAAGATCTCCCGGTAGACCTTGGCGAGTTTGTCCGGCGCGTGGTGGAGGTCGCGGTCGTCGTCGGCGATGTCGGCGATCACGAGCTCGGCTCCGAGGGACTGCGCCGTACGACGCAGGGACTCGGGGTCGGGCACGTGACCGACGTCCGCGAGGACGACGTCGATGCGGAGGTCCGGGGCGTGGCCGGCCAGGACCTCCAGGTGGGTCTCGGGTGAGAACCCGGCGGTCTCGCCCTTCTGCTCGCCGAGGTTCAGCGTGAGCAGGCGGCGGGCGCTGGTCTGCTCGAGGCCGCGGCACAGCTCGGGGACCAGCAGGTTCGGGATCACCGACGTGAACCACGACCCGGGACCGACCACGACCCAGTCGGCCTCGGCGATCGCGACCAGCGCCTCCGGGCAGGCCGGTGGGTCGGCCGGGTCGAGCGCGACGTCGACCACGTGGCCGTCGGTGGACGCCACCTCGGCCTGGCCGCGGATCTCGGCGATCGCCTCCGGGTGTTCGGGGTCGAGGCCGAGCACGCGCGCGGTGATGTCCAGCGGCACGGCGGACATCGGCAGCACCCGGCCCTGCGCGCCGAGCAGCCGGGCGACCCAGTCGAGCCCGTCGACCGCCTCGCCGAGCAGCTCCCACAGCGCGACGATCAGCAGGTTGCCGACCGCGTGGTCGTGCAGCTCACCGTTGCTGCGGAACCGATGCTGCAGTACGTCGGCCCAGGTCCGGCCCCACTCGTCGTCGCGGCACAACGCGGCCAGCGCCATCCGCAGGTCGCCCGGCGGCAGTACGCCGAGCTCGCGCCGCAGCCGCCCGGACGAGCCGCCGTTGTCGGCGACCGTGACGACCGCGGTCAGCTGATCGGTGACATGCCGGAGCGCGGACAGCGAGGCCGCCAGGCCGTGTCCGCCACCGAGCGCGACAACCCGCGTCACTCGCGGCCTAGATCCCGGTGTACTACCAACGTTGGTGAGCCCTTCTCGCGCAGCCTGCGGGCGATCTCCTCGGCCATCGCGACGCTGCGGTGCTTACCTCCGGTGCACCCGATCGCGACGGTGACGAAGCGCTTGCCCTCGTTCAGGTAGCCGGTCCGCAGGGTGTCCAGTACGTCCACGTAGTTCTCGAGGAACTGCTGGGCCAGCGGATGGCCGAGCACGAAGTCTGACACAGGCTTGTCCTGCCCGGTCATCGGGCGCAGGTCGGGCTGCCAGTACGGGTTCGGGATGAACCGCATGTCGGCGACCACGTCGGCGTCCACCGGGATGCCGTACTTGAACCCGAACGACACCACGGTGGCCCGGAGCTCGGCGTTCTCCTCGTCGCCGAACGCGTTCACGATCTTCGCGGCCAGCTGGTGGATGTTCAGGCTGGAGGTGTCGATCACCAGGTCGGCGCCGGCCCGGATGTCACCGAGCAGCTCCCGCTCGCGCTGGATGCCGTCGAGCAGTCGGCCCTCGCCCTGCAGCGGGTGCGGCCGCCGGACGCTCTCCTGCCGGCGGACGATCACATCGTCGGACGCCTCCAGGAACAGCGTCAGCGGCCGGTACCCCTTCAGCCGCAGGTCGTGGATCGCAGAACTCAGCTCGTCGAAGAACAGGCCGGTCCGGACGTCGACGACGACCGCGAGCCGCGGCGCCGCGCCGGTCCCGACGACCTGCTCCACCAGGGTGGTCAGGAACATCGGCGGCAGGTTGTCCACCACGAACCAGCCGAGGTCCTCCAGTACGTCGGCGACCGAACTCCGGCCCGCGCCCGACATCCCGGACACGATGATCAGGTTGCCGCCCGTGTCGTCCATCTGTTCTCAGTTCTCCCCTGCATCCCCGTCGGGCGCCTCGGCAGGCGCCGGGACGTCGTCGCCCAGTATCTCGCCTGTCGCCGTGTTGACCGCCGGAGCACGGCCGGTTTCCGCCTTCGTTGCCGCAGCGTTAACCGCCAGTACGACGGACTCCGCCAGCCGCGGCCCGAAACCGGGCAGCTCGGCCACCTCGCCAACGGTGGCGCCGCGCAACTTCTTGAGCGAGCCGAAATGGCGCAGCAACGTCTTACGCCGCACTTCACCCAGTCCTGGGACCTCGTCGAGGGTGCTCTCGACCATCGACTTCGACCGCCTGTTGCGGTGGTGGGTGATCGCGAACCGGTGCGCCTCGTCGCGGAGCCGCTGCAACAGGTACAGACCCTCGGACGTCCTGGAGAAGATCACCGGGTCTTCCTCGTCGGGGACCCACACCTCTTCGAGCCGCTTGGCCAGGCCGACGACCGGGATGTCACCGACGCCCAGCTCGTCCATCGCCTGCCGGGCCGCGGCCACCTGCGGCGGACCACCGTCGACCACGACCAGCCCCGGGGCATACGCGAACTTCTTCGCGCGACCGGTCTCGGGGTCGACCAGGGCGGCGTTCGGGTCGTCGTCCTCGGTGAGGGTGGCGCGTTCGTCGAGGAGGCGTTTGAAGCGGCGGGTCAGGACCTCGGCGATCGAGGCGACGTCGTTCTGCCCGTCGACGCCCTTGATCACGAACCGGCGGTACTCGCTCTTGCGCGGCAGGCCGTCCTCGAACACGACCATCGACGCCACCACCTCGGTGCCCTGCAGGTTCGAGATGTCGTAGCACTCCAGCCGCAGCGGCGCCTCCGGCAGGTCGAGCGCCGCCTGGATCTCCTCCAACGCCTGGTTCCGCGTGGTCAGGTCGCTGGCCCGCTTGGTCTTGTGCATGGTCAGCGTCTGCAGCGCGTTCCGCTCGACGGTCTCCATCAGCGCCTTCTTGTCGCCGCGCTGCGGGACCCGGATCGACACCCGCGCGCCGCGCAGTTCCTCGAGCCACTCGGTGAGCGCGTCCGCGTCGTCGGGCATCGTCGGCACCAGGATCTCGCGCGGGATCGCGTCGCCCGAGTCCCCGGCGTACGTCTGCTGGATGAACCGCGAGACGAGGTCGCCGGTGGTCGCCGTACCGTCGGCCTTGTCGGCGATGAAGCCGCGCTCACCGCGGATCCGGCCGCCGCGGACGTAGAAGATCTGCACGGCGACCTCGAGCGGGTCCTCGCTCAGCGCGATCACGTCGGTGTCGGTGCCGTCGCCGAGGACCACCGCGTTCTTGGCCAGCGCCTTGTCCAGCGCGGACAGGTCGTCGCGGATCTTCGCGGCCCGCTCGTACTCCAGCTCGGCGGCCGCGGCCTGCATCTCCTTCTGCAGCCGGCGTACGTACGTCGCGGTCTGCCCGGACAGGAACGCCGCGAAGTCGTCGACGATCTTGCGGTGCTCCTCCTGCGACACCTGACCGGTGCAGGGCGCCGCGCACTTCCCGATGTAGCCGAGCAGGCACGGCCGGCCGATCTGGCGGTGCCGGTTGAACACGCCCTTGCTGCACGAACGCATCGGGAACACCCGGAGCAGCAGGTCCACGGTCTCGCGGATCGCCCAGGCGTGGCTGTACGGGCCGAAGTACTTCACGCCCTTCTTCTTCTGGCCGCGGCCGACCATCACCCGCGGGTAGTCCTCGTTGAAGGTGATCGCGAGCCACGGGTACGACTTGTCGTCGCGGTACTTCACGTTGAAGCGCGGGTCGTACTCCTTGATCCAGGAGTACTCCAGCTGCAGTGACTCGACCTCGGTGGCGACCACCGTCCACTCGACCTTCGAGGCCGTCGTCACCATCGCCTGCGTCCGGGGGTGCAGGTTCACCAGATCCTGGAAGTACGACGACAACCGGGCGCGCAGGTTCTTCGCCTTGCCGACGTAGATCACCCGGCCGCCGGAGTCGCTGAAGCGGTAGACGCCGGGCGAGTCGGGAATCGAACCCGGAGCGGGACGGTAGGAGGACGGATCAGCCACCCAACCACCCTAGTTCGGCCCACCGACAAACCCGGAATCGGCGCAAAGTTTCTAGTCTGGGTTCAATGACAGACTTGAAGGTATGAGATTCGGAGATGTTGATCGGACGATCCGCGCGTACGACGGTGTCCGGGTGCTCGAGGCCCAGGACGACCTCTTCTACCTGTACGACCCGGCCAACGACCTGCCGCCCGAACGGCAGCAGCCCTTCGCCACCATTGTCACCGGCGACCACTACGAGAAGGTGTCGAACCTCGACCAGCCCGGCGCCTGGCGACTCAACCTCGGCCTCACCAAGGCGACGTACGCCGAACTCTTCGGCCCGGTGCCCACCGAACGCGACGCCGACTGGGTGCTCGACTCAGGCCACGACTACGCCGCCCGTGACGTACTCATGCCGCACCCGTTCTACGCCTCCCAGCACTGGGTCGCGATCGTGAACCCGACCGGTCTGGACCAGCTGCTGCCGTTGATCGAGGAGGCGTACGGCTTCGCGGTCAGGAAGTACTCCAACCAGCAGAACCGGCAAACGAGCTGAAGATTGCGGTCCTGTTTCGGGTTGGCTCATAAGTCGAGATTTATCCCCGGCTGGGATGGGCGAGCTGTCTTACTTGTGGACAAGGGTAGATGCGCAGGTCCTTTGCGTGAGGCAACAAGGCCTTGCGTTGACTCGAGGGAGTTCCGCCCATGTCCCCTTCCCTTAGCAGACCACGCGCTGTGCTCGGTGTCGTCGCAGCGTCCGCGCTCGCCGTCACCGGAATCGTCACCGCTGCCACTGGCAGCACCGCGGCACAGCCCGGACCGGTGAGCATCCGCGGCGCCGGCAACCCGAACGCGATCCCCGGCAGCTACATCGTCGTCCTGGCCGGCCAGTCCACGCGGGCCCAGACCCGGGTCGCGACCCAGAGCCTGGCGGCGAGCTACGACGTCAAGGTCAAGGACCAGTACGACGCGTCGATCAAGGGCTTCTCGGCGACCATGTCCGAGGACCAGGCGAAGAAGCTGGCCGGCGACTCCCGGGTCGCGTACGTCCAGCAGAACCAGAAGATCACCGTCGCCCAGGACGACCCGCCGTGGGGCCTGGACCGTGCGGACCAGCGGGATCTCCCGCTGGACAAGAAGTACACACCGTCGACGGACGCCAAGAACGTGAACGTCTACATCATCGACACCGGCATCTACGCCAAGCACAACGACTTCGGCGACCGCGCGTCGGTCGGCACCGACACGGTCGGCGACGGCCAGAACGGCGTCGACTGCATGGGTCACGGCAGCCACGTGGCCGGCACGATCGGCGGTACGACGTACGGGCTGGCGAAAGCCGCGAAGCTGATCGCGGTCCGGGTGCTGGACTGCAAGGGCTCCGGCTCGACGGAGTCCGTGGTGGCGGGGATCGACTGGGTGACGAAGAACGCGAAGAAGCCCGCGGTCGCGAACATGAGCCTCGGCGGCGGCGCGGACGACGCGCTGGACGCCGCGGTGAAGGCGTCCGTCGACGCCGGCGTCACCTACGCCGTTGCCGCCGGCAACGACAATGCGGATGCCTGCCAGAGCTCGCCCGCTAAGGAACCGTCGGCGATCACGGTCGGCGCCACCGACGACCAGGACCAGCGCGCGGAGTTCTCGAACTTCGGCAAGTGCGTGGACCTGTTCGCCCCGGGCGTGGACATCACGTCGGTCGGCATCACCGGCCCGGACGCGACCGCGAAGATGAGCGGTACGTCGATGGCGACCCCGCACGTCGCGGGCGGCATCGCGCTCTACCTGGCCGACCACCCGGACGCCACCCCCGCCGATGTCGCGAAGGCGCTGGTCGCCAACTCGACCGCGGACAAGGTGGGCGACCCCGGCACCGGCTCGCCGAACAAGTTGCTGTACGTCGGGGCCTCTGACCAGTCCTGACCCTGCTCCGAAGGCCCGGTCCCCCGGTGACCGGGCCTTCGCCATGCCTGCCGCGCCGGTCAGGCGGACTCGACGATGTTGCCGCCCTGGACCTTCACGTTCACGGCCGGCAGCGGCGACGGCGCCGGTCCGCTGACCACGCTGCCGTCGGTGATGCTGAAGTGGCTGTTGTGGAACGGGCAGACGATCTGGCCGCCCTCCACCGAACCGATCGGGTTGCCCTGGTGCGTGCAGACCGCGGAGAAGCCCTTGTAGGTGCCGGCGGTCGGCTGCGTCACCACGACCTTCGCGTCGGTGAACACCTTCCCGCCCCCGACCGGTACGTCGGACACCGGGCCGAGGACCGTACCGCCGCCGCCGCTCGACGAGGCACTCGCGCTCGGCGCGGAGCCGGTGGCCGACGGCGACGTACCGGTGCCACTGCTGGTGCCAGTGCTGGTGCCGCCGGTGCTGCCGCTTCCGGAGGTGTCGCTGCCACCGCAGGCCGCGAGGATCGGCGCGCCGGCACCCGCCAGGGCGACCATCGCCGCGCAGCGCAGCACCGTCCTGCGGTCCCGCAGACCGTCCGCTGCCGATGGGGTGGTCGATGCCGTCGTGTCATCGCTCATGAATCTGGACCTCCAGGAGCCTGCTGATCGAAGTAGTTGAACGCAGTACACCAGGTCAAACGACCAGCCCGGCCGAACGGTTCACCTTGCACCGCAGTTTGAGGGTTTGCTGTGAGTCGGCTGGGAGCGCCGATGGGCCATTGTGCGGTGCGGACCGGGCGACCGGCAGACTATGGGCGTGGGTGAGGCATGAGATGACCGGCGCAACGAACGACACGACCGTGCTCACGGCGATCGCCGAACTGGCGCCGTTGTGGATGCCGGGGTGTGTTGTGGACACCACCGACCGGACCGTCGAGGTCGGATGGGGCCGCGGCTCGCTGCAGATGTCGGCGGTTGTCGGGCTCGCTGAGATCGTCGATCGGTGCTCGCAGCTGCCGCAGCAGCTGTGGGCCGAGCAGATCGAAGCGTGGTTACGGGCCGTGGTCGCGGAGGGTGAGCTCGCCACCGAGGAACACCGGTTCGGCGACGTCGCGGGCAGGCAACGCGCGATGCTGCTGCAACGCGGTTGGTCCGCCCGGACGGCCGGCCCGGTCGCCGATGCGCTGATCCCCTTCGGCGACCACTTCGAGGTCGTGGTGTTCATCGGTACCGGCAACGACTACCGCCGCTTGACCGTCGTACGGCGGTCGATGCTCGGTCTGGGCGACCCCGACGTACCGTCGCCGGTGCAGTTGACGCTGGAGCAGATCGCGGACCTGCGTCCGATCGAACGTGACGGCTTCTCGATTCTCACCCGCGCCGATGATCCGTTGGTCTCGATGGCGGTGGTCGACCGGGAGAATCTGCTGCCGCAAGCGTCCATCGGGCTGGGAGCGCTGGTCGCCGTGCCCCGGCTCAGCACGGTGGCGTTCTGTCCCGCCGACGCGGGACAGCAGGTCGCGGACCGGTTGGCGCAGTGGGTCGCCGACACCTACGAGGGTGCGTCTGACCAATGCAGCCCTGACTTGTACTGGCTACAGGGCGACCGCATGGTGCAGATCCCTGTCACGCTCGCGACACCGCCGACGGTCGTACTGCCTCCGGCGCTCCTGCCGTCACCGCGCCGCACCTGGTTCCGGCATCTGTTCGAGCAATTGTTCCGTCGCTGACCAATCCCCGGCTCGGCGGACTGCCGCATCCGCAGCTCAGCAGCAGCAGGCCCCGGGCGCTCAGCGCTCCGGGGCCTGGTCCAGCCCACAAAGCTCAGCCGGCTGCGCGCTTCCTGGCCGCAGACACCTTCTTGGCCGGCGCGGTCTTCGTCACCGTGGTCTTCTTCGCAGCAGCCTTCTTCGCGACCGCCTTCTTCGCCGGGACCTTCTTCGCCGCGGTCTTCTTGGCCGGCAGCGCCTTGGCCGCCGCCTGCTTGGCGCTCGGCTTCGCTGCGCGACCCTCGAGGATCTCGGCGAGGAACTGACCGGTGTACGACGCCGGGTTGGCCGCGACCTCCTCCGGCGTGCCCTCGGCGACCAGGGTGCCGCCGCGGCGGCCGCCGTCCGGGCCGAGGTCGATCAGCCAGTCGGCGGTCTTGATCACGTCGAGGTTGTGCTCGATGACCAGCACCGAGTTGCCCTTGTCCACCAGGCCGCTCAGCACGCCGAGCAGCTTGCTGATGTCCTCGAAGTGCAGACCCGTCGTCGGCTCGTCCAGCACGTACACCGTGCGGCCGGTCGAGCGCCGCTGCAGCTCCGACGCCAGCTTCACCCGCTGCGCCTCACCGCCGGACAGCGTCGGCGCCGGCTGACCGAGCCGCACGTACCCGAGGCCCACCTCGACCAGCGTCGTCAGGTGCCGCGAGATCGCCGGGATCGCCTGGAAGAACTCCGACGCCTCCTCGATCGGCATGTCCAGCACGTCCGCGACGGTCTTGCCCTTGTAGTGCACCTCGAGCGTCTCGCGGTTGTACCGCGCGCCGTGGCACACCTCGCACGGGACATACACATCCGGCAGGAAGTTCATCTCGATCTTCAGCGTGCCGTCACCCGAGCACGCCTCGCAGCGGCCGCCCTTGACGTTGAACGAGAAGCGGCCCTGCTGGTACCCGCGGACCTTCGCCTCCGGCGTCTCCGCGAACAACTTCCGGACGTGGTCCCAGACCCCGGTGTACGTCGCCGGGTTCGACCGCGGCGTACGGCCGATCGGCGACTGGTCGACGTGGATGACCTTGTCGACCAGCTCCATGCCGGAGATCTTCGTGTGCCGCCCGGGCACCGCGCGGGCGCCGTAGATCTGCCGGGCCAGCGACGTGTAGAGGATGTCGTTGACCAGCGTCGACTTGCCGGAACCGGACACCCCGGTGACCGCGACGAACACCCCGAGCGGGATGGTCACGTCGAGGTCCTTGAGGTTGTTCTGCCGGGCGCCGTACACGGTCAGCTCGCGACCCTCGGTCAGCGGACGCCGCACGGCCGGGATCGGGATCTCCCGCCGGCCGGAGATGTACTGCCCGGTGATCGAGTCCGGGTGGTTGCGCAGGTCCTCGACCGTGCCCGACACGACCACCTGACCGCCGTGCTCGCCGGCGCCCGGGCCGATGTCGACGACCCAGTCCGCGTGGTCGATGGTGTCCTCGTCGTGCTCGACCACGATCAGCGTGTTGCCAAGCTCCTTGAGCCGGACCAGGGTGTCGATCAGCCGCCGGTTGTCCCGCTGGTGCAGGCCGATCGACGGCTCGTCCAGCACGTACAGCACGCCGACCAGGCCGGAGCCGATCTGGGTCGCGAGCCGGATCCGCTGCGCCTCACCACCGGACAGCGAACCGGCCGGCCGGCTCAGCGCCAGGTAGTCCAGGCCGACGTCGAGCAGGAACCGCAGCCGCTCGCCGATCTCCTTGACCACCCGCTCGGCGATCTGCTTCTCCCGCGGGCTGAGCTCCATCTGGACCAGGAAGTCGTGCACCTCGTCGATCGACATCGCGCTGATCTCGGCGATGTTCTTCCCGCCGAGCGTGACCGCGAGCGAGATCGGCTTCAGCCGCGCGCCGTTGCAGGCCAGGCACGGGACCTCGCGCATGTACTCCTCGAAGCGCTCCCGCCCGGTGTCGCTGGACGCCTCCGCGTGCCGGCGCTCGACGTACGGGATCACGCCCTCGAAGCTGGTGTAGTACGACCGCTCGCGGCCGTAGCGGTTCTGGTACGAGACGTGGACCTGCTTGTCGTGGCCGGTGAGCAGCGCCTTCTTTGCCTTCGCCGGCAGCTCGCCGAACGGCGTACTCGTCTTGACCTTCAGGTCCCGCGCCAGCGCCTCGAGCAGCCGCTCGAAGTACTGCGTGACGTTCTGCCCCGACCACGGCTGGATCGCGCCCTCGTCGAGCGACTTCGACGGGTCCGGGACGAGCAGCTCCGGGTCCACCTCCATCCGGGTGCCGAGTCCGGTGCAGACCGGGCAGGCGCCGTACGGCGAGTTGAACGAGAAGGACCGCGGCTCGAGCTCGTCGATCGCGAGCGGGTGGTCGTTCGGGCAAGCGAGCTTCTCGGAGAAGCGGCGCTCGCGGTGCGGGTCGTCCTCCGGGAGATCGACGAAGTCCAGCACGACCAGGCCGCTGGCCAGGCCGAGCGCGGTCTCCACCGAGTCGGTCAGCCGCTGCTTCGCGGAGCCCTTCACCGCGAGCCGGTCGACCACCACGTCGATGCTGTGCTTCTTCTGCTTGTCGAGCTTCGGCGGCTCGGTCAGCTGGATCGTCTCGCCGTCTACCCGGGCCCGCGAGAAGCCCTGGCCGGTCAGCTGCCGGAAGAGGTCGACGTACTCACCCTTGCGGCCGCGCACCACCGGGGCGAGCACCTGGAACCGGGTGCCCTCGTCGAGCTCCAGGACCCGGTCGACGATCTGCTGCGGGGTCTGCCGTGCGATCGGCTCGCCGCACTCGGGGCAGTGCGGGCGGCCGGCCCGGGCGAACAGCAGCCGGAGGTAGTCGTACACCTCGGTGATCGTGCCGACTGTGGAGCGCGGGTTCCGCGAGGTGGACTTCTGGTCGATCGAGACCGCCGGGGACAGGCCCTCGATGAAGTCGACGTCCGGCTTGTCCATCTGGCCGAGGAACTGGCGCGCGTACGCCGACAGCGACTCGACGTAGCGGCGCTGGCCCTCGGCGAAGATCGTGTCGAAGGCCAGGCTGGACTTCCCGGAGCCGCTCAGTCCGGTGAAGACGATCATGGCGTCCCGCGGCAGGTCGACCGAGACGTCCTTCAGGTTGTGTTCCCGTGCTCCACGCACGATCAGACGGTCAGACACAAGCTCACTCTCAGCCGTTCTCGAGGGTTTCCGGGTGGTTCTCCGGCCTGCCCGGTCATGCTAACGAGGCCCACCGACAAAAACTTCCGCCGCCGCGGCCGCGGTCCGGCTTCGAAAGTATATTCGATCGCGGACCGTGCTCGATCCAACCCGGCCGCAGGTGCAAGGATCTGCGTGTCACCGAGATTTCAGGGAGAGGCGAGATGCCCGAGTACCACGGGAACGTCAAGGTCGGCGGACCGGCACAGACCCACGAGCTGGCCAAGCTGATGATCACCAAGGTCGCCGTCGGACCGATGGACAACAACGCCTACCTGCTGCGCTGCCGGCAGACCGACGAGCAGGTGCTGATCGACGCCGCGAACGAGGCGGACACGCTGCTCCGCCTGATCGGCGAGGCCGGCCTCGCCCGGGTCGTCACCACGCACCGCCACCAGGATCACTGGGAGGCGCTGGCCGAGGTCGTCGCCCGCACCGGTGCCACCACGGTCGCCGGCCGCCACGACGCCGAGGGCATCCCGGTCCCGACCGACCAGCTCGTCGACGACGGCGACCACATCGCCGTCGGCCGCTGCAGCCTGCGCGTCATCCACCTGGTCGGCCACACTCCCGGCTCGATCGCCCTGGTGTACGACGACCCGGACGGCGCGCCGCACCTGTTCACCGGCGACTCGCTCTTCCCCGGCGGCGTCGGCAACACCCAGGGCGACAAGGCCCGCTTCACGTCCCTCATCGACGACGTCGACACCAAGCTCTTCGGCACCCTCCCCGACGAGACCTGGGTCTACCCCGGCCACGGCTCCGACACCACCCTCGGCACCGAACGCCCCCACGTCGCGGAATGGCGCGAACGCGGCTGGTAAGACACTCGGCCGGGACCAGTGACGACGTGTGCTGCCTGACCAGCGGCCGGTCGGCAGACCGTCGTACTCGCCGTTGGAGACCGCTCGTTCGTAGTGCTCGTCGACCTGCCGCGTCAGCTCGTCGACCCGGGTGATCCTAGGGTGGCGGTATGAGCGGATTCGCGGAGTATCAGCCCGGGGTCGCCCGGCAGACCGTCGACGTCGTCGTACGTCCCGCCGTGGACGCGGACCTGGCCAGGTGTGCGGAGCTGATCGTGTCGCGGACGGGCGGGGCGGTCGACGTACGGCGTGCCCGCCTGGTCGCGGACCTCCAGCACGCGGACCGGTACACCGTGGTCGCCGAGATCGACGGCGAGGTCGTCGGGTACGCGCTCGTACTCCGGCACCAGATCTCCCCCACCGACCCGCCCGGCACCGCCCCGGACGGGTACTACCTGATCGGCCTGATCGTCGACCCGCGGCACCGGCGGCACGGGATCGGCGAGCTGCTCACCCGGGAGCGGATCCGCTGGGTGGCCGAGCGCGCCGACGAGGTCTACTACTTCGCCAACGTCGCGAACGGCGCAACCCTCGACCTCCACCTGAGCTTCGGGTTCACCGAGGTGACCCGCGACTTCACCTTCCCGAACGCTCCACTCAAGCCCGGTACCTGCGTCCTGCTCCGCGCCCCGATCAGTCGGTGAGCTCCGCCGGATAGGCGATCACGTCCACCAGCGCGTTGTTCCGGATCGCCGTCAGTTCGGTACGCCGGGCGATCGCGTCCTCGAACAACTGCCGCTGCAACGACTGCGCATCCCGGAGCGGTACGCCGTTCACCGCCAGCACCAGGTCGCCGTTCCGAAGGCCCGCGGCGGCGGCCGGACTCGCCGGGATCACCTCGACGACGCGCAGCGCGGTCCGCTGGTCGAAGCGCTCCGCCAGCGCCGGGTGCAGTGGCGCGGGCGTGGTGACCAGACCGAGGTACCCACGGCGCACCCGGCCGTCGTGGAGCAGCGAGTAGATGATCCGCCGGGTCGTCGGGTTCATCGGCACCGCGAGGCCGAGCCCGATCCCGGCGACCGCGGTGTTGATGCCGATCACCCGGCCGTTGCCGTCGGCAAGCGCGCCGCCGGAGTTACCGGGGTTCAGTGCTGCGTCGGTCTGGATCACGTCCTCGATGATCCGGTTGGCCGAGCCGCTCCGGACCGGCAACGACCGGCCGAGCGCACTGACCACGCCCGCCGTGACGCTGCCCGCGAGGCCGAGCGGGTTGCCGACCGCAACCACCAGGTTCCCGACCTTCAGATGGTCCGCGTCGCCGTACTCGGGCGGGTCCGGGATCTCCCGGTCGGCCCGCAGTACGGCGAGATCCGACAGCCGATCGACGCCGATCACGCGGGCCTGCGCCGTCGTACCGTCCGCGAACTCCGCCGTCGCCTCGGTGCCGCCGCCGACCACGTGGGCGTTGGTGAGCAGGTGGCCGTCGCCGGTCAGGACCACCGCGGAGCCGGACGAGTCGCCATGCCGGCTGTGGATCCGCAGGCTCGCGACCCGCGGGATCAGTTGCTCGGCCACTCCCGAGACCACCCGGGAGTAGGCGTCCAGTACGTCGTCCTCAGGCATCGGCCTCACCTCCTGAATTACAAGATTACTCCGCAATCCCAACGTGAACCGGGCCACAATCCTGACCGATCGGTTGAAAACTGGCCGATCGGTCAGTCAAGCTGCATGACATGGCAGTCACCACCCCCGCCCGGGAGCGGACCAGGCACGAGATCGTGCGTCAGGCGATGGACCTGTTCCAGGCGGCCGGCTACAACGCGACGTCGCTGCAGGACATCGCCACCGCGGCCGGCTGCTCGAAGGCGACGGTGCTGTACCACTTCAGCGGCAAGCCGGCCGTGCTGGCCGCCGTCCTCGAACCCGCCGCCGCCGACCTGGCCGACCTGGTGAAGGCCGCGGCCGAGCTGCCTCGCGCCGCCGCGCAGGAGCTGGCGATCGAACGCTTCATCGACCTCGCCGTCGAGTACCGCGGCGTGGTCGACGTCCTGCAGGACGTCATCCCGGTGATCGAGCGGATGCCCGAGGTCGCGCCGCTGGTCGCGGACGGGATCCGGCTCACCGAGTTGATGGCCGGCTCGGACGACCCGATCGAGCGGGACCTGGCGAAGTTCGCCATCAACGGTCTGCTCGGCGAGTGCCGGCACGCACAGGAGCGGACCGGCGACGACCTCCGAAGACTCTGCGACCTCGCGCTCCGGAGACTCCTCCGCCGCGCCTGACCGCCCGACCCCGACTCCCCCGCCGCCGCGGGGCGGTCGCTTCTGCCCGCTGACCTGAAACGGACGCACTTCCCGATGGCCAATCTGCTCTACCGGCTCGGCCGGTTCTCGTACCAGCGCCGCCGCCTGGTCGCCGCGCTGTGGGCGCTGTTCCTCGTGCTGCTCGGCGTCGGCGCGCTGACCCTGGGCGGCAAGACCGCGAACACGTTCTCGATCCCCGGCACCGAGTCGCAGCGCGCGCTCGACGCCCTCAAGCACGAACTGCCGGCCGCCAGCGGTGCGTCCGCGACGGTCGTCGTGAAGGCGCCGGCGGGCAAGACGCTCGCCGACCCGACGGTGAAGGCCGCGGTCGGTGCCACCGTCGCCAAGGCCGCGAAGGTCCCCGAGGTGATCGCCGCGCTCGACCCGTTCGCCACCAAGGCGATCAGCCCGGACGGTACGACGGGACTCATCAGCGTCCAGTTCGACAAGCCCGCCGACGAACTCTCCCACGAGAGCAGCGACGGGTACGACGGACTCAGCGCGCTCAGCTCCGGCGACCTGCAGGTGGTGCCGGGCGGGCAGATCAAGGCCGGGGTCCCGGAGATCGGTGCGACCGAGGTGATCGGCGTCGCGGTCGCGGCCGTCGTACTGATCGTCACGTTCGGGTCGCTGGTCGCGGCCGGGATGACGCTCGTGACGGCGTTGCTCGGCGTACTCGCCGGGATGGCCGGGTTGTTCATCGTCACCGCGTTCACCGACGTGTCCTCGACGGCGCCGATCCTGGCGTTGATGCTCGGACTCGCGGTGGGCATCGACTACTCGCTCTTCATCAGCTCGCGGCACCGGTCCCAGCTGGCTGAAGGGATGGATCCGGAGGAGTCGGTCGCGCGGGCGACGGCGACGGCCGGCTCGGCGGTGCTGTTCGCCGGGGCGACCGTGGTGATCGCGTTGGCCGGGCTGTCGGTGGTCGGCGTACCGTTCCTGACCGCGATGGGGCTGGCCGCGGCGGCGACGGTGCTGACCGCCGTACTGGTCGCGTTGACGTTGCTGCCGGCGCTGCTCGGGTTCGTCGGGAACCGGGTGCTGCCGCGGAAGTTGCGCAAGTCGCCGGCCGCCGTCGTACCGGCCGAGGGTTTCGGGTTCCGGTGGGGCCGGCTGGTGACCCGGTTCCGCGTACCGATCGTTGCTGTCGGCATCATCGGGCTCGGGCTGCTGGCGATCCCGGCGAAGGACATGCAGCTCGCGTTGCCGGACGGCGCGTCCGCGGCCGCCGGTACGAACCAGCGGGTCGCGTACGACCTGACCGCGGCGGCGTTCGGGCCGGGCGCCAACGGTCCGCTCGTGGTCGTTGTGAAGGGCAACGATGCGGCGACGTCCGAGGCCGTCGTACAGCAGGTGCTCGCGAAGGCGCAGGAGCTTCCCGACGTGGTCGCGGCCCAGCCCGCGGGGGCGAGTGACGATCACACGACCCGGCTGCTGCAGGTGATCCCGAAGAGCGGGCCGGCCAGCGAGCAGACCGCCGAACTGGTGAAGAGCTTGCGTACGGCGGTGCACCCGCTGGCCACGGGCGGCGCCGAGATCTCGGTCACCGGTAACACCGCGGTCGGCGTCGACGTCTCGAACAAGCTGTCCGACGCGTTGCCGACGTACCTGTTCGTCGTGATCGGGCTGTCGTTCCTGCTGCTCCTGCTGGCGTTCCGGTCGGTGCTGGTGCCGTTGAAGGCGACGCTCGGGTTCGTGCTGACGATCGGGGCGACGTTCGGGATCACGGTCGCGGTGTTCCAGCAGGGTCATCTGGCGAAGCTCGTCGGCGTCGACTCCCCCGGTCCCCTGGTCAGCTTCCTGCCGATCATCATGATGGGCATCCTGTTCGGGCTCGCGATGGACTACGAGGTGTTCATCGTGTCCCGGGTCCGCGAGGAGTTCGTGCACGGCCGGCACGCGAACGACGCCACCGTCCAGGGCCTCGGCCACGGCGCCCGCGTCGTCACTGCCGCCGCCCTGATCATGGCGTCGGTCTTCGCCGGCTTCATCCTCGTCCACGACCCGATCATCAAGGCGATCGGCTTCGGCCTCACCATCGGCGTACTCATCGACGCCTTCGTGGTCCGGATGACCCTCGTCCCCGCCATCCTCAGCCTCCTCGGCGACCGCGCCTGGTGGTTCCCCCGGTGGCTAGACCGCCTGACCCCCCGAGTAGACATCGAAGGCGAAACGCTTCGGGTCCAGGCGGAACCGCGAACCGACGAACTCACCGGCGTACTTTGACGCACGCCGCGGGGCGTCAGCAGCGGCTGGCGCCCCACCCAACAGACTCGACGCATCACCCACGCGGTATTGGTTGTAGCTGTCGGCCGAGATGCTCGTCCGACCCGCCAGGACAGAGCTCGGAATGACGTAGATGCCGCCATCGCCGAGAACGATGAAGAACAGGTCGATCGAGTCGGGATCGTACGGCATCTTGCCGGCAGTTTTGTCGAGCGTGTACGGCCTGCGCCCGATGCCGACGTCCCAATAGCCCCGCCGGTTGCGGGACGCGCAGGACTTCACCTGCACACGCTGGATGCCCTTGGACGTCGTCACCAGCAGGTCGTACTCCTGTGGCTCGATCGGCAACGCGACCGGACATCCACGCAAGGTGAACCATGCCATCGCCAACGCCGCTGCCGAATAGCGGAGCATCTCCGGCCGGACCGGCTCGTCGAACACCTCATCCGGGGCCGACTTCGCGTGCGGCGACCTCAGATGGCTGCAGTCCAAGCGCAGCCTGACGGCATGACCCTTGACCCGAACTCGCTCTGCTCCGTTGTCGACGATGCCGAGCGCGACAATGACGTCCGCCCAGCAACTCGACACCGCGACAGCTTCACGCAACTGTTGATCGGACCAGCGGCGCTGCCCGGTGAAGTGTGACGTGTCCAACTCCAGCCGGGCTGCATGCCGCCGGGGCGTCGCCGCAGAGGTGTCCTTCAAGCCCAGAGCGCGGGCAACCGCACGCCAGGACACGCTGCTGTTCACCGCCTGCCGCAGCTCGTCGTCGTTCCAGCCTCGTCGATCTCCCATTGCACCCATGAGGACAAACGTCAAGAGGGGCACCGACAGAATCGGTGCCCCTCTTGACGGTCGGGCTGCCGAGATTTGAACTCGGGATCTCTAGTCCCCCAGACTAGCGCCTTATCCAAGCTAGGCCACAGCCCGCCAGCCCGCTGGGTGAAGCGGACTGGGTAAACCTTACCCCATCCGGAGAGTGGGTTTTACCAGGGTCCGGTCAGCGTTTCTTGTTCTTTTGGCGGGCTCGGATCTGGACGTGGATCGGGCTGCCGACGAAGCCGAAGTCCTCGCGGAGGCGGCGTTCGATGAAGCGCTGGTAGGACGCCTCGATCTGGCCGGAGGTGAAGATCGCGAAGGTCGGGGGCATCGTGGTGGCCTGGGTGCCGAACAGGATCTTCGGCTGCTTGCCGGAGCGCACGGGGTGCGGGTGGGCGGCCACCAGGCGGCCGAGGAACGCGTTCAGCTGGCCGGTCGGGACGCGGGTCTGCCAGCCCTCGAGGGCGGCCTCGATCGCCGGGACGAGTTTGTCCATGTGCCAGCCGGTGAGCGCGCTGATGTTGACCCGCGGCGCCCAGCGGAACTGCACCAGGTCGCGGTCGATCTCGCGCTCCAGGTAGTACCGGCGCTCGTCGTCCATCAGGTCCCACTTGTTGTACGCGATCACCAGCGCCTTGCCGGCCTCCTCGACCGCGTTCATGATCCGCAGGTCCTGCTCGGTGATCGACTGCGAGGCGTCGATGACGACCACGACGACCTCGGCCCGCTCGATCGCGGCGTTGGTCCGCAGCGAGGCGTAGTACTCGTGGCCCTGGGAGTTCTTCACCTTGCGCCGGATGCCGGCCGTGTCGATGAAGCGGTACTCCGTGCCGCTGAGCGTGATCAGCTCGTCGACCGGGTCCACCGTCGTACCGGCGACGTCGCTGACGACGACCCGGTCCTCCTTGGCGACCTTGTTCAGCAGCGAGGACTTGCCGACGTTCGGCTTGCCGACGATCGCCACCCGGCGCGGTCCGCCGAGCTCCTCGTCGCGCTCCGCCGGCGCCTCGGGCAGTGCGGCCAGGATCGCGTCCAGCATGTCGCCGGTGCCGCGGCCGTGCATCGCCGAAATCGGGAACGGTTCGCCGATGCCGAGCGCCCAGAGGTTCATCGCCTCGGACTCGATGCGCTGGTCGTCGACCTTGTTGGCGGCCAGTACGACGGGCTTCCCGGACTTCCGCAGCACCCGGACGACGGCCTCGTCGGCGTCGGTGATGCCGACCACCGCGTCGACCACGAACAGCACCGCGTCGGCGGCGTTGATCGCGACCTCGGCCTGCGCCGCGACCAGGGCGGCCATCCCGACCGCGTCCGGGTCCCAGCCGCCGGTGTCGACGACGGTGAACTCGCGGCCGGCCCAGTTGGCGTCGTACGACACCCGGTCGCGGGTGACGCCCGGAGTGTCCTCCACGACCGCCTCGCGGCGGCCGATGATGCGGTTGACCAGCGTGGACTTGCCCACGTTCGGCCGCCCGACGATCGCGAGGACCGGCAGCGGGCCGGCGTCGTCGCGCTCGTGCGTCGGTACTTCGGTGGGCAGGTCAGTCATGGGGGTCCCTCTGGTCTCGCCAGCCCGGAAGTGGGTGGCCGGTTTCTTCGACGGCCGCCTTCACATGGGCGCGCAGCACGTCACCGATGTGGTCGGCGACCGCCTGTACGTCGGAATGTCTCCTGGGAAAGGGTACGCGCTCGATCGAGAAGGGCTCGCCGTACACCACGTCGATCCGGCTTCCGGTCGGCGGACTACCCTCGACGCCGCCGTCCGGCAACCGGGTTCCCATCAGCGCCACCGGCAGGATCGGCGCGCCGGTGACCATCGCCAGGTACGCCGCCCCGCTCCGGATCCGGCCGAAGTCGCCCGGCCCGCGGGTGCCCTCCGGGTAGATGTTCAGCACCCGGCCGTCGCGCAGTGCCTGGATCGAGCGGCGGACGGCGAGGACGTCGTACGCCGAGCGGTCGACCGGGATCTGCCCGATCCGGCGCAGGAACACGCCCTGGAACCCGCCGAACACCTCGATCTTGCCGAGCTGGTGCAGCATCCGCGGCGCGATCGCGCCGAGCAGCGGGGCGTCCAGCAGGCTCAGGTGGTTCGGTGTCATCAGCAACGGACCGGTCAGCGGGAACCGGTCCTCGTGGTGCACGTGCAGGTCGTACTTGTGCCGGAAGTACGGCCTCGCCACCGTCCGCAGCGGCAACGCCAGCCGGTACGGAAGCGCCGGCAGATCGTCGGTCCGCGGCAGATCCCGGTGCCCGGTGAGCTCTGCCGTCACGGCGCCTCCCGAGGCGCGGCCGAAAGTACAGTCATAGCTCCCGGCCCTGAGGGACAGTCTCCTTCGCGAGTCGGCTGATCACGTCGATGACCTCCTCGAGGGTCAGGTCGGTGGAGTCGATGGTGACCGCGCCGTCGGAGGCGACCTGGAACTCCGACACGGTCGAGTCGTCGGCGTCCCGCCGGACGATCTGGTCCCGCAACTGCTCCGCGGTCAACGAACCGACCTGGGCGCCGCGGCGGGCCATCCGGGCCTCCTGGTCGGCGGTCAGCAGCACCTTGAGCTCCGCGTCGGTGGCGACCACGGTGGCGATGTCGCGGCCCTCGACGACGATCCCGCCGGTCTCCTGGGCGTCGTCGATGATCGCCCGCTGGCGCCGGATCAGCTCCGCCCGGACGTCCAGGTTGGTGGCGATCTTCGAGACCACCTCGCTGATCCGGGGCTCCCGGATCGCGGCCGTGATGTCGGTCCCGTCGGCGATCACGAACTGCCGGCCCGGGTCGGTGCTGACCTCCAGCTCCAGCTCCCGGGCGCGCTGCGCGACCGCCGCCGTGTCGTCCAGGTCCAGCCCGCGCTCGACCGCCGACCAGGTCACCGCCCGGTACGTCGCGCCGGTGTCCAGGAACCGCAGTCCGAGCCGGGTGGCCACTCCGCGGGCGGTGCTCGACTTACCGGAGCCGCTCGGCCCGTCCACAGCGATGATCATGCCCCGAAGATTACCTTCGCCGAGGGACAGTTCAGGTGTGGACTACCCACCCGCGGGTGGTCAGGGCCTCGACCAGTTGGTCCACCGTGCCGGGTTTGACCGCGAGTTCGACCTCGCCGACCGGGCGGCCGGGGCTGTGGTCGATCCGCAGGTCCTCGACGTTGGCGCCGGACTCGGCGGCGTCGGCGAACAGTTTCGCCAGCTGGCCGGGGCGGTCCGGGATCGTCACCAGGACCGTGACCAGGTCGATGTGCGGGGCGCCGTGCTTGCCCGGCACCCGGATCGCGCCGGACACCCCCTGGCCGAGGATCGCGGTCAGCTCCTCGCCGGCCTCTTCCTTGCCGAGGGCAACGAGCAGCCGGTCGAGCTCGCCGCGGATCTGCTCCAGCAGGCCGGTCAGCGCGGTCGAGTTCGCGGACACGATCTGGGTCCACAGCCGCGGGTCGCCGGCCGCGATCCGGGTGACGTCGCGGACGCCCTGGCCGGACAGTTCGAGGTGCGACGACGGCGCGTCGGCGAGTGTCCCGGCGGCGAGCGCGGACATCAGGTGCGGGAGGTGGGAGACGCGCGCGACGCCGAGGTCGTGGTCCGCCACGGACATCTCGACCGTCCGGGCGCCACACGCCTCCGCCAACCGCCGTACCAGGTCCACGGCATCCGGATCGCTGCTGTCGTGCGGGGTGATCGCCCAGGTGGCGCCGTCGAACAGGTCGGCGCGCGCGGCCAGTGGGCCGTTGCGTTCGGAGCCGGCCATCGGGTGACTCCCGACGTACCGGCTGACGTCCTGCGTCAGGCCGCGCGCGTCCGCGAGCGGCTTGCTCTTCACGCTCGCCGCGTCCGTCACGACCGCCGTGGTGTGCTCGAGCTGCTCGGCGACGACCGCCCCGACGTGGTCCGGCGGTACGGCGACCACGACCAGCTGCGGCTCGATCTCCACCAGCCGCGAGCCGGCACCGATCCGCTCGGCCATCAACGCGTTGTCCGGGTTCCCGTCGACGAGCTCGACGACGACCCCCAACCGGGCCAGCGCCAGCCCGATCGACGTCCCGATCAACCCGGTCCCCACAATCCGGACGGGGCCTCTCAGTTCGGTCACTGTGCGCCGGTCAGGTCTGGACGGAGGGCGACGGCGCCGTGCAGGTACACGTGCTGGATCTTGTCGCGCGAGCGCGGCGTCTCGGTGTGCACCATCAGCCGGACGACCCGCGGCAGCGCGTGCGGCACCGGGATCTCCTGCATGCACATCAGCGGTACGTCGGTCAGCCCGATCTGCCGGCCAGCGACCGCCGGGAACTCCGACCGGAGGTCCGACGTGACGGTGAACAGGATGCTGATCAGATCCTCGTTCTCCAGATCGTTCGCCTCCAGGACCGCCTTCACCAGCTCCGCGGACCGCTCGAGCAGATGCTCGCGCTCGTCCACGTCCAGCTGGGTGGCACCCCGGATCGCGCGTACCGCCACGTCTCTCCTCCTAGTTCGTCTGCCCCAAAGACTAGTTCAGGGTAGTCAAGGAGTGGACAGCCGTCTCAGCGGCGTCGAGGGTCTGCTCCAGGAGCAGCGCGATCGTCATCGGGCCGACGCCGCCCGGGACCGGGGTGATCAGCCGCGCGACCTCGGCCGCCTCGGCGAAGTGGACGTCGCCGACGTTGCCCTCGTTGTACCCGGCGTCGACGACCACCGCGCCGGGCTTCAGCCAGTCGCCGCGGACGAAGTTCGGCTTGCCGACCGCCGCGATCACCACGTCGGCGGTCCGCACCAGGTCCGCCAGGTCGCGCGTGCGGGAGTGCGCGTAGGTGACGGTCGCGTTCGATGCCAGCAGCAACATGCCGGCCGGCTTCCCGAGGATCGGGCTGCGGCCGATCACCACGGCGTGCGCGCCTTCCAGCGGTACGTCGTACGCCGACAGCAGCCGCATGATCCCGCCGGGCGTGGCCGAGCGGAACCCGGGGTCCCCGAACGCCATCGCCGCGAACGAACGCATCGTCACGCCGTCCACGTCCTTGCCCGGGTCGATCGCCTCGAACGCGGCCCGCTCGTCGATCTGCGCCGGCACCGGGTGCTGCAGTAGGATCCCGTGCACCACCGGGTCCTCGGACAGCTTGGTGATCTCCGCGACCAACTCTTCCGTGGTCGTGGTGGACGGCAGGACGACGCTGCGGGACGCGATGCCCGCCTTCTTCGACCGGTTCTGCTTCATCCGCACGTACGTCGCGGACGCCGGGTCGTCGCCGACCAGGACGGTCGCCAGGCACGGCTGCACGCCGTACTGCTCCTGCAGGGCGGTTGCCCGTTCCGTCGCCTTGGCCACCATCTCGGCGGCGAGGTCGGTCCCGATCATCAGCTCAGCACTCATGCGCGCACTCCTCTGAGTTCGAAGGTGCCCAGGCGCGCGGCGAAGCCGGATGGCAGACCGTTCCCCGGTGGTTCCTCCACCTCAACGCCAGTCGCGGTCCACGGCAATCCTAGAGCAGGCCGGCGTGGTCGAGCGCCAGGTAGGCGGCGTCGATGCCGGTCATCGCGCCGGGGTTGCGGAGCTCGGCGCGGAAGGCGTCGACGGTCAGCTCGACCGGTACGCAGTCCTCGGCCTCGTCCAGCTGCTGCTTCCCGTCGGGGCGGCAGCCGCGGGCGATCGCGACGTACTTGCGGAACGTCGACGACGCACCGGACCACTGCCAGCCGACCACGTCGAGGGTCTCGCAGGTGTACCCGGTCTCCTCCTCGAGCTCGCGGGCGCCGGCGACGGCGACCTCCTCGCCCGGCTCGACGAGACCGCCCGGGAGGTTCGTCACCACGGTGTCGGGTCCGGCGCGGAACATCCGGATCGTCACGATCCGCCCCTCCGGCGTCAACGGCAGCACCGTCACTCCGGCGTCGACACCCGCCTCACGCCCGGACACGTCCCACTCGACCTCACGCCCGTCCGGCATCCGGTACCGCCGCAACCGCACCGACAGAAACCGCTCGAACCCCAACTCCTCCCCCAACAACTCCCAAGGCGCCGGGTCGGCGGGTGCCTGAGACGGCTCAGCCGCCACGGTGTCGGTGGCGGCTGAGTTCTCGAGATGGTCCGTCACAGGGGACGGTTGTCGTCGGGGCTTTCCGGCGGGGCGACCGGTACGTCGCCATCGTCGGACGGCGGCGCGACCGGGGTCTCGGTGGACTCGGCGTCGTCGGACTTCGCCGAGGACTCACCGGCGTCGCCCGTAGCTGCTCCGTCGGAGCCGGCCGCGTCGCTCGCGCCCTCGGACGACTCGGACTCCGTATCCGGGCGCGACTCGGACAGGATGCGTGCGAGCGTCTCCTCGGAGATCCGCTTGAACTTGCGCACCTGGGTCCGGGTCCGGTCCAGTACGGCGACCTCCAGCTGGTCCGAGGTCAGCTCGCGGACCTCCGTACCGTCGTGCGCCAGCGCGTCCACGGCGAGCCGGAGCGCGCCGGCCAGCGAGATGCCTTCGCGGTAGTGCTCGCCGACGTAGTCCGCGACCTGCTCGGCCGGGCCGCCCATCACGGCATACCCCTGGACGTCGGCGATCGAGCCGTCGTACGTGAGCCGGTAGATCTGGTCGTCGCCGGCGGTCGCACCGACCTCCGCGACCAGGATCTCCACCTCGAGCGGCTTCTCGCCGCCGGAGGAGAAGATCGCACCGAGCGTCTGCGCGTACGCGTTCGCGAGCGCGCGACCGGTGACGTCACGCCGGTCGTAGGAGTACCCGCGCATGTCGGCCAGTCGGACGCCGGCGATCCGCAGGTTCTCGAACTCGTTGTACCGGCCGACGGCGGCGAACGCCATCCGGTCGTAGATCTCGGCCACCTTGTGCAGCGCGGGCGACCGGTTCTCCGCGACGAACAGGATGCCGTCGGCATATTGCAGCGCGATCGCGCTGCGGCCCTTGGCGATGCCTTTCCGGGCGAAGTCCGCCCGGTCCCGCATCAGCTGCTCGGGCGAGACGTAGAAGGGAACGCTCATCGAGTCCTCTGTCAGTTCGGGGTGATCAGGTCAGGGACGTGGCCGCGGGACCGTCGGGCCGCTGGTGCCGCTGGCTCCAGGCCGCGTCGACGAGCGCCGCCACCTCGTCCTCGGGCAGCCGCCGGTAACCGTCCGCGGTGACCACGCCGACCACCGGGAAGATCCGTCGCAGCATGTCCGGTCCACCGGTCGCCGAGTCGTCGTCGGCCGCGTCGATCAGGGACTGGATCGTCACCGTCACGCAGTCGGTCTCGGACAGGTCCGGGCGGTAGAGCTTCTTCAGCGCGCCGCGGGCGAACAGCGAGCCCGAGCCGACGCTGTGGAAGTGGGTCTCCTCGTACCGCCCGCCGGTGGCGTCGTAGGAGAAGATCCGCCCGCCCTTCAGGTCCTCGTCGTAGCCCGCGAACAGCGGCACCACGGCCAGGCCCTGCATCGCCATCGCCAGATTGCCCCGGATCAGCGCGCTCAGCCGGTTGGACTTGCCGTCCAGGCTGAGCGTGGCACCCTCGAGCTTCTCGTAGTGCTCCAGCTCCACCTGGAACAACCGGACCATCTCGATCCCGAAACCGGCCGAGCCCGCGAACGCGACCGCGGAGTACTCGTCGGCGGGAAACACCTTCTCGATGTCGCGCTGGGCGATGATGTTGCCCATCGTGGCCCGCCGGTCGCCGGCCATCACGACGCCACCGGGGAAGGTGGCCGCGACGATCGTCGTGCCGTGCGGGACGTCGGCGGAGAAATCGGCCTGCCCGAGCGACCGTCGTCCGGGCAACAGGTCGGGCGCGTGCCCGGCCAGGAAGTCCATGAACGACGAGCCGCCCGGGGTCAGGAAGGCTTCCGGCAGCCGGCCGGAGGCATCAGATGTCATCGAGCGGTTCACTCCCCACCCTTTTGCACGAATCCGCGGACGAACTCCTCGGCGTTCTCCTCGAGCACCTCGTCGATCTCGTCCAGGATCGAGTCGACGTCCTCGTCGAGCCGCTCTTTCCGCTCCTGGACGTCCTCGGACGTCTCGACCTGCTCGACCTCTTCCTCGGTCGACGAACGCTTCGGCTGCTTGTGCTGCTGACCGCCGTCCTTCGCCATATGGCCACCTCCTAGAACCGCTGGGAAGGCCGCCCAAATCGGCCTTCACTAGCGACCCTACCCGGCGGCACCCCCAGTAATGGTGCGAACCAGGTCACTGGCGGTGTCGCATTGGTCAAGAAGTGCCCCGACATGCGCCTTCGTGCCCCGCAACGGGTCCAGAGTCGGGATCCGTTGCAGCGACTCCTTGCCGGGCAGATCGAAGATGACCGAGTCCCAGGAGGCGGCCGCGACCTGCGGCGCGTACTGCTGCATGCAGCGGCCGCGGAAGTACGCCCGGGTGTCGGTCGGCGGGTGCGCGACCGCCATCCGGATCTCCTCGTCGGTGACGATCCGCTGCATCCGCCCGGACTTCACCAACTTGTAATAGAGCCCCTTGTCCGGGCGCAGGTCGGCGTACTGCAGGTCGACCAGATGCAGCTTCGGGTCGTCCCAGTCCAGGCCGTCGCGGTCGCGGTACGACTGGAGCAGCTTGTACTTCGCCACCCAGTCGAGCTGGTCCGACAGCTTCATCGGGTCCAGCGCCAACTGGTCGAGGATCTGCTCCCACCGGTGCAGCACGTCCTTGGTCTGCCGGTCCGCGTCGTCGCCGTACTTGTCCTCGACGTACTTCCGCGCCTGCTCCAGGTACTCCGTCTGCAGCTGGACGGCGGTGAGCTTGCGGCCGTCCTTCATTGTCAGCAGGTGCGTGCAGGTCGGATCGTGGCTCACCTCGTGCAGCGCGGTCACCGGCCGGTCGACGCCGAGGTCGTCGGTCAGCCAGCCGTCCTCGATCATCGCCAGCACCAGCGACGTGGTGCCGACCTTCAGGTACGACGAGATCTCGGACAGGTTCGCGTCGCCGATGATCACGTGCAGCCGGCGGTAGCGGTCCGGGTTCGCGTGCGGCTCGTCGCGGGTGTTGATGATCGGCCGCTTCAGCGTGGTCTCCAGGCCGACCTCGACCTCGAAGTAGTCCGCGCGCTGGCTGATCTGGAACCCGTGGGTGGCGCCGTCCTGGCCGATCCCGACCCGGCCGGCGCCGGTGACCACCTGACGACTCACGAAGAACGGCGTCAGGTGCCGGACGATCGACGCGAACGGCGTGGACCGGCGCATCAGGTAGTTCTCGTGGGCGCCGTACGACGCGCCCTTGTTGTCGACGTTGTTCTTGTAGAGGTTCAGCTGCGGCGCACCCGGGATCAGCCGGGCCTGCCGCGCGCCCTCCATGATCACCAGCTCGCCGGCCTTGTCCCACACCACGGCGTCCCGCGGGTTGGTGGTCTCGGGCGCCGAGTACTCCGGGTGGGCGTGGTCGACGTACAGCCGGGCGCCGTTGGTGAGGATCACGTTCGCCAGGCCGGTCTCCTCGTCGGTGAGCTGGCTGGAGTCCGCCACCTCCCGGCTGAGGTCGAACCCGCGCGCGTCCCGTAACGGGTGCTCCTCGTCGAAGTCCCACCGGGTCTTGCGCGCGAGCGGCTGCGTCTGGGCGTAGCCGTTCACCACCTGGCTCGAGGTCAGCATCGGGTTGGCCCCGGGCTGGCCCGGCACCGAGATCCCGAACTCGGTCTCGGTACCCATGATCCGCCGAACACTCATGCGTCGAGCCTACGCGGTACCGGCGACTTAAGTGGTTGCTGTGTCCACAGGGTTACATGTGAGACTGCGCGAATGAACGGCGTGGTGGACGAGCTGGTGGCATTGCTGGACGACGGCAACCGGGTGGTCGGGTCGGCGCCGCGGTCGGTGATGCGCCGCGACAACCTGCGGCACTCGGCAACCGGCGTACTCGTCCGGAATCCGGCCGGTGACATCTACGTGCACCGGCGGACGCCCACCAAGGACGTGTACCCGAGCCGGTACGACTTCGCCGCGGGCGGTGTGGTGGCGGCAGGCGAGGACCCGTTCGACGCCGTCGTGCGGGAGCTCGAGGAGGAGCTCGGGATCGCGGGCGTGGAGCTGACGCGGCTGCCGGAGGGCGACTACGCGGACGAGAACACGCAGTACCACGCATACCTGTACACGTGCGTCTGGGACGGGCCGGTGCGGCATCAGCCGGAGGAGGTCGCGTGGGGCACGTGGATGTCACCGGCGGAACTGGTCGCCAAGTTTGACGAGTGGGAGTTCATGCCGGACAGCGTCGGCCTGCTGGGTGCGTACGTCCGGAGCCTGCTGATCACCGAAGGCTGGGACAGCCGCGCATGGATCGACGGCCCGTGGCTGCATCGTGCTGCGCGACGCCCGGAGGTCGGCCCACGACTCGCCGCCGAGACCACGCTCCTCCCCTGGCTCGCGCCGCAGCTCCCGCTGTCCGTGCCGGTCCCTGAGCCGACAGCGGACGGCGTACGTCACCTGCTGATCCTCGGCGAACCGCTCGCCGAGGGTGACGAGGCGACCGGGCGGGCGCTGGGCGGCTTCCTGAAGGCCTTGCACAGCGTCGACCCGGAGGAAGCCGTGGCGTACGGCGCACTCGACGCAGCGACCGCTACAGCCGCGAAGACGGCCGAACTGGCGGACTTCCGGCAACAGATCCTGCCGCTCCTGCCGGCCGACGTCCACGAGCGGGCCGGACAGCTCTTGGATCGGGTCGCACAGGTCCGGACCTCCTTGATCCACTGCGACTTCGGACCGGAGCACATCCTCACGGCGGACGGCCGGATCACCGGCGTCATCGACTGGACCGACGCGGTCGTCGGCGACCCCGCGCTGGACCTCTGCTGGCCGCTCAACGGCGCCCCGCAAGCCGTCCGTGCCGGCGTCCTGGAGGCCTACCGACCCACCCCGGACCTGATCGAGCGCTCGAAGGACTGGGCGCGCCTCTCCCCCTGGTACGGCGTCGCCCGCGGCCTCCGGCTCCAACTGGCCGACGAGGTCGAGAAGGGGCTGCGCGAGATCCGGAATCGGCTCTGATGCAACCATCCGGCCCGCGTCCGGTCACTAGCTGATGTGAAGATCATCCTGACTGACGATACGGAGCCGTCGATGGCTACGGGATCTGCCGACCAGGAGCTGTGGGAACGGTTGCGCGTCGGCGACCACTTCGCCCTCGGGGAGCTGTTCGACCGGTACGCGGACGACGTACGGGCGTTCGCGTTCCGCCGGACGGCGTCCTGGAGTGCGGCGGACGACGTGGTGCAGGCGACGTTCCTGAGCACCTGGCGGCGCTTCCAGCGCAACCCACCGGGACCGCTCGCCGGGGCCACCGCTCGCGGCTGGCTGCTGATCGTGGCCGGCAACGAATGCCGCGCGCTGGCCCGGACCGCGAACCGCCTCCGCGGGCTGGTCGACCGGCTCCCGCATCCCGCTCCCCACGACGACCACGCCCCGGACGTCGCCCGTCGTCTCGACGACGAGCGGCAGATGTCGGCGATCCGGCGCGCCGTCGCGAAACTCCCCCGGCACGAACGCGAGACGCTCGAGCTCGTCGTCTGGTCCGGACTCACCGTCGCCGAGGCCGCGGACGCGCTCGGCGTACCGGTCGGGACCGTCAAGGCCCGCCTGCACCGCACCCGTCGCCGTTTCCCCGACCTGCTCACCCGGGTCGCCCTCACCGAGGAGCTCTCATGACACTCGATCTCGAACCACCGCGCGTCCCACCGCTGACCACCGCCGAGCGCTCCCGGATGCGCAATCAGCTGATGGACCGCGCCCGTCCCGCCACCCGGCACCCAGCCCGCCGCTGGATCGCTCCCGTGGTCAGCGTCGGCGCAGTCGCCGCCGTGGTGGCGGGCACGCTGGCCGTCACCCAGAAGTCACCCGATACGGGTGTGGCCGGTATGGCGACACCGGAAGCGAAGGTCGGCGTCGATCTCGGGCCGGTGCCGAACGCGGACCTGGCCAAGATCACCGCCGAATGCCTGTTCCCGGACGAGGCCGCTCCGGCTGACCTGGTCTGGAGCCGGCATGTCCGCGGCATCACCAACGACAGCACCACGCTGGTGGCGATCGCACGGAACACCAAGGGGCCAATCGCTCAGTCCCGCGCCTCGCAGCCGCCCGCCACCCGCAACGGTCGCGGGCCCGCGAAGGGCGGAGCCCCCTCCAGTGCGAAGCTCGGGTACCGGTTCTGCATGGCGCGCATTCCACCGAGCGCCAAGCTCGGCGCGATCGGGGCGGTCGGACGGATCGACGACAAGGCGTGGCGGGCGGAGCCGACCGCGCAGCGCGGTCTGGTGGCGCTCGCCAGTACGGACGGGGACTTCACGAACAACCTCACCACGCTGCAGGCGTGGCGGCTGTACCGGGCGTACCCGGACGTCGCGAAGGTCGAGGCGCGGTACGTCCTGGACGGCAAGACCGGCCCGTGGACGAGCGGCGTCGTCCACGACGGCTTCGCCTACACGGAGGTCCAGGCGGCCGGGAAGTTCATCGTCGGCCAGAAGCTCAAGACCGAGGTCCGCGCCTTCGACGCCCAGGGCAAGCAGATCCCCGTCAGCTAGCGGCGGCGGGCCATGGTGCGGGCGAGGTTGATGCCGACGAGGCCGATCCAGCAGATCAGCACGCCGGTCTTGCCCATCATGTTCGCCGCGATCGCGGTGATCGGGATCGCTGCGACGATCGAGATGATCGCCAGCGCCAGCCCGCCCGGGTCGGTCTCACGGCCCGCCGCCCTGACCGCCCGGGCCGGCACCGGCTCAGGCAGCAGCCCGGCGCGACGCTGCAGGTCGCGCTGGTCGAGTTTGTCGAGAAAGCCGTCGATGATCTCGGCCTCGTACTCCGGGCCGAGCTCCTGCCGCGCCGCCACCGCTGCCCGCAGGTCCTTGCGCAGATCGTCCGTCGCCATAGCAGCAAGGTACGACCGCCGCGGCACCGCTCCAATGGGGGAAACCCCCGGATCTGAACTGCTCCCCAGAAGTTGGACTGAGAAATTCAGTTTCGACTTCTGGGGAGTGTTTTGTATGGATGGACGTAGTTCGTTGAGCGAGGCGCAGCGGGTGCTGGCGGTAGGTTTGTTCGAGCGGGGGCTGGGTCCGGGGGCTGCTGCGCGGCGGTTGGTGGTGGCTCGTGACCCGGTGAAGATGCTGTATCAGCGGTGGCGGATCTGGGGCAGAGGAGCGTTGGTGACCAGGCCGACGAAGCGGTCGTACTCGTTCGAGTTCAAGCTGGCTGTGGTGGAGCGGTTCCTGGCGGGAGAGCCGGTGACCGTGCTGGCGGCCGAGTACGAGTTGTCGTCGCCGCAGCTGGTGAAGGCGTGGGTGCGGGTGTATCGGCGCGACGGCGCGGATGGTTTGCGGCCGAAGCCGAAGGGCCGGCCGCGTAAAGACCCGGACGGTCCGGACGTGGCGGCAGAACCGGAGTCTGAACTGGTGCGGCTGCGCCGGGAGAACGAGCGTCTGCGGGCGGAGAACGCCTACCTGGGAAAATTGCGGGCCTTGAGGCAACAGCAACGGCGGTGAAGGCTGCCGCTGTGATCGCTCTCAAGGCCGACCACCGTCTCGACGTTCTGCTGGCGGTCGCGGGTCTTGCCCGGTCGACGTTCTTCTACCACCAGAACCGCCTGGCTCAACCGGATCCGTGGGCGGAGCTGAAGACCGCGATCCGGGACGTTTTCGAGACCAGCCACCGCCGGTACGGGCACCGGCGCGTCCACGCCGTACTGGTCGCGCGGGGCTGGCGGGTGGCGAAGAAGACAGTCCTGAAGCTGATGCGCCGCCTCGGACTCCACTGCCTGGTACGGCGCAAGAAGCGCTACAACTCCTACCTCGGCGAGCCCGGCCGGACCGCGCCGAACCTGCTGAACCGGGACTTCACCGCGACCGCCCCGAATCAGAAATGGGTCACCGACGTCACCGAGTTCCGCGTCGGGGACCGCAAGCTCTACCTGTCACCGGTCATGGACCTGTTCGACCACCAGATCATCGCCTACACGATCGGCAACTCCCCGAACCTGGACCTCACCAACGGCTCGCTGCGCGACGCCCTGGCCACCCTCGACCCCGGCCGCGAACCCGGCCAGGCGCCGCTGGTGCACTCCGACCAAGGATTCCAGTACCAGCACCCCACCTGGCAGCGGCTGCTCGCCGCCGCCGGAGCGACCCAGTCGATGTCCCGCAAAGCCAACTGCTACGACAACGCCGTGATCGAGAACTGGTTCGGGCACCTCAAAGAAGAACTCTTCAACCACACCCGATACGTGTCCGTCGACGCCCTCACTGAAGCGCTGCACGAGTACGTCGGCTGGTACAACAACCACCGCATCTCCACACAACTCGAGGGCCTGAGCCCGGTGAACTACCGGACCCAGACCCTCGCAGCCTAGAACCCTCTATAACCTCTTACTTAACCAGTCCAACATTCCGGGACCAGTTCAATCGTACCGGGGGTTATCTCCACCCCCACCGACTCACGGAACGTCAACCGCCCCCGCGACCAGACGGTCGCGGGGGCGGTTGTGTGGTCCTTACAGGTACTGCCCGGTGTTGGTCGCGGTGTCGATCGACCGACCCGGCTCGGTGCCCTGCTTGCCGGAGATGAGCGTACGGATGTAGACGATCCGCTCGCCCTTCTTGCCGGAGATCCGGGCCCAGTCGTCCGGGTTCGTGGTGTTCGGCAGGTCCTCGTTCTCCTTGAACTCGTCCACGCAGGCCTGCAGCAGGTGCTGCACCCGCAGGCCCTTCTGGTTCTCGTCCAGGAACGCCTTGATCGCCATCTTCTTCGCCCGGTCGACGATGTTCTGGATCATCGCGCCCGAGTTGAAGTCCTTGAAGTACAGGACCTCCTTGTCACCGTTCGCGTACGTCACCTCGAGGAACCGGTTCTCGTCGGCCTCGGTGTACATCCGCTCGACGGTGCGCTGGATCATCCCGTCCACGCAGGCCTGCCGGTCGCCGCCGAACTCGCTCAGGTCGTCGGTGTGCAGCGGCAGTCCGGCGGTCAGGTACTTCGAGAAGATGTCCCGGGCCGCCTCGGCGTCCGGGCGCTCGATCTTGATCTTCACGTCCAGCCGGCCGGGCCGCAGGATCGCCGGGTCGATCATGTCCTCACGGTTCGAGGCACCGATCACGAGGACGTTCTCCAGGCCCTCGACGCCGTCGATCTCGCTGAGCAACTGCGGGACGATGGTGTTCTCGACGTCGGAGGAGACGCCGGAGCCGCGGGTGCGGAACAGCGAGTCCATCTCGTCGAAGAACACGATCACCGGCATCCCCTCGGACGCCTTCTCGCGGGCCCGCTGGAAGACCAGGCGGATGTGCCGCTCGGTCTCACCGACGTACTTGTTCAGCAGCTCGGGGCCCTTGATGTTCAGGAAGAACGACTTCTGCTCGGCGATCCCGGTGCGCTCGGCGACCTTCTTGGCCAGCGAGTTCGCCACCGCCTTCGCGATCAGCGTCTTGCCACAGCCGGGCGGGCCGTACAGCAGCACGCCCTTCGGCGGCTTGAGCTCGTGCTCCAGGAACAGGTCCTTGTGCAGGTACGGCAGCTCGACCGCGTCCCGGATCTGCTCGATCTGGCCGGTCAGGCCGCCGATCTGGGTGTAGTCGATGTCCGGGACCTCTTCGAGCACCAGCTCCTCGACCTCGGACTTCGGGATCTTCTCGTAGACATACCCGGAGCGGGGCTCCAGCAGCAGCGAGTCGCCCGACCGCAGCGGTACGTCGAGCAGCGGCGACGCGAGCCGCACCACCCGTTCCTCGTCCGCCTGCGCGATCACCAGCGCCCGCTCGCCGTCGGCGAGCAGCTCCTTGAGCATCACCACGTCGCCGACGACCTCGTACGCACAGGCCTCGACCACGTTGAGGGCTTCGTTCAGCATCAGTTCCTGGCCGAGCCGGAGCTCGTCCAGGTCCACCGACGGGCTCGCCGCGACCCGGAGTTTCCGGCCGCCGGTGAACACGTCGAGCGTGTCGTCTTCGTTCCGTCCGAGGAAGGTGCCGAACCCGGAGGGCGGTTGCGCCAGCCGGTCGACTTCCTCCTTCAGGGCGATGATCTTCTCTCGCGCCTCCCGCAGCGTGTCGGCCAGCCGCTCGTTCTGAGCGGTGACACTCGCCAAGGAGGCCTGGGTTTCGGACAGCCTGCTCTCGAGCGACCGGCTGTCTGCCGGGTGCTCGAGCAGCCGACGTCGCAACGCCGCGACCTCGGCCTCCAGGTACCGGACCTGGTTACGCAGTTCTGCCGCGGTAGGACTCTCGTCTCCAGCCACGATCATCACCTCACCATGTGGGGCTCGACCCTATGGACCTTACCCAGAAAACCTCGCCGGGCAAGCTGAATCCCATCACGTGTCGGTTGCGGATGAGCAGGTTGCCTACGGCATGTCGCCGGAAGTTTCGGACGATGCCGCGTTGCCCGGCTCCGCGCGTCGCGGGCCGGCGTAGTCGTCGCCGTACGCGCCCGGTGCCGGACGGCGCTTCTTCCGCGGCGCCTGGACGCCGCGCGCCATCCTCCGGGCGGTCACGAGGAACGCCGTGTGCCCCTGCATCCGGTGGCCTGGACGGACGGCGAGACCCTCTACATGCCAGTCTCGCACGAGCGACTCCCACGCGCGCGGCTCGGTGAACTCGCCGTGCGCCCGGAGCGTCTCCACGACCCGGCTCAGCTGCGTCGTGGTGGCGACGTACGCGCAGAACACGCCGCCGGGCGAGAGTGCCTCGGCGACGACGTCCACGCACTCCCACGGGGCGAGCATGTCCAGTACGACGCGGTCCACGTCCTGCTCGTTCAGCTTCTCGACCAGGTCGCCGACCTCGAGCCGCCAGGCCGGGTGCTCACCGCCGAAGAAGCCGGTGACGTTCTTCCGCGCGACCTCGGCGAAGTCCTCGCGGCGCTCGAACGAGATCACCTGCCCGTGGATCCCGACCGCGCGCAGCAGCGCCGTGGTCAGCGCGCCGGAGCCGGCGCCCGCCTCGACCACCTTCGCGCCCGGGAAGATGTCGGCCATCGTGACGATCTGCGCGGTGTCCTTCGGATAGATCACCGCGGCGCCGCGCGGCATCGACACCGAGTAGTCGGCCATCAGCGGGCGCAGCGCCAGGTACTCGACGTTGCCCTTGGAGCGGATCGTGACCGCGTCCGGGCCGTCGATCAGGTCGTCGTGCTCGATCCCGCCCTTGGTGGTGTGGAAGACCTTGCCGCGCTCCAGCTTCACCGAGTGCCGGCGGCCCTTCGAGTCCTGCAGGGTGATCCACTCGCCCTCCTGCAGCGGTCCGTGATGGACGCCGGAGAACGCCTGGTCGGGAAAGTCGCGCAAGTCAGCCATAAGGCGCTCACCTTAACTTTCGGTCACCGGAACCCTGTAATCAGCGGCCCCGGAACGCCCTCTCCACGTCGGACGTCGCGAGTACGCCGTACACGCCGCCGGCCGCATCGAGGACCAGGTACTCCGACGCCGGGTGCTCACGCAGTGTGGCGAGGATCTCCTCACCGGTGTCGTTCACGCCGATGATGTGGCCCGCGCCGATCCGGGTGGAAACCTCGCTGACCGTGGTCCACGGGCGCTGGTTCGGGGCGACCGCCGAGACCGCCGACTCCGACACCAGTGCGTGCGGCTTGCCGTCGCCGTCGATCACCACGACCGCCCCGGCCTGGGCCTCCCCGGCCATCCGGACGGCCTCGGAGATCGGCGTACCGGAATGTACGGCGACGGCGCGCCGGGCCAGGGTCCGCACCTGCAAGGCGGGCAGCTTGCGCCGGAGCCGCGCCTGCATCAGCGAGGCGGTCGAGCCCGACCAGAGGAAGAACCCGATCAGCAGTGCGATCACGAAGTCGATGATCGAGGGCTGCCAGCCCCAGATCTGCTCGGCGATCACCGGCCCGGCCAGCACCAGGATCGCGAGCGCCCGGCCCGCCCAGGCCGCCGCCACGGTGCCGGTGTGCATGTTGCCGGTGAGCTTCCAGACGATGGCCCGCAGCACCCAGCCGCCGTCGAGCGGCAGGCCGGGCAGCAGGTTCGTGGCGCCGACGATCAGGTTCGCGATGCCGAGCTCCCAGAGCGCGACGTACCCGACACCCTCGTCGAACGCGCGCGACGCGAAGTACGCCAGCCCGCCGACGATCAGGGACGCGACCGGGCCGACGACCGAGACCGCGAACTCCGCGAGCGGCGACTTCCGCTCGCCCTCGATGTGCGTGCCGGCCGCGAAGAAGCCGAGGTTGATCTCGGTGACCCCGATCCCGAACCGCATCGCCATCAGCGCGTGCGCCAACTCGTGCACCAGGATCGAGAACGTGAACGCCACCACGAACGCGAACGCGGCGACGTACCGCCAGCCGCCGAGCGACGGGAACTGCTGGCCGATGATGGTCGCGAAGCCGAGCGCCAGCAGCATCGCCACCGGCAGCCAGGTGAACCGCATCGTGAGCCGGATCCCGCGGACACGACCGAGCACCCACGTTCCGGGCGGCGGTGCGCCGGCCGGCGGGGCGGGGTTGTCGGGGTCGCGCGAGTCAGCCATCAGGGCAACGCTACTTGGCGTCCGGTAACTGCGTGCGACAGCCCTGGTTTTCCACAGGCGGGGGTGGGGTGCGCGCGAAGTGTCGGTGGTTGTGCCTAGGGTTTGAGGCATGAGCGTTGCAGCAGCTGAAGCAGATCCGCATCCGCGCGGTGCCCTGTCGCCGTCCCGGGCCGCGGACTTCATGAGTTGCCCGCTCAAGTACCGGTTCCGGGTGGTCGACCGGTTGCCGGAGAAGCCGTCACCGGCGGCGGTCCGCGGGACCGTCGTGCACGCCGTGCTGGAGCGGTTGTTCGACCTGCCGCGCGGCCAACGGACGCTGGAGCAGGCCGCGACGATGCTCGAGCCGCAATGGCAGCGGCTGCTCGACGAGGAGCCCGAGGTCGGCGAGCTGTTCGCGGAGGACGCGAGCGGCGAGGAGCTGGCCAAGTGGCTCGCCGAGGCGCACCAACTGCTCGGCAAGTACTTCACCCTCGAGGACCCGAACGCCCTGGAGCCCGCCGAGCGGGAGCTGTACGTCGAGACCGCGCTGGACTCCGGCCTGGTGCTCCGCGGGTACGTCGACCGGCTGGACGTCGCGCCGACGGGTGAGATCCGTGTCGTCGACTACAAGACCGGCCGTTCGCCGTCGGAGTTCTTCGAGGCGAAGGCGCTCTTCCAGATGAAGTTCTATGCGCTGGTGCTGTGGAAGCTCCGCGGTGTGGTCCCCGCGATGCTGCAACTGGTGTATCTGGGCAACGGCGAGATCGTCCGCTACGTCCCCGACGAGGCCGACCTGCGCGCCTGCGAGCGGAAGGTCTCCGCGCTCTGGGTCGCGATCACCCGCGCGCTCGACTCCGGCGACTGGCGCCCGAGCCCCGGCCCGCTCTGCGACTGGTGCGACCACAAGGCCATCTGCCCCGCCTGGGGCGGCACCCCACCGCCGCTCCCGACCCGCTCTGTCGAGGAGGTCGCGGCCGAGTCCGCCGGCATCGATCTGATCACCGTCGACGGCTAGCACCGGGCTCGGGCCGGGTGCGGAACCCCGGGTGGATACGGTTCGTCGCATGACTGTGGACGATCTGGCAGTCCAGGCGATCGAGGTCTGGAAGCGGTACGGCGGCGGTTCGACGCAGGTGGACGCACTGGCCGGTGTCAGCGCGGAGTTCGGCAAAGGCCGGTTCACCGCGATCATGGGCCCGTCCGGCTCCGGTAAGTCCACGCTGCTGCACTGCCTCGCCGGCCTCGACAAACCGTCCGACGGCAAGGTCCTGCTCGGCGACGTCGACCTGACCACGCTCCCCGAGAAGCAGCTGACGCACTTGCGCCGGGACCGGATCGGGTTCGTGTTCCAGGCGTTCAACCTGGTCCCGACCCTGTCCGCGCTGGAGAACATCACGCTCCCGCTCGACCTGGCCGGCCGGAAACCCGACCAGGACTGGCTGGCCACGGTCGTCGACACGATCGGCCTCGGCGACCGCCTCAGCCACCGCCCGTCGGAGCTCTCCGGCGGCCAGCAGCAACGCGTCGCCTGCGCCCGCGCGCTGGTCTCCCGCCCCGACGTCGTGTTCGCCGACGAACCGACCGGCAACCTCGACTCCCGCTCCTCCGGCGACGTCCTCGCCTTCCTGCACCGCTCCGTCCGCGACTTCCACCAGACCGTCGTGATGGTCACCCACGACCCGACCGCCGCGTCGTACGCCGACCGCGTCCTGTTCCTCGCCGACGGCGCTCTGCAGTCCGAGCTCCTCGACCCGACCGCCGAATCCGTCCTGGACCGCATGAAACAACTCGACCCAGCCACGGAACCGGCCAGCTGATGTTCAAACTAGGCCTCCGCTCCGTCCTCGCCCACCGCCTCCGCTTCACCCTCTGCACCATCGCCGTAACCCTCGGGGTCGCGTTCGCCGGCGGCGCGATGGTCTTCACCGACACCCTCTCGACCGCGCTGAAGAAGAACTTCGCGGTCAGCACCGCGGACATCACCGTGACGCCGTCCTCGCCGATCACGAGCACGTCCGGCACGCCGCCGACGTTCCAGATCGATGTGGCGAACCAGATCAGTGCCGTGCCGGGTGTCGCGGCCGCCATCCCGCAGCTCCTGGTCGGTGACCTCCAGGTCCTCGACCCCAACGGCAAACAACTCGACGACTACGGACTGACCACGTTCGGCGCCGCGTGGCCGCGCACCAGTCAGGCCGCACCGTTCCTGGCCGTCACCGGTACGGCGCCGCTGGGCGACCGCCAGCTCGCCCTGGACCAGGGCACCGCCACTCTGGCCGGCTATTCGATCGGCGACCAGGTGCGGGTCGTCACGCCGACCCAAGCCGTCACAGCGACCTTGACCGCGATCACCTCCTCCCCCGCGTCCGGTGTCGCGGCGGGAGCGCCACTGGTCACTTTCGACGGCGCGACCGCGCAGCGGCTGCTGCTCGGCAAGGCCGGCTGGACATCCATGGCGGTCGTCGTCACGCCAGGCTCCGACCCGTCGGTCGTCAGCAAGGCGATCAGCTCGGCCCTCGGCGACGCGGTGAAGGTCCGGACCGCCAAGGAAGTCGCCGCGGACGGCAAGCACGACCTCGACACCACCTTCGGCGGCTTCAGCATCGTGATGGCGCTCTTCGCCGGCCTGGCGTTGTTCGTCGGTACGTTCCTGATCGTCAACACGTTCTCGATGGTCGTGGCCCAGCGCTCGAAGGAACTCGCGATGCTCCGGGCGATCGGCGCGTCCCGCGCGCAGGTCACCCGGACGATCCTGACCGAGAGTGTGATCATCGGCTTCCTCGGCGCATCCCTCGGACTCCTGATCGGTATTCTCTCCGCGGTCGGTATCCGGTTCGGCTATCAGACGCTGCACCTTCGCATCCCGACCGCGAGCCTCCAGGTCTCTCCGGCCACGATCATCGTCTGCTACCTCCTCGGCATCGGCGTCACGGTCGGCGCCGCCGCGCCGGCGGCGATCCGGGCGAGCAAGCTCCCGCCGATCGCCGCGATGCGCGACGACGTCCAGATCCCGGAGCGCCCGGCCCTGAAGCGCGCGGCGACCGGTGGCTTCATGCTGCTGATGAGCCTGATCCTGGCCGGCATCGGCCTGTCCAGCGCGGGCCTCGTCGGCGCCGTCCTGCTGGCGCTCGCCGCCGGGATCGCCACGCTGGCCGTTGTCATGGTCGGTCCCCTGATCAGCAGGTACGTCGTGCGCGGGCTGATGTACCCGTTCGGCCGGCGGACACCCGTGACGCTCGGCCGCCGCAACGCGGAACGGAACCCGCGCCGTACGTCGGCGACCGCGTCCGCGCTGATGATCTCGGTGTCGCTCATCTGCGGACTGCTGGTGATCTCCGCGACCGCGAAGGCCTCCATCCACCGGACCGTCCTGGACGCGCTCGGCACGTCGGGCATCCTGATCACGAACGACGGCAGCCAGAACTTCAGCAGCCAGGTCGCCGACCGGACCGCCAAGGTCGACGGAGTCACCGGCGTGCACCGGATCCGGCAGCAGGCCGGGCAGATCGGCGCGAACAGCATCCCGGTCATGGGTGTCGGCGACGGCACCCTCGCCGGCCCGATCGTGACCAAGTTCGACTCCGGTTCCGCGGCCGGACTCGCGGCAGGCAACGCGGTACTGCCGCGGAACCTCGCCAAGACGCTCGGGCTCACGGTCGGCAAGAGCCTCGAGCTGAAGACGACAGCCGGCACCACCCGGCTGACCGTCGGCGGGATCCTCGCACCGAACCGGCAGCTCAACGGGGTCGTCCTGTCGCTCGCGACGTACGAGCGGATCGGCGGGCCGTCGAGCGACAGCCTGCTGTACGTCGATGTTGCCCAGGGCAAGCAGGTCGCCGAGGTCCGGGCCGGGATCCTCGGCGAGCTGGCGAAGGACTACCCGTCGCTCGAGGTCCGCGACCAGCAGGCGTACGCCGCGAGCGCGCTAACGCCGGTGAACGGGATCCTGGCGGTCGTCGGGTTCCTGCTCGCGATGGCGATCCTGATCGCGCTGCTCGGGATCGTGAACACGCTGGCGCTCGGCGTGATCGAGCGTACCCGCGAGATCGGGCTGCTGCGGTCGATCGGGATGGACCGCCGGCAACTGCGCCGGATGCTGCAGGTCGAGTCGATCGCGATCACACTGCTGGGCGCACTGCTCGGGATGCTGATCGGGGTGGGGTTCGCGGTGGCGATCCAGGCCGCGATGGCGGACGACGGGCTCCCGGTGCGCGACGTACCGGTGCTGCAGTTGGTCGTTGCGGTGCTGGTTGCGGTGGGGTTCGGGGTGTTGGCGGCGGTGTGGCCGGCGAGACGGGCGGCTCGGTTGGATGTTCTGCGGGCGATCGCGTCCGAGTGAGACTGCCGCTGAGGTGGAGCCAGACCAGTGATTCACAGGTAGCCTGCCGGTGTGCCGGGCACCGTGCAGTCGATCGAGCGGGCCGCGGCGGTGCTGCGACTGCTCGCCGCCGCGCCTGAGGGGCTGGGGGTGGCCGATCTCGCGAACGCGCTCGGGCTGGCGAAGCCGACCGTGCACGGGATCCTGCGGACGCTGCATCAGGTCGGGTTCGTCGACCAGGACCGGAGCGGGGCGCACTACCACCTGAGTGACGCGTTCGGGCGGCTCGGCGAGAGTTACCTGGATCCGAACGAGCTGCGCAGCCGGGCGATCAACTGGGCGGACTCGCTGGCGTCGCGCAGCGGCGAGGTGGTTCGGGTCGGCCGGCTCGTCGAGGGGAAGGTGGTGGTCGTGCACCACGTCTTCCGGCCGGACGACAGCGACCAGGACCTGGACGTCGGTACGACGTTGCCGCCGCATGCGACCGCGCTGGGCAAGGCGGTGCTCGCGTACGACACGAGTGGGGCGGCGCGGCCGCGGGCGCTGGAGGCGTACACCACGCGGACGATCACCGATCCGGCCCGGCTGGGTGAGGAGCTGGCGGGTGTGCGGGCGCGCGGGTGGGCAACCGAGTTCGAGGAGCACACCGTCGAGCTGGCGAGTATCGCGGCCCCGATCCGCGGCCTCGGCGGGCTGGTCGTCGGCGCCGTCGGCCTCACCGGCCGGATCGAACGCATCTGCGACAGCCGCCTCCGCCACCGCGAAGACCTCGTCACCATGGTCCGAGCCACCGCCGAAGCCATCGCCCGCGACCTCCGAGACGACACATGACGCCCCGCCCGCCACACACCCCCACCACCACCCGACCACCCGACCACCACACCCCACCCCACGAAGCGCAGACCGCCCTACCTCCGCACCTCCCCGGAGTGCGGACCGCCTCGCCACCACGTCCCACCTCACCACCGCACCTCACCTCCCCGGGGTGCCTCGCTGGAGCGCGGAGCGCCTCACGACCGCAGGTCGCTGGACTGCGGACCGCCCCACCACCGGACCTCACCGGAGCGCGGAGCGTGGCGCGCCTCAAGATCACACGTCGGTGGGGTGCGGACCGCCTCACCACCGCACCTCGACGGAGTGCGGAGCTGATCACCGCCGCACCTCACCACCAACCACCGCACCTCACCATCGCACCTCACCGGAGTGCCGACCGGCTTACCACCGCACCTCACCGGGGCGCCGTCGGTGGAGGTCGGTGGAGGGTCGGGTCGTCGCGACGTGTTGGGGCGGCGGACGACGCGTGGGTGGGGTTCGTGGTTGGGTGGGGTGTGGTGGCCTGGGGGTCCGGGGTGAGGGGGACTGATGGCTGAGCAGTATGTGGCGGCGGTGGATCAGGGGACGAACTCGAGTCGGTGCATCCTGTTCGACCGGCGCGGGCGGCTGGTGTCGGTGGCGCAGCGGGAGCATCGGCAGTTGTTTCCGCGGCCGGGGTGGGTGGAGCACGACGCCGAGGAGATCTGGCGGAACGTGAGCCGGGTGGTGCCGGCGGCGATCCGGCAGATCGCGGCCGACCCGTCGCAGGTCGTTGCCATCGGCATCACCAATCAGCGGGAGACCAGCCTGCTCTGGGACCGTGTCACCGGTCGGCCGATCGGGCATGCGGTGGTGTGGCAGGACACCCGGACCGACCGGCTGGTCACCGAGCTCGCGGGCGACGCCGGGCCGGACCGGTTCGCGGACCGCTGCGGGCTGCCGCTGACGACGTACTTCTCGGCGCCGCGGATCCGCTGGATGCTCGACCACACGCCCGGTCTGCGGCAGCGGGCCGAGCGCGGCGAGGTCCTGTTCGGCACGATGGAGACCTGGCTGATCTGGAACTTCACCGGCGGCCGGACGCACGCCACCGACGTCACCAACGCCAGCCGGACGATGCTGATGAACATCGAGACGCTTGATTGGGACGACGAGCTGCTGGCGGCGTTCGACGTACCGCGGGCGATCCTGCCGGAGATCCGTCCGTCGTCGGGGGTGTTCGCGACCGCGACCGAGGTGCTCCCGGGGGTCCGGATCGGCGCCGCGCTCGGGGATCAGCAGGCGGCGCTGTTCGGGCAGACGTGTTTCAGCGCGGGTGAGGCGAAGTGCACGTACGGCACCGGGTCGTTCCTGTTGATGAACACCGGGCAGGAGATCGTCCGGTCCAAGCACGGGATGCTGACCACGGTCGCGTACCAGATCGGCGACCACGCCGCGTCGTACGCGCTCGAAGGGTCGATGGCGGTGACCGGGTCGCTGGTGCAGTGGTTCCGCGACGGGCTCGGGATGATCCACACCGCGGCCGAGATCGAGACGCTGGCGCGGACGGTCGACGACAACGGCGGCGCCTACATCGTGCCGGCGTTCTCCGGGTTGTTCGCGCCGCACTGGCGCAGCGAGGCCCGCGGGGTGATCGCCGGGCTGACCGGGTACATCACCAAGGGGCACCTGGCCCGGGCGGTCCTGGAGGCGACCGGGTTCCAGACGCTCGAGGTGGTGGACGCGATGAACGCGGACTCCGGCATCGCGCTGACCGCACTGAAGGTCGACGGCGGGATGACCGCCAACAACCTGCTGATGCAGTTCCTCGCGGACCTGCTCGACGTCCGCGTCGTACGGCCGATGGTGACCGAGACCGTGTCGCTGGGTGCCGCGTACGCCGCCGGTCTCGCGGTCGGGTATTGGCCGGACCTCGAAGGCCTTCGCAGCAACTGGCACCGGGCCGGCCAGTGGATGCCGCACATGGACCCGGCCCGCCGCGCCACCGAGTACGCGAACTGGCAGGCCGCCGTCCAGCGCACCTTCAACTGGATCCGTCCCGAGGACCGGGAGATCTAGGGGGAGGGCCGTGCCGCGCGGCCCTCCCCACCCCTCCGGGTCAGGCGGGCGAGACGATGTCCGGCGCCTCGAGGCGGACCTTGTCGGCGGACTCGTCATCGGGCTGGTCCTGGGAGTCACGTTCGGACTGGACGCGCTTCAGGTAGAACGCGACCTCGCGTTCGATGGTCTGCTCGTCCCAGCCGAGGACCGGGGCGATCAGCCGGGCGGCGGCCTCGGCCGCTGCGACACCGCGGTCCCAGGCCTCGATCGAGATCCGGGTACGGCGGGCCAGCACGTCGTCGAGGTGCCGGGCGCCTTCGGCCTTGGCGCCGTACACGATCTCGGCCTTCAGGTAGTCCTGCGTCCCGGGCAGCTGCTCGCCCAGCGACGGGTCCTCGGCGACCAGTTCGAGTACTTCGTCGACGAGTGCGCCGTACCGGTTGAGCAGGTGCTCGATCCGCGCCACGTGCAGCCCCGAGCGCTGCGCGATCAGCTGGCGCTGGTTCCAGAGCGCCTGGTACCCGTCGGCGCCGACCAGCGGGATGTTCTTCGTGACGCTCCGCGGCACCCGCCCGTCGAGCGCGTCCGCGACCGCGTCGATGGCGTCCTTCGCCATCACCCGGTACGTCGTGTACTTGCCACCGGCAACCACCACGAGACCGGGCGCGCTGTGGGCGACGACGTGCTCGCGGGACAGCTTCGACGTACTCTCGGACTCCCCCGCCAGCAGCGGACGCAGCCCGGCGTACACGCCCTCGACGTCCTCCCGGGTGAGCGGCGTCGTCAGTACGGCGTTCACGTGGTCGAGCAGGTACTCGATGTCCTTGCTCGTCGCCGCCGGATGCGCCTTGTCCAGCCGCCAGTCGGTGTCCGTCGTACCGATCAGCCAGTGCCGGCCCCACGGGATGATGAACAGCACGGACTTCTCGGTCCGCAGGATCATCCCGGTGCTGGACTGGATCCGGTCCTTCGGTACGACGAGGTGGATGCCCTTGGACGCGCGCACGTGGTACTGCCCGCGCTCCCCCACCATCGCCTGGGTGTCGTCGGTCCACACACCGGTCGCGTTCACGACCTGCTTCGCGCGGACCTCGAACTCGCGTCCGCTCTCCAGGTCCTTCGCCTGGACCCCAGTGACCCGCTCGCCCTGCCGGAGGAACCCGGTGACCTTCACCCGGTTCGCGACCAGCGCGCCGTACGACGCCGCCGTCCGGGCAAGCTCCATCGTGTGCCGCGCGTCGTCGACCTGCGCGTCGTAGTACTGCAGCGCGCCGATCAGCGCGGACTTCTTCAGCGACGGGACCAGCCGCATCGCCCCGCGCCGGGTCAGGTGCCGGTGGATCGGCAGCCCGGCGCCGAGGCCCGAGCTGACCGCCATCCCGTCGTACAGCGCGACGCCGGCGCCGGCGTAGAACCGCTCCCACCAGCGGTGCTGGAGCGGGTACAGGAACGGCACCGGCTTCACCAGGTGCGGTGCGATCCGCTGCAGGAGCAGGCCGCGCTCCTGCAGCGCCTCGTGCACGAGCCGGAAGTCGAGCATCTCCAGGTAGCGCAGGCCGCCGTGGATCAGCTTGCTGGACCTGCTGGAGGTGCCGCTCGCGAAGTCGCGGGCCTCCAGCAGTCCGGTGGTCAGCCCGCGGGTGGCGGCATCGAGCGCCGATCCGGTGCCGACCACCCCGCCACCGATCACCAGGACGTCCAGTTCGCGTCCGTCCGCCAGCGCGTCGATCGCGTCGGCCCTTGCTTGCGGTGACAGAGCCACTACAGCCACAGTTGTTCCTCCTGATCAGTCGACGTCGACCCAGTCAAGCGTGCGCTGGACGGCCTTCTGCCATCCGGCGTACCCCTGGGCGCGCTGCTCGTCGTTCCACTGCGGCTCCCACCGCTTGTCCTCGTTCCAGTTCTGGACCAGCTCTTCCTTGTTCTTCCAGAAGCCCACGGCGAGCCCGGCCGCGTACGCCGCCCCGAGCGCGGTGGTCTCCGCGACGACCGGCTTGCTCACCGGTACGCCGAGGATGTCGGCCTGCATCTGCATGGCCAGCTCGTTCGCCGTCACGCCGCCGTCCACCTTCAGCACGTCGAGCTGTACGCCGGAGTCCTTCTCCATCGCGTCCGACACGTCCTTGCTCTGGTAGCAGATCGCTTCCAGTGTCGCGCGCGCCAGGTGGGCGTTGGTGTTGAACCGGGACAGTCCGACGATCGCGCCGCGGGCGTCGGACCGCCAGTACGGCGCGAACAGGCCGGAGAACGCGGGGACGAAGTACACGCCGCCGTTGTCCGCGACCTGCTTGGCCAGCGTCTCGATCTCGGCGGCACCGGAGATGATGCCGAGCTGGTCGCGCAGCCACTGCACCGCGGAACCGGTGACCGCGATGGAGCCCTCCAGCGCGTACACCGGGGCCTCGTCGCCGAACTTGTAGCACATCGTGCTGAGCAGGCCGGCCTTCGACCGGACCAGCTCGGTACCGGTGTTCAGCAGCATGAAGTTGCCCGTGCCGTAGGTGTTCTTCGCTTCACCAGGGTTGAAGCACACCTGCCCGACGGTCGCCGCCTGCTGGTCGCCGAGGTCGCCGGTCAGCGGTACGACGCCGCCGAGCGGGCCGTTCGCCAGCGTCTCGCCGTACTTGTTCGGGTCCGACGACGGCCGGATCTCGGGCAGCATCGAGCGCGGGATGTTGAAGAAGCTGATCAGCTCGTCGTCCCAGTCGAGCGTCTCGAGGTTCATCAGCATGGTCCGGCTGGCGTTGGTGACGTCGGTGATGTGTGCGCCGCCCTCGGTACCGCCGGTCAGGTTCCACAGCAGCCACGTGTCGGTGTTGCCGAAGACCGCGTCCCCCGCCTCGGCGGCCTCCCGGACGCCGTCGACGTTCTCGAGGATCCACTGCACCTTGCCGGCCGAGAAGTACGTCGCCGGCGGCAGGCCGGCCTTCTGCCGGATCACATCACCCTTGCCCTCGCGCTCCAGCGCGGAGGCGATCCGGTCGGTCCGGGTGTCCTGCCAGACGATCGCGTTGTAGTACGGCCGGCCGGTCTTGCGGTTCCACACCACCGCGGTCTCGCGCTGGTTGGTGATGCCGAGCGCGGCGAGGTCGCTGGCGTGCAGGTTGTTCGCGTTCAGCGCGGTCTGGATGACCGAGCTGGTCCGCTCCCAGATCTCGGTCGGGTTGTGCTCCACCCAGCCGGCCTGCGGCAGGATCTGCTCGTGCTCGAGCTGGTGCTTGCCCACCTCGTTGCCGGAGTGGTCGAAGATCATGAAGCGGGTGCTCGTGGTGCCCTGGTCGACGGCACCGACGAAGTCAGCCATGGAAAGTCCTCTCCTCACACAAACACAGGGGATTCATCATGCGGTCGTGTCCTCCTCCGGAATGCGCCCCGGTTCCTCGTCCTCGTCCGCGATCGGCAGGAACCGGCCGACCAGCTGGTCGTAGATCAGCGCGCCGAGCAGCGCGCCGAGGATCGGCGCCACGATCGGTACCCAGAAATACACTTCGCCGAACTGGTCCTTGAACGCCCCGCCGTACCCGGTGATGAACGACGCCAGCCGCGGGCCGAAGTCACGGGCCGGGTTGATCGCGTAGCCGGCGTTCGTACCCCACGCCATGCCGATACCGACCACGACCAGACCGACGATGAACGGCGTCAGGTTCGCGGCCGGGGCCGTGTTGCGCAGGTCGGTGATGGCGAGGATCAGCAGCATCAGGATCGCCGTACCGATGATCTGGTCGCGGAAGCCGCCCCAGAGGTGCACGCCGATGTCCGCGCCGTTGCCGGGCAGCGTCGAGAACACGATCTGGCTCTTCCGGGTCAGGCCGGGGTCGAACTTGTTCAGAGCCTCGGTGTAGTTCCAGCGGACCACCAGCGCCGCCGCGAACGCCCCGAGGAACTGCGCCAGCGCGTACGGCGCCACCTTCCGCCAACTGAATCCGCGGAACGCCGCCAGCGCGATGGTCACCGCCGGGTTGAGGTGCGCGCCGGTCATCCGGCCCGCCACGTAGATGCCCAGGGTGACGCCCAGACCCCAGGCCCATGCGATCGAGTCGTGGTTCCCGATCCCGCCGGCCACCACCTGTGCCACCACACCGACCCCGAACAGGATCAGGATGAACGTGCCCAGGAACTCGGCGGAACACTCCCCCAGAAGGGTCTTCGCCTTGACCGTCTCGGTCGTAGCCATACCGAACCTCCCTTCCTCGCCGTGACGACCACGGCTGGCTGGAATGTAAGAGCGAAGTCCGCGCGGAACAACGCCCTCCGTTCGACATTGTCGAACGCCGACCACCACGGCACGGGTTGCGACACTCGGTGACTGACCGATCACTCAGTATCACGAAACTGAGGGGACGCTGAGTGGGCCCGGGAACGTCATGCCAACCATCTAGCGTTGTGTGACGTCAAGGGGTTGGGTCTACTCGGCTTCGGAGGGAATGGATGAACGTATCGCTGCTGGGGGGATGGTTTCCGGCGATGCTCGACGTGCTCGCTGCCGGTGCGCTGATCGCGGCCATCGGCTGGCGGGACTACAAGTGGCACTGGCGGATGGTCCCGCTGATCGCGGGCGTCACCGTGCTGCTCACGTTTCTGGCGGCGTACCCGGGAGCCACGGCGGTCGGGGTGACCGATCCGCTGCCGTTCTCGGTGTGGTTGTGGCTGGGTCTCGCCATCGCTGCCCTGCTCGTGCTGGCCGCCGGCTGGCGGACCGCGCGGTGGTGGCGACGGGGTATGGCGGTCGTGGCCGCGGCGCTCGCCGCGCTGGTCTGTGCGAACGGCGTGAACCAGTTCGTCGGGTACTACCCGACCATCGACTCCGCCGTCAGCGACTGGACCAACACCCCGCTGGCGGGGCAGGTGTCGATCGCGCGGCTCCGGCACGAGGCGAACGCCACCAAGCCTCCGGGCGTCGGAAAGCTCGTCCAGGTGGTCATTCCCGCGACGTACAGCCACTTCAAGCACCGGCCGGAACTGGTCTACCTGCCGCCGATCTGGTTCGTCCGCACCGCGCACCGGCACCCGCTCCCGGTCGTCGAGCTGATCGGCGGTGAGCGCGGCGGCCCCGGCGACTGGGTGCGGCTCGGCAACGCCGTCCAGGTGTCCGACGCGTACGCGCGTCTGCACCACGGCTACGCGCCCATCCTGGTGTTCGCCGACGCGACCGCGCGGTTCACGAACGACACGGAGTGCGTGAACGGCCCGCGCGGGAACTCGGCCGACCACCTCGACCAGGACATCCCGAAGTACATCGAGAAGACCTTCGGCGCCGCCACCAACCCGGCGCAGTGGGCGGTCGCCGGGTTCTCGATGGGCGGGACCTGCTCGCTGGACCTGGTCGTCGAACACCCGGACGTGTTCACGCACTTCATCGACATCTCCGGCGACCTCGCGCCGTACACGAGCACGCCGGCCGCCAGCCTGCACGACCTGTACGGCGGCGACGTGGCGCTCGAGCACCAGAACGAGGCGCTCCTGGTGATGAAGGCGCACGGCAGGTACCAGGGCGTGGACGGACTGTTCCTGACCAGCACCAAGGAGCGACGTCACCAGCACGAGGCGGAGGAGCTGTCCAAGGCCGCCGCCGCGGTCGGGATCTGGTCCCGGGTCCAGATCTCCCCCGGCACCCATGTGTGGCAGTTCGCAGCACCGGCCTTCGCGGCGGCCTATCCTTGGCTCGCGAACCAACTGGCCATTCCGGGGCTCACCCACCACGCTGGGACGAGTCAGCTCGCCCTTCCCGGACGTATCGAGACGAGGCACAAGAAACCCGCGTGATCCAGACAACTCGACGGCTCGCCGTCGGCCTCATCGTCCTCATCGTCGTCACCGTGATCAGCGGCGCCGACACGGTGAGTGGGGTCTTCAAGCCACTTCCGGCCGGTCAGATCCACGTCGTGGCCCTCGGCGACTCGGTCACCTCCGGCTCCAACTGCAACTGCTCGGCATTCCCGCAGATGTACGGCGACCAGCTCCAGGACCGCGACGTGGCCACTGTCGCGGTCACCAACCTGGGCGTCGGCGGACTGGACTCGTCCGGTCTGCTGCAGACGCTGAACCAGCCCGACTCCGCCACCCAGGTCGACACCGCCGCCGCGAACGTCGTCCTGCTGACGATCGGGGCGAACGACTTCGGCGATCACCACGACGACGTCACCAGCGGTCAGTGCACCGCCGACTGCGTGTCCGACGAGTTCGAGCAGCTGACCGTGAACCTGGGCAAGATCCTCGGCCGGATCCACGCGCTCCGGAACAACCAGCCGACGACGATCCTGGTGACCGGCTACTGGAACGTGTTCGAGGACGGCGACGTCGCCGCCCGCCAGTACCCCGCCAGCGGCCTGCAGGCCAGCGACCAGCTCACGCTCCGCACGAACGGCGCGATCGCCGCCGCCGCGGCCGCCGACGACGCGACGTACGTCGACATCTACACGCCGTTCAAGGACAGCTCGAACATCACCTCGCTGCTCGCCGCCGACGGCGACCACCCGAACGCCGCCGGGCACGCCCTGATCGCCAGCGTACTGCTGGCCGCAACACCCAACCCTTTGCCGACGTCCCCGCATCAGGGAGGGTAGACAGACCCGAGGGGGACGAGATGGCCGACTCGACGGCGTTCGCCGAGTTCGCGACCGGCCGGCACGCGGCGCTGTTCCGGTACGCGTACCTGCTGGCCGGCGAGCGCGGTCTGGCCGAGGACCTCGTCCAGGAGGGACTGGTGAAGACGTACGTCAGCTGGCACCGCCTCCGCGACCCGCGGAACGCCGAGGCGTACACGCGGCGGGCGATCACCAACACCGCGATCGCCTGGTGGCGCCGGAAGTCGTGGCACGCCGAGCGGCCCCATGACGACGTACCGGACCGTGCCGTGCACGCCGACGACTCGACCGCGCGGATCTGGTTGTGGCACGAGCTGCAGCAGCTGCCACCACGACAACGGGCGGCGCTGGTCCTGCGGTACTACGAGGACCTCACCGAGGTACAGACCGCCGACGTACTCGGCTGCAGCGTCGGGACCGTGAAGAGCCAGGTCTCGGACGCGCTGAAGAAACTCCGCGCCCGGCTGGGCGCCGACGTCGTACAGAAGGCGGGGCTGACCGAATGAACGACCTGCTCAAGGACACCCTCACCGAACGCGCCGCCGGCGTCGAACCCCCACCGCTCGACCTCGACGGAATCATTGCGGCCGGCAACCACCGGCTCTCCCGCCGCCGTGTCCTCACAATCTTCGGCGGCACCGCCGTGACCCTGGCCGGCGGAACCCTGGCCGTCGCCGCCGCCCGCAAGCGCCACGTGCCGCCACTCTTCAGCCAGCGCCGGGTGACGTACGCGGTGGGCTCCGAGCTCCACTACGGCGACGAAACCATTTCGGTCGCCCCGCACCGCGTGGTCACCTTCGTCCAGACCGACGCGGGTTTCGTCTTCCTCAACTCCGAGAACGCGATCCACGTCGTGGACCACGACGGCGTACGCTCCCTGAGCAAGTCCGCATGGCGCCTGACCGGCGGCGACAGCGGCAACCTGGTGGCCTGGGTGGAAGGCTTCAACGACCGCTACGAGTCGGTCGTGTACGACGTCGCCGCCCGCCGCGAGCTGGTCCGCACCGGGATCGGCAACAGGGTCTCACCCAACCTGAGCCTGGTCGCCGACCCTCGAGTCGTAGCCCTCGACGGCGACCACGCGTACTTCGGCACTCTCCAAGGGCTGTACCGCTGGGACCTGACCACCGACCGAGGCGAGTTGATCGCGAAGGTCGGACCCGAGATTGTCCGCACCGTCGGAGCCGGTCAGCTCGTCTTCCAGCAGCCGTTCGACAAGTACGCGGTCGTGAACCTCGCGATCGGCCCCACCATCAGCGCGACCGCCCCCGTGAAGTTCACCGGCCAGCAGGCGTTCCTGTCCCCCACGGCCGCGTACCTCGTCACCGAACCCGACGACGCCCGCCCGGTCATCCAGCCGGTCTGGTCGAACCTCCAGCTCTTCGACGCGACCACCGGCACGCACGTCGCACTGCCGTCGACGTACCTCAGCATGTTCTTCGGCCAGTGGCTCGACGACGTCACCTGCACGATCGCCGCCGAACGTCAGTCCGGCGAGCTCGACCTGCTGGTCGTCAACGCCCGGACCAGCAGCACCAAGATCGCGGTGCCCGCGTTCACCAAGCTCACCTTCAACAAGGTTCCGGCCCGGACCGCGTCCTTCGCGCTGCCGACCGGTACGCCGATCACCGACCTCTACTGATCGGTCTTCGCGGCCGGGGTCTCCAGGTTCTCCGGGAAATGGCAGGCGGTCTGGTGGCCTGGGGCCAGTTCGATCAGGGGTGGTTCCTGGGTCTTGCAGATCTCCTGCGCCTTCCAGCAGCGGGTGTGGAAGCGGCAGGCCGGCGGCGGGTTGATCGGCGACGGGACGTCACCCTGGAGGCGGATGCGTTCCTGCTTGGCCTTGCGCTTGGTGTCGGGGACCGGAACGGCGGACAGCAGGGCGACCGTGTACGGGTGCATCGGGCGCTCGTACAGGCTGACGCGGTCCGCGAGCTCGACGATCTTGCCGAGGTACATGACCGCGACCCGGTCGGACACGTGCCGTACGACGGACAGGTCGTGGGCGATCATCACGTACGTCAGGTCGAACTCGTCCTGCAGGTCCTCGAGCAGGTTCACGACCTGGGCCTGGATCGACACGTCCAGCGCCGACACCGGCTCGTCCGCGACGATCAGCTTCGGGCGGAGGGCGAGCGTACGGGCGATGCCGATGCGCTGCCGCTGGCCGCCGGAGAACTCGTGCGGGTAGCGGTTGTAGTGCTCCGGCGAGAGGCCGACCAGCTCGAGCAACTCCTGCACGGCCTTCTTCACGCCGTGCTCGGTCTTCACGTGCTGCAGGCGGTACGGCGCGCCGACGATCTTGCCGACCGTGTGCCGCGGGTTCAGCGAACCGTACGGATCCTGGAAGATCATCTGTACGTCGCGACGCAGCGGGCGCATCCGCCCCTCGCTGAGGTTGCTGATGTCGCGGCCCTCGAACACGATCTTGCCCGCGGTCGGCGTCTCCAGCCGGGTGAGCAGCCGGCCGGTCGTGGTCTTGCCACAACCGGACTCCCCCACCAGGGACAGCGTCTCGCCCTGCCGCACGCTGAACGTCAGGCCGTCGACAGCCTGAACGGCGCCGACCTGGCGCTGCAGCAGGCCCTTGCGGATCGGGAAGTGCTTGACGAGTCCGTCGACCGACAGGATCTCCTCGCCCAGCTTCGGTGCGGGAGGAGTGGATTCGGCGTCAGTAGTGGTCACAGTCGTCCCGTTCAGAGCTTCGGCTTGATGTCGGTCTCCCACGCCTCGCGGCGGTTCTGCGGGGAGAGGTGGCAGGCCACCATGTGGCCGTCGCCGGTGTCCAGGAGCTCCGGCCGCTCGGTCTCGCTGAGGCCGTTGTTCAGGTGCGCGTAGTTGCAGCGCGGGTTGAACGCGCAGCCCTTCGGCACGTTGATCAGGCTCGGCGGCGTGCCCTTGATCGGGATCAGCCGCTCGCTGCGCTCACGGTCGATCCGCGGCATCGAGCCGAGCAGCCCCCAGGTGTACGGGTGCTGCGGCCGGTCGAAGATGTCCTCGGCGGTGCTGTACTCGATCGCGCGGCCGGCGTACATCACCTGGATGTCGTCGGCCAGCTCGGCGACCACGCCGAGGTCGTGGGTGATGATGATGACCGCGGAGTTGAACTCGCGCTGCAGGTCCCGGATCAGGTCCAGGATCTGCGCCTGCACGGTGACGTCCAGCGCCGTGGTCGGCTCGTCCGCGATCAGCAGGTCGGGGTCGCAGGACAGCGCCATCGCGATCATCGCGCGCTGCCGCATGCCGCCGGAGAACTGGTGCGGGTACGCGTCCACCCGGCGGTCGGGCTGCGGGATGCCGACCCGGTCGAGCATCTCGATCGCGTGCTTGCGGGCGACCTGTTTGCTGACCTCGTTGTGCACCCGGTAGGCCTCGATGATCTGATGGCCGACCGTGTAGAACGGGTGCATCGCGGACAGCGGATCCTGGAAGATCATCGCCATCCGCTTGCCGCGGAGCAGCCGGACCTCTTCGCGCGTCGACGACACCAGGTCCTGGCCGTCGAGGTAGATCTCGCCGCTGATGTTCGCGACGCCGGGCTTGTGCAGGCCCATGATCGACAGGCTGGTGACACTCTTCCCGGAGCCGGACTCGCCGACGATGCCGAGCGTCTTGCCGCGCTCCAGCTTGAAGGAGATCCCATCGACGGACTTCACCAGACCGTCGTCGGTCGGGAAGTGGACCTTGAGGTCGCGGACGTCGAGGAACGCCTCGCCGCGCTCCACGCGCTGCGGCTTGGTGTCCTGCACTTCTTCGATCGGCTCGCTCACGAGATCCGCACCCTCGGGTCGACAACGGCGTACAGGAGATCAACGACCAGGTTCGCGAACACGATGAAGAACGCGGCCACCAGCGTCACGCCGAGCACCTTCGGCAGGTCGTTGGCCTGCAGTGCGATGACGGCGTACTGGCCGATGCCCGGCAGCGAGAACGTGGTCTCGGTGAGGATCGCGCCGCCCATCAGCAGGCCCAGGTCCAGGCCGAAGATCGTCAGGATCGGCGTCAGCGCGGATCTCAGTCCGTGCTTGATGACGACGTCCCGTTCGGTCAGGCCCTTGGCCCGCGCGGTTCGGACGAAGTCCTCGTTCATGGTCTCGAGCATCCCGGCCCGGGTGAGTCGCGCGTACGCCGCGGCGTACAGGAACGCGAGCGTCACCCACGGGAGGATCAGGTCGTACGCCCACCACAACGGGTTCGTCTCGTCGAGTGGGTTGGTACCGCCCTGCACCGTCCAGCCGAGTCCGTAACTGAAGATCGACAGCGACAGCAGGCCGGTGAAGAAGATCGGCAGCGAGACACCGGCCAGCGCCACCGACATGAGTGATCGGTCCAGCACCGACCCACGTCTCAGTGCGGAGATGATGCCGGTACCGACACCGGTGAGCAGCCAGATGAAGGCCGCACCACCCGCCAGCGAGGCAGTGACCGGTATTCGTGCGACCAGGTCCGGCCAGACCGGGGTCTGGGTCAGGTACGAGTACCCGAAGCAGGGCGCCGGGCAGTGCTCGGTGCCCGGGCCGTAGTTGTACTCCGTACCGGCGACCAGCCCTTTGACGAAGCGGCCGTACTGGACGTAGAGCGGGTCGGTGAAGCCGAGCTTGACCGCGGTCTCGTGGATCTGCTCCTTGCCGACGCTCCGGCCGACGTACCGCGAGGCCAGGTCGTCCGCCGTGGCACCGCCGAGCCGCGGGACCAGGAAGAAGATCGAGAACGTGACTGCCGTGACGATGAAGAGCAGGATCACTGCCCCGATCACCCGGCGGATCAGATATGCGAGCACCGTGCGCGGCGTGGTGGCCGGGGATCATCGCTGATCACCGGCCACCTCAGCCTTCACCTACCTCTGCTGGCGAAATGATGGTTGGTCAGGGCAACTACTTCTGGGCGACACCGATCGCCGCGTAGTCGTACATGTTCTGACCGTCGTTGGTGAAGACGTTCGACAGCGAGTCCGGACGGTACAGCAGGCCCTTGGCCCAGATGCCCGGCAGTGCCCCCGCCTGCTCCATGACCTTCTTGTCGATGTCCACCCAGATCTTGTTCCGGGCGGTCTCGTCGGTCGTCTTCAGCGCCTGGTCGATCATCGTGTCGACCTCGGGGATCCGGATACCGAGGTTGGTGTTACCGCCGGCGTCCCGGATCACCCGGCTGTCGACGATCTGGCTCAGGAAGCCGAAGCCGTCGTTCCAGTCCGCGCCCCAGCTGTAGACGATCAGGCCGAGACGGTTCGCCTTCGCGAAGTCCGGCTTGCCGGCGTACAGCTTGGTGTAGTCACCGGTCGGGTACGGCTTGGTGGTCAGGTTGATGCCGACCCGCTTCAGCGACTGCTGCAGCGTCTCGGCGACCGCCTTCTCCTTGGCCCGGTCGGTGCGGTAGGTGATGTTGATCGCGAAGCCGTTCGGCTGGCCGCACTGCTGCAGCTCCTGCTTGGCCTTGTCGACGTTGCCGTTCTTGTCGGTCTTGAAGCCGTAGTCGTCGAACTGCTCGGACCCGGTCACGCCCGGCGGCATCAGGTTGGTCGCGATGTCACCACCGATCGGACCACCGTACGCGCGCTGGTAGCCCTCGTGGTCGGCCGCGTACAGCACGGCCTTGCGGCAGTGGATGTTGTCCAGCGGCGGGACCTGGCTGTTCAGCACGGTCCAGTTCAGGCGCGGGGCCGGCACGTTGTCGGCGTGCGCCTTCAGCTTCGGGTCGGCCAGGATCTTCGCCTGGGTCTCCGGCTGCACACCGGTACCGGCGAGGTCGACGTCCAGGTCACCGGCGAGCAGCCGGTTGTCGATGTCGGTGCCCTCGACGTTGTAGGCGATGGTGATCTTGTCCGGCAGCGCCTTCCGGCCCGAGTCCGGGTCGGTCGCCGGGTCGTACTGGTCGTTGCGGACCAGGTCGAAGCCGCTGTTCGGGTTGTAGGTACCGAACTTGTACGGGCCCGTCGCGATCGGGTGCTCCTTGTACTTCGCACCCGTGTCCTTGGCCTGCGGCACCGGCGCCGTCGACGGCAGCTGGGCGAAGTAGTCGAAGCTGGCGAACGGCTTGTTCAGGTGGAAGACGATCGTGTTGTCGTCCGGCGTCTCGATCGCCTTCGCCACCCCGGCCAGCGTCTTGTCCTTGTAGACGCTGTAGCCCTTCGGGATGTCGAGCAGGAAGTCGTTGAAGTACGTCGGGCCGTTCGGCAGCGTGACCTTGTCCAGCGACCGCGCGACGGCGTACTTGACATCCTTGGAGGTGACTGGCGAACCGTCCTCGAACTTGATGCCCTTGCGGATCTTGTAGGTCCAGGTCGTCGCGTTGTCACTCGGCACACCAGGGGCCTCGGCGAGGTCCGGCACCGGCTTCGCACCCTCGGCACCCGGCTTCGCGGCGAACGTCATCAGCGGCCGGACGTAGTTGCGGACCAGGTTCCAGGACAGGCCGTAGTAGGTGTCACCCGGGTCAGTGGAGTCCCACTGCTGGGTGATCGCCATCCGCAGCGTGCCACCCTTCTTGTCGCTCGGGTTGAAGTCCTTGCCGACGGCCGCGTTGAACTCCGGCGTCGCCCCGCCTCCGGAGGAGGAGGAGCCGCCCGGCGTGGCCTTGGGTCCCCCACAAGCCACCAGGCTCAGGGCGACGGCCGCACTGACGGCGGTGGCCGTCGTGATGCGATTCCATCTCATCTCTTCTTGCACCCCTTTATTCGTGAGAGCCCAGGCTCCCTGGTTGGAGAGAAGTCCTACCGCGAACGCGGGTCGAGCGCGTCCCGCAGCCCGTCGCCGAACAGGTTGAACGCCAGCACGGTGATGAAGATCGAAAGACCGGGCCAGATCATGTACCACGGGTCGACCGAGTACCACTTCGCCGCGATCGACAGCATGTCGCCCCAGCTGGCGGTCGGGGGGCGGACACCGACACCCAGGTACGACAGACCGGCCTCGAACAGCACGTTGGTCGGGATCAGCAGGGTCGCGTAGACCAGGATCGGCGCGATCAGGTTCGGCAGCAGCTCGGTGAACAGGATGTACGGACGCCGCGCGCCGAGGCTCCGGGCGGCGTCGACGAACTCGCGTTCGCGCAGTGACAGCGTCTGGCCGCGGATGATCCGGCCGATGTACGGCCAGCTGAAGAAGCCGATGATGAACACGATCAGCGCGACCCGCAGCGGGTCACCGGTCAGGCCGAGGATCGAATCCGGGATCGCGCCGACCAGCGCGAGCGCGAACAGCACCAGCGGGAACGCCAGGAAGATGTCCATCAGCCGGCTGATCAGGGTGTCGACCCAGCCACCGAAGTAGCCGGCCACGATCCCCATCACGACACCGATGACCACCGACAGCAAGGTTGCCAGGAACGCGATCAGCAGCGAGATCCGGGCGCCGTACACGATCCGGGCGAAGATGTCGCGGCCGTTCACCGGTTCGACACCGAACGGGTGCGCCCCGCTGATCCCGCCGTACTTGCCGATCGGAGTCTGCAGCGACGCGTCCACAAGGTCCTGGTGGAAGTCGTTCGGCGTGACGCCGACGAGCTTGCACAGCAGCGGCGCGAAGATCCCGACCAGCATCAGGAAGACCACGAAGATGCCCCCGGCGATCGCGACCTTGTCGCGCTTCAGCCGCATCCACGAGATCTGCCACAGCGACCGGCCCTCGATCTTGCCGGCGCCTTCCAGCAGCGCCTCAGGCTGCGCTGACGCTGATCCGGGATCGACCTCGAGTGGCGCGCTCACGCGATCTGTACCCCTGCCTCGTTCGTCGAATGAACCGGAACCGAATCCGGTATGGCTGCCGCCTTAACCTGCCGCCATTACAGCCCGGAGTCAAACGCGGAAAGTGCTGCGTTGCCCGATCGTGATCGTCAGGAAATCGTCCCGTATCGTGGACATTCCGCAGTAAACCACGGTGTCGCACCGACGGTCGCCGGGACCTTGCGAACCGTTACTGCCATGGCATTTTTGTGTCAGTGCCGTAATGCGGACAGGTAGAGGAAATCCAGCGGGTCGAGCGCCGTTTTCACGTTCTCCAGCTCTTTGCCGGCCACTACGACGACCCGCGCCTGCCAGGTCGGGATCACCGGCACGTCCGTCGCGATCACTCCCTGTAGCTGACCGATCAGATCGTCGCGCTGCAGACCGTTCTGCTCACCGCGTTGCTGCTGCAGCAGCTTCGTGGCCGCCGCGGACCGGTACCCGTTCGACGCGAAAGCACCGTCGGTCGCGACGAACGGCCGCAGGTAGTCGTCGGCGTCCGGGTAGTCCGGCGTCCAGCCGGTCATGAACAGGTCGTACGCCCCGGCCGCCGTCGCCACCTGGTACTGCGGCCACTCCACGCTCCGCAGCGTCACCCGGAACAGTCCGGACGCCTCCAGTTGCCGCTTCAGCTCCAGCACTTCGGCCTTCGCGCCCACGCCGTACTGCGACGGCGTCCAGCCGACCGTCAACGGCACCGGTGCGGCGATGTTCGCGTTCTTCAGGATCGCCGCGGCCGCCGTCTTGTTCGGCTGCTTGTACTCGGTCCGGAACGCGTCCACCTGGCCGCCGAACCCCGGCGGTACGACGGAGTACAGCGGCGACACGTGGTCGGCGTACGCCGTCTTCGCGATCGCGGACCGGTCGACGACCTGGGCGACGGCGCGCCGGATCGCCGGGTTGCGGGACAGCAGCGACTTCATCTGGAACGCGTACAGCCGGATCTCCGCGCTGCCGGTGTCGACGACCTGCACGCCGTTCGCGGTGCGGAGCTTGTCGAGCAGCACCGGTCCGAGCCCGTGGAACGCGAGGTCGGCCTTCCCGGTCGAGATCTGCTGGTAGAGGTCCTGCGCGTTCGGCACCGTCGTGATCGTGACGCCGTCGTTCTGCGCCGCGCGCGGACCGTGGTAGTTCGCGAACTTCGTCAGCGTCACCTCGCCCGGCGTGAACCCGGCCAGCTGGTACGGCCCGCTGCCGACGGCCTTGTCCTTGAGCAGCGCGTCCGCCGGGTACGACTGCTCGTCGACGATCGACGCCGCGGTCGTGGTCAGCAGGTACGGCAGCCGCGCGTCCGGGCTCGTCAGGTTGAACACGGCCGTCAACGGGTCCGGCGTACTCACCGACTTCACCGACGCGAACAGCGGCGCCAGTCCCCCGGGCGTCTTCAGCCGCACCAGCCGGTCGAAGCTGAACTTCACGTCCGACGAGGTCAACTGGTGCCCGTTCGGGAAGGTCAGCTTCTCCTTCAGGCTGCAGGTGTACGTCGTCGGCGAGTCGAACTGGCAGTCCGCCGCGTCCGGCACCGGCGTCGGCTTGTCCGGGAGGATCGTCAGCAGCGTCTGGTACAGGTTCGCCTGGACGGTCCGCGAGGCCACGTCGTACGGGCCGGCCGGATCCAGGGAGGTCACGGTGTCGGTGGTCGCGAGCCGGAGCAGCATCTGCTTCGGCGTCTGCTCCCCCGGGTGCGGGGCGTTGTCGTCCGGTTCGCCGCAGGCAGCCAGGCAGATCCCCAGCGCACCGACTGCCACGGCCGCCGACACCCGGCGCACCCACTCACTCACCGTCTCACCTTTCCCCAGCCCGTTACCCCACACAACGCCCCCGAGGGCACCAAGTGACGGTAGCTCGTCAACGGAGCAGCGCGCGCAAGGAGTCCGGCGTCAACGGCTCCAGCGACTTCACCACGAGCCGCCGCGGGGCGTCCGGGATGCTGATCCACTGCGGTGCGGCGACGACGTACATGCCGGCCGCCGTACCGGCCTGGGTACCGGTCATCGAGTCCTCGATCACCACGCAGTACGCCGGGTCCACGCCGAGCCGCTCGGCCGCCGTCAGGTACGGCTCCGGGTTCGGCTTGCCGAGCGTCACCTCGTCGCCGGCCACGACCACGTCGAACGGATCCGGCGGCAGGTGCCCCAGCACCGCGTCGATCATCGTCCGGTACGACGCGGACACCAGCCCGCACGGGATCTCTTCCTTGCGCAGCGCCCGCAGCAGTTCCAGCGCACCGGGCTGGAACGTGACCTCGCGGCGGAGCGCCTCGACCACCTCGGAGAACATCCGCTCCGCGAGCTCGTCACCGGTGATCACGCCCTCGGGGATCCGCGCCATCCAGACCTGGACGGCGTCGCGCAGGTCGCTGCCGATCAGCGTCATGCAGTCCTCGAGCGTCCAGGTCGCGCCGAGCTCCGCGAGCAGCTCGAGCTGCACCTCCGCCCAGACCTTCTCGGAGTCGACCAACGTCCCGTCCATGTCCCACAGCACCGCTTGCAGGGCCGGCAACTACCGCTCCTCTACGTCGTCTCCCGAGCTCACCTTCACCCCATTCTCCCTGGTCCGTCGCGACACGTTCCGCCCGGGGTGAAACCGGCCACATGACCCGGTCGCAGCACGTAGGCTTGCAGTCCGGATTCCGGCAACCCGCCGGTGTTGGCTTGAGAGACGACAGGGGGCCTGCGAGTGGTTGACCTCGCGAACCTGAGGGACCCGGTCGTGATCGCCGCGTTCGAGGGCTGGAACGACGCGGCCGAGGCGGCCACCGGAGCGGTCGACCACCTGATCGACGAGTGGGACGCGGAGCTCGTCACGGCCATCGACCCCGAGGACTACTACGACTACCAGGTGAACCGGCCGCGGGTGTCGATCGACGACGACGGCGTCCGGCAGCTGACCTGGCCGACCACCCGGATCTACCTGGCCCGCCCGGGCGACACCGGCCGGGACGTGCTGCTGATCCGCGGCGTCGAGCCGAACATGCGCTGGCGGGCGTTCTCCCGGGAGCTGCTCGAGCTGGTCGACGAGTCGAACGCGCAGATCGTCGTCGTGCTCGGGGCGCTCCTCGCGGACGCGCCGCACACCCGGCCGATCCCGGTCTCCGCGACCTCGTCGGACGAGGAGCTGACCGCGGCCTGGAGCCTGGAGCCCTCGACGTACGAGGGTCCAACCGGGATCACCGGTGTCTTCGCCGACCTGTGCACGACGCTCGGCGTGCCGTCGGTGTCGATCTGGTCCGCGATCCCGCACTACATCGCCGGTACGCCGTGCCCGAAGGCGTCGCTGGCGCTGCTCGGCAAGGTCGAGGAGCTGCTCGACCTGACCATCCCCGAGGGCGAGCTGCCCGAGCTGGCCCGGGCCTGGCAGCGCGGCGCGGACGAGCTGAGCGAGGAGGACCCGGAGGTCGCGGAGTACGTGCAGTCGCTCGAGGAACAGCGTGACACCGCCGACCTGCCCGAGGCCACCGGCGAGGCGATCGCCGCCGAGTTCGAGCGCTACCTCAAACGCCGAAACAAGAACCACCCCGGCGAGTAACCGCACCCCACACACCACCCCACACCACCCCGCACACCCACACCACCCCGCACCACCCGCACCGCCCGCCAGCCACCCGCACCTCGCCACCGGGGCCGCCGCGCCGCCATCTCCGGGGTTGGCCCCTGAGATGGTGGGTTCGTGGAGATGTATGCCGGGCGCCAACCCGCCATCTCGCGGGTTGGCCCCTGAGATAGCGAGTTCGTGGAGATGTACGCCGGGCGCCAACCCGCCATCTCGGGGGTTGGCCCCTGAGATAGCGGGTTCGTGGACGTGTATGCCGGGGGCCAACCCGCCATCTCAGGGGTCAACCCCCGAGATGGGTGACCGTAACCAGGTCGGGGTCTGGTGCGTTGTTACCAGTGGGTTTATATTCGAGCGGACTACTGGGGGGTGACGGCGTGCCGTCACCGGGACCACGGGGAGCAACGGGATGCGCAACGAGCGGGGCGGTAGCTCGGTTCCTGCTCTGGCCGTGCTCGTGCTGCTCGGGGTGGTTGCCGCGATCGGGATCTTCGGCCACAAGGCGAGCAGTGCGAAGACGGTCGACCTCAGCACGCTGACCGCGTCGACGACCGCGACAACGATCCCCACCGCGCCGCTCGACACCTCGCCGTACTCCGGGACCGGCGGCGTCGTCGTGCACCCGCGCCACGAGGCCGCGCTGTTCACGTCGCCCGACGCGGACGCGTTCGGGAAAATCGCGCCGACCCAGTTCGGGCCGACCTGGCTGCCGGTGGTCGACCAGACCGACGGCTGGGTCCGGGTGCTGCTGCCGTCCAAGCCGAACCGGTCCACCGGCTGGCTCCAGGACACGGACCTCGACCGGGCCAGTTCGTCGTACCTGATCCGCGTGCACACCAGCTCGCGGACGCTGGAGCTGTTCCTGGACAACAAGAGCCTCGGGACCTGGAAGGCCGGGGTCGGCGCGAAGAAGACGCCGACGCCGCCCGGGCGGACGTTCCTGCTCGGCTCGATCATCGACCACAAACGCTCGGCGTCGCCGATCGTGCTCCCGTTGGGTGCGCACAGTCCCACCTTGGACACGTTCGGTGGCGGACCTGGTACCGTCGCGATCCACGGCTGGCCGAATCCGCACGTGTTCGGTGCGGCGATCAGCGCGGGCTGCGTCCGGGTGCCGAAGGCCGCGCTCGCCGATCTGCAGAAGGTTCCGCTCGGGACGCTCGTCCTGATCGACAGCAAATAAGGAGAATCCGATGCGACGACAGTTGACTCCGACGGTGCTCACGGCCGCGGCCGTGGCGGGCGTCGTGACGTTCAGCCTGGTCGCGAGTGCGCCCGCCGGCAACGCGGCGGCCCGCCCGTCCTCGGCGTACGCCGTGAGCGCCGAAGGGCAGGTGCCGGTCGCGAAGACGCCGTACGCCGAGTCGCTGGACGGCAAGCGGCAGACGACGTCCGCGCTCGAACTGCCGTCGAACCCGCTCATCTCGGTGCGGGCCGGCACGGCGACTGCGGGCAACGACTCGGCCTCGGTGGAGCTGTTCGACATCGTGATCGGGCCGGACATCCTGAGCCAGGTGAAGATCCCGCCGGAGCTGAAGCAGCAGTGCGCGAACCTGCCGAAGACCGGCGCCTCCGACCTGCCGCTGCCCGACATCGCGCTGCCCGACCTCGGTCTGCCCGGGCTGCCCGGTCTGCCGAAGCTGAGCACCGCGGACCTGCCGGTGAAGAACCTCCCGGACCTGTGCAACCTGCTGCTCAACCCGCCGAAGTCGCTGCTCGCGATCGACTCACTGAACGTGTGGTGCTCAGGTGACACCGGCGGCATCGATATCGGTTCGCTGACGCTGCTCGGCCAGACGATCAAGCTGCCGACCACCAAGCAGGGCGCGAGCCTGCCGTCGAACCCGCTGGCCTCGATCACGGTCAACAGCCAGGCGAAGCACTCGGACGGCGCGTTCACGGTCACCGGCCTGACCATCAACCTGGGCGGCGCCGAAACCATCAACCTGGCCTCGGCCACCTGCGCGACGCCGCCCGCGAAGGCCAAGCCCACCCCCAAGCTCCCGGTGGACCACCCGGCCCCGCCCCAGGTGAACACCCCACCCGCGGCCCCGGTGCCCACCCCGGTCAAGACCCACCAAGCCGTCACCGGCTGACCAGCCCCAACAGACACCCCTCGACCAAGCGGTCGAGGGGTGTCGTGCTGTCGCCACCGGCGCGAGCGCGGGCTCTGGCGTGTGAGCGCGTGCGAGCGCGTGCGAGGGTGGGCGATGGGTTAGAGCTTGATGCCTAGCAATGCATCACAGGCCTGGGTGATCAGGGTGGGAGCTTCGGCGTCGTTGCCTTCGGTCTCTGACCAGACGTCGACGGCTGCCAGCGCGGAGGCGGCATCGAGGTCGTTGGTGAGGGCCGCGCGTACGGCGTCCACGACAGCCGCACCGTCGGGACCTGAGGGACGGCTGACGGCCGCGCGCCACCGGGCGAGACGGGCTTCCGCCTCTGGCAGGTCGGACGGCATCCAGAACCAGTCAGTGCGGTAGTGGTGTGTGAGCAACGCGAGCCGGATCGCCATCGGGTCCGCGCCGGACTGCCGCTCCTTCGAGACGAGAACCAGGTTGCCCTTGGACTTGGACATCTTCTCGCCGTCGAGCCCGACCATCGCCTGGTGCACGTACGCCCGCGCGAACGGGTGCTCCCCCGTCGCGACCTGCGCACCGCTCGCGGACATCTCGTGGTGCGGGAAGATCAGGTCGGACCCGCCACCCTGCACGTCGAACGTCATCCCGAGGTACTTCAGCGCGATCGCCGAACACTCCACATGCCACCCCGGCCGGCCACGCCCGAGCGCCGAGTCCCACGCCGGCTCCCCCGGCCGCTCGTGCCGCCACAGCAGGCTGTCCAGCGGATCCTGCTTCCCCTCGCGCTCCGGGTCACCACCACGCTCGGCGAACAGCTCGGTCATCGTCGTCCGGTCGTACCCCGACACCCCACCGAAGGCAGGATCCGTCTTCACCGCGAAGTACAGGTCGCCGTCGACGGAGTACACCGCACCCGCCCGCCGCAGGTCGTCGACCGCGTCCGCGACCAGGCCGATCGACTCGACCACGCCGATGTAGTGCTGCGGCGGGATCACCCGCAGCGCGGTCATGTCGTCGCGGAACAGCTGGATCTCCTGCGCCGCGAGGTCGGTCCACTCGACGCCGGTCGCGGTCGCCCGCTCCAGCAGCGGGTCGTCGACGTCGGTGATGTTCTGCGTGTACACCACGTCGTACCCGGAGTCCCGCCACAACCGGTTGATCAGGTCGAACGTGACGTACGTCGCCGCGTGCCCCATGTGCGTCGCGTCGTACGGCGTGATGCCGCACACGTACATCCGGGCGGTCTTCCCATCGCCCGCCTGTACCTCGACCAGCCCGCCCGAGGCGGTGTCGTAGAGGCGTAGCCGCCGGGCCGGCCCGGGTACGACCGGGATGTCTGGTTTCGTCCACGCCTGCATGTGTCGGAGCTTATGCCAGTCCGATTTTCAATGACGCGACACGGTTCCATTCCGTGGTCCGGGTCGCGGTGTGCACCCCGGCGGCGGATACCCTCACCGGCGATGACTGCCGACTTCAGTGCCGAGTTCCGGGCGTACGGCGGCTGGACCGCCGCCGCCGCGATCCAGCAGCAGGACCTGTTCAACGACGTCGTCGGGCCGGACTCGCTGCAGGCCGACCTGAACGAGCGGACCCTGAGCAGCGACCGCGGTGTGCTGAGTGGGATCACGCTGCTCGGCAGCTTCTCCGAGCTCGACCGGACCTGGCTGTGGGGCTGGGCGAACCCGGGCTTCGGCCCGGACGCGCCCGCGGTCGCGCCGACGAGCGTGATCCGGGAGTTCGGCGAACGGCACGCGATCGCCGAGTTCACCGCGGAGAACCTGGAGCTCGGCGGGTTCGACCAGCCGGCGCAGGCCGCGATCATGCTCGCGATCACGGCCGGTACGGTCCTCGGCGGCCGCGGCGTCTGGTCCACCGCGATCAACGAGGGCCGCGGGCACGTGTACCTGCACGTCGCGGACGAGCAGCTGCCGGTGGCCGGCTTCGACGCGATCGCCACACCGCGACTGTTGATGACCGCCGTCAGCGTGTTCCCCGGCGACCACCGCCAGGTCGTCCGCGGCTACTTCCAGCATTACGGCCTGACGTCCGACGAAGGCCCGAACGTCCTCCGGGGTACGTCGCCCACCGGCAGCACGATCACCGTCGACTTCGACGACCACGGCCGGATCGGGAACGTCTCCGTACAGCCCTAGAACGCGGGCCAGGGAATCGCGGGCCACTCGTCGCTGGGGTACGGGAAGGACGCGGTCTTCAGCAGTGCCGCGCAGCGCTCGCGGGTCGCGGTGAGCTCGACTGCGGTGATCAGCTCGGACAGTTGCTGCCCGAGCGCACCGGCCAGCTCGCCCGCCAGCCGCCGTACGTCGTCCAGCAGGTCCTCCGGGATCGGGTCGCCCGCCCAGCCCCACAGCACCGTACGGAGCTTGTCGTCGGCGTTGAACGTGACGCCGTGATCCACGCCGTACACGCGCCCGTCGCCCGGGTTCAGCACGTGACCGCCCTTGCGGTCCGCATTGTTGACCACGGCATCGAACACGGCCATCCGCCGCAACGCGTCGTTGTCCGCGTGCACGAGCGTCACCGGGTTGTGCCGCCCGTCGAGCGCGTCCAGTACGCCCACCCACCCGGCCGGCACGCGGCCCTGCGGGACGATGTCGACCAGCTCGGTCTCCCCCGGCCCCAGCTCCGCCTCGTCGATCCACAGCTGCACCATGCCGACACCGAGCGGCCCGTCCCGCAGCAGCGTCGGCGGCACGACGTGCCACCCGAGCGCCTCGGAGACGACGTACGCCGCGAACTCACGCTGCGCGAGCGTGCCGTCCGGGAAGTCCCACAGCGGGCGCTCGCCCTCGACCGGCTTGTAGACGACCGTCGCCGACGTGCCCGCCAGGCTCACCGAGCCCTGGTACGTACCGTTCGAGGCGGCGACCAGCCTCCCGTGCAACGAGAGCTCGCCGAGAGCGAGCAGCTCCGGGTCGATCGTCATTCCGGCAAATGCCTGCGGTAGCCGTTGGCGCGTGGGCAGATGTGGCCGTCCGCATCGATCGGCCGGCCGCAGAACGGGCAGCTCGGGCGCCCGGACGCGACCAGCGCGACCGCACGGCGGGCGAACGCCCGGGCCTGCTCCTCGGTGATCCGGACCACGAACACCTCGGCGTCGTCGGACTCCATCGCCGCGGTGACCGGGTCGGGCTCCTCGTCCTCGAGCTCGGCCGGGTCGACGGCGACCACCGCGAACACCTCGATCACCACCCGCTCGGCGTCGGCCTCCCAGGCCAGCGTCATGGTGCCGGCCCGGAACTCCTCCTCGATCGGCTGCTCCAGCGGCGCGTTGTCGTCCGCGCCGGTCGGCGTCACCGGGTCCCGGTCGAAGCGCCGCGCGACCTCGTCCAGCATCACATCGAGCCGCTCCGCGAGCGCCATCACCTGTTCCTTCTCACAGGCGACCGACGTCAGCCGGTGCCCGGCCCTGGCCTGCAGGAAGAAGGTCCTCGCACCGGGTTCCCCCACGGTGCCGGCGACGAACCGCTCCGGGTCGTCGTAGGAGTGCACAACTCGCGCCATGGGTCCGACCCTATTACCGTCCGCCGACAACCGCGTCCGAGGACTGCCGCTTCGGCCGCGCTTTCGCTGACGGCTTAGGGACCAGCGAGGCGAGTTCGCTGCCGGAGTCGTTCAGCCGGACCAGGAACGGGCGGGTCGCGGTGTAGGTGATGATCGTCGTCGACGCGGTGTCCACGACGATCCGCTGGAACGTGTCCAGGTGCTGACCGAGCGCGTCCGCGACGATCGCCTTGATCACGTCGCCGTGCGAGACCGCGACCCAGATCGCGTTGTCGCCCTGGGTTTTCGCCAGCTCGGCGTCGTGCGCGCGGACCGCGTCGACGGCTCGTTGCTGCATCCCCCGCATCGACTCCCCGCCGGGGAACGTGACGGCCGACGGGTGCTGCTGGACCACGGCCCACAACGGGTCCTTGGCCAGGGCCGAGATCTTCTTCCCGGTCCAGTCGCCGTACCCGCACTCGGTGAGCCGCCGATCCGTTGCCGGACGCAACCCGTCGTGGTGCTTCGCGATCGCGGCCGCGGTCTGCCGGCAGCGCTCGAGCGGCGACGTGACGATCGCGGCGAGCGGCAGCTCGGCCAGCCGCTCAGCCACCGCGGCAGCCTGCTGGACACCGGTGTCGTCGAGCTTCACGCCGGGCGTGCGACCGGCCAGTGTCCCGGAAGTGTTCGCGGAACTACGGCCGTGGCGGACCAGAATCACCGTGGGCATGCACTGCACGTTAGCGGGTCCCCTCAAGCGGTGAGGCATGATGGTCGGGTGATCGTGGACTGCGGGGTGTACGCCGCCGGTGAGCGTCAGCAGCTGCCCAAGGACCCCGAGACCGTTGCCCAGGCCCTCGACGACGACGTCGAGAGCTTCGGCTGGATCGGCCTGCACGACCCGTCGGACGCCGAGATGCAGCGCGTCCAGCGGCTGTTCGACCTGCACGACCTGGCGGTCGAGGACGCGCTGCAGATCCACCAGCGCCCGAAGGTGGAGCGGTTCGGCGACACGATCCTCGTCGTACTGCGGACCCTCTGGTACGTCGACGAGGGCGACGCGGTCGAGACCGGGCAGGTGACCGCGTTCATCGGCCCGCGGTACGTCGTGACCGTGCGGCACGGCGAGGGCGGCGAGCTCGCCACCACCCGGCACCAACTGGAGGCTCGCGCCTCGATGCTCGGGCACGGCCCGGCCGCGGTGCTGTGGGCGATCTGCGACGCGATCGTGGACGACTACGAGTCCGTCGCGGAACAGGTCGAGCTCGACGTCGACGAGATCGAGTCGTCGGTGTTCTCGCCGGAGCGGACCAGTGACGCGGAGCGGATCTACCGGCTGAAGCGCGAGGTGCTGGAGATGCGCCGGGCGATCGACCCGCTCCGGGAGCCGATGGAGCAGTTCGCGCACGGTGTCGCCGGGCTCGGCCCGAAGGCGAGCCCGTTCTTCCGCGACGTGGCCGACCACCTCAGCCGGGTCTCCGACCAGGCCGAGGCGATCGACACACTGCTCACGTCCGCGCTGAACGCACACCTCGCGCGGGTCTCGGTCCAGCAGAACGACGACATGCGGAAGATCTCCGCCTGGGTCGCGATCGCCGCCGTACCGACCATGCTGGCCGGCATCTACGGGATGAACTTCGACAACATGCCCGAGCTCCGCTGGCACTTCGGGTACTACGCCATCCTGCTCGTGATGGCGCTCGTCTGCGTGACGATGTACCGGTTCTTCCGGAAGGTTGGCTGGCTCTAGGTCGCGCTGATCGTGCTCGTCGACAGCAGCATCAGCAGCACGACCCCGAGCAGCACCCGGTAGAACGCGAACAGCGAGATCGAGTGCTTGACGACGAACCGCAGCAGCCACGCGATCGACGCGTACGCGACCAAGAAGCTCACGACCGTACCGACCAGCAGCGGCACTGCCCCGACGGTGCCGTGCAGGGCGTCCTTGAGCTCGTAGACACCGGCGCCGGCCAGCGCCGGGATACCGAGCAGGAACGAGACCCGGGTCGCCGCGACCCGATCGAGGCCGCGGAACAGACCGGCCGAGATCGATGCGCCGGAGCGAGACACACCGGGAATCAGGGCCAGGCACTGGACCAGGCCCATCACGAGCGCGTCCAGGAAGGTGATCCGGGTCAGCGGCCGCGACTTGCTGCCGAACCGCTCGGCGGCAACCATCACGAACGACCAGACGATCAGCGCTCCCGCCACCCACCACAGGCTGCGCAGCGGGCCGGAGATCAGGTCCTTGGCGAGGAAGCCGACGATGCCGATCGGCAGCGAGCCGACGATCACGTACCAGCCCATCCGGTAGTCGAACTCCTCGCGCCGCTCGGAGTTCGCCAGGCCGCCCACCCAGGCGCGGACGATCCGGACGATGTCCTTCCAGAAGTACAGGACGACGGCCAGGATCGCGCCGACCTGGATCACCGCGGTGAAGCCGGTGATCGACGGGTCGTTGATCTTCAGCCCGAGCATCTTCGACACGATGGTCAGGTGCCCGGTGCTGGAGACCGGCAGGAATTCGGTCAGGCCCTCGACGATGCCGAGGATGATGGAGTCCCAGATCGTCATCAGTGGCCGACCCCGGAGAGCTCGAGCGCCTCGGCGGCGACCCGCAGGTCGGCGATCCGCTGCTCGACGGTCGACGCGAACGGCGTCAGCGCGACGGTGGTCGCCCCGGCCTCGGCGTACGCGGTGAGCTTCTCGGCCATCCGCTCCTTGCCGCCGAGCAGCGAGATCCCGTCGAGGAGCCCGAACGGTACGGCGGCCATCGCCTCGCGGTGCTTCTTGTCGAGGTACAGGTCCTGGATCTCCTTCGCCTCGTCGGCGTAACCCATCCGGACCGCGAGGTCGTTGTAGAAGTTCTTCTCCCGGCTGCCCATGCCGCCGATGTACAGCGCGGCGTACCCACGGACCGGGTCCGCCGCGGCGTGAACGTCGTCCCCCGTCATCAATGGCGTCGTGACGACGACGTCGAAGCCGTCGAGGTCCTGCTGACGGACAGCGCGGCCCGTCGTGATGTGCGTCAACTGCTCTCCAAGGAAGCCTGGGTCGTTGAGGATCCCGAGCCATCCGTCGGCGATCTCGCCGGCCAGCTCGAGGTTCTTCGGGCCGACCGCCGCCAAGTACACCGGCACGTGGTCGCGGATCGGCCGCACGGTCAGTTTCAGCGCCTTGCCCGGTCCGTCGGGCAGCGGCAGCGTGAAGTACTTGCCCTGGTACGCGACGGTTTCCCGGCGCAGGGCGGCGTTCACGATGTCAACGTACTCACGGGTCCTGAGGAGTGGCTGAGAGAACCGGACGCCGTGCCAGCCCTCCGACACCTGCGGACCGGACACGCCGAGACCGAGCCGGAACCGGCCGTTCGAGAGCCTGTCCAGGGTGGCGGCGGTCATCGCGGTCATGGCCGGCGTCCGGGCCGGGATCTGGAAGACGGCCGCGCCGACGTCGATGGTCGTGGTCTGGGCCGCGATCCAGCTGAGCAGCGTGGCGGCGTCCGAACCGTACGCCTCCGCCGCCCAGGTGACCGAGAAACCGAGTGCCTCGGCCTCCTTCACCAGCCTCAGATGGTCCAGATGGTCGTCGCCGCCGAAGACGAAGCCGATGTTGAGTCCGAGTCGCATGACTGGCGAGCCTAGCGAGAGGTTGTCGGTGGGCCGCAATAGGCTCGGCCCATGCAGCAGCGCTATCTCGGTCACAGTGGACTCGCGGTGAGCAGGCTCGGCCTGGGCACCATGTCGTGGGGCCGCGACACCGACGAGCACGAGGCGCGCGAGCAACTGGCCGCGTTCGTGTCCGCGGGCGGCACGCTGATCGACACCGCGGCGGCGTACGGCGACGGCGACAGCGAGCAGCTGATCGGGTCGCTGCTCGGCGACGTGGTGGAGCGCGACGACGTGGTGATCGCGACCAAGGCCGGGTTCAGCGTGCGGCGCGGCGAGCGGATCACCGACACCTCGCGCGGCGCGCTGCTCCGCGACCTGGACGGCTCGCTGCGGCGGCTGAACACCGACTACCTCGACCTGTGGCAGCTGCACACCTGGTCCGACGACGTGCCGCTGGAGGAGACGCTGTCGGCCCTCGACCACGCGGTCAGCTCCGGCAAGGTGCGGTACGTCGGCGTCTCGAACTACGCCGGCTGGAAGTCCGCCCGGGCGGTCACCTGGCAGCAGGCGTGGCCGGGCCGCGCGGTCCCGGTCGCCAACCAGGTGGAGTACTCACTGCTCGCCCGGGACGCCGAGGTGGACGCGATCCGGGCGGCCGCCGGGCTCGGGATCGGGATCCTCGCCTGGTCGCCGCTGGGCCGCGGGGTGCTGACCGGGAAGTACCGGACCGGCATCCCGGCGGACTCCCGCGCGGCGTCTCAGCATCTGTCCAGATTCGTCGACCCCTACCTCGACGCCCGGTCATCGGGCATCGTGGAAGCGGTCGCGCGCGCCGCCGACGGGCTCGGCTGGACCCCGCTCGAGGTGGCACTCACCTGGGTGCGGGACCGGCTCGGCGTGTCGGCGGCGATCGTCGGGGCCAGGACGGCGCTGCAACTGAAGTCCGTGCTGGGTGTGGAGGAGCTCACATTGCCGCCCGCCATCGTCGCGGCACTGGAGGATGTTTCCTGAAGTCTGCAGGTGGAGGTGTGGATGGCCGAGTACGAACTGCAGCAGTTCGAGGTGTCCAGGACGGAGTCCCGCGGTGCGGTGCGCAAACTGCTCACCGAGCACGCGGAGTACGGCGGGTGGGAGCTGGCCCGGCTGCGTCGCTATCCCGACGGCTCCCGCCGCGTCTGGCTGCGGCGCCGGATCATCCGGGTGATGCGGACCCTCTGAAACAACCGGCCCGGAAAGTTCCGGGCCGTTGAGTCGGCACAATATCTCTGCGGCAGAGGTATTCTTCGGACATGAGCGAGGCGCTGACCGAAGACCTGCTGGCCGCGATCGGGCTGGTCCGCCGGCACCTGCGACGATCCGTCGGCCGGCCGTTCCCCGAGGGGGCGCTGACCGACTCGCAGGGCGAGCTGATCCGGACCGTACGGCGCAATCCCGGCATCTCGGTTGCCGAGGCCGCGGCCGAGCTCGGGCTGGTCGCCAACACCGTCTCCACCCTGGTCGGTCAGCTGACCGACCGCGGCCTGCTGCAGCGGACCCCCGACCAGACCGACCGCCGGGTCGCCCGGCTGACCCTCACCGACCCGGCCCGCGAACAGGTCGAGGCCTGGCGCGACCGCCGTACCGCACTGGTCACGCAGGCCCTCGACGATCTCACCCGCACCGACCGCGACGCGTTGCGGGCCGCGCTGCCGGTGCTCGCCGTACTGGCTGAACGCCTGCACCCCGAAGAGCAGAAGGAGCGCATATGAGTGCGGAACCTGCGGTCGACGTCACCGGGTTGAGTCATCGGTTCGGGGATCATCTCGCGGTCGACAGTCTCGATCTGAGCGTCGCCCCCGGTGAGTGTTTCGGGCTCCTCGGGCCGAACGGGGCGGGCAAGACGACGACGTTGCGCGTGCTGAACACGCTCTACCCGCCGCAGACCGGCAGCGTACGGATCTTCGGGCGCGACGTGCACACCGACGCGATGGCGGTACGCCGGATGCTCGGGTACGTGCCGCAGCAGCTGTCGATCGAGGGTGCGCTCTCCGGACGCGAGAACGTGTCGTGGTTCGCGCGGCTCTTCGACGTACCGCGGCGGGAACGGGCCGCGCGGGTGGCCGAGGTACTGGAGATCGTCGACCTGACGGACGCGGCCGACCGGCTCGCGTCGACGTACTCCGGTGGCATGGTGCGGCGGCTGGAGCTGGCGCAGGCGCTGGTGAACCGGCCCGCGTTGCTCGTGCTGGACGAGCCGACGGTCGGGCTGGACCCGGTCGCGCGGGACTCGGTGTGGGCGCGGGTGCAGGAGATGCAGGAGCGGTACGGGATGACCGTGCTGCTGACCACGCACTACATGGAGGAGGCGGACATCCTCTGCGACCGGGTCGCCCTGATGCACCTGGGACAGCTGCGCGCGGTCGGTACGCCGGCCCAGTTGAAGGCCGAGCTGGGACCGGACGCGAGCCTCGAGGACGTGTTCCGGCACCACACGGGCGAGAGCCTCGAAGGCAAGGAGAAGGGAGGTCTGCGCGATGTCCGTGGCACCCGTCGTACGGCCCAGCGTATGGGTTGAGTCGCCCCCGCTCCGCTTGCTGTCGCGGATCGGTACGTTCTGCCTGGTCGAGCTGCAGAAGCTGCGGCACGACCGGACCGAGCTGGTCACCCGGGCGATCCAGCCGGTGCTCTGGCTGGTGATCTTCGGCCAGACGTTCAGCCGGATCCGCGCGATCCCGACCGGCAACGTCCCGTACCTCGACTACCTGGCACCGGGGATCATCGCCCAGTCGGCGCTGTTCGTGTCGATCTTCTACGGCATCCAGATCATCTGGGAACGCGACGCGGGCATCCTCACGAAGCTCCTGGTGACGCCTTCGCCGCGGTCCGCGCTGGTCGCGGGCAAGGCGTTCGCGGCCGGCGTACGGACGATCTCGCAAGCCATCGTCGTACTCATCGTCGCCGCGCTGCTCGGCGTCAGCCTGACCTGGAATCCGCTGAAGCTGCTGGCGGTCCTGGTCGTGGTGGTGCTCGGCGCCGCGTTCTTCTCGTGCCTGTCGATGACGATCGCCGGCCTGGTGCTGCGCCGGGACCGCCTGATGGGCATCGGCCAGGCGATCACGATGCCGCTGTTCTTCGCCTCGAACGCGCTGTACCCCGTGTCGTTGATGCCGGGTTGGCTGCGCGTGGTCTCCCACGTCAATCCGTTGACCTACGAGGTCGGTGCGCTGCGCGGGTTGCTGATCGGTCAGCCGACGACGTACTGGCTCGACTTCACCGTCCTGATCGTCGCGGCCTTGGCAGGCATCTGCGCCGCCTCGGCGTTGCTGGGAAGGCTCGCGCGTTAGACGAGTTCTCGTACCTTCGTGGTCTGGCATCTGATCAGGATCAGTACGGCGACCCCGGACGTGACCAGCCCGGCGCCGACCAAGGACGCGGCCGCGCCGACGGCGGCGATGATCGGGCCGCCCGCCAGCAACCCGGCCGCGCTGCCCGCGTTGACGACGACGCTCTGCCCGGCGAGGAGTGTTCTGCGCTCGGCGCCGGCCGAGGACCTGGTGATGAGGACCGAGATCGCCGCGATCCCGATCACCACCGCCACACCGGACAACGCACCCATCAACGCGACCACGGGCGGTGTGGTCCACAGTCCCATCCCCACCCAGCACAGCCCGGACCAGCCCCACGCGACGACCGCGGTCAGCACCGGGTTGGTACGCCGTACCACGGCCAGCGAGATCGCCGTACCGACGAGCGAGCCCACGCCGTACCCGGTCATCCCGGCGGCGAGGTAGACGCCGGGGCGGCCGCGCTCTTCGCCGAGGACCGACAGCCCGAGGGTGAACGCGAACCACGTGACACAGCCGGTCCCGCGGACGATCCAGCCGTACAGCACCTCGCGCCGCCCTTGCAGACTGCCCCGGATGGACGGTGGTTCGGCTGCGACGCCGACGGTCCGCTCGGGTTGGACCGTGCACGCCAGCAGGCCGGCGGCGAGTACGGCGGCCGCCTCGGTCCAGAGCAGCTCGTTCGTGACGCCGAACCCGACCGCAAGTGCTCCGACGGACGGGCCGACCAGCATCCCGACGCGGCGCAGGCCGTCCTGCCAGGTCAGCAGCATCACCGCCCGGCCGTCGCCCCACCGGTCGCCGGTGTCCGCAAGCAACGCCGCCCGGCCCGGCTGCGCCAAGGCATCGCCGCAGCCGAGCAACAGGCCGCTCACTACGAGGAGCGCCGGCGACAGCACGCCGAGAGCGGCAGCGGTCGGGACGGAGGCCAGCGCGATCGCGGAGACCAGCGCGACCATCGCCAGCCGCGGGCCGGAGTCGATCCATTGCCGCGCCTTGCGGGCCCACCACGGCGACAGCAGCACCGGTACGCCGGCTGCGCCGCCGACCAGTCCCGTCGCCGCGACCGACCCCGTCTCTCGAAGGATCACCAACGGCAACGCGACCTGCGCGAGCCGGAACGCGAAGTCCGCCGTACCGCTCCCCGCCAGCAGTGCCAGCGCCTCGGTCCTTGCCCGCATGCCTTGAATTCTTGGCGTTCCGGCGCCTCGGTGGTAGCCGGCTGGGCTTGCGTGCTTGCCATAGGCTGAACCTATGGCCTCATTACCCTCGGTCGAGGACCTGCGGCTGGTCCAGGCCGTCGCCCGGACCGGCGCGGTCGGCACCGCTGCCCGTGAGCTGCGCATCTCGCAGCCGTCGGCGTCCCAGCGACTGTCCCGCCTCGAACGGCTCTGCGGCACCAAGCTCTTCGAACGCGACACCCGCGGCGCCCGCCCGACACCGGCCGGGGCCGAGCTCAGCCGCCGCGCCGACCACATCCTCGGCCACCTCGAGGAGGTGTACGCCGCCACCCGCGCGGCCGCCGCGGGTCAGCGGCTGGTGATCGGTACGTTCAGCAGCATCGCGCCGATCCTGTTCCCGATCCTGGACGCCGACCTCCCGGACGTCGAGATCCAGCAGCAGGTCGACCACGGCCACTTCCTGGTCGAACGCGTCGCCGAGGGCACGATGGACGCCGCCTTCATCGCGATCGCCGAGCAGATGCCGCTCCCGCACGGCACCGTCGCCCGCCGGGTCGGCCACGACGAGCTCGTGCTGTTCGTCCCGCCCGGCGCCCGCCCACCCGGCCGCGGCCGGCAGCCGCTGAAGGACCGCCCGATGGTGTTCTCGACGTACGACCGCGGCAGCGAGGACGTCCACGACCGCCTCGCCGCGCTCGGCGCCCTCCCCCGGCGCGGCGTCACGCTCAGCACGACCGTCGCGATGGCCCGCCGCCGCGCCCACCTCGCCCTCGTCCCCCGGACCGCCCTGGCCACCGAACTCCGCCCCGGCGAACACCTGATGCCGGCCCCGTTCCGCTACCGCCTCACCCTCTCCGTCGTCACGACACCCACACCACCCAAGCCGCTGATCGCCCACCTCCCCCAGCTCCGCGCGACGTTGAACTTGTCGTGAGGTCGGGACAACCGACGGATCAGTCCGTTCCGAGGATCCGCAGGCCGTGGAAGGAGCGAAAGTCCTCGAAGTCCTTGAGATTCAGGGTTGCCAGCGGAAGGTCGTACGTCAGGCAGCACGAAGCGATCCACATGTCGTTCGTCGGTCGAGGCCGGCCACGGCTGACGGCCGCAGCCGAGAGCCGTCCCCAGGTCGCAGCCACCCCTTCATCACCAGGCAGCACGGGGACTCCCGACACCCAGTCGGCCAGTGCCTGCCGACTGCGGGTACCCCAGTGCCGGATCTCCGCCCATTTCGCGAGTTCTCCGAGGGTCACGAACGTGATCACAGGCTGCCGCCCGATGAGGCGCGTTGTCAGCGGTCCGCTGAGCTTGCGTTTGTGGATCAGAGAAGCGACGTCGGTGTCCAGGACGACAGGCTGCATGGCTCAGGCGATCTCGCGGTGGCGTTCGGCGTAGGTGTACGCCAAGAAGTCGTCAAGCTCTTCGTCTGAGTCGAACGTGTCCGCGACAAGTTCATCCAGTGATTTGATCGGTTGGGTCCGCTTCGACGCCAGCAACTCCGTCACCGACTGCGACGGCCGCACGAACGGCGTCCCTGACTGATCGACGTTGCCTGCATCCATGAGCCCTCCTACCTGCCGACCTCCTACCACGACCATCATAGAGCCCTGGGTGCCGGTCAGACCCATCTTGTTGTGCCACCAGCCAGCTCCGCGCGACGTTGAACTTGTCGTGAACTGCGGTGTGTCGCGGCTCCCGGTGCTGCAGACTCGATGGCATGAACCTGGGGCGGTTGGCGCGCGGGCGGCGGGTTTTGGCGGGGTTCTGGGGTGCGACCGTGGTGCAGGTGGCCGCGGTGGCGTTCGACGTGAAGATCCTGAAGCAGGCGAGCAAGGTGACGTTGATGCCGTTGCTGTGGCAGTGGTCGCGGACGCAGGACGCGCCGCCGCTGCTGCAGGCGGCGTTGCTGGCGTCGGCGGCCGGTGATCTGCTGCTCGAGACCGATCTCCAGCTCGCCGGGATGGCGGCGTTCGCCGCGGCGCACGCGTGCTATCTCGCCGTATTCCTGGCGGATCCGGCGCAGCGGTCGTGGCGTGTGCTCGCGGCGTACTCGGCGCTCTGGGCGGCGCTGATCGCCGTACTCTCGCCTTCCCTCGGCAGCCAGCGAGTCCCGGTCGCGGTGTACGCGTTGTTGCTGACGGCAACCGCGATCGCGTCGCGCTGGCACAACCCCCGCAGCGGTCTCGGCGGCGCGTTGTTCCTGGTCTCGGACGCGCTGATCGCGCTCCGGATGGCCGGGCGGGACTTCCGCGGGCGGGACGCGCTGGTCATGTCGACGTACGCCGTCGGACAGTACCTGCTGGTCTCCGGTGCGACCGCGGCGTGATCAGCTCGAGGTGTCGGCTACTGGATCACGTGGTCGGCGGTGTCCGTCGACGGCGGCTACCACGATGGACACCAACGCCGCAGCGACGCCGATTGCGAACAGCACATCGTCGTACGTCGCGTGGAACGAACCCGATCGGCGGATCTGGCTGTGCAGCAGAACCGCTCCGCCTAGCGCGGCGACCAACGTACCCAGGAGCGGAACGGCGATGAAGCCGATCCGGGCCCGCAGATACCCGATGGTCAGGATGCCGATCAGGAACGCTGCCGGGACGGCCGGAACCATCGCCAGGCGATCGTCGTAGCCGATGAGGTGCGATCCCAGCCACCCGGCGGCGGCGATCGCGCCCGCCGCGGCCGCCAGAACGACGACGGTGCGCCACGCGGTGCCGACGAGGGTGCGGCCTGGTCGGGTCCTGCGATCACCCTGCATTGTCATACGCGCAGTATCGCTGTCGGCGGGGGCGACTGGAGCGGGCTCGAGGGTGACCGGTAGTGGTCATCCTCGTTGACGCTCGCCGCCCGCCGCTGTGGGGTGGACGGTATGGCGACCGTCGACGACGTCCGGCGACAGTTCCGGAACCCACCGCCCGAGGGGCGGCCGATGATGCGCTGGTGGTGGTTCGGACCGTCCGTCGAGCGAGACGAGATCGACCGCGAACTGAACGCGATGGCCGCGGCCGGACTCGGCGGGGCAGAGGTCGCGTTCGTGTATCCGATGGGGCCGGTGACGGCACCGTTCGGATCGCCGGAGTTCTTCGACCTGGTCGGGCACGCGGCGCGGACGGCTCGGTCGCTCGGGCTCCGGTTCGACGTGACGCTCGGGAGCGGGTGGTCGTACGGCGGTCCGCACATCGGGCCGGAGCTGGCCGCGCGCCGGCTGCACTGGGACCGGCGGGAGATCGGGGCGGCGGCGTACGACGTACCGATTGTCGCGGCCTGGCCCGGGGACGAGTTCGTGGCTGCGTACGTCGGCGACGGGAACGTGCCTTCGTCGTACGTCGAGGTGCCGGTCACTGACGGGGCGGTCCACGTACCGGCCGGTGGACAGCCTCGGGAGGTGTTGATCGCTACGTCGCGGGTGACCGGGCAGCAGGTGAAGCGCACCGCCGTCGGAGCAGAGGGGCACACGCTCGACCACTACTCGGAGGCGGCGGCGCTGGAGCACATCCGATGCGTCGCCGAGCCGCTGCTCAAGGCGGCCATGCCCGTCGGGTCCGTGTTCTGCGACAGCCTCGAGGTGTACGGCGGGAACTGGACGCCGTCGATCTTCGCGGAGTTCCTCGACCGCCGCGGCTACGACCTGAGACCCCGGTTGTACGAGTTGCTGGTCGAGACCGACGGCGCGCGGGAGCTGCGGATCGACTTCGGGCGGACGTTGTCGGAGCTGTACGAGGACAACTTCCTGAAGGTGTTCCGGTCGTGGGCGGCCAGGTATGGCGTACCGTTCCGGATCCAGAGCTACGGCGAACCGCCGGCGACGATGAGCAGCTACCGGCACGCGGACATCTTCGAAGGCGAGGGCTGGGCCTGGAAGGGCATCCCCGAAACGCGCTGGGCGTCGTCCGCGGCGAGCATCTACGGCCGGTCGGTGGTGTCGGCCGAGGTGTGGACGTGGGTGCACTCGCCGTCGTTCCGGGCGACGCCGCTGGATCTGCAAGGTGAGGCGCACGAGCACTTCCTGTCCGGCGTCAACCACCTGATCGGGCACGGCTGGCCGTACTCCCCCACCAACGGCCCCGGCCTCGGCTGGGTCTTCTACGCCTCCGGAGCCCTGGACGACCGCAACCCTTGGTGGCCGACGGCAACAGCTCTGTTCCGGTCCCTGCATCGTCTGTCGTGGACGCTGCAGCAAGGTACGCCGGTCCGCCCGGTCAAGGTGTACATCCCGACCTCGGACGCGTACGTTGCCGGCGGCCCCGAACCTCTCAACCTGTACCGGGTCGCCCGCCGGCTGATTCCCGCGGCGATCCCGAGCACGATCCGCGACGCGGGCCTCGACTTCGACCTGATCGACGACGACGCGATCAAGATCCTCGACCCCGCCGACGTCGCGCTCGTAGTGGTCCCCGAAGGCGCTAGCACGCCCCCGGCCACCGCTCAGTGGCTGGAGTCCGTCGGAACGGTGGTAGCCGACCCCACCAACCACCTACCCGCGCCGCCGTTCGCGCCGGTCCCCGACGTCGGCGTCGTCCACCACCGACTGGACGACGGCGACCTCTACTTCGTAGCAAACACCTCCCCCGAGCCCCGCACCCTCACCTTCCCTACGCCGATGGAACGCTGGGACCCCCGCACCGGCGAAATCACCACCACCCGAACCACAATCCTCCACCCCTACGAGTCAGCGATCCTCGCCCCACCCCCCACTCCCCAACCCCACGAACCAGCCGTCCCGTCCCCCCAACCCCACGAACCAGCCGTCCCGTCCCCCCAACCCCACGAACCAGCCGTCCCGTCCCCCCAACCCCACGAACCAGCCGTCCCGTCGTCGAACCATCTCGTCGGGACGGTCCTGGGCCCTTGGACTGTTGCCTTTGACAATGACATTCGTCCGGTCGAGCTCCCACACCGCTGGGAGGACGACCCCGCGCGTACGACGTACTCAGGCTCAGCCACCTACCGCACCGAGTTCAACCTCGAAGCCACCGCCATCCTGATCCTCGACCTCGGCCCAGGAGAACCTGTCGCACCGGGCAGCGAGCCCTACCTACCGGGCAACTCGTACCGCGCCCTCATCACCCCACCAGTAGGCGTCGCCGCCGACGTCTACCTCAACGACACCCACTGCGGCTCGCTCTGGGCGCCGCCGTACCAGCTCGACCTCACCGCGGCCGCCCGCCCAGGCACCAATGAGCTGCGCATCGTCGTCCACAACACCGCCGCCAACGCGCTCTCCGCCGACCAGCATCTGCTCAACGCGGCAGCCGAATCCACCGCCACGTACGGCCGCCGCTTCGACCTGCAGCACATCGAGCAGGCGGCCGACTACCTGAACTCCGGGCTGCTCGCCGTACCGCGGATACTCCGTCAGGCCTGAGTCAGGAACCGGTCCAGCACCCGCGAGCCGAACTCCAGCGCCGACGTCGGCACCCGCTCGTCGATGCCGTGGAACATCCCCATGAAGTCCAGATCAGGCGGCAGCTGCAACGGCACGAACCCGAAGCACCGGACGCCCAGCCGGCTCCACGATTTGGCGTCCGTACCGCCCGACATCAGCAGCGGCGCGAACCGCGCCTGCGCGTCCTCGGCCTGGACGCACGCCTTCATCGCGTCCACGAGACCGCCGCTGAACTCCGTCTCGAGCGCGATGTCGGTGACCACTGTCTCGCGCTGCACCTTGTCGCCGAGCAGCTCGTCGATGGTCGCGTAGAACTCGTCCTCGTACCCGGGCAGGAAGCGCCCGTCGATGTGCGCCTCGGCGTCGCCGGGGATCACGTTCACCTTGTAGCCGGCGTTCAGCATCGTCGGGTTCGCGGTGTTCCGGATCGTGGCGCCGAACATCCGGCTGAAGCTGCCGAGCTTGGCCAGCGTGGTGCTCATGTCGTCCGGGTCGAGCTCGGTGCCGAGCAGGTCCTCGAGCGTCGTGAGGAACTCGCGGACCGTCGGCGTGACCCGCAGCGGCCACTCGTGCGACCCGATCCGGGTGACCGCCTCGACCAGGTTGGTGACGGCGTTGTCGGTGTTCACCATCGACCCGTGACCCGCCGTACCGCGGGCCTTCAGGCGCATCCAGTTCATGCCCTTCTCGGCGGTCTCGATCAGGTACAGCCGCAGGTCGTCCTTCACCGTCACCGAGAACCCGCCGACCTCGCCGATCCCCTCGGTGCAGTCGGCGATCGTGTCGGGGTGGTTGTCGATCAGCCACTGCGCGCCGTACACCCCGCCGGCCTCCTCGTCGGCGGTGAACACCAGCCGCACCGGCCGCCGCGGCTTCACCCCGGCCCGCTGCCGCGCCCGGACGACGGACAGCACCATCGCGTCGAAGTCCTTCATGTCGACCGCTCCACGGCCCCACACGCACCCGTCGAAGATCTCCCCCGCGAACGGGTCGACCTTCCAGTCCTTCGGGTCCGCGGGGACGACGTCCAGGTGCCCGTGCACGAGAAGGGGGTCCGCACTCTGGTCCTCACCGTCCCAGTGGGCGACCAGCGTCGCGCGTCCCGGCTCCGACTCGTAGATCGTCGACTCGATCCCGACCTCGTCCAGCTTCGCCGCGACGTACTCCGCCGCCACCCGCTCGCCGTTGCTCTTGCCGTTGCCGTAGTTCGTGGTGTCGATGCGGATCAGCTCACTGCAGAGCTCCACCACCTCGGCGTCGGCGGCGTACGACGTACTGTCGGTCGAGGTCGTCATGCGCCCATCCTAGGTGTGCGCGCCGCCCACTCGACGATCTGGTCCGCGGTTTCCCCGGCGGTCAGGTCGGCCGTGTCGAGCCACCACCCGGTGTCGCCGAACTCCCGTCGCATGTCCGCCTCGAGCCGCTCGTACCCGTCGAAGTCGAACCGCTCCGCGGGGTCGCGGATCGTGTTCCGGTACCGGCAGACCTCGATCCCGGCGCCAGTACGACGAACAGCATCCTCGGCCGGAGCAAGTTCCTGGAAGAACTCGAGCTTGGCCCGCGACGGGATCATCGCGTCGATCAGCGGGGTGAACCCGGCGTCGGCGAAGTTGTTCGCGAGCGCACACAGGTTCCGGTGCAGCAGCTCGACCTGCCGCGCCGCCTCGTCCGCGGGCTCACCGAGCGCCCAGACGAACCCGTTCACGATCATCGCGTTCACCTCGTCGCCACCCAGCCGCGCCGACCGCGGCAGCCGCTCGGCCACCAACCGCGTCACGGTCGACTTGCCGGCGCCTGGCATACCGGTCACGAGGATGCAGTCCATGCCCCGATCCTGTTGTCGATCGTTGGGCGGGGCAACGCGATTTCTCAGCAAGTTGACCGACGTACGGCGCTACTGTCGGGTCCAGCGGGGATCTCTGGTCGTCGGGGCCGGGGCCCGCCTGACCGGTCGGGAGATCCAGTGCCATCGAAACCCACGAACACGCGCCAGCATCACCCAGCCGTCCTCGCGATCGAGGCGCAGCGTGCGGCGAACCTGCAGCTGCGGATCGCCGACTGGATCACGGCCTTCGCCGGCTCGATGCGGTTCGTCTACGTGCACGTCGTACTGTTCGCGGTCTGGATGCTGTTCATCGAGAAGAACCCGTGGCCGACCCTCACCCTGGTCGTGTCGCTCGAGGCGATCTTCCTGTCGACGTTCGTGATGATCGGCCAGAACCGTCAGTCCGCGTTCCAGCAGGCGAAGGCCGACCACGACTTCAACGAGTCCGAACTGGAACTGAAGACCAACACCCAGCTGACCCGCGAGATCCACGCGCTCACCACCGAACTGCACCGCCGCGTGGTCCAAGAAGGCACGGCGTAGCGTCAGAGCACCTTGAGCCCGTACATCTCCCCCAGCGGATCGGCGATCAGCTCGATCCGGGCGCCGTCCGGGTCGCGGAAGTAGATCGACGTACCGCTCTCCTCCTGGAACTCGACCCCGTGCCCGGCCAGGCTCGCCTTCAGCTCGTCCCACCGCGCCGGCTCCACCGAGATCGCCAGGTGGTGCAGCCCGCCGAGCACCTCGGCGTACGGCCCGAGATCGAGCCCCGGGAAGTCGAAGAACGCCAGCAGGTTCCCGTTCCCGATGTCGAAGAAGAAGTGCGTCGACCCCTCGTAGTCCCGGTTCCCCACCATCTCGGTCAACGGAAACCCGAGCACCTCCTGGTAGAACCGCACCGTCCGCTCGACATCCGCACACAGTAACGCTGTGTGATGAAGCCCACGCGCCGACGACGGCGAGCCTGCTTTCAGGTACGCCGCCCGGAGCCGTTCCCGCTCCGCCTCCACCGCACCGAGATCGATCTCCGCCATCTCCACCCACCCTTCCCTCACCCCCATCAGACACCCCGCTCCGCCCGATGTGAATTCCACCCCTGGAGTTTGCTACTGTTCTCCGGTCGGCACCGCACAGGCGGTCAGACCACTCGTCCGGGTGGCGGAATAGGCAGACGCGCTAGCTTGAGGTGCTAGTGCCCGTTTTAGGGCGTGGGGGTTCAAGTCCCCCCTCGGACACCAACGAAGGTCAGCTCCGTGAAGCGCTCTCGCGCAGCACGGAGCTTTTTCACGTTCCGGCATCCGCAACAAAACAATCGGCAACCGCCGGTTGAACCGCGCTTCCCCTGCCAGCGCTAGCGATCCGACGCACCTCCGCAGCCGTCTACGGCCTCTCAACCGTCGACCACTGGAACTCACGCCGCCTCGACGAACCAACCCCCACCGAAATCCTGCACCTCGCTGAACTCATCAACACCCGACGAGCCATCCCCGACGACCAACTGGTCCGCCCGGACACCCTGAAAGGCACCGCTGTCCAAGGAACCGTCTGTTTCACAGGCAGGTTGAGCGACGCCTGGACGATCCCGGAGTTCTACCCGATCGGCTACCTTCCGAACGGCGTCCGCCTGACGGCCCACGGCGGCGAATCCAGCGACCTCCCCGCCTACTCCTTCCAACGCTACGTCGACCTGGTCGCCGACGGCAGCCTCCCGATCCGGATCGACCGCGTCTTCCCCTCGACGAGATCGCCGCGTCATGGAAGCAGTCGGCAAACTCGTCGTGCGCATCGACCGCTGATGCACTGCGGCACTGTCTCACCGTGACCGCTCGCCGGGGTCGAAGCACGCTTCCTCCACCTGCCGATGTCAGGACTCGTGCACGGCCGCGACCAAGCGGTGATCGACGATGCTCCGATCGGCGGCGACGCCGAGTTGCGGGTCATTCTGGGTCCGAACGTTGAGGTAGAGATGACGCGGCCCCACCTCGCCGGAGTCCAGCCGGAAGGGCCGGGCCAGCGTGGCCGGTGCCGACGGTGGGTCGTCCCTGATCACGGCCGGTCCGATCGCGAGCCACATCACGCCACGGCCCCGGGTCGACGGCCACCTACCGCTCCGGCCGGTGCGTCCACGGCGGCGCGAGCAGGGCCTCCCGCAACAGCTGGGTGACCTGGCCTACGCGTTGACCGGCATCCTGTGCGACGGCTTGTTCCGCCGCGCCGGACGCAGCCAGTTGACCGACGACCTGGCGAGCCAGCGCGAGCTGCCCTCGACCGGGGTCGAGGCCGAGGACCGACGAGGTGAAGGTGTGGCTGCTGAAGCAGGCGACGAGTTGGGCGGTCAGTGCCTGCAGCCGCTGCTCGGGCGTCGTCGACCACGGGTGGTCGAAATCGTACGGCCCCTGGTCGAGGCAGTGCGCTGCTTCGTGAACGATCACGGCGGCCGCGGGGTGCGCTGCGTTCAGCGTACTCAGGTCCAGCCGGACATGGGCGAGCCGGCGGGAGAACATCCCCGATGACGCACCCTGCGGACTGAGCACTTGTTGCTCACCGACCCCGAACCCGATGGCCGCCAGGATCGACCGGGCCGCCTTCTCGGCCACCGCAGCATCCATTGCCTCTGGCAACCGTTCGAAGTCCTGCAGGGCCGGCACCAGCTCGGCGGCGTCGTCGTCGAACCAGCGCAGGAGTTGCGCGACCACGGCGTCACGCACGTCGAGGTCAGGCATCACGCGGGCCTGCGAGTGGCCACGATGGTCGACAGGTCAGCGGCCAGCCGAACCTCGGCGGCAAGCAGAGCAGGGTGTTCCAGCCAATGCAGCCGAGAGGTGTCCGGCCGCCCGTCGTGCAGCGGCGGCCATTGCGCCAGCGGAGTGAAGTCGTCGATGACCAGCGTGCCGCCAGGTCGCAGGACAAGCTCAGGCTCGGCGGCGCCACCCTTCTTGCCGTTGCCACCGCCGTCGACCACCAGCAGGTCGAACGGTCCTCGTTCGTTGATCAGGGTCCAGTCGCCGGTGACGATCTCGAGATCGGGGACGCCGGCGAACAACTCGGCAGCACGCTCGGCGCGCTCCGCATCGCGTTCGACGCTGACGACCCGCACGCCGGGGCGCCGACCGGTCACCAGCCAGGCGAGCCCGACGCCGCATCCGGTGCCGGTCTCACCGATGTCGCTGGTGGCTCCAGCCGCCAGTGCCATCAGCAACCGGCCCTGCTCGATCCGGCACGACGAGGGGAAGGCCAGTTCGTCGGCGAGTGCGACAGCGGCGGCGACCAGGGGTGGAAGCGGCCCGGTACCGGCATAGCTCTGGGTTCCCGAGATGGACAATCCGATCCTCCGTCGTCCCCCGCGGTACCAGCGCGGAAGGTCCGCCTGGTCGCTGGCAGAACGCCGATTCTAGGGTGATCGCCGGTCACGGTCGACCGTCGCACGGGCCTTTGCAACTAGCTGCAATCTCGTGGTCCGACCGGTCGCCGAGGCAGTTACCGCACTTAGCATGACAAGGCGCCGGGACCGGCATCTCGGCCGGCGATCCGAAGCCTTCGAGACCGAGTACGACAAACTGAATCAGAAGTACCTCTCGGATCAGCTCCAGACGCTCGGCACTGAGCTCACCACGGAGGTGAGCATCTACACGCGCTCGTGCGGTTAAGGTGCGTGTCCGGCCTCGGACACGCACACTATCCACACGCTGGCCTGGTGTGATCGACACTTCGGCCGCCCGGGTTCTGTGGTCATAGTTGATCGTCAGACGCAGCCCGTCGTACAAGGCGGCGAGGTCGTCCATTCACCCGGTCGAGTACTCGACCGATGTCTCCGAGTGGGTCGATTATCGTCTGGCTCGTCAGCTCGGCCGGATCCCATCCCGCCTCAAGGGCACGACGAAGTCTGACCATCGTTTCGTCCGCTGAAGCGATCCGTCGTCGGTACTCCGCCTCGGCGCGCTGCTCGGGGCCGCCTTCGTTCGCGGCGCTGGCGAGAGCGTCGACTGTCGAGTCGATGTGCTCGGGCCTGAAGAGCTTCGCAATCCAATCGTCAACTTTGCTGCTGAGCTGATCTTCCCTTAGTACACCGTTGGCGGATGACCGTCGGCAGCGGTTGATCCGGGCGCCAGCGTTTGGACGGCGCAGCGGCTGAAGGCCGTCTTCTTCCGCATCGCGCCTTCCATCTTCCGGCCACAGATCGTGCAACGGAAACGATCGCGGAACAGGCAGGAAGGTCGCGTCCGTACCCGAGTCCGCTCGCGAGAGGTCGGCTCGCGAAGGTCAGCCCCGCGCCGCGAGCGGATCTCAAGCTGGACGCGTGTGAAGACCTCCACGGAGAGCGCGGGATGCGCTGGCCTAGCTTCGCAACGATCTGGCCCCCGAGCGGCTCAACAAGCCGCGAGGCCTCGCCCATTTGCCACGCCAGTGAGGTCTTCGGCTCCTGATTGTCCTCAGTGGAACAGCGTCCGTAGAACGTCAGGCGACCGAACCCCTCGCCTTCCGACGGCTTGTCAGCGAGTGCCTCCGTCCCCAACAGCTCGTCGAGGACCTCCCACTCACCCTGCCCGTCGCCGCTCAATCCCCTGACCCTCCGTCTTGGAGCCGGCCTCGGATCCACGCTCCACCCGCGTCAGTCCTACAACAATCCGGCAAAGAACACGGGCAGCCTGTGGATAGAGCATCGGCATCGCCGCCGGCGCCGAATCCGACCTCGTTGCCTACCTGGTCGGCTACTATTTCGGACTACGCGCGTACGCCATCGGCTCGTCGATCTTCACCCTCGGCATCGCACTCGGGCCTTTCACTCTCGCCGCGGTCGTCGACCGCACCGGCACGTACGCGTACTGACCGTGCCGACGGCGCCGCCCTCAACCGGACCCGATCGGGCGTTCGATCCGGCCCCGCCCGCATCCGCCCAGCACACAGATGAGGACCGCGACCGCAGCGATTCACCGCGCTCGCCCCGAGAACCAGGGAACCCGCTGCGAGCAGGTCGGCCAAGCGTTTGAGTACTCGAACGCGGCCGTACCAAGGGCAATGTCGTCGTGACAATCTGACCAAGCTCGACGTACTCGGCGCGACCTCGCGGGCATTGTGGTCGCTCCCTAGGCCATCGTGAGCTCGCGCAGCGCGGTGCGGGTTCCCTTGGTGCGGATCAGCTCGAGCGCCTCGGTGTACGCCGAGGCGAAGCGGGGCGAATTCGCCAGTGCGCCGAAGACAGACTCGTCCTCGATGAAGGCAGTCGGGTTACTTGCCTGCCGTTGCGCTGCTGCCGTCAACTGGTCGCGGCGGGGGTCGACGACATCGATCCAGTGGCCGGCTTCGTCCGTACCCTCGGCGTACCGTGCCCAGCTGGCGACCACCGCCGCACAGGCCCGTACCGGCCCGCCGCGTTCGAGTTGCGCGGCGACGACCGGGAGCACGAACTTGGGGATGCGGTCGGACGTGTCCGCGCAGATCCGCGCCAGCGGGTCACGCATCTCCGCGTTGCCGAAGCGCTCCAGCACGGTCCGTCCGTACGCGCGCGGATCCACGCCGGCGATCGGGCGCAGCGTCGGTACGGCCTCCTCGAGATACGCCGCCAGCAGCGCTCGCACGTCCGGATCCGCGATCGCTTCGTGGACGTAGGTGTGGCCGAGGAGACATCCGAAATAGCACAGAGCCTGGTGTGTGCCGTTGGCGAGCCGGAGCTTCATCAGTTCGTACGGCTCCACGTCGCCCACCACCTCGACGCCGGCGTCCTCAAGCGGCGGGCGCCCGGCCGCGAAGGTTTCCTCGAGCACCCACTGGTGGAACGGCTCGCAGGTCACCGGCCACCGATCGCGGTAGCCGTACGCCGACTCGACATAGGCACGGTCCGCGTCCACTGTCCCCGGCGTCACCCGATCCACCATCGAACTCGGGAACGCGACATTCGCCCGCATCCAGCGCGCCACACCCTGATCCGCCGCCTCCGCGAACCCGAGGAACGCCGAGGCTGCCACGCTCCCGTTGTGCTCGATGTTGTCGCACGACATGATCGTCAGCCCGCCGGCACCGCGGTCGCGTCGCAGCCGCATTGCCTGCAGAACCAGACCGAACACGGTCCGCGACGGCGTCCGGTCGCGGAGATCCGCCTGGATCTCCGTCGACGCGCCGGTGAAGTCGCCAGTCACCGGATCGGTCCCGTAGCCGCCCTCGGTGATCGTGAGCGACACGATCCGGATCGCGGGGTCGGCCAACGATTCGATGAGCTCCGCGCCGTACCGGTAGCCGTTCACCGACCCGATCACCCGGCTCGGCCGGGAGCCGTCCGGTTCCTTGACGGTGAGTGTGTACAGGTAGTCCTGGGCAGCCAGCGCGTCCCGGACGCGCCGGTCCCCCGGCCGCACACCGCCGCCGCAGATCCCCCAGTCGAGCGCAGTGCCCTGCCGCAGCAACTGATCGACGTACATCGCCTGGTGCGAACGATGGAAATGGCCGACCCCGAGATGCACGATTCCGTTGCGGAGCGCGCTCCGGTCGTACGTCGGAACGTTGACGGCGGCGGGGATCCTGTCCAGGGTCGACGAGGTCAGGTCATACATCGGCGGCCCTTTCGGCGGTCAGTCCGGTGATTGCCTTGAGCAAAGAATCGGGGGTGAAGGTGGAGGTGGGTTCATCGGCCACCACCCGCCCGAGCCGCAGCACGACCGTGCGGTCCGTGGTCTCCAGTACGTGCGGCAGGGTGTGCGAAATGAACACGACCCCGAGGCCGCGGTCGCGAGCCCGGCGGATCACCCGCAGCACCTCGCCGGACTGTCGTGCGCCCAGGTGGTTGGTCGGCTCGTCGAGGATGATCACTTTGCGAGCCCAGGCGACGGCGCGGCCGATCGCGACCGCCTGGCGCTGACCTCCCGACAGCTTGCTGACCGTACGACGGACTCCGGTCAGGTCGACGCCGACTTGCTCGAGCTGTTCGCGCGTGGTCGCCGCCATCGCCTTGTTGTCGAGCACACCGAGCTTGCCGAGCAGACCGGGACGCAGCCGCTCGCGGCCCAGGAAGACGTTGGCGTTCACCGACAGATCCGGGCACAACCCCGCATCCTGGTACAGCGTCTCGATCCCCGCCTCCAGCGCCTCGTGCGGGGAGCGCCAGCTCCGCTGCACGCCGTCGAGGTACACCGAACCACCGTCCGGCTGATGCACGCCGGACAACACCTTGACCAGGGTCGACTTCCCGGCGCCGTTGTCGCCGACCAGTCCGACGACCTCGCCGGCGTGCAGCGCCAGGTCGACGTTCTCCAGCGCGACGACGCTGCCGTACGACTTGCTGACGCCGCGCGCCTCGTAGATGGGTGCCTCAGCCACGACCGGATCCCCTTCCACTCCGCAGATTGACTTGCTGTACGCCGACCGCGGCCGCGATCAATGCGCCGATGACGACCTGCTGCCAGTTCGGAGCGACGCCGATCAGGATCAGACCACTCAGTACCGACGTCGTGATCAGCGCACCGAGCACCGTGCCCGACATCCGCCCGCTCCCGCCGAACAGACTCGTCCCGCCGATCACCGCCGCCGCGATCGCGGCCAGCTCCTGGCCCTGCCCGGACGTCGGCGACCCGGAGCCGAGCCGGAAGTAGATGAACAGGCCACCGACGCCCGCAAGCAGTCCGGACAACAGGTAGACCTTCACCAGATGGGCGTTCACGCCGATTCCCGCACCGCGGGCGGCGAACGAGTTCGAGCCGATGGCGTAGGTCCAGCGCCCGAACCGGGTCAACCCGAGCACCATCCACGTGACCGCCAGCACGACGAGAACCACGATCAACGGCAGCGTAAGCAGTGAGCCGTACTGCGTGTTGCCGAGCTCGATGACCTTGACCGGGCCGCCGGCGATCTGGACGCCGCCGGTGACGACCAGCGTCAGCCCCGCGCCGGCGCCCATTGTCGCCAGCGTCGCGATGAACGGCGCCAACCCGACGCGCGTGATCAGCAGGCCGTTCACCAGCCCGACGAGCATGCCGGTCACCAGCGCGGCGACCACACCGGCGGCGATGGTGACCGCCGTACCGTTGCCGCCCTCGGTGAGCGCGCGCATCACCAGTGCGCACGCGACCCCGCACAGGCCGAGGTTCGAGCCGACCGAAAGGTCGATGCCGCCGGTGATCACGACGAACGTCTGACCGATCGCGAGCAGCATCACCGGCGCCCAGTCCTGCAGGATGTTCGCGAACGCGAACGTGCTGAAGAACACCGGGTTCAGCACTGTGAAGAACGCGACCATGATCGCGAGCACACCGAGCAGCAAGACGTCCTGCCGAAGCAACAGACCGGCAAGTCGATGCCCGTCGACCGGCCGTGCCGGCTGGGTGGTTGTGGCTGTCATCTCCGTTCTCCTCATTTCGCCGGGTACTGATACTTGGCGTTCGCGGCGAGGTTCTCCGCGGTCAGTACGACGTTGGGCAGCACAACCTGCTTCTGGATCTGGCCGGTGTTCTGCTTCTTCAACGTGTCGACGAGGTCCTGTAGCGCGAGCGCCGCCTCGTCGCCCGGCTTCTGCGCCACCAGAGCGGAGTACAGCCCGGCCTTGAGATCCGCGACCTGGTTGTCGTACGCGTCGTACCCGATGAGCTTGACCTTGCCTGCCTTGTTGGTGTTGCGAAGCGCGGCGACCGTGCCGGTGCCCGTCGTGCCGTCGACGGCGAAGATGCCCTTGAGGTCCGGGTACTTGAGCAAGATGTTCGTCACGGCCGAGGTCGCCTTGGCCGGCTGGCTGTAGGCGAACTCCTCGCCGACCAACTGGATGTTCGGATGGTTCTTCAGCTCGTCCTTGAACCCCTTCGAACGCAGCCGGTTCGTGGTCGCGGTCGGCGAGCTGTTCATGACGAAGACCTGCCCGGCGTCGCCGATCTGCGCGGCGAGCGTCTTGGCGGCCTGGCGACCGCCGTCCTCGCTGTCGCCGGTGATCGCCGCGGTCAGGTAGCTCTGATCGGTGACCGTCGTGTCGACCGTGACGACCGGGATCTTGAGCGCCTTCGCCTTGGAGACGCTCGGCTGCAACGCGTCCGGATCCGTCGGGACCAGGACCAGGCCGTCCACCCTCTGCGTGAGCACCGCGTCGACGAACGGGATCTGCGACTGCGGCGAGTACTCGCTCGGCGAGCCCTGCCAGATCAGCTTGACCCCGAGCTCCGTCGCCTTCGCCTCGGCCCCGACCTGCATCGCCCGGAAGAACGGATCGGACGCGATACCCGGCACGAACCCAATCGACAACTGCTTTCCAGCAGCCGCACTGCTGCTCGCCGACGTCCCACTTCCACACGCGGCCGGCACCACGGCAAGTACGCCGGCCACCACGACACCCACGACTCTTCGACTGATTCTCATCCCACTCGTCTCCTCTGCGACCTGCCAAAACGGGGACGCAAGCGCTTGCGTCCTCACCGTGACACGCTCGCAAGCGCTTGCGCAAGACCTTGCGCGGAGATAAGTTCAGAACGCCGGAACACAGAGGAGGAGGTCGCCGTGACCACGATGGCGGAGGTGGCCAGGCTCGCGGGCGTGTCGTCGACAACGGTCTCGCACGTCCTCAACAAGACACGTCCCGTCGCACCCGAGACCGAACACTTGGTGATGCAGGCGGTCGCCGCGACCGGCTACCGGCACAACCTCGCGGCCCGCGCACTGGCCACGCAGTCGACAGACACCATCGGCGTGGCGATGTCCGTCGTCACCAACCCGTACTTCGCCGAGCTCGTCCGGGACATCGAGCGACTGCTCCGGCACGCCGGCTACACCATGATCGTTGCCGACACCAACGATGACCCCGCCGTCGCGACCGACGTCATCAACCACTTGATGGCCCGCCGGGTCAGTGGACTGATCGTCAGCCCGCTGGAGGGCGACGCCCAGCTGACCGGCAGTCTGACCAAGCTGCTCGACGACGACTTCCCACTACTCTTCCTCGACCGGCGCTCCGACCTTCCCGGCGACCAGGTGTACTCCGAGTGTGTGGACTCGATCTACCACCTCACCGCGCACCTCGCCGGCCAGGGGCATCGTCGGATCGGGTACATCCAGGGCAGCCTGACGTCGATGTCGGCGACCGACCGCCTGGCCGGGTACCGGAAGGCGGTCACCGAGCTTGGCCTGGACGACGATCCGCGCCTCGTCATCGCCGGCGAGTCCGACGAACACGTCACCGAACAACGGGTCGCGGCCCATCTCGCCGTTCCCGACGAGCGCGCCACCGCCCTGGTCGTGTCCAACAACCAGATGACCCTCGGGACCATGCGCGCCATCAAGCAGGCGCGGCTCCGACTGCCGCGCGACATCGCGCTGATCTGTTACGACGACTTCGAGTGGGCCGACCTCTTCGAGCCGCAGATCACCGCGATGGCCCAGGACGCGGCGACCCTCGCCGCGACCGCGGTGGACCTGTTGCTGGCGCGGATGAAGTCACCCGACCGTCCGCACCAGTCGGTCGCGGTCCCGACCGAGTTCCACCACCGCGACTCGTGCGGCTGCGGACGCCGCAAACACCGAGCGGCACGATGACCGCAGTCGTCGATGTCACCGTGGCCGGTCTCGCCGAGCGCGTACGACGGGTTGCCGCCGGCTCGACTCGTACCATCGTCGGACTCGCCGGACCACCCGGCGCCGGGAAAAGCACCGTCGCCGAGGCACTCGTGCACGAGTTGAGCCCCGACGCCGTACTCGTGCCGATGGACGGATTCCACCTGAGCAACGCAGTACTCGAAGCACTCGGACGCCGCGACCGCAAAGGTGCGCCGGACACCTTCGACGCCGCCGGGTACGTCGCCCTGCTCCGCCGGCTACGGACTCCCGGCCGCGACGTCGTCTACGCGCCGACGTTCTTCCGCGACATCGAGGAGCCGATCGGGTCGAGCATCCCAATCGCACTCGACACCCCGATCGTGGTCACCGAAGGCAACTACCTGCTGCTCGACACGCCCCCGTGGTCCCAGGTACGCGGACTCCTGGACGCTGCCTGGTACCTCGAAGTCGACGACGCCGTACGCCTCGAGCGGCTCGTCGCCCGCCACATCGCCTACGACAAGCCGCCCGAAGCAGCCCGCGCCTGGGCAGAGGGCACCGACCAACGCAACGCGGAGGCCGTGGCTGCCTCCGCGCGCAACGCCGACCTCGTGTTGCGGATCTGATCGGGCTGTCGGACCGAGTTGGTGGAGTAGCGTGCGTTTGCTGGGTAGTGACCTCGAGCCGGATGGGTGGAGCGATGCGGATCATTGTGGTTGGCCGGGGACATGTCGGTGGTGGGCTGGCGGGGCGGTGGAGGGCGGCTGGGCACGAGGTGACCGCGGTAGGGCGGGACGGTGGGGATGCCACTGGGGCCGACGTGGTGGTTGTGGCGGTTCCGGGAGACGCTGTCGAGGCCGGGTTGGCTGCGGTCGCCGGGCTCGATGGGCAGCTGACCATTGATGCCACCAACAAGTTCGGCGCACGACCGGACGGGTACGACTCGGTCGCGCAGCAGGTCAAGGCGATCGTTGGTGGCCCCACCGCCAAGGCCTTCAACACCAACTTCGCGTCGCTCTACGACGCTGTGGACGCCGAGCGCGTACCGCCGGGAACCCTGTACGCCGCCGACACCGAGGCTCGCGAGACAACCGAGCAACTGATCCGCGACGCCGGGTTCGATCCGATCCATCTCGGCGATCTGACCCTGGCACCGTTACTGGAGAGCCTTATCGCCCTGACGTCCGCGCTCGACCGCGGAGACCTCGGCCCGTTCTTCTACCGCTTCAACCGACCAGGCGAGCTCTGACCTTGGCCCGCTGTGGTGAACAGCAGGCTGTTCAGGTTCCAGCCTCCGTTGTCCTGGTAGATCGTCACAGTCTGCCGCCCCGCCGGCAGGGTCACCTGCGCGGTGACGGTTGACCAGTTCTGCCAGCCACCGGTCGCGGGCACGCTGACGGGCCCACTCAGGTTGGTACCGGAACTGTCGGCCAGGTGGAACGCGCTGTTCGCCGCGCCCGGTGCCGCGACACGCATCGCCACGCTGTACACACCCGCCTCGGCGACATCGACCGTATAGCGGAACCATTGGCCCGTGCTGGTCCAGCCCAGGTTGTACCCGCCGCCCGTATCCCCCGTGGCCTCGAGGTCGACTCCGTCGGCGCGATAGCCGTTCGCGGTGCCATTCACCGAGTTCACGTTGTATGCGACACCTTGCCCGCCGGTGTTGTAGTTCTCGGCTTGCACGGTTCCGGGGACTGCGGCAGCCGATCCGCCGTACGGGCCTTCCTGCCAGCTGTTTCCGCTGAGCGTTGCCGCGAAACCACCAGAGTTGTTGAGGTACGGCGTGCCGCCGCCGCTGACCGTATTAGGCCGTCCCGAGTGGGCGCCTGCGGCGATCACCGATGTCAGTCAATTGCGCCAAATGATCAACAATTTGCGTAGACATCGTACGAGGATGAAACGCGAACGCCGGCCGTCCGTCAAGATCGCAGCTATCGGTCGGCGGGGACGGGAGTCGGCATCAGAGTTGCCCAGAGCGGGCTGGTTTCGGCGCGGTTGTGGGCGCTGTGCTCTTCGAAGTACCAGTCCTGGCCGAGGAGTTGCTTCACGCGTGGGATGGCTTCACCGTCCGGTCCGCTGTAGTAGTGGACCTTCCGGGCGTCGCCGTCGGTCACCATCCGGAACATCACCTCGGCCGTGATCGCCGGGTCGGAGCGAACCAGGTTCTGCGCCGCGAACTTGTCCCATGCGGCCTGGTAGTCGTCCGGGACACTCTCGGCGAGGTCGACCTTGCTGAAGATCCTGGTCTCCATGCTGCCCGGATGCAGCGCTTTCACGATCACGCCGAGCCCCGCCAGCTCGGTGTGCAGCCCCTCGGTGAGCGATGCGACCGCGGCCTTGGACGCCTGGTAGTTGGAGGTGAACGGGTATCCGGCGTCCGCACTGATCGAGCTGACGTTGACGATCACACCGGACCGCTGCTTGCGGAAGATCGGGATGAACGCCTTGTTCAGCGCGATGAGCCCGAAGACGTTGGTCTGGAACTGCCGATGGACCTGATCCATCGTCGTCGCCTCCAACGGCCCGCCCTGGTAGTAGCCCGCATTGTTGATCAAGGCATCGACCCGCCCGAACTGAGTCCGCGCGAGCTCACCGAAGGCCAGGTCGGCCTCTTCGTCGTCCACGTCCAGCAGCAGCGTCTTCACGTGGTCGAGCTCCGCGTGCACGTCCAAGTCGTGCTTCTTGCGGACGGTGGCGACCACGTTCCACCCGGCCCGCGCGAACCGCTCGACCGCGATCCGGCCGAAGCCGCTCGAGGTTCCGGTGATGACGATCGTCGGCAGTGACATCGCAATTCCTTTCGTTTGGGATCCCTCCATTTAGTGCAACACGGTTGCACTAATAATGCAACCCCGTTGCGCTAGCATGGGAGTATGCCCTTCGAACGCGCCCGCTCCGCCGACGCCAAGCAGCTCCGCGAGGACGCGATCCTGCGGTCCGCCACCGACCTCGCGCTGGCCCGCGGGATCCGCGACGTCACGCTGACCGACATCGCCGCCGGCGTCGGCATGCACAAGTCGACGATGCTGCGGTACTTCGAGACGCGCGAGGAGATCTTCCTCAGGCTCGCCAGAACCGGGTGGCCCGAATGGGCAGCCGCGGTCGTCGCCGAGCTGCAGCTCTCGGACAACGCAGCAGAGATACTCGCGTCCACCCTGGTCGCACGCCCGCTCTTCTGCGAGTTGCTGGCGCATGTCCCGCTCAACCTCGAACGCGGTGTCTCCGCTGCCGCCGTCAAGGACTTCAAGGTCGCCGCTATCACCGCCGCCGACGACGTCGCGACCGCCCTTCAACAGACCGCCGGCATCGACCTACCGGCCGCCGGAAACGTCGTCGCCACCGCGACCGCGATGGCCGGCGCCCTGTGGCAGATGGCCGCGCCGGGCACCGAACTCCGCAAGCTGTACGAGTCCGATCCCGACCTCGCACACGCGATCGTCGACGTCGAACCCCGGCTGACAGACATCCTCACAGCACTGCTGACTGGATACACCTCGCAGAGGTGACATACCCGGTCAGCGGAACGACGACATAGGCGGGCTCGCCGCGACGCCAGTCAGGCGCCGGCAGGTCTGGACGGGCGGCGGACCTCGTCGGCACGTCGGTACATCACCGAACTCACAATGGTGCGGCTTCAGCTCTCACTGTGCGGTGCACGGTGAATGCTCCCAGGGTGACCAGGTTTGCAGCGACAGCGGCCAGGATGGCGAGGGCGAGGTAGGTGTCTCGCCGTTCCGAGCAGTCGCGAGCGATCGCGGCGCGCCCCGCGTCCACGTTGACGTCGCCGTCAACGTGGTCGCCCCACGAGCTCGAGCCGTCGGTGCCCAGGTACGAGTGATCGCTCGGCCAACCCACCGCGATCACCGAGCCACACCGCACATGGACCGGCCCCGCCGCGTAGTCCGCGATCGTGTAACTCGGTCCCTTGAACAGCAACACCAACATGCCGACGTACAGCAGGCCGACAGCGATTCCCCATGCCTTGCGTGCCACAGGACCCTCCTTCAGATGAAGACGCAGCCTACGGCGCCGACCTCCACGAAGGCTGGATGTTGCCCGTGCCGCCGCGGGCCTCTGTGTGTCATCTGTTCCGTCAGCGTCTGCAAGGTGGTTTTGTGGAGGGCACGCAGGTGACCACCCTCAGCGAAAGCGAGGTGCCAAGGGTGACCGTTCTGCCGTCGCTTCCGGTGCGTGGTCGTGATGAGCAGTTGGCTGTGCTGGATCAGGCACTGGCGGATGCTGCGGCGGGTCGTGGGTCGGTCACCGTGATCGAGGGTGGGCCCGGCATGGGTAAGACCCGGCTGTTGCAGGCAGCCTGGGCCAGGGCCTCCGCGCAGGGCTTCCGGATGGGCCGGGGTATGGCGGATCCGACGCAGCGGGTCGTCGAACTCGCGCCGCTGTTCGAGGCGCTGTTCGAGCACGACCCGCCGCTGCTCGACCGATCGAGACTCCAGCAGGTGTACGCCGCTCCCGAACAGCGGTTCTGGCTGTTCCAGGAGATTCAGACGCTGCTCGAGGAAGTCGCGTCACCGGCCCCGGTCCTGATCGTGCTGGACGACCTGCAATGGGCCGACTCCGGTACGGCGGCAGCCCTGAGACTCCTGCCCGCACGACTCGCGGGTACGCCGATCGCGTGGCTGCTGACGCTCCGCCCCGGCCAAGGATCCGCGTCCCTGCTGTCCACGATCGCGGTCCTGGTGGACGCCGGCGCCACCACCCTCCACCTGGGACCGCTCGACTATGAGGCGATCGCCTCGATCGCCGCCGATCTTCTCGACGCCACGCCGGACGACGCGTTGATGAAGCTGCTGCGGTCGGTCAACGGAAACCCGTTCCTCCTGGTCGACGTCGTCCGTGGGCTGGCCGCCGAGGGTAACCTTTCGGCCGCGGAGGGGCACGTGACGCTGCTCGAGGAGCGGATGCCGAGCCGCGTGAGCGACGGCATGCGGCTGCGACTGGCCAGGATGTCCGAGGTCTCCGAACGGATCGCGACCTGTGCGGCCGCCCTGGGGCGCCGGTTCACGGTGGCCGACATCGCGGCGATGACAGGGATGTCGGTGCCCGACCTGGTGACGCCGATCCGGGTCCTGATGGAGGCCGACATCCTCGCGGAGAGCGACGACCGGCTGTCGTTCGTCCACGACCTGGTACGGGACGCAGTACGGGCGAGCGTGCCCACCGCTGTCAGGCGGGCGCTGGACCGCGAGGGCGCCGACGTTCTGCTGAAGCGCGGAGCCCTGCCGGTCGAAGTCGCGGCACAGTTGGCGGAGAGTGCCTCGTTCGGAGACGCGGTGGCGATCGGGGTGCTCGCCGACGCGGCCGAAGCGTTGGGGACCACCGACCCGGCGATGTCGGCCGAGCTCGCGGAGCGTGCGTTGCTCCTCATGCCGGAGCGTCACGAACTCAGAGGACCACTGGTCGGACGACGTGCGGTCTCGCTCTTCGCCGCCGGCATCCGCGACGAAGCGAAACGGTACGTCGACACCGTGCTCCGCCAGACCCTTCCGCCGACCCAGCAGGCTCAGCTCCGGCTGCGGATCGCCAGCATGTTCGGCCTGTCCCCCGACATCCGGGTGGAGAACGCACGCCACGGACTGGCGCTCCCCGGGCTGCCCGACGATCTCCGCGCCGAGCTGATGGCCGCGGAGGCGCACAACCTGGTGGTCGGCGGCCGGGTGGCCGAGGCGATCGACACTTTGCCCGCCGCGGAAGAGGCCGCGCGACAGTGCGGCAGCCGTGAAGCCGAGTTCGCCGTGGATTTGTCCGGTGCGGGCCTGGACTACCAGCTGTTCGAGTTCTCCAGAGGCCTGACGCGGCTCGATGCTGCGATCGCTCGTGGTACGTCGGAGGATGTTCGCGCGCGACTCGCGGTCTACTTCCGTGGCTGGTTGCTGGCGGCAATGGACCGTTTCGACGACGCACTCGCCGTCGCTGCGGAGGGTGCGCACGCTGCCCGTCGCGACCGGCAGCACTGGGCCTTGTCGATCTTCGAGACGCTGAAGGGACTCGTCCAGCTGCAGGCAGGACGGCTGCCCGACGCCGCCGCAACCCTGGAAGGTCATCTCTCGGTCCTCGACGGAACCGTCGTCGGCGGCCTGATCGATGCCGTTAACCTGTCGAGTCTGACCCTGCTGCGGGTACATACCGCCGACGAGTGGGGCAGTCGCGAAGCAGTCCGGATGTGCGAAGGAATGCTCAACTCGACCGCGCCGGCGATCCGTGCGCACGCGGCGTGGGGACTCGCCGCCCACGCGGACGCCCACGGGCAGGTCGAGCAGGCCCACAAGTGGCTGCGGCTCGTCTGGGACGCGGAGCCGCCGTACTCCCGTCGCTTGTATCCGCACGACATCGCCGGCGACGTCGAGGTCGTCAGGATCGGGCTGGCCGTGGCCGACGACGAGCTGGTGTCCGAGACGCTGGCCGGCGCGATCGAACGTCGGCACCGCAACCCCGAGGTCGGCTCGATCGCGGCCTGCGTTCACCACCTGCACGGCCTGATCGACCATTCGTCCGCCGAACTGGCTCACGCCGTACCGCTCATGCGCTCCGCGGGCAGGCCGCTGGCTCTCGCCTGCCTGCTGGAGGATTATGCGCGCTCGTTGATCGCCGACGGCTCGACGACGGACGGTGTCGAGGCGCTCAACGAAGCCCTCGACATCGCAGTCACGATCGGCGCGACCCGGGTCGCCGGCCGAGTCCGCGGTCGCCTTCGCGACCACGGTGTCCGGCGTCGCATCCTCCCGTCGACCGACCCGCACACAGGATGGGACGCACTCACACCGACGGAATCCCAGGTGGCCCAACTGGTCGTCGACGGCTGCACCAACCGCGAGATCGCCGAACAGCTGTTCGTGTCCATGCACACCGTGAACACGCACGTGCGGCACATCTTCGAGAAGGTACAGGTCCGTTCGCGGTTCGAACTCGCCCGGCTGGCGGGCCGGCTCGACAACGGAACCTGAGGACAACAGATCCCTTATCCGTGTGATTGCGCTGCGCACCGCCGGCGCCGACCGTCGGAGGTGCACACACCACGAAGGGAGCTCTCGCAATGACAAGTAACGTCAGCATCGTGTTCGCCCACGGTCTGTGGGCCGACGGCTCGTGCTTCAGCAAGGTGATGGGGCCGCTCCAGGCCGAGGGGTACGAGTGCCTGGCGTCCGAGCACGCCCTGGACAGCCTCGCGAACGACGTCGCGAACGTCCGGCGCAACGTCGCCCGGGCGTCGAACCCGGTCCTACTGGTCGGTCACTCGTACGGCGGCACCCTGATCACGAATGCGGGGATCGACGACCGGGTGCGCGGGCTGGTCTACATCGCGGCACTGGGACCGGACGAGAACGAGACCTCCCAAGGTCAGCAGAACAACTACCCCAAGACGCCGATCTTCGAGCACATCGAAGTGGCCGAGGACCGGATCTGGCTCAAGAAGTCAGGCGTGCCGTTCTTCGCCGGCGACCTTCCGGAAGCCGAACAAGCACTCGTGTGGGCCACTGCCATGCCGCCGGTCCCGGACCTGTTCGACCAGAAGGTCGACGGCACCGCCTGGCGGACGAAGCCGAGCTGGGCCATCGTCGGCACCAACGATCAGACCGTCCAGCCCCAACTCGAGCGCGACTCGGCCAAACGGATGGGCGCCAAGACCTTCGAACTGGACTCCAGCCACGTCCCGATGCTGTCCCAACCGAAAGCCACCCTCGACATCATCCGGGAAGCGGCCGAATCCCTCTAGGCGTCTGGGCGCCGCACCTCGGGTGAAGGGGCGGTGCGTCGGTGGCCGGCGGTGATCCACTCCACGAGTAGACGGGCGTACTCAGGCGCGGCCTCCTCCCAAGCGAAATGGCCGGCGTCGAGCGGGTGGGTCTCGACATGGGGAAGGTGATCGGCGAGGAACTGGTTGTTCGACCAGGGGACGAGGTCGTCGGCCTTGCCGGCCAGGATCTGCACGGGTGTGGTGATGGTCGGCAGAAGGTCACGCAGGACCGGGTTCTGCTGCGGATAGTGCCGTACGAAGCGGGCCGACTCGGCGAAGCGGCCGAGGTCGTACGCGCTGACGTAGTCCTCGTGGACCTCTGGCTCGTCGGCGGCCGAGGCGGCCGCCTCCACGGCGTACCCGATGTTGGTCCTGGCGTCCAGGGCGCGGACGACGTCCAGGTCCGGTGCCTCGATCACGTCCTTGAGCACGCCGCCGGTGTCGATCGGGAAGCGGACCGCGCCCCCACCGACGGTCAGGCTGGTCACGCGGTCCCCGGCGGTCGCCGCGAGGAACAGCGCTGCCGCCGTACCGACGTCGGGACCCACCACGTGCGGTGCGCCGAGACCCCACTCGTCGATCAGCCGCGCGAGGAACTGTCCCATCGCGTCCGGAGCGATCAACTCGGCGCGCTGGTCGGAATGCCCGAAACCCGGCAGATCGAGGGCGACCACCCGGCCTACCGGTACGACGAGATCCCAGATCCGCCGGAACGCCAGCAGACTCTCAGGCCACGGCGCGAGCATCAGCACGGTCGTGTCCGAGTCCGCCTTCGTGTCCGCGTACCGCACACGCACGCCGTCGCAGACCCTGAAGAACGTAGGAATCGATGCTGCGCTCATCTCGCTGCCCCTCCTCGAATTCACTGCCCCGTACAGCGCGAGCCTTCCGCGTCCGCCACCGCAAAGACATCACTCGAACAGGTGATGGTGCCCTCCGCCCGGACCGGCCAGGGTGGAATCCATGACTGTCGGGTACTCAGAGGCCGCGACCAAGCGGGTGACCGGACGTAGCGGGATCGAGTACGCCTACCGGGAATGCGGTGCGGGTGCCGTACCGCTGATTCTGCTGCAGCACTTCCGGGGGAACCTGGACAACTGGGACCCGGCGTTGGTCGACGCGTTGGCGGCCGAGCGGCGAGTGGTTGCCTTCGACAACGCGGGCGTCGGCGCGTCCGGCGGTGAGGTCCCGCACACCGTCGCCGAGATGGCGCGCGACGCGCTGGTGTTCCTCGACGCGATCGGCTGCGAGCAGGCCGACGTCCTCGGATTCTCGATCGGTAGCTTCGTCGCGCAGGAGATCGCCCTGATCCGGCCGGACGTCGTACGGCGGCTGGTGCTGGCGTCGTCGGCGCCGCGGGGCGGGCCGGACATGCACGGGTGGGCTGCCGAGGTGATCGGCGCGGTCGGGCAGCCCGAGCCGAATCCGGAAGGGGTGTTGGGCGTCTTCTACGCGGAGTCCGACAGAAGTCGCCAGGCAGGGATGCAGGCTTTCGGCCGGATGGCGGTGCGGGTGTCGGACCGTGACGAGCCGACCACCTGGGCGAGCGGGCTCGCACAGTACGACGCCGTCTGTGAGTGGGGCGTTCCGGACCACGCGCTCCTCGAGCGGGTCGGCGCGATCAAGGTCCCGGTCTTCGTCGCGAACGGCGACAGCGACCCGATGATCCTGCCGCGCTACTCGTACCTCCTGGCGGGCCTGCTCACCCAGGCCCGGCTCAAGATCTACCCGGACTCGGCCCACGGTTTCCTGTTCCAGCATCACGCCGAGTTCGCCGCGGACGTCAACGTGTTCCTGACCTGAAGGGGCCTTCTGCCATGCCGATGATCGATGTCTACGCGCGTGCCGGAACGTTCGGCGACAAGCATCAACTCGCTGTCGACCTCGCGACCGCCCTGATGAGGATCGAGGAGGTGCCGGACATCCCGATGTTCCGGCAGAACACGGCCGCGTTCGTGCACGAACTCGACAGCCTCGCGAACGTCGACGGCGAGGACACGTACGTGCGTGTCCAGGTCCTCACCAACCACGCGGCACTCGACCGTCCGAAGCAGCTCGCGGTCGTCGCCGAGCTCACTCGGATCGTGGCCGAGGCAGCCGGCGACCCCGCGCTGGCAAGCCGCACGTGGGTCCTGCTGACCGAGGCACCCGACGGCGGCTGGGGCCTCGCGGGCCACGCGAACACGAACGCGGAACTGATTGCCGCCGCGCGGGCCCAGATCGCCGAGCTCAACAGCTGATCGCGCCGCCCAACCCACTCCGGAGCCTCGCCTCCGACGCCGCTGGATCGCCGCGCTGATCGCGTCGCTCGAGGGGCCGGTGCTGCTTGCCGGCTGGAAGACCCTCCCCTTGTGGTCGCTGATCCCCGACCACGACAAGGCGATCGCACCGGCAGCTCAGCGGTTCAGGGCCGAACGGATGCGCGCCACGACCGTTCGGATCGCGGGCTCGCACAGCGTGTTCATCGCCCGGCCGGTCGTCGTCGCACAGTTCGTCCTGCGCGCGCTGGACGGATGACCACTGCCCGCGCTTGCCCGGTCTGCTTCGATGGGGCTGGACATGAGCGGAGACGAGGATGGTCGACAGCCGACCGTTGCGCGGGCGCAGTGAGCAGCTGAGCGTCGCGCTCAGCGCGGTCCGCCGGGTCCGTACGGCGGACGCGTCCGGCGTGGTCCTCGTCAGCGGCCCGGCCGGGATCGGAAAGACCGCCGTACTGACCGAGATCTGCCGCCAGGCGTCCGGTCAGCGGTTCCGGGTCGGCCGGGCCAAGTGCGACGAGATCGAGCAGGTCTCCCCCGGCGCACCGGTCATCGCCCTGCTGCGATCAGGCCGGGATCCGCTGATCTCCGCCGACGACAACGAGCCCCTCGGCCGGCTGGCGCCATTGGTCCTCGCCGACCGGATCGCGACGTACCTGGAAAAGGCGGTCGCGGCCGGTCCGCTGGTACTCGCGATCGACGACCTGCACTGGGCCGACCGGGTCAGCCTGTTCCTGCTTCGCGCGCTCGTCCCGCGACTGATCGGCCTGCCGGTGCTGTGGGTGCTGACCAGCCGTGATCGACGGCTCGAGTCCGAGCTGGGAACCGTGGACCACATCCGGTTCGAGCACCTGGCACTGCCGCCGTTGACCGCCCCCGACCTGGCCGCAATGGCCCACGACCGGCTGGGCGGCGTGCCGAGCCGGCATACCCAGCAGCTCCTGGCGGCCTCCGACGGCAACCCGTTCCTGGCCGTGCAGATCCTCGACGGAATCCTGCCGGGCTCCCAGTGCTCCGAGGGCTCAGTTCCGGCCGAGTTCACCGCGGCCGTGCGGCGCCGGCTCGCCGACCTCGACGAGCCCGTACGGCGAACAGTCGAGCTGCTCGCGGCCGCCGGTCAACCGCTGCCGATCGACGACCTCGCGATCCTCACACCAGGTATGTCGCCCGACGTACCCGGCAACCTGCTGGCCGAGACGCCGGACGGGCTGGCTTTCCGGCACGACCTGATCCGCGAGACGGTCTATGCCGCGATCCCGCGCAGCACGGCCCGGGAACTGCATCGCCGGATCGCGGATCACCTGCTCCACGCCGGGCGCCCGTTGCTCGCTGCGTCGCACGTCAAGGCCGCTGCGATCCCGGGCGATCTCGACAGCGCGCTGATTCTCGCCTCCGCGGCGGAACTGCTGGCCTCGATCAGCCCCGACGACGCCAGCCAACTGGCGCTGCGCGCGTTCGAAACGCTCCGGCCCAGTCACGATCGCTGGTTCGGGATCGGCCGGCGCTGCCTGGCGGTCCTCGCGCGCGCCCAGCACGTGGACGAGACGCTGGCGATCGCCGACCAGTTGCTCGCCCGCACGGACGACGCGGACATGATCGGACAGCTCGAGACCGCGACAGCCCGTCCGCTGTGGCTGGGCGGCCGGCTCATCGAACTGGACGAACGCTGCGAGCGGGCGCTGCGCCTGCCCGGCCCGGCGCCGGCGATCGCGGCCCGTCTCCGAGCGGCACGCGCGCTCGCCCGGACCCGGATGCTCCCCGGCTCGGAGGCTGCCGAAGGCGCCCGGCTCGCCCTCGAAGTGGCCCGCGCGGCCGCGGACGAGGAGGCGATCACGCTCGCGCTGCAAGCCTCGGGTGAGGCGGCGAAGAACGAGGGCCGGCACCGCACGAGTCTGCAGAACTTTCGCGAGCTGCGGTCGCTGCTCGGTACGTCGTACCTCGCCGAGGAGATCATCGCGCTGCAACTGCTCGACCGGTACGACCACGCGCAGACACTGCTAGACCAGGCGCGACGCGACAGCGACTCCGACGTCGAAGGCGCGCTGCCCGCGATCGCTTACGCGCAGCTGTGGCAGGACTTCAACCTCGGCCGGCTGGACGATGCCGACGCGGGCGCGCTCGGTCTGGTCGAGCTCGGCCGGCAGCTCGGCACGAGCGTGCACGCGTTCGAGGCGCGGATGATCCACGCCGCGGTCCTGCTCCAGCGGGGCGACCACGAAGCCGCGGGCCACCAGATCGACGAGGCCGCGCGACTGGGCGGCGCGGACGTGAACATCCGGGAGCCCGGCGTACCACTGATGCGAGGCTGGCTCGCCGCGGCCCGGGGCGATCTCGACCGTGCGACCGCGATCCTCCGGCCGCTGCTCGGTACCGCCTCTGAGTCGCGAACGTACTGGCCGTGGTGGCCCGGCTGGACGGCGGTGTTCTACGAGATCGGGACCGCGGCCGGCGAGCCGGAATTCGCCCGGCAGGCGGTCGAGCTCGCCGAGCTCGGTGCTGAGCGCAACCCGGAGGTCGTCAGCTTTGAAGGACTCGCCCTGAATCTTCGCGGCCGAGCGCGGAAGGACCTCACACTGATCGCCCGGTCCGCGAATGTGCTTGCTGCTAGCCCGCGACCGGCGTTGCAGGCGGTCGGTGCGGCGAGCTACGGACAGGCGCTGCTCGCTGCGGGCGATCGCGAGGCCGCGATGATCCAGCTCGACCACGCGTGGGACCTCTACGACACGATGAGCGCACCGGACAGCCGCGCCGGCATCGAGGCCATCATGCGCCGCGCCGGCGCCCGCCGCGCCAAATGGCAGCATGCGGCAACCCGGCCGGCGACCGGCTGGGACGCCCTGACCGCCGCCGAACAACGCGTCGCCTCGCTCATCGCCGCCGGCCACACCAACAAGTCGGCCGCTGCCACACTCGACATCTCCGTCAACACCGTCGGCACCCACCTCCGCGCCGTCTTCACCAAACTCGGCATCCAGTCCCGTGTCCAACTCGCCAACACCCTCCGCACTCACCACGAAGGCACCTGACAACCTGGCGGCAGGGCTCATTCGCCAGGCGTACGCCTGAAGTCTGCTGCACCATCCTCTCCGACGGAACCTGATCACCGCCGGTCCAGCATCGGGGATCATCATCGAGGTCTGATCGCGTCGAGCTCGGTCATGTGGCCGTGAATCTGCTCGAGCGCGACGGTCAGCGGTTCGAGCAGATCGGGCGCCAGTCCGTCGAAGAACATCCGCCGCACCAGCGCGACGTGCGCGCCCGCCGCTGCTCGGACTGTCTCCCAGCCCGACGCTGTCAGGCTGACCACGGTGACCCGGCGATCGTCGCTTGCGAGCGCCAGGTCGACCAGGCCGCGCTTCTGCATGCGGCGAGACTGATGGGACACGCGGCTGCGCTCCCAGCCGATCCGGGTCGCCAACGCAGTGATCCGCAGGCACCCGTCCGGCGAGTCCGACAACGCGTGCAGCACATGGTAGTCGGACAAGGAGAGCTCGTTGTCGCTCTGCAGTTGCCGGTTCATCTCGTAGCTCAGCTGCAACTGAACCCGCATGTACGCCTGCCAGACCCGCTGCTGTTCGTCGGACAGCCATGCCGGCCTCTTCGCACTCCTGGACATCTCGCGACCTCACTGTCGGTGTCGCACTGACATTACGTGATATGTCATGTAATGTCACAGACGCCGACGCGTATGGCGCCGCTGGACGAGAGGATTCGCGATGACGAAGTCACCGGCCGAGCTGATGCGGCAGAACCTTCTGGAGGTCTTCAACCAGCCAGACCCCGCGCGCCGGGCAGCGGTCATCGCAGAGAACTACGCAGCGGACGTCGTCTGGCACGAGCCGGACCGAGTCATCAACGGACGCGCAGGGCTGGAACGTCGCGCCACCGAACTGCTCGCCGAGAACCCCGACTGGGTGTTCCACCCCGGAGGCACCGCATCCGAACTCGACGATCTCGGCCATCTCGCGTTCCAGTACGGCCCGCCGAACGAACCGGCCGTCGTCTCAGGCATGGACATCGCCCGCACCGAGAACGGCCGCATCGTCGAGCTCTACACGATCGTCACAGAGGTCCGGCCACAGCAGTAGTCGATACGCAATGTGCCTCACCAGCATCGCCCAGCTCTCTATCCGTGCGGGTCGTTGCCCAGAGCAATGAGAGCCTCCAGCGAGTTGCTGCAGGCATCTCGGGCTGCTCCGATGAGATCGGCCTGGTCGAGCCAGCCGTGGATGAGATCAGGGTGATGGACGTGCGTGACCTTGACGCCGAGTGCGGACAGTCGCTCGGCGTAGGCGCGGCCTTCGTCTTTCAGAGGGTCGTAGCCGGCGGTGGTGATGACGGCGGGGGCGGCTCGCGCGAGGTCGCTGTCGGCTGCCGCGGTGGGCGTGCACCGTCTGTCGGGACCGTCGGATTCACTGAGGTAGGCGTGCCAGTAGAACGCCATCGTGTCCCGATCGAGTAGGTACCCGGTGGCGAGCTGTTCGTGGGAGGTCGTGGACATGGTCGGGTCCAGGGCCGGGTAGAACAGCAACTGGGCCTCGCACTGGGTGCCGTGAATGGCTGCGTCGATGGCCATTGCTGCGGCGAGGTTGCCGCCGGCGCTGTCGCCGGCGACTCCGAGCCAGCGCGGCGACCAGGTCCGCGCGACCCATCGGTGTACGGCGACGCAGTCGTCGAATCCGGCAGGAAAGGGATGGCCGGGTGCCATCCTGTAGTCGACGGAAACTACGACTGCGCCGAGGTGGGTGGCGATTCGCCGTACGTGCGGATCAGCCGCGTCCAGATCACCGAGGACCCATCCTCCACCGTGGGCGAAGACAAGCACCCGGTCGGCGGTCGATGCCCGGCCGGGGCGGTAGACGCGAGTGGCTACGAGCCGGTCACCGACCGGTACCGCGAGGTCTTCAATGGCACCGTCGAACCTGGGCGGCCGAGAGGGATGCAACGTGTCGATGAGCGAGTCGAACGCCTTGCGCATCTCGGCCACGGACTCGGCGACGGTCGTTGAGTCTGCCGGTGTAGCGGTGGGTGCGGTCGCGGTCAGGAGGGCCAAGAGGGCTGCGACCTCGGGGTGCAAGGCGTGCGTTGCCGAGGTCGGCTGGTCGGGAACCCGACTGGCCGCGCTCATCGGCGTCGATAGATTCGCTGGCGGCGCAGGTGGTCGACTGCGACTGCGGCAATCAGGATCGCGCCGACAACGATGTTGTTGTACTGCGGTGGGATGGCCGCGATGACCAGCGCGTTGTCGATGACGGACAGCAGGACAGCCCCGACGGCAACGCCAGTGATGGAACCGAGGCCGCCCAGCAGGCTGACGCCGCCGATGAGCACCGCGGTGACGACCACGAGCGTCGTGGATGATCCGCCTGCTTCGACCTGTCCCGCGCCGACGCGCGCCGAGTAGATGATGCCGGCGAACGCTGAGGTGACACCGGCGAGCACGTACAGCGCGAGGTCGAGCCGCCCAATCCGGATGCCGTTGCCGATCGCTGCTTGGCGGTTGCCGCCGAGAGCGCGCACGTTGACACCGAAGCGGGTTCGTTCGAGCAGTACCCAGAAGACGACGCCGGTGAGTACGGCGTACCAGATGACGCTCGGGACGCCGGCGAACGCAGTCTGCCCCAACGCGGTGAAGGCATCCGGGAGCGGAAGGATGTCGACGCCACCTGTGACGCGGGAGTTGTAACCCAGAACGATGAAGAAGGTGCCGAGGGTGGCGATGATCGGCGGCACGTGCAGGTAGGTGATGACGAGGTGGTTCACCAGTCCTAACGCGGCGCCCGCCAGGAGGCCCACGAGGATCGCGACGGGTACCCAGACTCCATCCGCAAGCAGGCTGCAGCAGGTGAGCGCGCCGAGCGTGAAGACGGCGCCGGCGGAGAAGTCGAGCCCGCCGCCGATGATCAGCAGCGCTGCCCCACAGCCCATGACGAAGTAGATCACCGAGCTGCGCAGGATCTCGACGACGTTGCTCTGGCTGAGGAAGTCGGGGTTTCGCAGCGTGGCCAGTAGGGCAATGACGGCGATGACCAGCAGGAGGCTGGTTTCCTGGCGGATCAGCAATGTCGTCAGCAGTGACCGCGTTCGGGAGCGCCGGTGTTCGAGCGTGGCGCCCGCGGCTTCGCTGTGACTGGTCATCTGGGGTCTCCTGACTCCGGATCGGCAGGCGAGGCCGGCGCGAGGCCGGTGATCATCGAGATGATCTCGTCGCGCGAGGTGTCCTGGACTTGGCGGGTGCCGACGCTGCGCCCAAGTCGCAGGACGGTGATCCGGTCGGCGTGCTTGAACACGAACTCGAGGTCATGGCTGACGCAGATGACGGCTTTGCCGGCTGACTTGAGCTCATTGATGATCCGACCGACGTGGGCCGACTCCTGTACGCCGAGCGCGGCGGTCGGCTCGTCGAGCAACACGATCGGCTTGTCCATGCGTACGGCCCGGGCGATGGCGACGACCTGGCGCTGGCCGCCGGACAGCAGGCCGACGGGCGTCTTGACGTCACCGACGCGGACCTTGAGCTCGACGAGAACCTTGGCGGCCTCGCGGTCCATCCGGCCGCGGTCGAGCAGGAATCTGAACTTGCGGGGCAGGTTGCCGAGCGCCATGTTGCTGGAGATGTCCAGGCATTCGACGAGCGCAAGGTCTTGGTACACGGCGGCGATGCCGTGGTCCTGGGAGTCCGCGGCACCGTGGCGGAGCGCGAGTGGCTCGCCGTTGATCAGGATCTCGCCTGCATCGCCGCGGTGGATGCCGGTGACGATCTTGATGGTCGTCGATTTGCCCGCCCCGTTGTCGCCGACGATGGCGTGAACCTCCCCGGCGTACGCGGCGAAGTCGACGTGTGACAGGGCGCTGACCGACCCGAAGGACTTCTGGATACCCCGCAGTTCCAAGGCGGGGACGGTGGCGCTCATCCCCAGCCCTTGCTCAGGTAGCTCTGCAGATCATCCTTCGAGGCCAGCGCGGTGCCCACCTTGACGAACGGGACGCTCGACGCGGCGGTCTTCTTGGCGCCGAGTTGGTCCGAGACAGCGTTGACGGCATCAGCGCCCTCGCCGCAGAGATCTTGCACGAGAAGGCGCCATACTCCGCCGGAGGCCAGGCCTTCCTTGCCGCCGTTGTCCGGTCCGTTCGCGACAAACGCGATCGAGTCGGTCTGTCCCTTGCTCTTGATGGCAGCGATCGCGCCGGGGGTGACAGTGCCCATATGGGTGGCGACGACGTTGATGTCGGGGTGGGCAGTCAGTAGGGCGCTGGTCTGCGGCAGCGCCTTGGCCGCGTCGTCGCCGGTGTAGACCTCGCCGACGATGGTCACGTTGGTTGTCTTGGCGGCCGCAGCCTTCATTCCGTCGAGCCAGGACTTGCCGACGCCGGTGTCCGCCACGGCGATGAGGCCGACCTTCTGCGGTCCGGGCCGCTCGGCGATGGCCTTGACGTACTGCTCGCCGAGCGCGCTCCAGTCCACGCCGACGTTGGCGTCCGCTCCGCTGTCGGCGGCGCCGGACCCGTACATGGTGACGGTCACGATGCCGGCCTTCTGCGCCTGCTGCAGGACACTCGCGAAACCCTCGCTGGCGGGGAACGTGACGATCGCGTCCTTCTTCGCGGCGATCCCCTCCTGCACCTGCTGAATCATCTTGGTCGCGTCCAGGGTGCCGGTCGGACCGGTCTCGACGAAGTCGAAGCCCTTGGTCTGCGCTTGCTTCTTCATGCAGTCGCCGATCGTTCGCCACGCGGGGTAGTTCGGCAGCGGATTGACGAACTGCATCGAGGTCTTCGAGCTGTCACCACCGGCGGCCGCTGCGCTGCCGGGAGCGTCGCTGCTGCAGGCGCTCAGTGTCAGCCCCAGCACGGTGACGGCCGTGGTGCCGATCAGGGTTGTACGGGACATGGCGGGCCTTTCGTCGGAACGGGACGGCCGGATTCGCTGAGTGGTGCGCCTCCAAATCTGCATCCGGCTGCGATATTTGCAGGCTAAGGCAAAGTTGCAGAAGGTGGCAATAGTTGCAGTGTCATGTAGTACGATCTGGTCATGGCCAGCTCACTGAGGGAGAAGAACAAGCAGCGCACCCGCGTGGCGATCGTCCGTGCCGCGCTAGAGCTCTACATCGAGCGTGGCTATGACCAGACGACGGTGTCGATGATCGCGGAGCGAGCCGGCGTCTCACCGCGTACCGTCTCGACGTATTTCCCGATGAAGGCCGATATCGCGGTGGGTCCGCTGGAGACGATCTTCTCCCGGCTCCAGACCTGTATCGACTCTCGTGGCCGGGGCCAGGACACCCTCGATGCGCTCGAGAGCTGGATGCAGGGGGAAGCCGAGATAGGCGACGAGACCGGGCAGAACCTGGTGCGGCGCGCCATGGCCGCCAACCCGCTGCTGCAGGTCGTCGAACGTGAACGGATGATCGGCGCGGAGAAGCTCATCGCCGAATCCCTCATCGAGGAACACCGGCTATCGCCGGGCGACATCGGCCCGCACCTACTTGCCAGTGCCGCTCTCGCCATGACGTTCGAGCTGTGGGGTCACAAGCACGTGAAGGAACCGCATCTCGACAGCCCGCACATCTCCGACCGCGTCGAATTCATCCCGTACGCCATCGCGATGCTGCGGTCGGCAGAGCAGTCGATGATCACGAACCTGGCCTACTCTCCCGAGGCCCGGACGAGCTGAAGTGGTTCGCCAGATCGGTGCGGGTGCGAAGGGACAGCTTGCGGTAGACACGGGTGAGGTTGGCTTCGACGGTCTTCACCGACAGGAACAGCTGGGCGGCCGTCTCCTGGTTCGAGGCGCCGGAGGCCACCAGCTCGGCCACCCGACGTTCGGTCTCGGTCAACCCTGTCGAGGTGTGGAGCCCGGTGCGGCCGGCTTCGTCCAGAGCACGCTCTGCCCAGCACGGCGTACCGAGCTTGGTGAACATGCTCGCCGCAGCGCTCAGCAGCTCGTTCGCCGTACCTTTGTAGCCGGCTCGGCGGCTGACCTGACCGAGCGCAAGCACCGACCGCGCGGCCTCGAACGGACACTCCGACTCGGCGCGATCCACCACAGCACGCAATGAGGTCAGGGCGGTCTCCACGTCACCGCGGGCGGCGGCGAGCAAGGCATCACATCGGTCCGCCGCGACGGATGCTTCCGCCCGGCCGGCTGCTCCTTGGCGGCGCAGCAGGCGTACGGCGACGGCGACCTCGTCCAGTGCGCCGACCTGGAGGGCGGCGTCGGCGTAGTCGACGGCCCAGAGCAGCTGCTCCAGATCGACCATCATGGTGTTCTCGACGATCACCGCGAGTTCACGGAGTGGTTCGAGGGCCGCTTGCCAGTTCCGGGCCGAGACTTCGACGAAGCCGAGCTGGGCCAGGAAGCCACCCAACCAGTACGTGAGGCCGCCGTCTCGCGTTCGTGCGGCCATGGCTGTCGCGGCGTCGCGGGCTTTCGTCAGCTCACCTGAGTACGCATTGACGAGCGCACGCGCCATCCCCTCCTGCAGACCGTAGCCGCTCCCCCAGGCGCCGATCCGGTCCGCGTCGTCCAGGGCGGCCGCGGCGTCCTGCACCTTCGAGCGTCTGATCAGCGTGAGGATCAGGCAGATGTACAGGCTCGACAGGTCGCCGTACCGGCCGGCCTCGACCGTCCGGGCGATGCCCTCGCGGACCCGGCGCTCCGCGGCCCGGTCGGTCCACGGGGCGTGGAAGCCGTGCGCCCAGGCCCACTCCGCCGCCGACAGCTCGCCCGATGTCTGGTCCACCAGCAGGTCGATCTCGGCCAGCGTCTCCCGCGGATCGCCCAGCCCGTACAGCCGCTGCACGCTCTGCAGCTGGTTCAGCGCGGCCAGCTGTACGTCGGGACGCCCGACGGCGGCCGCCTCCCGGATCGCGAACCGGTCGAGCCGCAGCGCCAGCCGCCCGTGGCCCTCCATCCGGTGGTACTCGCCGAGCTGCTGCAGGATCTCGGCGCGGACCTCGCTGCCGGCGGGCGCCAGCCGGAATGCCTGCTCGGTGACCGCCCGGGACGCGCCGATCCCATCCACCAGCCAGGCCTTCCGGACCAGGATCTGGGCGCGTTGTTCCGCCTCGGCTGCCAACGCCGACGCCTTTTCCAGCGCCGTACGGGCGGCGAGCTGATCGCCGGCGGAGACGTACGTGTCGACTGCTCGCAGCCACCGGAGCAGGCTGCCGGTCGTGTCGAGGTCCGTCGGGGTGGCGAGAGCTGCGCCTTCGAGCAGTTCGCCCGCGAGTTGCAGCGCGCCTCGGCTCCGGGAGATGTCGGCGGCCCGGTCCAGCTCCTCCGCGACCGCCGCATCCGGAGCGCTGATCGACTTCGAGCGATGCCGGGCGCGCTCGACCGGATCTTCGAGCTTGTCCGCCAGCAGCCGGTGTGCCTGGCGCCGTTCGGCCGTGGTCGCCTGGTCGTAGATCGCCGACGCGAGCAGCGGATGGGTGAAGTCGACGACCGAGCCCGCACCGATCCGCGCCACGTCGGCGTCGTCGGCGTCCTCGAGCGCGGCCCGCAACCGGGTCTCCTCCACGATCCGCTGCAACTCGGGCACCGTCAGCCGGCCCGCGGCGGCGACCAGCAGGAGGACGTCGCGGGACTCTTGGGTCAGCAGCACCGACACCTTCTCGCTGAGCAGCCCGACCAGGCTCGGGGGTACCGGGAAGATCGGATCGCTGCCCTGCTGAGCGCCCCAGCGCCACTTGGACAGGTCGGACTGCATCGCCTGCGCGATCATCAACGCCAGGAACGGGTTCCCGGCACTGGCCCGCGCGACGCCCGCGCTCATCGGCGGCGTCCACCGCTGACCGAGATGCTTGCGGAGCAGCTTGCCGATCGCCCAGTCCGGCAACGGTCCGAGGACAACCTCCCGGCGCGGCTCGGGCAGCGACCGGACGAGGTCACCGTTCGCCGCCGGATCGGGCCGGGTCGCGGCCAGCACCTGCAGATTGCCGACAGTTCGTACGGCGAACGCGAGGCTGCCCGCACTCGCACGGTCCAGCCATTGCAGATCGTCGGCAATCACCATGATCGGCTCGGATTCGCTCACCGCGATCAGCAGGCTCCGGACCGCGAGCGGAACCGCCAGCGCGTCCACCTCACCGCTCTCGATGCGTTGCAGAGCGACGGCCAGCGCGCGCCGTTGCGGCTCCGGCAACCGCTCCTCCACACCGGGCGGACATTGGCTCACCAACTCGGCCAGCCCCGCGAACGGCAACCCGCGATCGAACTCCGTCGGCGCGACCGACAGCACTCGCCGACCGCGCCGCTGCGCGAGCTGATTCGCGACCTTCAGCAGACTGCTCTTCCCCAGCCCGGGCTCCCCCACCACGACCGCGCTGCCCCCGGTGTCCAGCAGGTCGTTCACCACCTGTACGACGTCCTCCCGGCCGAACAGACCGTACGCCGCCGATGCCCCATCCATCAGCACATCATCGGGCATCCCTCGCCTCCGATCGAGGGTCCCGCCGAGGGTTTCCTCTGCTGTCTCACGCGCACCCCCGCCCCTAGCGTCAGCGACATCGCAACCAGCCCCGAGGAGGAAGCAATGAACGCAACGAACGAGCCGACCGTCCTGCTGGTCCACGGCGGATTCGTCGACGGATCCGGATGGCGCGGCGTCTACGACCGCCTGCGCGCACAAGGCCACCGCGTCGCCGTCGTACAGAACCCGACCCTGTCCCTGGAGGGCGACGTCGCCGCCACCAAGCAACTCCTCGACCGGATCGACGGACCCGCGATCCTCGTCGGGCACTCGTACGGCGGCATCGTCATCACCGAGACCGGCTCCGACGACCGCGTCGCCGGCCTCGTCTACATCGCCGCGTTCGCCGCCGACAAGGGCGAGTCCGTCAACACCCTGATCGCCGACCCCGCGCCGGGCGACCCGGTACCGCCGATCCTGCCGCCCACCGACGGGTTCCTGTTCCTGGACCGCGACAAGTTCCACGACTCGTTCGCCGGCGACCTGCCCGCCGACGAGGCCGCCTTCATGGCCGACTCCCAGGTCCCGTGGGGCGTCGACGCCCTCGCCGGCACCGTGACCGAGCCCGGCTGGCGCGGCACGCCGACCTGGTACCTGGTCGCCGCCGACGACCGGATGATCCCGCCGCACGCTCAGCGCGACATGGCAGCCCGCGCCGGCGCGACCGTCCGCGAAGTCCCGGGCAGCCACTCGGTCTACGTCTCCCAGCCCCAGGCGGTCGCCGACCTCATCCACGAAGCCGTCCAGTCCCTCGCCGCGAACTGAGGAGCCTGACCATGCACATCTCACGCCGGAGCGTGCTCGCATCCGGAGCGGCAGCGCTCACCGCTACCGCTCTGGGAGCGACCACGGCAACCGCTGCCACCACCCGGACCAAACCCACGATCGTGCTGGTCCACGGCGGGTACGCCGACTCGTCCTGCTGGAACGCCGTCATCCAGGAACTCCAGGACAACGGCTACCCCACCATCGCGGGCTCGAACCCGCTGCGCGGCATCCCCACCGACGCGCCGTACATCGCCAGCCTGCTCGACTCCGTCACCGGCCCCGTCGTCCTGGTCGCCCACTCCATGGGCGGCACCGTCATCACCAACGCCGCCGCAGGAAAGACCAACGTCAAGGCACTCGTCTACATCGCGGCGTTCGCACCCGACGTCGGCGAAACCCAGGGCGAACTCATCACCAAGTTCCCCGGCAGCCTGGTCGGCCCGGTCAGCGTCCCCGTCCCGTACACGAAAGCCGACGGCACCACCGGCACGGACCTCTACCTGAGCAAGGACGGCCAGGCCGCCTTCGCGGCGGACATCTCCACTTCGGCCTTCCGGATCCTCCAAGCTACCCAACGACCGTTCGACGCGGACTCGTTCATCTTCCCGACGACCGCCGCCGCATGGCGAACCATCCCGTCCTGGGGCCTGGTCGCCGGCCGCGACAAGGCCATCCCACCCGCGACCGAACGCTGGATGTACAACCGCATGAACGCCCGCAAGATCGTCGAACTCCCAACCTCCTCCCACGTCGCCATGCTCAGCCACCCCCACGCCGTCGCCGGCCTCATCCAAGACGCCGCCAGAGCAACCTCGTGACGGCATCGCCGGCAGTATCGTGATCCGATGAGGCTCAGCACTCGGCTCATCCTGGCCCTCGCCGCCGCGGCCGGACAACCCATCCGGGTCTCCGGCACGGCGGCGCCCGACCCGGACCCCGACAGCATCCTCCTCGAGCCGGAAACCAGCCCGCAGATCCGCGCCGGCCGTCCCGACCAGATCCACAGCGGCATCCGGTACGACGGGAAGCTCCGGATGGACGTGCTCGTTCCAGCAGGCCCCGGACCGCACCCGCTGGTGCTGTACCTGCCTGGCGGCGGATTCGTCACCGCACGCCGCCAGCTCGCCAGGAAGCAACGCCGGTACGTCGCCGCCGCCGGGTATGTCGTCGCGAGCATCAACTACCGCACAACCTCGACCGGCGCTACGTATCGCGACGGCCTCACCGACGTCGCCACCGCGCTCGCCTTCCTCCGGCAGCGCGCAGCGACGTACCGCCTCGACCCTGACCACGTCGCGGTGTGGGGCGAGTCAGCGGGCGGGTACTTGGCGGCGATGGCGGCGACCGAACCCGGCAACCGGCTCAACGCAGCGGTCGTCCTCTTCGGCGCGTCCGACCTCGCCGACCTCGGCACCGGCTTCGACCCCGCCATCCGCGACTTCTACACGACGGCGGGTACGCCGATCCCGTCGTACGTCCTCGGCCCGGACCGAGCACCGGCCGACCACCCGGACGAGATGCGCGCAGCGGACCCAGCCAATCGCGTCACCCCGCAGACACCACCCTTCCTGATCCTGCACGGCGACGACGACCGCATCATCCAGCCCGCGCAGACCGCCCACCTGCACCAAGCACTCCGCTCAGCAGGCGCCGACTCCACCCGATATGTGCTCCGAGGAGCCGGCCACGGCGACATCTCCGACAACCCCGAAGTATGGACAAGCGTTCCACTGATGAACCGCATCACCGAGTTCCTGCACACCAACCTCCGTTAGGGCCCTGGATGGTCGGGCACCTTGAGGGCTGCGATCAGTAGTTCGGTCGCGGCTCTCGAATCGGAGGGCCAGTTGGCTCGCCGTGAGGACGCGCTGATGCCGTGGAGGATGACCATCACCGGCCCGGGCGACGCATCGCGGTGGATGGCGCCGTCTGCCGCCGCTTGGTCCATCAGTTCACCGATGGCGTGTTCGAGCTGGTTGCCGCCTTCGGTTTGAGTCGCTGTATCGACGAGGACAGACAGCGTCTGGGCGAGGCCGGGGTGAGCGATGACGTACTCGACGAACGACCGCAGGAACGCCTCGAGCACCTCTCCGGGCGGCTGCGTCGACGCGCGCGACTGTTCGATCAACGCTGAGACCTCGCCTCGATACACAGCAGCGGCCAGCGCCTCCCGGGTCTCGAAGTGCCGGTACAGCGTGCCTACGCCGACGCCTGCTCTGCCCGCGAAGTCGTCGAACCGTAGCGCCTCGCCGCTGTCGAAGATCGTCCGCGCCGCGGCGATGATCGCTTGCCGATTCCGCTGGGCGTCCGCTCTGAGCGGTCTGCTGTCGGGCATCCCTCATCCTTTGACAACCGGAGATGGTCTCCATATCGTACAAGTGGAGATCATCTCCACTTTAGCGAAGGGATGCATCGTGCGCATTCTGATGTTCGGGCGCGGAGTCATCGCCACGATCTACGGACACGCACTCCAGGCCGCCGGGCACGACATCGAGTTCTACGTCCGCCCCGGCCGGGCCGCAGAGTACGGCGGCGGCGTGGAGGTCGATGTCATCGACGTACGACGCGGGTGGCGGGATCGGCGCATCCGTGAGTTCTTCCCCAGCCGCTTGACCGAGACCTTGGAGCCGGGCGACGCGTTCGACCTGGTCATCCTCAGCGTCGGGCACCACCGGCTCACCGAAGCGGCCGCCTTCCTCGCGCCGCGGATCGGGACGACCCCCGTGCTCGTGTTCGGAAACGTGTGGGACGAGCCCGCGACCGCGCCCTTGCCTCCGGAACAGGTGGTGTACGGCTTCCCGCAAGCGGGCGGTGGATTCGCGGACGACGGCGTACTGCATGGTGCGATGTTCCGGTCCGTGCTCCTCGAGCGATCCTCCCGCGCTCAGGCCGTTCAGCTCCTCTTCCATCAAGCCGGATTCACAGTCCGGGAACAGGAGGACATGCACGGCTGGCTTCAGATCCACTTCGTCGCCGACGCCGGGATGTTCGCGCAGAGCATCCAGTCCGGGTCCATGGCCCGGATGGTCGGCGACTGCCGAGCCTTGCGCGGCGCACTCGTCACCACCCGCGAACTGCTCCCGGTCCTCACCGCTCGCGGCGTCGACCTCCGCCGCCACAGCAACACGTTGGCGCCGTACCGGATGCCCTCACCGACAGCGGCCGCGATGGCCGTTGCGACAAAGTACGTCTCGGTTGCCCAGGTGAGCATGGCAGCCCACACGGATCCATTCGCGCCGGAAGCCCGGGCGGTCCTCCAAGACACCCTCACCGCCGTACGCCGGCACGACGTACACGCACCCCGCCTCGAAGCTGCCACACGCAAGTCACGGACGGACCTGTGACCCCACGCCGAGGTCCAGGCGTACCGATTCGAGGATCAGGAACGTCGTGGTCGCCGTGTACACGTCGGCCGCAGCCAGAACACCGAGGTACTTCTTGATCACCGGGTCGGAAGCGTATTTCACCTGTGCGGCCTGGTACTCCTTCACGGCCGCCCAGGCGTTGTTCCCGTACTTCGCGAAGTAGGGCGTCGGGTCAACGTTGGTCAGCGCCAGCTTCACGTTCGCGACGATGTCGTCGATGTACTGCCGGTACACGACCATGTCCTGCCGCGTCCCGAGCCGGCCCATGTGCCCGCCGATGTAGTGCTTCCACGGATAGCGCAGCGCGTTGCCGGGCGCCGCCATCGAGCCGGGCACGTCCTCGTTGATGTTGAAGAAGTCGAACGGCACCCACCCGGGCAGGTTGACGTCGACGAGCATCAGCGTGTCGTGGTCCGGGAAGTGGATGTAGATGTTGTCCGGCGTGTGGTTCGTCCCGTGGTACGCCAGCTCGATCCGCTCGCCGCCCACGCGCAGCGTCTTCCGGGTCTCGAAGGTCACGTCCGGCACCGGCCGTGTCGGGTCGTTGTCCCGGGCAAGCAATTGCTTGTTCTCGGCGTGCCCGATCCGGACGACGTCCTTGCCGAATAGCGACGACGCGCCCAGGTGGTCGGCGTGGTGGTGCGAGTACACGAGGTGTGTCACCTTGTTCGGTACGCCGTTCGCGGCCGCGATCTCGTCGATCGCCCGCTGCAGGTTGTGCCCGATGCTCGGTGGCGCGTCGAACAGCACCACCCCGTCCCTCGTGGTCAGGAACGCCGCCTGGTACGTGCTGTCAGTGACCCAGTACAGGTTCTTCTGCACCCGGCCGACGTAGTAGCCCTGCGCGTTGACCGCGGGTCCGAGCGCCGACGGCGGGATCGGCGCATAGTCGGGCAGGGTGTCGGCGGCCGCGGACAGCTCACCGAGGAACTGGGTCGCGGCCAGCGCGGCTCCGCCGGCCAGTCCGCCGGCGAGGAAGGTTCGGCGATTCGTCATGACAGTCCTTTCGAGGAGCTCAAGCGCCGTACGTCGGCACGATCGCGCCGCTCACCACCGCGGCGGCATCACTGACGAGGAACGCGATGACGTCGGCCACGGCCTCCGGTTTCACCGCGTGGGCGAGCAGTTCGGGCGGCAGGTACGGACGGGTCTTGTCCGTGTCGAGCAACGCCGGAGCGACCGCGTTCACCCGGATCCCTTGCGGCCGCAGTTCGACATCGAGCACGCGCACGAGGTGCACCAGCGCCGCCTTGCTCACCGCGTACGTCGTCATTCCCGGCGCCGGCTCGAGACCGGGGCGGGCGGCGACATGCACGACAGCCCCGCCGCCGCTCATGTGGGGCACGACCGCCTGCGTCAGCCAGAGCGCGGCGCCGGCGTTCACATCCAGCATCAGCTTCAGGTCGTCCGGGGTCGCGTCAAGCGCGCCGCCTACGTGGTACGTGCCGAGCGTGTTCACCAGCACCTCCGGCGGCCCAACCTCGGACGCGATCCGGTCGATCAGGGTCTTGGCCGCGGCCGGGTCGGTCGCATCGCCGGTGAATTGCTGGATGCCGTCCGGCAGTTCGGCGAGACCTTCGGCGTTGCGGTCGACGCCGGCCACAGTGAATCCGGACGCCGCGAGTTTGCCCGCGGTCGCGCGGCCGAGTTCGCCGCCGGCGCCGACGACGACTGCCACCCGGGCGCTCATGGGTGCACCTGCGATCCGTGGCCGAGATCAAGCCGGATCGACTGCAGGATCGAGAACGTCGTGCTGGTTGTCAGCGACGGTATGTCGGCGGCCGCGAGTACGCCGGTGTACTTCTCGATGACCGGCGCCGCGGCCTCCGCAGTCACGGCGTCCAGGTACCCGGTAACTCCGCCCCACGCGTTCTCGCCGTACCTCACGAAGTACGGCGTCGGATCGACCGAGGCCAGGGCGGTGTTGGCGCTGTCCACGATGTCCGCGATGTAGCGCTGATGCAGTTCGACGTCCGGACGGGTGCCGAGCCGGCCGAGGTGACCGCTCAGGTAGTGCGTCCACGAGTACTCCATCGCACGGTCCGCGGCGTCGATGTAGCCGGGTACGTCCTCGCTGAGGTTCAGGTTGTACAGCGGGACCCAGCCGATGTTGACGATGTCGATCTGCATCAACGTGTCGTGGTCCGGGAACAGGATGTCGATGTTGTCCGGTGAGTGGTTCGGTCCGTGGTACGACAGCTCGACCCGGGACCCACCGACCTCGAGCGTGTAGCTGTCCTCGAACGTCACGTCAGGTGCCGGCCGCGCCCGGTCGTTGTCCCGCTGCAGCAGCCGCCGGGTCTCCGCATGCCCGACCCGGGTCACGTCCCCGAACAGGTACGACGCTCCCGCATGGTCGGCGTGGTGGTGCGAGTACACCAGGTGCGTGACCTGGTTCGGCAGGTCCTCGGTGGTGGTGATCTCGTCGATCGCCCGCCGGAGGTTGTTGCCGATCGTCGGCGGCGCGTCGAACAGTACGACGCCTTCCGGTGTCGTCAGGAACGCGGCCTGGTAGGTGCCGTCGGTGACCCAGAACAGGTTGTCCTGCACGCGCTCGACGAAGTACCCGTCCGCATTCAGCTCGGGGCCGAGCGCCGCTTCCGGCACCGGACCGTACTCCGGCCACTGCGACGCAGTCATCGGTTGCTCCCTCCGGTTTGGTTCTCCAAGACTCGCGACCGGAGAGCGCGCGAGCGTCACCAGGATCAGGTGATTTCCAGGGGTTACGCTGACCGGGTGCCTGGCCAGAGGCTGATCGACCGCCGCCACCTGATCGACGCGCTCGACCGCGCCGCGGCGCAACAGGTCACGGTCATCTCCGCACCAGCCGGTAGCGGGAAAACCTCACTGCTGCGTAGCTGGGCCGCGCACACGGACCGTCGTACGGCGTACCTCGCGATCCGGACGGATCAGTACGACGCCCAGCTCTTCTGGCTCGCACTGCTCACCGCCGTCCAGGAGACGACCGGTAGCACACAGCCGCCGCCGTCCTCGCCGGGCTTCGACGCAACGGCGATGGTCGACACCGTACGGTCCGAGCTCGGTGCCGGCGCCATCGTGCTGATCATTGACGACCTGCACGAGCTGACCTCCGCCGACGCGATCACCCAGCTCAGCACGCTGCTGACCACTCTGCCCCCGGAAGCGCACGTCGTGATCGCCACCCGCGGCGAGCCCACGGTCCGGCTTCAGCGACTCCGGCTGGTCGGCGAGCTCGCCGAGATCCGAGCGCCAGACCTTCCGTTCACCGAGGCCGAAACGCGCGAACTCCTCGCCGACGCACGAGTCAACCTGTCCGATGCCGCGATCGCCGTACTGCAGGACCGCACCGAAGGCTGGGCGGCCGGTCTGCGGCTCGCGCTCCTGTCGCTCGCCGGGCACCCGGATCCCGAGCGGTTCGTCGCCGAGTTCTCCGGTACGGACCGGACCGTCGCGGAGTACCTGCTCGCAGAGATGCTCGACCGGCAACCAGACGACGTCCAGCGGCTGCTTCTCCGTACGTCAGTGCTGGATCGCGTGAACGGCGAACTTGCCGATCTCCTCACCGGGGCCGTCGGGTCCGAACGGATCCTCCTCGCGCTCGAGGACGCCAACGCGTTCGTGGTGTCGCTCGATCACGAGCGCACCTGGTTCCGGTATCACCACCTGTTCCGCGACCTGCTGCGGCTGGAACTTCGGCGTACGAACGACGTACATCAACTGCATCGTGAAGCGGCGCACTGGTTCTCGGAGTACGGCGACATCGCCGAGGCCGTACGGCACCTGCAGGCCGCCGGAGACTGGGCCGAGGCCGCACAACTGCTGACCGACCACGCGCTCAGCCTCACCCTCGACGGCGAAGCCGCCACCGTCGCCGCACTTCTCGGTTCGTTCCCGCCCGGTGCCGATCTGCCGAGCCTTGCGGTGGCACATGCTGTCGCCGAACTCAACCGCGGACGCCCGGAACGCGCCGCCGCGCATCTCGACGTCGCACGAGCCGATCCCTCCGCCGGCCGTAGCTACCGGATGGCGACCACAGTCGCTGCTCTGGACTTGCTGGTCGCGCGGTTGCGCGGCAACTTCGACGGGGTCGTCGAACAGATCGAAGCGTTGCCGTCAGCAACCGACCTCTCGCCGTCAGACGTTGCATTGAGCAATGATGCACGGGCGACCGCGTTGCTCAACCTCGGCGTCACCGCAGCCTGGTCGCTGCGACTGGCGGAGAGCGAGAAGTACCTGCTGGAGGGCGCTGCCGCGGCACGCGAGAACGGACGGCCGTATCTGGAGGTCGCCTGCCTGGCGCACTTGGGATTCGCGGCCACGCGCGATTCACTCGCCGACGTACGCCGGTACTGCGAGGATGCTATCGCCCTGGCGACACGGCACGGTTGGGCAGGCGAGCCGGTCATCGCTCCGGCGTACATCACGCTGTCCGCGACCGTCGCCTGGACAGGCGATTTCGACGAGGCCGAGCGGTGGCTCGACCGTGCCCGCGCCGCGGTTCCGCCGGACGGCGAGCCAGGCGTGCAACTGCTCCTCCACCTCGCCACGGCCACGCTCGCAGCCGGGCGGGGCCGGTACGACGACGTACTTGCCTCGCTCGTCGCAGCCGGCAGCGTGCGGATGACCGGCCGCCATGCCCTCACTTCACGCGTCCTGGGCTGGACCATCGCCGCACAGGTCCGCCTCGGCCAACTGGATCGTGCGCGCGAAACCCTCGCCGCTGTTGACGATCGCTCCAGATCGACCGGCGAGATCCGCATCGCCGCGGCCGTTCTGCAGGTCGCCGAAGGACATCCGGATCAGGCCCGGGCCGAGCTGCGCGCAGTCCTCGACGGCACCGCCCCCAGCAACCCGCGGCTGACCACGATCGAGGCCAATCTGCTCGACGCACTGGCTGCCCGATCCCTCGGGGACGACGAGTCGGCGCGCGCCTCGACCGAGCGAGCGCTCCAACTCGCCGAGCCGGACCGCATCGTCCTCCCGTTCCTGATGGCACAAGCCGGGCCGCTCCTCGCAGAGCTTCCGACCCACGGTACGACGCATGCCGCGCTCGTCGCCGACATCCTCGACCTCATCCCGGCCGAACCCGTCGTCCCGGCATCTGCAGACCCGCTCAGCCGCACAGAGCTCCGCGTACTGCGCTACCTACCGACCAACCTCACACGTCCCGAGATCGCGGACAAACTCTCGGTCTCGCTGAACACCGTGAACACACACATCCGCCACATCTACACGAAACTCGGCGCCACCGACCGCTCAAACGCAGTCCAACGCGCCCGCGAACTACGACTGCTCTCCCCCACCTCAACCGCCTATCGCTGACGCGAAGTCCGGCATCACGCCCAGCTGTGCATACAAGGTGGTGAAGGCGATGTGGCAGTCGAACCTCTCGATCTTGCCGTTGCGCAGATACCAGAAGTCAGCGGTCGGGAAGTCGATCTTGGCGCCCGTCGGCTTGATCACGCCGGCCGGCGTGTCGAACGGTCCGCGGAACGTCCCCTGGATCGACAACTCGATGCTCACCACGTCACCGTTCACGGTGATCTGCTTCAACTCGCGGTGGATGTCTGGAAGGAAGTTGCCCAGCCAGGTGATCAGATAACCGAGCTGATCACCACGCAATGTCGACCGGCCGTCCACACCGCCGATGCCGTTCAGCACGCCGTCGGCGGCGAACAGTTGCATGAAGCCCTGAGCATCGAGGACGGTCCCCTCCCCCACGTGATAAGCCTGCAGAACCACAGCGAGGTTGGCCTTCTCGTGCGCGGTCAAGTGACGGTCAGTGAGCGGCAACTCGCTCAGCCTTACTCCGGTCTGCGTGTTGTCAGAAGCGGATGCAGCCTGCGACGGAGCCGCGCCACCAAGGAGCACCAAGCTCGCAGCCGTGGCCAAGGCAGCGACGGACTTCCAGCGGTGAGCGTTCATTTGCTTCTGTCCTCCAGTAGTTTCGAGAACGGTGTGCCGTCCTGGACCAGCGGTCCGCTGCGGAATAGGACGCCGCCGATCACGGCGCCGGCGGCGAAGATCGCGGTGATCCACCAGAACGCGGTGTCGTACCCGTGAACCAGCGCCAAGGCGTTGAACGCCTGGCGATCCATCCGCCGGGCCACGTCGGTGTGTGCTTCGATGTACGACGCGACCGCGCCGGCGAAGATCGTGTTCACCAGCGACGCGCCGACCGAGCCGCCGAGCATTTGGCTGACCGTGACAGTCGCCGCCGCTACGCCGGCATCCTCCTGGACGATGCCGAACGTGCCGGTGCTGATGGCCGACGCGATCACAAGGCCCATTCCGAGTCCGGCGAGCACCAGTGGACCGAGCACACCCGTGACGTAGCCGCTGTGCGGACCCAGCTGTGCCAGCCAGGCTGTTCCCGCCGCGGTGGTCACCATCCCGGCCGCCACCACCGGCCTGGGACCGAACCTGGGCATCAAGGCGTTGGTGGCCAGATTGGACGTAGCAATCAGGCCGGCACTCATCGGCAGGAATGCGAAGCCGGTCACGAGCGGCGTATACCCCAACGTCTGCTGCAGGTAGTACGTCAGGAACAAGAGTGTTCCGAACAGCCCGGCCGTACCGATCAGGATCGAGAGATAGGCACCGCCCCGGTTGCGGTCAAGCACGACCCGCGGCGGCAGCAGCGGCTGCCTGGCCCGCCAGAGCCAGACCGCGAACGCGACGCCGAGAACGACACCACCGACGAGGAAGCCGTACGTCGACGCTGCCCGCCAGCCGTTCGTCGCCGCGTTGGACAAGCCGTAGACGAGGCAGAACACCGCGCCGGCAACCAGCAGGGCGCCCGGCACGTCAAGTCGCGGCTTGGACGGAGACCGCTGCCCCGTGAGCAGTAGCAATGCACCGACGAACGCGATTCCGGCAAAGATCAGGTTGACGTACAGCGTCCACCGCCACGACAGGTACTCCGTCAGCGCGCCACCGAGCAGCAGCCCGACCGCGCCTCCCGCCGCAGCGATCGCGCCGTAGATGCCGAAGGCTCTGGCGCGATCTTTGGGCTCGGTAAACGTCGTGGTCAGCAGCGACAGTGCCGACGGCACCAGCAACGCCGCGAACGCTCCCTGGCCGGCCCGCGCCGTGATCAGCATGGCGAAGTTGACCGAGGCGCCCCCGATCGCCGACACCACCGCGAATCCGGCCAGCCCGATCAGGAACGTAGTCTTTCGGCTCACCAGGTCAGCCAGCCTGCCACCCGGCAGCAGGAGGCTGCCGAACGCCAGAGTGTACGCCGTTACCACCCATTGCCTGTCTGCCGTACTGAACCCCAGCGCCTGCTGCGACGACGGCAGCGCGATGTTCATGACGGTGATGTCCAGGACCACCATGAGCTGCGCCAGGCCGATGACGCCCAGGATCAGCCAGCGCCGTCCCTGGCCGCCATCGAGTGAGGTGGCATCAGACATGAGACACACCACGTCCTTCTCTGCGGTCGACCTGCCCCGTGCATGGCGAGCCTCGCCGCTGAGCAGGTGAGAGGCCGTCACCGGATGTCGGTGATTCACCGGAGACTTCCCCGGACCTGAGGTGCCGGTGCGGCATAATCAGGCGCCAGAGGTAAGGCGTGGCTATCAGGGGGGCGGGCCTTTGACGGTGGCTCCAGCGACTCCCCGGCTGATCGACCGGGAAGATCTTGTCGCTGTGCTGGATCACGCGGCGGCACGGAAGGTGACGGTCATCTCCGCTCCGGCAGGCAGCGGCAAGACCTGCCTACTGCGCGAGTGGGCAGCGGGTCCCGGGCAGCAGCTCCGGCTGGCCCTCGTACAGGTGCAACGTGACGAGCACGACGAGCAGCAATTCTGGCTCTCCTTGCTCGACGCGGTCGGCCACGCGGAACCGCCAACGGCCACACCTGACTTCAACGGACCGGCGATGGTCGACCGGGTGCTGTCGGCGCTCCGCGATGCGCGCGAACCCGTCGCGTTGGTCATCGAGGATCTTCACGAGCTGAACTCGCCACCGGCCCTGGCTCAACTCACACAGCTTCTCGCGGGGCTTCCACCGCACGCACACGCGATTCTGACGATGCGGCACGACGTACGGCTCCGGCTGCATCAGCTGCGGCTCGCCGGAGAGTTGGCCGAGATCCGCGCGGCGGACCTGACGTTCTCGGAGCGCGAACCCCGTCAGCTCCTCGAGAGCTCCGGTATCGACTTGTCGGCGCCCGGCGTGGCGCTGCTGCACCAGCGGACGGAAGGGTGGGTAGCGGGGCTGCGCCTCGCCGTTCTGTCGCTGGCCGGGCATGCCGATCCGGAACGGTTCGTCGCGGAGTTCTCCGGCAGCGACCGGACGGTTGCCGAGTATCTGATCGCCGAGATGCTGGAGCGCCGGCCCGTCCGAGGTCCAAGAGCTGCTCCTGCGCACCTCGATCCTGGACCGCGTCAACAACGAACTGGCCGACGTACTGACCGGACGCCCGGGCTCGGAGCGGATCCTGTTGGAGCTGGAGAGCGCCAACGCGTTCGTCGTGTCGCTGGACGCTGAGCGCACCTGGTTCCGGTACCACCACCTGTTCGCCGATCTCCTGCGGCTGGAGCTCCGCCGGAGGCTGCCCGAAGAAGTCGCGACGTTGCACCGGCGCGCCTCCGAGTGGTTCATAGTGCACGGCCAGGTCGCTGCGTCGGTCCGGCACACACAGGCGGCCGGCGACTGGCACCAGGCGGCCCGGCTGCTCGCCGACCATGCGTTCAGCCTCACCCTGGACGGGCAGGCGCGGACGATGCAGGCGCTGCTCGGTGCCTTCCCACCCGGCGAGGACCACCCCGAGCTGGCCCTCGTACGCGCGACGGTCGGCATCGCGTCGGGCCGACTGGACGAGGCGGCCACGCACCTCCGGTCCGTCGAGAAATACGCCGAAACCGGCAGGCATACAGCCCAGCCGAGCCGGCAGCGTCGACTCCGCATCGCGGTCGCGGCGCTCAACCTGTCTCTCGCCGGCCGCAGCGGCAACTTCGCCGGTGTCATAGAACAGGCGAACTTCCTCGCGGCACCACCGGGCGAGCCATCCGACAAGGACATCTCGCTCGACAACGACGTACGCGCGATCGCCCTGATGAACCTGGGCATCGCCCGAACCTGGAGCCTCGGGCACAAGGACGCCGTGGACGCCGAACGCCATCTCCGGGACGCCGCCGTGCTGGCCCGGGAGATCGGCCGGCCGTACCTCGAGGTGGCCTGCCTCGCGCGACTCGGATACGCATCGCTGGTCCTGCATTCGTTCGCGACGACACAACGGCACTGCCGGGAGGCGATCGCGCTCGCCGAGCACTACGGCTGGGGTTCGGAACCGGTCATCGCACCCGCCCTGGTCATGCTGGCCGGAACGCTTGTCTGGACAGGCGAGTTCGACGAGGCCGACCTCTGGCTGCGGCGCACGGAACAGGCCTTGCACACAGACGCTGGGCCCGACACCAGGCTGCTGCTTCATCAGACAGCCGGTGTACTGCACGCCGGCCGCGGCCGGCACCGCGAAGCCCTACAAGAGTTCGCCGGGGCTGAAGACCTCGCGACGCGGCTCACCGACCTGCATCCGCTGGCGAGCCGGGTGACCGGCTGGTTCCTCTCCACCAAGGCCCGGCTCGAGATGACAGCCGAAGCCCGGGCCGCTCTGTCAGCACTCGACGAACGAGCCGACTCTGCCGAGCTCCGCAACGCCCGCGCGACGATCTGCCTCATGGACGGCGACCCGGCCGGAGTAGTGAGTGTGCTGCGCGACGTCCTGGCGGGCACGACACCAGCCGTCGCCTATGCCACGGTCGTCGAGGCGAACCTGCTGGCCGGAATCGCCCACCGGCAGCTCGGCGACCAGCGCGCCGCGAACCAAGCCGCCGAACGCGCGCTCGCCCTCGCCGAGGCCGACCGGCTGATCCTCCCGTTCGCCCTCACCGGCGCTGCCGAGCTACTCGAGTCCCTGCCGCGCCACGAAACTGCCCATGCCGCACTACTCGCCGACATCCTCGACGTACTGCGTGGCGCGATCCCCACGCCCGACGACCAGTTCCCGGTGCCGCCGTTGGTGGCACTCAGCCCTGGCGAACTGAAGGTACTGCGCTACTTGCCGACCAATCTCTCGCGACCGGAGATCGCCGGCGAACTGTGCGTCTCGGTAAACACGGTCAGCACGCACCTGCGCAACATCTACGCCAAGCTCCAGGTCAGCGACCGCTCCTCCGCGGTGCAACGAGCAAGAGACCTCCGACTGCTGGCAGTCGACCGCAGGCGTTGACGAACACCGGCCCAGTCATCAGATCCCGGTGATGTGAATTCACCCGGCAGGCCACGACGATGGCTGCATGGACCCAACGCCTGCCCAGTATGCGATCCGGGTCCGCGGCCGCCTCGGCGCCACGATGCTGTCCGCCTTCCCAACACTGGAACCCCGCCCGCACGGCACCGACACCATCCTCACCGGCCTGCTGGACAGGTCGGCCCTGTACGGCGCACTCGCCGAGATCGAGGCCCTCGGCCTGGACCTCGTAGAAGTCCGTCAACTCACCTCACCTGACGGCAGCTAGCGAATACACACGCTCGGCGTTCCCGCCATAGAGGAGGTCTCGTTCGGTTGTGGTGAGGGTGGGTAGTGCTGCGTTCAGGCCGGTGCGGACCTCGTCGTAGGACCCCGCGAGTAGGCAGACCGGCCAGTCCGAGCCGAAGAGGATGCGATCGGTGCCGAACCACTCGACGACGCGTTCGACGAAGGGGCGCAGGTCGTCAGCTGTCCAGCGGTTCCAGTCGGCCTCGGTGACCATGCCGGACAGCTTCACCGCGACGTTCGGGGACGCAGCCAGGCCCGGCATCAGCTCGCTCCACGCCGGGTCGGAGCCGTCCGCGATCCGTGGCTTCGCGATGTGGTCCAGTACGAACTGTAGGTCCGGGAAGGCTCGGGCGGTGGCGATCGCGGCCGGGAGGTCCCGCGCGCGGACGAGTAAGTCGTACACGAGCCCGTGGCGCTGCACAGCCGCCAGCCCTCGGCGTACGTCATCCCTCAGCAACCAGTCGGGATCCGGTTCGTCGTGGACCTGGTGGCGGATCCCGATCAGCCGCCCCGGTCCGTCGAGCAGCTCGGACAGTTCGTCGTCGACCTTTAGCGACGTCAGGTCGACCCAGCCGACGACCCCAGCTATGAAGTCCGCCTCCAGTGCGAGAAACTCCCGTGTCTCGTCCAGGTCCGGCAGAGTCTGGACCAAGACCGTACGGTCGATGCCTGCAGCAACCAGTACGTCGCGGAGATCGTCCGGCGCGAATGCCCGCCGTACCGGATCCATCGCCGCACCATCCATCCACGGATAGCTGTACCGTGCGGGATCCCAGAAGTGCTGGTGTGCGTCAACGCGCATCTGTCAGCCCTGCGTTCTGCAAATCGGTCCACAGCGCGGACGGGATCTCCACGTCCAGCAAGGCCAGGTCTTCGTCCAGCTCGCCGACCGTCCGGGCGCCGATCAGCACCGTGCTGACCCGCGGATGCGCCAGCGGGAACTGCAGTGCGGCGGCCGCCAGCGGTACGTCGTACTTCCGGCACAGGTCCCGGATCGCGACCGCTTTCGCGACCACCTCGTCCCGCGCCGGGATGTAGTCGAATGATGCCCCGGGCAACGGGTCGACGAGGATGCCGCTGTTGAACACGCCGCCGATCACCACCGAGACCTCACGCTCCTCACACGCCGGCAACAGGTCGGCCAGCGCGGACTGATCCAGCAAGGTGTAACGCCCGGCGAGCAGCACGACGTCGAGGTCGCACGAGCGGACCAGCTCGGTCAGCGGCGCCGAGTGGTTCATGCCGGCGCCGATCGCGCTCACCGTCCCGGCGGCGCGCAGGTCGCGCAGGGCGGCGTACGCCGTGGTCGCCGCCGCCTCGAGGTGGTCATCCGGATCGTGCATGAGCAGTACGTCGAACCTCTCCAGCCCGGTCCGCTCCAGACTCTCCTCAACCGAACGCCGGATGCCGTCGTAACTGAAGTCCCACACCGGCCCGACCGGCGGAACGTCGAGGTAGAACGGCACCCCGTCGTAGTACTGCGTCTCGTCCCGCGGCGCGTCCGGCCGCAGCAATCGGCCGACCTTCGTCGACATCACCAACTGGTCCCGATCAGCCGCCGCCACCCCGCGACCGACACGCTTCTCGGCCAGCCCGTGGCCGTACAGCGGCGCGGTGTCGAGGTACCGAATCCCACGGTCAAGCGCGTGGTCGACGACCGCGACCGCATCGGTGTCGCTGATCGCCTGCTGAAAGTTGCCGAGGGCAGCGGTTCCGAGCCCGATCCGCGGCACGAACAGGTCCGTGCGCCCGACCCGTACCTCATTCATGCGAGGTCCTGCCACCGACGCCGCGCAACTGCCACTTCTCGCGGGCCTCCTTGCGTACGGCGGTCGACGCGCCGGGCGTTTGCGGCCGTTCGGCGAACCCCTCGTTCACCACGCTCCGCGACTCGAACACGTCCTGCGTCCACGGGATGAACTCCAGCAGCGGCGGGCTCTCACTCAGTACGACGCCGGCGAGATGCTGGTGCACCTGCATCATGTCCCCAGCATGCGGGACGAGGCGCAACCCACGTGCTCCCGCCTGCTGCGCCACCTGCATCCACTCGGTCACCCCGGCCAGGCGCGTCACGTCAGGCTGAACCACACGGATGGCGTCTGCCTCGATCAGTCCCGTGAACGCGTGGTACGAGTACAGGCTCTCCCCCGCCGCGACGTCGACCGTCCCGACGGCCTGCAGGCGACGATGGGCGCCGAGATCGTCGGCGTGCACGGGCTCCTCGATCCAGTCCATTCCGGCCTCCGCGAGTACGGGGAGCATCCGATGCGCGGTCGCCAGATCCCAGCGCTGGTTGGCGTCCGCCATCACCGTGATATCGGACCCGACCGCCTTCCGGACCGCGCGGACGCGAGCCGCGTCCTCGCGCCAATCCGGCGTACCGACCTTGATCTTGACCCGGCGCCAACCGCGGTCGACCAGCGATCCCAGATCGCGCACGACCTCGGCGACGCTGAGGTTCAGCCAGCCGCCGTCCGTGTTGTACGTCTCGATCGGGTCGGCAGAGCCTCCGAGCAACCGCCACAACGGCACCCCGGCGCGCTGCGCGGCGAGGTCCCAGAGGGCGATGTCGACCATCGACAGGCCCATGTGCACGACCCCGGCACGGCCGATCCAGTGCGTCGGCAACCAGTACAGCCGCTTCCAGGTGCCGAGGATGTCCTCCGACGACGCGCCGACGAGCGCGGGCGCGTAGTACCGGTCGATTACCTGGCACAGCATCTCGGCGCCGGTGTGTACGCCGGAGATCCCAGTGCCGACTCGGCCATCAGCGGTCCGGATCTCGACGACCGGGACGATCCACGACTTCAGCGCCGCGGTGGAGTCCGCCAGCGGTTGTGCGAGCGGCACGGCGAGAGCGTACGTCTCGACCGCGACGATCACGTTGCCCTCCTCACCCGGCGCGAGATCGTGCCGCGCCGGCGACAACAGCCCCAGCGCCTCCTGCGGCATCTCGAGTTCCACTCGCGGGCCCCTCCGTTCCAGGCTGATTCGACCTGGCAATTCACGCACGCCGAGCGGCCGCGGAACAACGCCGATGTACGAATACACGGGTTTCGTCCGACGAATACCGATCCGTGGGCCACCTGGTACGGTCCGGAGAAACCCGCCGAACCGTGGAGGAGGCAGCCGTGCTGGACGTGGAGCTGTCCTGGCTCCGGACCTGGATCGAGGTCGTCGACTCCGGCGGGTTCGCCCGTGCGGCGGCCCGCCTGCACCTGTCGCAGCCGCGGGTCTCGGCCCGGGTGGCGAGCCTGGAGCGCGCTCTCGGCTGTGTGCTGATCGAGCGCCGGATGCGTCCGCTGACGTTGACCGACGACGGCCAGCGCCTGCTCCCCCGGGCCCGGCTGATCGTCACGGCAATGGACGATACGGTCTCCGACATGCGCTCGGCCGCGGGCTCGTTCACCGGCAAGCTGGCGGTCGCGAGCTTCGCCAGCGCCAGCTCCGAGTTCCTCCCGGACCTGTTGATCCAGTTGCGTACGGCGAACCCGCTACTTGAGATCGCCGTTCTGGACGGGGACGTCCAGGTCATCGACGACTGGCTGTCGGACCGGCGCGCAGCTGTCGCGCTCCGCCCGCTCCGCCCGGAACCCTCCGATCACGCACTCATCCACCGGGCGATCTGGCGCGAACCGTTCGTCGTCCTCGCACCACCCGGCCATCCCGTCCTCCAGCACGACACCATCAGCCTCGACGACGTCGCCGCGCATCCGGTCATCACCATCGGCGATCCGCTCGGCGACCCGAGCCTCGGCTACGAGGCCTGGTCGGCCATGCAGGCGAGCCGGATCGAGCCGGCCGCCGGCGTCGTCTCACACCAGCCGACAACCCTCGCCGCGATGGTCCGGGCCGGCCACGGCCTCGGACTCGTGAACAGCCTCGCGGCCGCGATGGTGCGCACCGACGGTCTCGAGGTGCGCGAGGTGAGCAGCGTGCACCTCTATCGCGACGTCGGCCTGTGGTGGCACGCGGAACGGCCGCTGAGCCGCGCCGCGCAGGCCTTCGTCGACCTTGTCCTGCAGGCCGACCGACCACCCGGCACATTGCCCATCCCCGACTGACGGTCGTATTCGCCGGACGAATAGCACCCATCCGGGATGCGTCGTTGCACGGTCTCGGGCGGCCGTGACTGAATGTCCACAAGGTTAGTTCCGCGAGTCGCACAGCATTCGCCGGCGCCCATTCCGCGCCATGACTCGCCGCATCTGTTCTGCGAAGGAGCCCATTGTGGTGTCAGTCGCCGCCGGCGCACGCCTGCGCGCAAAAAGAGCCGCCGGACCGGCCCACCGGTCGGACTGGAAACTCGCGCTCGTGCTCATTCTCCCGGCCGCCGCCGGCTTCATCACGTTCGCCGCAGTCCCGGTAGTTCGCGGTATTTATCTGAGCTTCACCAGATTCCGCATCCTGACGCCGCCTGTGTGGACTGGACTGGACAATTACCGGCGATTGCTCGGCGACACGGTGTTCTGGAAGTCGCTCGCGGTCACCGCAGAGTACGTCGTACTCTCCGTCGTCCTCGGCCTCGCGGTGTCGCTGCTGACGGCGGTGATCATGCACCGGCTGACCCGCTCGGCCGTCATCCGCGGACTGGTGCTGCTGCCATTCCTGGTGTCCGGGGTCGTCGCCGCCCTGATCTGGCAGTGGATGCTCGACCCAGGCCTCGGCATCGTCAACGTTGTCGTCAAGGCGGTCACCGGCCACGAGATCCTCTTCCTCGGCTCACAGGGCTGGGTGATCCCGACGCTGGCGTTCATCGGCGTCTGGAAGTCGATGGGCTACAACGCGATCCTGATCTTCGCCGGTCTGCAGACGATCGCACCGCAGATCTACGAGGCCGGCCGGATCGACGGCGCGACCGAACCCCGAATGTTCCGGTACCTAACGTTGCCGCTGCTGCGCCCGATCATGGCGATGGTCGCGGTGCTGACCGTGATCAGCTCGTTCCAGGTCTTCGATCTCGTCGCCGTCACCACCAAGGGCGGCCCCGCCGACGCATCGAAGGTCCTGCCGCTCTACATCTATGCCAAGGGCTTCAGCGAGTTCGACTTCGGCTACGCACTGACGATGTCGATGGCGTTGTTCGTGTTGCTGCTGGCAATCACCTTCGTGCAGCTGCGGCTGCTGCGCGCCAACGAGTCCGACACGAACTGAGGTCCCCGTGAAGCTCTCGCTCGGCCGGACCGCGGCCTGGATCTACCTGGTCCTCTTCCTGCTCATCACTCTCTTCCCCTTCTACTGGATCGTCCGGACAGCTCTGTCCAACAACTACGCGCTCCTCGACCACCCGTCGTCGCTGCTCCCGGTCGACGTCACCTTCGGCCCATTCGCGCGCGTCCTCGGGCTCGCCAGCCGCGAGCAGGCCGTGGCCGAGGGCGGCTCCGGCGCAACGATCCAGCTCGGCCTCTACCTGCGGAACTCGGTCATCTACGCCACATCGCTGACCGTGCTGGTGGTGTTCTGCTCGCTGCTCGCGGCGTACGCGTTCTCGAGGTTGCGGTGGCGGGGCAGGGATCTGGTCTTCGGTGTCTTCCTCAGCGCGCTGATGATCCCAGGCATCATGACCCTACTGCCGAACTTCGTGCTGATCCACGGCCTCGGCCTGACCAACACCTTCGCCGGACTCATCCTGCCCGGCGCGCTGTTCTCGGCGTTCAGCATCTTCTTCCTCCGCCAGTTCATGCTCGGGCTGCCGACCGAGATCGAGGACGCGGCACTGATCGATGGCCTCGGCCGGTTCCGGCTGCTGTTCCGGATCACGGTCCCGATGAGCCAGGGGCCGATCACGACACTCGCCTTGCTGACCTTCATCAACGCCTGGAACGACTACTTCTGGCCACTGATGATCGCCGGCAACTCCGACGTCCGGCCGCTGACCGTGGCCCTGGGCGTCTTCCAGCAGGCGTCGCCGCAGACCCAGCCGGACTTCGCGGGCCTGATGGCGGCCACCCTCGTCGCCGCGTTCCCGATGCTCGCACTCTTCACGCTCTTCGGCCGGCGCATCGTCGACTCGATCGGCTTCACCGGTCTCCGGTAGCCGGCTCACCCTTCCGAAAGGGGAAATGGTGAAAACCACACGCCTGACCAGGGCGGTCGCACTGACCGCCGCCGTACTGACCGCTGTGGCCGGATGCTCCAGCGGCGGCTCCAGCGACGCCGGCGGTACCACCACCGTGAACTGGTGGACCTGGTCGCCCGACCAGGCGATCGCCTACCAGCAGTGCATCCCGGCGTTCGAGAAGGCCAACCCGGATATCAAGGTGAAGATCACCAACTACAACGTCAGCGACTACTTCACCAAGCTGACGTCCGGCTTCGTGTCCGGCGACGCTCCCGATGCGTTCATGAACAGCGTGACGTTCCTTCAGTCGTACGCCGGGCAGGGCCAACTGCTCGCCCTCGATGACTACATCAAGAAGGAGAACCTCGACCTCGGGAAGTATGCGATCGGGACCGAGGGCTGGAAGTACAAGGACGGCAAGCAGTACGCGCTGCCGATGGACTGGGCCACCGGTGCCCTGTACTACAACAAGGATCTGCTCGCCAAGGCCGGCTACTCCGACAAGGACGTTGCCGCCCTCAACTGGACGTCCGCCGACGGCGGCACGTTCTGGAAGATGGTCAAGCACCTGACCGTCGACACTGCCGGCAAACGCGGCGACCAGCCCGGCTTCAACCCGGCCGCAGTCAAGACCTACGGGCTCGGCAACCTCGAGTCCACCGGTGACCCGTTCGGTCAGAATGCTTGGGGCTGGCTGCTGCCGAATGACGGCATCAACATTCCCGACAAGCAGCAGTGGGCGACCGTCTTCAACTACAACGACCCCAAGGTCGTGCAGTCGGTGAAACTCGTCCGGGCGCTCACGAACGACGGCTTCACACCGAAGCTCAACCAGTTCACCACCGGCAACAGCCAGCAGGTCGGGTCCGGCAAGATCGCGATGGTCGTCGGCGGCACCTGGGAGGCAGCGACGTACGCCGGGCTGAAAGGCACCAAGGTCGGTACGGCGCCACTCCCGGCTGGAGCCGACGGCAAGCGGGCGCTCATGACCAATGCCAACGGCAACAACCTGTGGGCCGGCTCGAAGCATCCGGACCAGACCTGGAAGTGGGTCTCGTACCAGGAGAGCGAGGAGTGCCAGACGACCGCGGCGACGTACAACGCCTCGCTGTTCCCGTCGATCGCGGCCTCGATGAAGGCACTCGCCGACCAGCAGACCGCCAAGGGCACCGACTTCACCGTGTTCAACAACTACCTGACCAGCGGTGAGCTCGTTCCCTGCCCGATCTACAACAACGGCGCGGCGCTGACCAACGCCATGACGCCGCAGTTCGAGGCGTACTTCACGAACAAGGCCGACGAGAGCATCTTCCCGAAGATGCAGGACCAGAGCCGCACCATGCTCGCGGAAGGCAAGTAGCCAACTCATGCTCAAGGCAACCCCCGGATCCGGGCCGCACCCAGTCATACCGGCCGGCGAGCTCTGGTACGACCGGCCCGCCGAGCGCTGGTTCGAGGCGCTCCCGATCGGCAACGGGCGCCTCGGCGGCATGGTGTACGGCGGGGTGCCGTTCGAGCGGATCGACCTGTCCGAGTCGACGGCGTGGTCCGGTGGACCGTCGGCCCACGACCTGAGCCCGACGGCGCGGGAGCAACTGCCGTACATCCGGAAGCTGCTCTTCGCGGGTGAGTACGCCCAAGCCCAGCAGTTGGCCGCCGAACACCTGCTGGGCACCCGGGCGTCCTTCGGGACAAACCTGCCGCTTCCACACCTGTCCATGACGATCGACCACTGGCCGGCGGCGAACTATCGGCGAGCGCTCGACCTCGACAAAGGCCTGGTCTCGGTCACCTACACCGCCGGCGGCATCCACTTCACGCGCGAGATCCTGGCCTCGAATCCGCACGGCGTCATCGCCGTACGGCTCACCGCGGACCGGCCGGGAGCGATCAGCTTCTCGGCCGGCATCAACGGATCTGTCTTCCCCGGCGGGCCTGGCGCCGGGATCGCCTTCAGCGGCCGGGCAGTCGAATCCCTCCACAGCGACGGAACGTCCGGCGCGCAGGTCGAGATCCGCGCACACGTCGAGGCCACCGGGGGTAGGACTACTCTCGCCGACGGCCGGTGCGACGTGGCCGGCGCCGACACCGCCGTACTGTTCATTGCCGTCGGCACCGACTGGGACGGGGCCGATCCGGTCCGCCGGGTGGACGAGCTGCTTGGCGCCGCGGTCGAGTCCGGGTACGACGAGATCCGCTCCGCACACGTCGCCGATCACTCGGGACTGATGGGACGGGTCTCGCTGGACCTCGGCGCCGGGCGCGACGACGTACCGACGGACCAACGCCGACAACGACTCGCTGCCGGAGAACAGGACGACAGCCTGTTGGCGCTGTACTTCCAGTACGGCCGCTACCTGACTGTCGCCGGCTCGCGCGCCGACTCACCGCTACCCCTGGCACTGCAAGGACTGTGGAACGACGGCCTGGCCAGCAGCGCCTCGTGGAGCAACGACTTCCACCTCGACATGAACACCCAACAGAACTACTGGGCCGCCGAACCCACCAACCTCGCCGAATGCCACACTCCCCTGCTCCGCTTCGTGCAACGACTCGCCTCCACCGGCAGGTCGACCGCAACCCAGATGTACGACGCTCCCGGCTGGGTCGCGCACACCGTGACCAACGCCTGGGGCTACTCGGCACCAGGCACCGCAATGGGCTGGGGCCTCAACGTCACCGGCGGCTTCTGGCTCGCGACCCACCTCTGGGAGCACTACGAATACTCCGGCGACCTGACCTTCCTAAGAGAACTCGCCTATCCGGTGCTCCGGGACGCAGCGCTCTTCCTGCTGGCATACCTCAGCGAGGACCCAGCAACCGGCCACCTCATCGCGGGCCCGTCTGAGTCCCCCGAGAACTGGTACGTCGCCCCGGACGGCGCGCGCTGCTCGGTTGCTATGGGCAACACCGTGGACCGGGTCTTCGCCGCCGCGATTCTCCGCGACTGCGCGACGGCCGCGGAACTCCTGAGCGTTGACGCGGCACTACGCCGCCGGATCACGTCGGCGCTGGCGCGGCTCACGCCGTACCAGATCGGCCGGCGGGGCCAACTGCAGGAATGGCTCCACGACTTCGACGACGCCGACCCGGCGCATCGCCACACCTCGCACCTGTGCGCGCTGTTCCCCGAACGCCAGATCAGACCTCGGGACACGCCGGAGCTCGCACGTGCCGCCGAGGTCACGATCGAACGCCGGCAGCACGCGGACGGCTGGGAGCAGACCGAGTGGGTCGAGGCGAACTTCGCGCTCTTCCACGCCCGTCTCCTGCAGGGCGACAAAGCGCTCGCCCACCTCACCAGCCTCATCACCGATGCGAGCGAAGCGAACCTGATGAGCTACTCCGTCGGCGGCGTCGCGGGGGCCGCGCAGAACATCTACTCGTTCGACGGCAACGCCGGCGGCACAGCAGCCGTCGCCGAGCTGCTGCTCCAGTCGAGCCCTACCGAACTCGAACTGCTGCCCGCTCTCCCCCGCCCATGGCGCAACGGCTCGGTCCGCGGCCTCCGGGCGCGTGGTGGCATCACCGTCGATCTGATCTGGGCCGACGGACGTCTGGTGAGCGCGACCCTTCATCCGGCACGCGCCGGCCGACACCGGATCCGGTACGGCGACGACACGCTCGACCTCACTGTGACGCGTCAGGAACCGATCACGATCAGCGCCTCGTGAATCACCGGGATCCGGTGATGCCTCCGTACCGGCCGACGGCAAGACTCGCGGTGGTGTGCGCGAAAGGAGTTTCAGGGTGACCACTGAACAGCGAGCGACACTTGACGCGATCCTGCGGCAGAACTCGTTCCCGCCCGACATCGGTCTGGAGGAGCAACGCGCGCAGCTTCGCGCGCTGCTGTCGGCGCAGCCGCTGGCGCCCGACATCACGGTGACGGCCGGCGAGCTGGGCGGCGTGCCGACGGTCGAGGTCACGGTCGAGGGCGTCGAGCCACGCCACACGGTGCTGTACTTCCACGGCGGCGTCTACGTGATGGGCGACGCCGCCCTGTCCGCTGATCTCGCCGCACAGATCGCGCGACGCACCGCGGCGAGAGCGCTCTCCGTCGACTACCGGCTCGGCCCTGAGCACCCGTACCCGGCAGCAGTCGACGACGCGCTCGCGGCGTACCGAGGACTGCTCGACAACGGCACCTCCCCCGCCGACATCGTGTTTGCGGGCGAGTCGGCCGGTGGCGGGCTGATCGTCGCCACACTCGTCAACGCCCGCGACCACGGCCTGCCGCTGCCCGCCGCGGCGTACGCGATGTCGCCGTACGCCGATCTGACGCTGGCCGGCGAGACGATGAAGACCAAGCGCGAGGCCGATCCGCTGATGAACCCGGACGCCCTGCTCGCCCGGATCCCGGACTACGTCGCGGACCACGACGCCGCGCTCGGCCTGATCAGCCCGATCTTCGCCGACTTGTCCGGTCTGCCGCCGCTGGTGATCCAGGCCGGATCGCACGAGGTGCTGCTGGACGACGCCATACGCCTGGCCCGGGAAGCGGCGGCCGCCAACGTCGAGGTGACGCTCGGCATCACCCCCGGCGTACCTCACGTCTTCCAGGCGTACCACGCGATCCTCGACGAAGGAGCGACCGCGCTCGACCGCGCCGGCCGGCTCCTCGCGACCTACCTCAACGGGAGTGCGACATGAGCGACTGGAACACCCAGACCATCACCGAGTTCCGGGCCAACGAAGGCAAGGTCGGCGGACCCTTCGAAGGCGCGCCAATGACTCTTCTCCATCACCGCGGCCGCAAGAGCGGGCACGAGTTCATCACCCCGGCGATGTACCTGGCCCATGAGACCGACCCGAACACCATCTACATGTTCGCGTCCAAGGGCGGCGCACCCACCAACCCGGACTGGTACTTCAACCTGACCGCGGCGGGCAAGGCCACCATCGAGCGCGGCACCGAGACCTACGACGTCACCGTCCACGAGATCACCGGCCCCGAACGGGACCGCATCTACGGGATCCACGCCGGCCGCTACCCGGGCTTCGCGGAGTACGAACGCCAGACCGCCGGGATCCGGGTCATCCCCGTCCTCGAACTGAAGCGGATCACAACGGCGTGACGTCCTCCGAAGCGCCGGACCGCCGACCGGTCGCAGTGGTCGGGGCGACCGGCCGGCAAGGCGGCGCCACCGTTCGTGCGCTCGTGAACGCGAACGCACCGGTGCGCGCATTGACCCGCCGCATCGACTCCGACGCAGCGAACGCCCTGCGCGAACTCGGCGCGGACGTCGTCGCCGCAGACCTCGACGACCCGAACAGCCTCCGGGCGGCGTTCACCGGCGTCGACGCGGTCTTCGCCATGACGACGCCTGGCTACGATGCGCAGATCGAGCGCGAGATCGCCCACGGGCACGCCATCGCCGATGCGGCGGCGGCAGCCGGCATACCGCACGTCGTCTACAACTCGGTCGGCGGCGCGGAACGGTGTACCGGGATCCCGCACTTCGAGAGCAAGCGTGACATCGAGCTCTACCTGATCAAGCAGGGCCTGTCTACGACGTTCGTACGGCCGGTGTTCTTCATGGACAACTTCGCGCAGTTCCTCACGCCCATGGTGCAGGACGGAACGCTGACCGTCCGGTTGCCGCTGCCGGACGGGATTCCGCTGCAGATGATCGCCGCCGAGGACATCGGTGCCGTCGCCGCAGCCGCCGTGCTGGACCCCGAACGGGTCGCCGGCGGATCGATCGAGATCGCCGGTGACGAGTTGACCGGGGAGCAACTGGCCGAGGCCTACCAGGAACGGTACGACGTACCTGCCCGCTACGAACCGCTACCGATCGACGTCTTCGGCGCGGACGCTGACCAGCAGGCAATGTTCACCTGGTTCGCCCACCCGCCCGCCTTCCAGGCCGACTTCGCGGGCACGAAGTCTCTCGCCCCACAGACCAAGACCTTCGCGCAATGGTTGGCGACCCAGCCGGACGAGCGTTCATGAAGGTTGCCGGGAGCATCGCCCTCGTCACCGGAGCAAACCGCGGCCTCGGCGCGCGGCTGGTACAGCAATTGCTGGCAGCGGGCGCGGCCAAGGTCTACGCCACGTCACGTGGCGGCGCTGACGTGGCAGATCCCCGCGTCGTCCCGCTGACACTGGACGTGACCGACGAGGCCAGTGTGCAAGCAGCCGTCGCGGCAGCTCCCGACGTGACCCTCCTCGTAAACAACGCCGGCGTGGTCCGCCCCGGCAGCGGGCTGACCGGAAACCTTGACGACTTCGAACACGAACTCGCCACCAACTACCTCGGGACGTTACGCGTCACCCGCGCCTTCGTCCCGGTCCTCGCGCAGCACGCACCCGCCGCGATCGTCAACGTACTCACGCTGCTCGCCCTCGCACCCGTCCGCTCGACAGCCGGCTACAGCGCGTCCAAGGCGGCCGCCCACTCGATGACCCAGTCACTGCGCGGACAGCTTCGCAGCCGCGGAATCACCGTCGTCGGCGTCTATCCCGGCAGCATCGACACCGACATGATCGCCGACGTCAACACGTACAAGGCATCTCCCGAGTTGGTCGCCGAGCGCATCGTCACAGCCCTGGCCGCCGGGGAAACGATGGTGTTCCCCGACGACGCATCCGCCGCGGCAGGAGCGATCTACCTCCAGGATCCGCTCAAGCTCGAACAGATGCTGACCGGCTACTGATCCGCTGCAAGCCATGGAGGTGGGTCCTTTGTTCAGGACTCGATGAAGGCGAGCAGGTCCTTGTTGATGGTGTCCGCGTGTGTCGTCGGCATGCCGTGGGGGAAGCCGGCGTACGTCTTCAGCGTGCCGTTCTTCAGGAGCTCGACTGCTCGCAGGCCCGAGCTCGCGTACGGGACGATCTGGTCGGCGTCGCCGTTCATGACCAAGACCGGAACGGTGATCCGCTTCAGGTCCTCGGTCCAGTCGTCCTCGATGAAGGCCGTGACGCAGTCGTACTGCGCGTTCGCGGCGCCCATCATGCCCTGCCGCCACCAGTTGTCGATGACAGCCTCCGACCGCGTCGTTCCCGGCTGGTCGAAGTTGTAGAAGGGACCTGCCGCGACGTTGCGGTAGAACTCCGACCGGTTCGTCGCGATCCCGGCGTGCAGGCCTTCGAAGCCGGACACGGGCGTACCGTAGGGGTTGGCCATGGCGAGGCCTCGCAACCCGCTATGACAAACACGCCCGCACCTACCGAGCCGCCATCGTCCTCAACGCCGTCACAGCGCAGAGGCTGATCCAGGCACCAGCGTGCGGGCGTTGCACCGGTAGTAGATCGTGTCCTCCCTGCCGAGCCGCTCCTTCCATCTTGCGGGTGCAGTCGCCACACGTGATCCGACCGCGACAGACGTACACCCGTTTGCTCGGCACCCGCCGCCACTTCAGTCCCAACCAACCAGCCTTGCCGCCGGCCGCCTACCACCGCTGACTGGTTACGGCTTCAGGTTGTCGTGGAGCCAGGCGTCGAAGGTTGTCAGTGGGATGCCGAGTTCTTGTGCGTACTGCGGCCGCGCCGGCTGGCCGACCGCGTTCAGCCACTCGTGTGAGGCGCCCATGGGCGGCATCCCAGCGGCCAGTGCCTCGGCTTCGGTCAGGTCGGGCGGAGCGAGCTCGACTCCGACAGTCTTCGACAGTGCGGCGGCGACTTCTGCCATCGAGAGGAAGTCTCCGGCCAACTCGAGTTCCACGCGGTTGAACCGTTCCGGATCGGCGATCGCCGCGGCAGCCGCAGCCCCGATGTCGTGGACCGCGACGAGCGATAGCCGGGTCGTAGGTTTCAGGACACTGACCAGTCCGCCCTCGATGCCCCGCGGGAACAGGAACGCCATCGACGGCAGGAAGTTCTCCATGAAGAACGCCGGCTTCAGTAACGTCCAGGTCGGGAATCCCGCCGTACGGACGTGATCCTGGATGGCAGCCTTCGCGCCGAGGGTCGGCTCCATCATCGCCCAGCGACCCTCGGCCCAGCCTGGCGCATCGACATGCTGACCGGCGCCCGACACCGACGTATGCACGAACTGCCGGACACCAGCAGCCACCGCACCGTCCACGAGATTGATGCCCTGGGCAACCTCGCCGGCGAAGTCGAACCCGTCCCCCTCGAAAGCCGGCATCTGCACCGAAAACACAGCCCGGGCACCGGTCGCGGCCTTCACCACCGAGTCGCGATCACGCAGATCGCCCCGCACCAGTTCGGCCCCCAGCGCCTGGACCGCCTTGGCACCCTCTGCCTCGGTGTCGCGGACCGGCGCCCGGACCGGGACACCTGCTGCCAGCAAGGCTCGGGCGGTCGCGCCGCCCTGCCTCCCAGTGGCACCGGTCACCAGGACCGGCGCGGACTCGTTCGACATCGTTCACTCCCCGGATCGGATGTAAATGGCGGGGCCCGCCACTTATGATCAGCTACGATATGGCGGACCCCGCCAGATAGCAACCCGGAGGTGACCGCATGGTCGAGCAACGTGCGGACGCGCGCCGCAACTACGCACGGGTCCTTTCCGTGGCCGAGCAAGAAGTCGCCACCCACGGCCCCAGCGCCTCCCTGGAACAGATCGCCCGGATCGCCGGCGTCGGCTCAGCCACCGTGCGCCGCCACTTCCCCACCCGCCGTGCGCTCCTGGAAGCAGTCTCTCGCCAGCGCATCGCCGCCCTGTGCGCACGAGCCGAGGAATTGTCCACAAGCGACGACAGCCGTGCCGCGCTCCTGGACTGGCTCAGCGACGTCGTCGACTACTGCGTCTCCGCCCGCGGCCTCGCCGAGGCACTCGCCTACGACGGCGACACCCACAACAACAGCTGCTCCAAGGCCCTCGAACACGCCGCCGGCCCGCTCCTACAGCGAGCGGTACACGAGCGCCTCGTCGCCGCCGACGTGACCGTCGAAGACCTCATCACACTCGCGGTCGGGCTGGCCCTGGCGACCGAGCACTACCCCACACCCGCCGTCCAGGCCAACAGACTCCTCCAACTCACCGTCAACGGACTCAGCCCACACATCTGACCACCGGTGCCGACCGCCCATCGGCCGGCCACCTGCAACCAGCAAGAAGTACTGTCTGCCGTTGTCAGAAGGTGGTGGTCATTCCTCCGTCGACGACGAGTGTCTGGCCGGTGACGAACGCGGCGGCGTCGCTGGCCAGGAAGAGGGCGGCTCCTGCCTTTTCGTGGGGCACCTCGACGACGTGGCGACCGCGATCGCGCCGCGGCCAACCACCTGATGGTCGTCGCATTCCGCAGCCGCGATGGCCTTGTCCAGCCTGCTCGCCGACCTGGTCCTCAAGAAACTCGGCCGCCGCCACGTGGTCAAGGTCGCCTCAGCCTTCGAATCCATGAGCGAACTCGACGGCGAAGACCGAGGCTACAGACGACCGGGCACGAGCTGACCGCGAACCTGGTCGGCGTGATACCGATCAGGATGCGGCCGGACGCGACACCGTTGACCTAGCAGTCCTCGGTCTTCAGGTCGTGGCGGGTCCATGTGGACGGCGTGTCCAGCGGGATCGTGTGCTCAGTGGTAGAAGCCGGCGTTGTCGGCGAGCCCGTACAGGCAGTTGCCGCCCGCCGCACCAGAGGGGCTGAAGTTCAGCGAGCGGATGCTCCCCACCCCGAAGCCACCGCACTCGCCGGTGTCGCATGGTCAGCGACGTCATGGACGGACCGCCGGCTTCAGGAGCCGGACGGCGGTGGTCGTCCAGCAGATGCCCCAGATCAGGAAGAAGGGCGACCAGAGGAACAGGTCCCAGCGCGCGAGTTCCGTCTCCAGGGCCGAGACCGGTCGAGCGCCGGTCAACACCGAGACATCGCCGACGAACCCGAACCCCACCATCCCGACGGCCCGCGCGATCATCACGATCCCCAAGGGCCAGGTGATCAGCAGTTGCAGTGGGCGTGGCGCCACGCTCCCCCACCTGCGCACCGTCGACAAGGCAACCACAACACCGACCACCGCGGCACAGGCGAGTATCCAATGACTCGCGACGAACACCGGATCGCGGGCCAGCAGCCGCTCGCGCAGCTCAGGCGGCAGCGGGTCTTTGTCCGCCAGCGCCGTCGCCCCCAGCGCCTGCGCCAGCTTCATCGATCCGTACGCCGCGCAGCACGCGGCCGCGCCGTACGCGCCGAACCGCAACCGATCAGCCATGGGTACGTCGAGTAGCGGCCACGTACGACCGGAGAGTCTCGAGGGACAGCGCAACGCAGACGATGCCCACGACGCCGTGGTACCAACGCCATCCGATCCCAAGTCCGATGAAACCGTCGAGGCTCATGATCGCGGCACCCGCCGCAACCGGCAGCACAACTGCGGCGAGCGCGATCAGTATCACCCAGCGCGGAAGTCTCCGGCCGAGCGACGTCACCGTCGCCAGCACGATCCCGGCAGCCACCAGGCCGCTCACGCAGGCGAGGGTCTGGGCGATCACCGGGTCCAACGGGTACCTGTCCGCGTCGGCGGCCGACACCGGTGGACCACCGGGAAACCCGAGCCGCCCCTCCCGCGCGCGAGCGGCCTTACCCACGGCATACCCGACGAACAGCACCGCCATCACAGTTGCGGGCCAACGACGCGATTCACTCATGTTCCCGACCGTAGTCAGCACCCGCCCGCGGTTCCTCCCCCGCGGGGGTGAGGCGCCTCCCCCAACGGAGCGGATCGGCCCACAGATCGAGCCCCGCAGCGGCGGTCATGTCGGTCGCGTTCGGTTGACCGCTCGTCCAGCGGCGCCAGTACGCAACCGTCAGGAGTGCGGGCATCGCAGCACCAACGGTGGGTAGGAGGCGTGGAGCTGTCGGCCCGCCTGCTCGGCCTACTGATTGCCTGAACCCGATCTGCTCATCCCTTCGGCAGTTCGGGTAGGTCGGCGTGCACGACCTTGTAGTCGCCCTTGGTCACCGGAGCGAACGGGGCCGGCGCCATGCAGGTGCCGACTCGTGCCTCATTCCACGCCCCGTCGGCGTTCTGGTCGAGATTCACCACGGTCCACGAGAGGCCGACCCGGTCGTGCTTGCCGTTGTCCTGGACGCTGAAGCCGAGCCGCTTGCCGACCCAGTCCTCAACCGGCGCCTCTGCTTTGGTGATCTTCGCGGTCAGTGTCGCCAGGCCCGGCGCCGTGACCAGGCAGTCGACCGTCCCCTCGGCGTGGACGGTCTTCTTCCAGGCGGCAACGTAGTGCGAGATCTTGACCGTGCCGCGCGCATCGGTCGGCAACCCCGTCGGCGCGCCCTCGATCGGACGGGTGAACGGCGCCGCGGTGGCATCGAACTCGAAGTGCCGGACATCGTCGTCGGGGAAGAGAACGGCAGCATGAAGTCGGCCGCACCGGTCACTCGGGCTGCCCTCGGCCGGGCCGGCCCGGCCTCGGCGGTAACAGCAACACCGGAAAGAACGGTCCCGGCGGCAACGGTCAGTACGATGAGCTTGCTGGTCATGTTCATGCAGCGATCCTCCGCAATCGACCGCCCGCGCACCTCCCCCGCGAGGCGGGACCGCCTCCCCCGAACGAGGGACCGCCCGACCTCCCTGACCCACAGTTGCTCACCGCAACTATCCGCCGCACCCCCAGTAGTGGCGTACTTCTCAGCTCTCGGGGAGGTTCTTGAGCTCGCGTTCGAACTTCTTGGCGTCGGCCTTCTCGAGCTTCTTGACCTGGTGGTCGACCGCTTTGAGGGCCTCGGTGAACTCCCGGTCGAACTCGGTGGTACTGATCACGACCAGGTCGGACTCACCGGCGTCGAGGATGTCACCGAGGTCTTTGAGATCACCCCGCGACAGGCCGCGCCGGAAGTGTTCGACCAGACCGGCGACCGCGGCGCCGACGGCTCCGGTGATCAGCACCCCGGCAGGTACCAGGATGCCCACCAGCGCGCCGACTGCCGCCCCGTCCCACGCGGCGTTCCGCACCGACTCGTCGTGCCGGCGGACGCGGACCTTACCGTCCTCGTCCTTGGCGACGACCGCGGCGTCGTACGTCCGCAGTACACCTCCCGAGTAGAGGTCTCGAACCACCGCCAGGTCCGCCTTCGCGGCCTGCTCGTCGACGTACGTTCCGATGTAGACGTAAATCGGCTCCGACATGGATCCTCCTCAGGACGACGCGGCCAGCCCGCGCCGCCGACACTAGTGACGCAGGCGCTTCGGGTCATTGGCGTGCGGACCACACTGCATTGGCGTCTCCAACAACTCCCGGATCACCGCGTGGCCAGCACGCCGTGCGTCACCAATTCCACCCCGATCGCCAGAGTGAGGAATCCGATCACCCGCGTGAGAGCTCCCACACCTGTCGGACCGAGCCGATCGACGAGCGGGGTGCCGTACCTCAGCAGCAGCGCCACGGCGGCGGCAAGTACGGCGGTCGCGGCGACGACACCGGCACGGCCGCCGGCGCCGGGGTGCCGCGCCACCAGCGCGATCACCACACCGATCGCCCCCGGACCGGCCACCAGCGGCAGCGCCATCGGCGAGAACGACACGTCCTTCTTCGTTGCGCTCTGACTCTTCTCGTCCGCGGTCAGCGACGCCCGCGAGTTCAGCATGCCCAGTCCGGACTGCCCGACCACCAGACCGCCCGCGATCTGCAAGGCCGGCAGCCCGATTCCCAGGCCTGCCAGGACGACGGTCCCCAGCACCGCGAAGACGGTCAGGATGACGAAGGCGTAGAGGCCGGTCATCACGGCTTGCCGGCGCACGGCAGTGTGGCTGAAGCCGTCCGTCAGTCCGGCGAACGTCGCCAGTGCGCCGACCGGATTCGTGATCGGCAGCAGCGCCGCCAACGCTGCGATCGCAACGTGCACAGGCTCCATCCTCCGGACAGTAACAACGATGGCGCCGCCGGAGCGCGAACTGTCGCGGGTGACAACCGGTTCTGTGCAGTCGGCCAGAGGTCTCGTGCAGTCGATGCCGGGCGTTGCCGGAACGGCGGGATCGCGTCACGATGGCCGCGCGCCGAAGGGAGGACTGCGATGGGGCTCGAGATCGTTCCGGACCCGCGGCTGGACGGCCGCACGGTCGCCGATGCGATGGTCCGCCGTCCGAAGCTGCTCGGCGCAGCGACTACGGTCGCGGAGGCGCACGACTTCTTCGCCGACGACCACGTGCACTGCGCGCTCATCGTTGCCGGCCGCAAGCTCCTCGCCGTCGTCGAACGCTCCGATCTGAGGATGTCCCTACCGAGCCAGGCTCCTGCGGTCGCGCTGGGTTCCCTGGATGCCAGGGTCGTCCGTCCTGACGCCGACCTGCGCACCAGCTGGGACGCGATGACCGCGAGCCGCCGGCGCCGTCTCGCCGTGATCGATGACAACGGCAACTGCGTCGGGCTGCTCTGCCTGAAACGCAGCGGCACAGGCTTCTGCTCGGACGCCGATGTGGAGGCCAGGGCGGCAGAGTTCGCGGACCGGGTCTCCTGCTGCGCCGACTTGGCCGATTGACGATGTCTATCATTCACGATCAAGCCGATCTCTGGTATTTATGGCGGCATGCTGCGGCAGTTGGAGTATCTGCGAGCGCTCGCGCGCGAGGGCCACTTCGGCCGCGCGGCCGAGGCGTGCCACGTCTCGCAGCCCGCACTGTCGGCCGGCATCCGCAAGCTCGAGGCCGAGCTCGGCGTGCAGATCGTCCAGCGCGGACAGCGGTTCGAGGGATTCACCCCGGAGGGCGAGGAGGTGCTCCGTTGGGGGCAGCGCATGCTGGCCGAACGCGATGCTCTCGACCACACCCTCTCGAGCATGCTGTCCGGCCTGTCCGGAGTCCTGCGGATCGGCGCGATCCCGACCGCGCTCAGCGTGTCGTCGCTGCTGACCGCACCGCTGCGCATCCAGCACCCGTCGGTGCGGTTCGCGCTGGAGTCGATGTCGTCACGGGAGATCGTGACGAGACTCAACGACTTCGACATCGATGTCGGCATGACGTACGTCGACGGCGAGCCGCTGGGCCGCGTCCGGGTGCTGCCGTTGTACCGGGAGCGCTATCTCTTCCTGACGCCGGGCGACGGCGCCTTCGCCGGACGCGACGCGGTCACCTGGAACGAGGCCGCCGCGGCCGACCTGTGTCTGCTGACGCCGTCGATGCAGAATCGCCGGATTCTCGACGGGTACTTCGCGGAGGCCGGAGCAGAGGCTGCGCCCGTCGTGGAGACAGACACCATCTCGGCCGTCTACGCGCACGTCGCGGCGATGGGGTTGTCGAGCGTCGTACCGCACACCTGGCTGCACGGCTTCGGCGTACCCCCGGGAGCACGGGCACTCTCGCTCCCGCCGCCGAAGCGGTCGTTCCATGTCGGGCTCGTTCTGCCCGCGGCGGGACCCGAATCGTTGCTCGCCCGCACGCTTGTCGACACGGCCGGCGAGGCGGAGCTGAGCAGCCGCCTGGACGACGCAGTACGACGTCACCAGCAGTAGGCGAACCGCCTCGGCATCGTGCGCGGCCGGTAATCCACCCTCGCACTCACCCCTGGAGGGGAGGGCTGTCGCCGGGGCCGTCTGGTGTGCTCCAGATGCGGTGACGCGCTCCCACAGTTCCGTCACACCTCACCCAAGGAGGTGCGCTTTGGCCGCACTCTCGTTCCTGGATCGCCGGCACACCGTTGCTCCGCCCGGCTACAGCCGCTGGCTGATACCGCCTGCGGCGCTCGCGATCCACCTGTGCATCGGTCAGGTCTACGCGACCAGCGTCTACAAGCCCTCCCTGGTTTCGTACTTCAAGGCCGACCTCACCGCGATCGGTGTCATCTTCTCGATCGCGATCGTGATGCTTGGCCTCTCCGCGGCAGCGTTCGGGACCTGGGTAGACCGGGTCGGCCCGCGGAAGGCGATGTTCGCGGCAGCCTGTTGCTGGGGCACCGGGTTCCTGGTCGCATCCCTCGGAATCGCCACCAAGCAACTCTGGCTCGTCTATCTCGGGTACGGCGTGATCGGCGGGATCGGCCTCGGCATCGGGTACATCTCGCCGGTGTCGACGCTGATGAAGTGGTTCCCGGACCGGCCCGGCCTGGCGACCGGTATGGCGATCATGGGCTTCGGTGGCGGGGCGCTGGTGGCCTCACCGCTGTCCCGCGAACTGCTGTCGGCGTTCCACGCGCCGAACGCGGCCGGAGCGTTTCCGGGATCCGCCGTGGCGAAGCTGTTCCTCACCCTGGGGATCACGTACTTCGTGGTGATGATGTTCGGCGTCTTCACGGTCCGCGTCCCCGCCGACGGCTGGGCGCCGGCCGGCTTCGACGCCACCAAGCTCAAGGCGAAGCCGCTGCAGACGACCGCCCAGGTCTCGGCCAACAACGCGATCCGTACGCCGCAGTTCTGGATGCTGTGGGTCGTGCTGCTGTGCAACGTCACCGCCGGTATCGGAATCCTGGAGAACGCCGCGCCGATGATCCGGGACTTCTTCCGCTCCGGTACGTCGACGTCCGTCACGCTGGTGGAGGCCGCGGGCTTCGTCGGACTGCTGTCGATCTTCAACATGGCGGGCCGCTTCGTCTGGTCGTCCACGTCGGACTACCTCGGGCGCAAGCGGATCTACATGCTGTACCTCGGCGTCGGCATGGTGCTGTACGCACTGCTGGCGTTCACGGGATCCAGCGCCACCGCGTTGTTCGTCCTGTTGTGCGCGCTGATCATCTCCTTCTACGGCGGCGGCTTCGCGACCGCACCGGCGTACCTGCGGGACCTGTTCGGCACGTATCAGGTCGGTGCGATTCACGGCCGGTTGCTGACCGCCTGGTCGACGGCGGGCGTGCTCGGCCCGCTGATCGTCAACCGCATCCTGGACACCCGCGGCGAGCCGGGCAAGCTCGTCGCCGCCGACTACCGACCCGCCCTGCTGACGATGGTCGGGGTCCTGGCCGTGGGCTTCGTGTCGAACCTGCTCATCCGGCCGGTAAGCCTGCGCTGGCACGAGAAGACCGAACACCACTTCCTCGACGAGCCCGCGGCATCACCGGCGCCCGCGCCGGCACCGTCCAACTGACCAAAAGGAGGCACGACAGATGACCGACACCGAAGTGGAGAAGGCGGCCGGCACGCAAACGCCCCGCATCATCGTGTCCTGGGCGCTGGTGGGTATCCCGCTCGCGTACGGCATCTACGAAGCCGTCAAGGCCAGCACCCAACTGTTCACCGGCTGACACCGCCCCGATCCCGGGTGCCCGCGCTCGTCGAAGGGCACCGGGGCCGCGGCGACCAGTCTCAGAGGAGGCTCAGATGACTTCGACGATCCCGACTGCTGCCGAGCTGACGGAGCTGGTCCGGTCCGTCGTACGGCAGCATCGCGGTGAGCGCGGCCCGCTGCTCGAGATCCTGCACGCTGTCCAGGAGCAGCTCGGGTACGTCGACCCCGCGGTCGTCCCGCTGCTCGCGGCCGAGCTGAACCTGTCCCGCGCCGACGTACACGGCGTGGTGACGTTCTACCGCGACTTCAGGTCCGCACCGCCGGGCCGCACGACGATCCGGTTGTGCCGCGCGGAGGCCTGTGCGTCGCTCGGCGCCGAACAACTGGTGCGGGCGGCAGAGCAGGCGCTGGGGATCGGTGTCGGCGCGACCACGGCCGACGGCGCGACCACGCTGGACGAGGTGTTCTGCCTCGGCAACTGCGCACTCGGTCCGTCGGCCCAGATCAACGGCCGGGTGCGCGGGCGGGTCGACGTACAGCAGGTGCTGGCGGCCGCGCGCGGCGGTGGCCGATGACCACCGTGTACGTCCCGCGGGACTCCGCCGCGACCTCGGTCGGAGCCGACGACGTCGCGCACGCCATCGAGGTCGCCGCGGCGGCGATCGGGAGGGCCGTCCGGATCGTGCGCACCGGTACGCGCGGGATGCTCTGGCTCGAGCCCCTCGTCGAGGTCGCGACCGGCCGCGGCCGGATCGGCTACGGCCCGGTGCGGCCAGGCGACGTACCCGGCCTCGTCGCCGCGGGCATGCTGGACGGAGCGCCGTACGACGGTTGCCTCGGCCGCGTCGAGGATCTGCCCTGGATGCGCGACCAGCAACGGCTCTGCCTGGCCAGGGTGGGAATCGTCGACCCCGTCTCCGCCGACGACTACGTCCGCACCGGAGGACTGACCGGTCTCCGTCGGGCGCTCGCCCTGCCACCTGTGGAAGTGGTTGCCGAGGTCATCGAATCGGGTCTGCGCGGCCGCGGTGGCGCGGGCTTCCCCGCGGGCATCAAGTGGAAGACCGTCGCCGAGGCGGACGCCGAGCGGAAGTTCGTCTGCTGCAACGCGGACGAGGGCGACAGCGGGACCTTCGCGGACCGGATCGTGCTGGAGGGCGACCCCTTCAGCCTCCTCGAGGGAATGACGATCGCGGGCTACGCGGTCGGAGCGCACGAGGGCTACATCTACCTGCGCTCGGAGTACCCGGACGCCGCGGCGACCCTGCGGGAAGCCATCCGGGCCGCCCGCGCGCAGGGATGGCTGGGCGCGGACGTGCTCGGTTCGGGGTTCGCGTTCGAGATCAACCTGCGGGTCGGCGCCGGCGCCTACATCTGCGGCGAGGAGACCTCGATGCTCGAGAGCCTGGAGGGGAAGCGCGGCATGGTCCGCGCGAAGCCACCGATCCCGGCGCTCTCCGGTCTGTTCGGCAGACCGACGGCGGTGAACAACGTCCTCACGCTGGTGAGCGTCCCTGCGGTCCTCGCCGACGGAGGACAGGCGTACGCCGCGCTCGGCGTCGACCGCTCCCGTGGGACGCAGGTGTTCCAGCTCGCCGGCAATGTCGCCCGGGGCGGCGTGTTCGAGACGGCCTTCGGCATCTCACTGGCCGAGCTCGTCAATTCCTACGGCGGCGGCACTCGTACCGGCCGCCCGGTCCGGGCAGTGCAGGTCGGCGGCCCGCTCGGGACGTACATCCCCGCCGGCAGGCTCGACATCCCGACCGACTACGAGGCGTTCGCCGCGGCCGGTGCGATGCTCGGGCACGGCGGCATCGTGGTGTTCGACGACACCGTGGACATGGCGGCGATGGCACGTTTCGCGATGGAGTTCTGCGCCGAGGAGTCCTGCGGCAAGTGCACGCCCTGCCGGGTCGGCGCAGTCCGCGGTGTCGAGGTCATCGACCGGATCGTCGCCGGTGACGACCCGGACGGCAACCTGGCGGTGCTCAACGATCTGTGCGAGCTGATGACCGACGGCTCGCTCTGTGCGATGGGTGGCCTGACACCGAATCCGGTGCAGAGCGCCCTGCTGCACTTCCCCGAGGACTTCACTTCTCGACGCGAGGAGGCAGGATGACGCTGACCAAGGACCACGACCTGGGTACGCCGCCACCGCGGCCCGGCGGACAACCGGTGATGCTGGAGATCGACGGGATCCCGGTGATGCTGGAGATCGACGGGATCCCGGTGACCGTTGCCGAGGGCACCTCGCTGATCAGGGCCGCGGCACTCGCCGGCATCGACATCCCCAAGCTGTGCGCGACCGACAGCCTCGACGCCTTCGGCTCGTGCCGGCTGTGCCTGGTCGAGGTGGACGGCCGTCGCGGTACGCCGGCCTCCTGCACGACGCCGGTCGACCAGGGCATGCGGGTCCGCACGCAGTCGCCGAAGCTCGAGAAGCTCCGCCAGGGCGTGATGGAGCTGTACATCTCCGACCACCCGCTGGACTGCCTGACCTGTCCGGCCAACGGCGACTGCGAGCTCCAGGACATGGCAGGCGTCGTAGGGCTCCGGCAGGTCCGGTACGGCTCCGGCGGCGAGAACCACCTGGAGCTCGAGAAGGACACCAGCAATCCGTACTTCGACTTCGAGCCGTCCAAGTGCATCGCATGCTCGCGCTGCGTCCGCGCCTGCGGCGAGATCCAGGGCACGTTCGCGCTCACCATCGAGGGCCGCGGCTTCGGCTCGAAGGTGTCCGCCGGTGCGGGCGAGTCGTTCATCGACTCCGAGTGCGTCTCCTGCGGTGCCTGCGTCGAGGCATGCCCTACCTCCACGTTGCAAGAGAAGGCCGTCGTCGAGCTCGGTATGCCGACCCGCACGGTGAAGACCACCTGTGCGTACTGCGGCGTCGGGTGCTCGTTCAACGCCGAGCTGCGCGGTGACGAGCTGGTCCGCATGGTCCCGGACAAGAACGGCGGCGCCAACGAAGGGCACGCGTGCGTCAAGGGCCGGTTCGCCTTCGGCTACGCCACCCACCCGGACCGTGTGCTGTCACCGATGATCCGGGAGCGGATCACCGACGACTGGCGCGAGGTCGACTGGGACACCGCGATCGGTCACGTCGCGGAACGGATGCGCGCCGTCCAGGACCGGTACGGCGTCGGCGCCATCGGCGGCATCACCTCCTCGCGCACGACCAACGAGGAGGTCTACGTCGTCCAGAAGATGGTGCGCGCCGCCTTCGGCAACAACAACGTCGACACGTGCGCGCGGGTCTGCCACTCCCCGACCGGCTACGGCCTCAAGCAGACCTTCGGCGAATCGGCCGGCACCCAGGACTTCCGTTCGGTGGCCGCGGCGGACGTGATCCTGGTGATCGGCGCGAACCCCACCGACGGGCACCCGGTATTCGCCTCCCGGATGAAACGGCGGCTCCGCGAGGGCGCGCAGCTCGTCGTGATCGACCCGCGTCGCATCGATCTGGTGCGGTCACCGCACATCGAGGCGAAGTACCACCTGCCGCTGGCGCCAGGGACCAACGTCGCGATGGTGAACGCCCTGGCGCACGTGGTCGTCACCGAAGGGCTGGTGGACCGCGAGTTCGTGGACGCGCGGTGCGAGGACTTCGACGCCTGGGCGGAGTTCATCGCCCGGCCGGAGAACAGCCCGGAGTCGGCCGCGACGACCACCGGCGTACCCGCCGACGACATCCGCGCGGCCGCCAGGCTGTACGCCGGCGCGCGGAACGCGGCGATCTACTACGGCCTCGGCGTCACCGAGCACAGCCAGGGTTCCACGATGGTGATGGGCATGGCGAACCTCGCGATGGCGACCGGCAACATCGGCCGCGACGGCGTCGGGGTCAACCCGCTGCGGGGCCAGAACAACGTCCAGGGGTCCTGCGACATGGGGTCGTTCCCGCACGAGCTGCCCGGGTACCGGCACGTGTCCGACGACGCCGTACGACAGGTCTTCGAAGACCTGTGGCAGCGCCCGATCGACGCGCGGCCCGGACTGCGGATCCCGAACATGTTCGACTCCGCGCTGGACGGTTCGTTCCGCGGGCTGTACGTCCAGGGCGAGGACATCGCCCAGTCCGACCCGAACACCAGCCACGTGTACGCGTCGCTGAAGGCGCTGGACCTGCTCGTCGTCCAGGACCTGTTCCTCAACGAGACCGCGCAACTCGCCCACGTCTTCCTGCCCGGTACGTCGTTCCTGGAGAAGGACGGCACCTTCACCAACGCCGAACGGCGGATCAACCGGGTGCGGCCGGTGATGGCGCCACGCACCGGGAAGCACGAGTGGGAGATCCCGTGCGAGATCGCCCGGGCGATGGGGTACCCGATGGAGTACGACGACCCGAGCCAGATCATGGACGAGATCGCGGCGCTCACCCCGACCTTCACCGGTGTCTCGTTCGCGAAGCTCGACCGGCTCGGCAGTGTGCAGTGGCCGTGCAACGCCGACGCCCCCGAAGGTACGCCGATCATGCACGTCGACGAGTTCGTCCGCGGCAAGGGCCGCTTCGTCGTCACCACGTTCGTGCCGACCACCGAGCGGGCCACCCGCAGGTACCCGCTGATCCTCACCACCGGCCGGATCCTCAGCCAGTACAACGTCGGAGCCCAGACCCGGCGGACACCGAACGTCGTCTGGCACGCCGAGGACGTCCTGGAGATCCACTCCAGTGACGCCGAACTGCGCGGGATCAGCGACGGCGACGAGGTGACGATCAGCAGCCGGACCGGTGAGACCGTTCTGCGGGCAGTCATCTCGGACCGGATGCCGGCCGGGGTCGTCTACACCACCTTCCACTACCCGCTCACCGGCGCGAACGTGGTCACCACCGACAACTCCGACTGGGCGACCAACTGCCCGGAGTACAAGGTGACCGCGGTCCAGGTCACCGTCGGCTCGCACCCGGCCGGCGAGGCACTCGCCTCAAGCGCGGCCGGTCGAAGGGGTGACGGGTGAGTACGCCGCCGGCGCTGCGGCTGGCCGGTGACATCGCCGCCCAGTTCCAGCATCTCCCGGCCGACGAAGCCGCCGAACGCGTCGCCCACCACATCACGCTGTTCTGGGATCCCCGGATGCTCGCCCAGCTACGGGCGCTGGCGGGCGCCGGCTGCGATCCGATCGTCGCCCGCGCCGTCACCCTCCTCGGCGCGTCCTGACGGTCACCCCGCGACTCGGCTTCCTCCGGTGTACACGTTCATCGACGTACCCCGGAGGAAGCCGACGAGCGTCAGCCCGCTCTCGGCCGCGAGGTCGACCGCCAGCGACGACGGAGCGGAAACCGCCGCCAGCAAGGGGATCCCGGCCATCACGGCCTTCTGCACGAGCTCGAACGACGCGCGACCACTCACCATCAACACGGTCGAACGCAGGGGCAGCAGGCCAGAGCGCAGCGCATACCCGACGACCTTGTCGACCGCGTTGTGCCGGCCGACGTCCTCCCGGAGACAGACCAGCTCGCCGGCCGCGGTGAACAGCCCGGCCGCGTGCAGTCCCCCGGTGCTGTCGAAGACTCGTTGGGCCGCCCGTAGCCGGTCCGGCAGCGCCGCCAGGACCTCCGGCGCGACCCGCAACGGATCGTCGCCCACCGACCACGCAGCCGTGGTCCGTACGGCGTCCAGACTCGCTTTGCCGCACAACCCGCAGGAGGAGGTCGTGTAGAAGTTCCGCTCCAGGGACGCATCGGGCGGCTCGACCCCGGGCGCCAGCCCGACGTCCACCACGTTGTACGTGTTGCCGCCGTCCGCTGTCGCGCCGGCGCAGTACCGTACGGCAACCACGTCGTCGGCGGCATGCACGACGCCCTCGCTCACCAGAAAGCCGACCGCGAGATCGAAGTCGTCGCCGGGCGTCCGCATGGTCACGGTGAGCGGCCGGCCGGCGACCCGGATCTCCATCGGTTCCTCGGCGGCCAGGGTGTCGGGACGGTGCTCGCCCACACCGTTCCGGATCCGCAGTACCCGCCGCCGTACTGTCACTCGTCCCATGAGGTGAGCCTTTCGCCGGAGCTCGGTTCGGGGTGGCCGTGCTTCCGGCTGTACACGGCCGCGACGGTGAGGAACACCAGGCCGACCAGCGCGAGCACGACGAGCATTTCCTGGTACGACGCGGACCTCGCGCTGATCGCGAGCACCAGCGGCGCGAGGAACCCGCTGTGCGCGACGCCCTGGAACAGCGCGGCCGCCGTCGGCAACGCGGACGGCGATGCCAGCCGACCGATCTCGGCCAGCCCGGACTCGAGCGTCAGCCCGTAGCCCGCGCCGAGCACGACCGCGGCGGCCACGACCGCGACCGGGGAGGCGCGATCTACGGCGACCGAGCCGACGAGCAGGCCGATCACCACGGTGGCCATCGCGATCAGCGTCGCTCGCGCGCTGCCGGGCCGGTCGATCCGAGCGGCGGCCGGCTGCACCAGCAGCCCGACCGTCAGCGTCACGGCCGCCACCAGGCCACTGAACAACGGCGCATAGTCGTGGATGCGATCGACCACCAGCGGGGGCAGTACGACGTACGACACGGTGACAGCGGCGAAGACGGCGGGACTGGCCGGCAACACGACACCGACGAAGCGCGGATGGGTGACCGCGGACCAGCGCTCGGCGGACACGTGCTGACGGACCGCGCGACGGCCGGCCGTCTCAGGAAGGTTCGCGGTCGCCCGGAGCAGCAGCAGGGCGAGTACGGCGTGCACCAGCGGCGGCAGGACCAGCGGATGCGGCAGCCACTCGACCATCGCACCGGCCGCCAACGGCCCGAAGGCGAACCCCGTGCCGGTCGCGTACACGGCGTACCGGGTCCCGGAGCCCTGCGACGACTGCCCCAGCCACGCCGCGGCCGCCGACACGATCACGCCGGTGGCCACGCCGGTCGACAACCGACTGACGTACACCGCGGCCTCGGAGACAACCGAGAGCGCAAGCACACAGCTGGCGACCGCGGTCAGCGCCAGGGCGAGGCGTACGACGCGACGTACGCCGAACCTGTCCGCGGCGCGACACCCCAGCAACAGCGCCGGAACCAGCCCGAGCAGGTACGTCGTGAACATCGCGACGACCCGGAGCGTCGACCAGCCCTGGTCCAACCGGTACGCCACGGACAGCGGCGTGAACTGGTTCGCGCCCCAGCCACCGACCACCAATGTCGCCGCGATCAGGAGCCTGGCACGCTCACCCCGCGGCGGCAACGGGCTCCAGCCGAACGATCACGCCTTTCGAGGTCGGCGTGTTGCTGATGTCGGCCACGCTGTCCAGCGGCACCAGGACATTCGTCTCCGGGTAGTAGGCGGCCGCCGACCCGCGGGCCGCCGGGTACGCGACCACGCGGAACGCCGGAGCACGCCGCTCGACACCGTCGTCCCACACGCTGACTACGTCCACCAGTTCACCGTCCGAGAGCCCGCGCTCCGCCAGGTCCTCGGGGTTGACCATCACGACGCGGCGGGCGTGGTGGATGCCGCGGTACCGGTCGTTCATCGCATACGGGACGGTGTTCCACTGGTCGTGCGACCGCAGCGACTGCAGCACCAGGTATCCGGTCGGTGGTGTGAGCATCGCGAAGTCGTTGCAGGTGAAGACGGCCTTGCCGCTGGGGGTATGGAAGACGCCTTCGTTGACCGGGTTGGGCAGATGGAAGCCTCCGGGCGCGGCGACGCGCGCGTTGAAGTCCTCGAAGCCCGGGACGACCCGCGCGATCCGAGCGCGGATCGTGCCGTAGTCGCGCTCGAACTCCTCCCAGTCGACCGGCACGGCGTCACCGAGCGTCCGGCGGGCCAGCCGGCAGAGGATCGCGACCTCGCTGAGCAAGGACGGCGACGCCGGGTCGAGGCGCCCGCGCGAGGCGTGTACGTCGCTCATCGAGTCCTCGACCGTGACGAACTGCTCGCCCGACGCTTGAAGATCGCGGTCGCTGCGGCCTAGCGTCGGCAGAATCAGCGCGATCTCCCCGCAGACCGTGTGCGACCGGTTGAGCTTGGTGGAGATCTGCACGGTCAGCCGGCAGCGGCGCATCGCCTCCTCGGTGACGTCGCTGTCCGGGGCCGCGCGGACGAAGTTGCCCGCGGCACCGACGAACACCTTCGCCCGGCCGTCGCGCATCGCCCGGATCGCACCGACCGAGTCGACACCGTGCTCGGCCGGCGGGGTGAACCCGAACTCCCGGCCGAGTGCGTCGAGGAACTCCTGCGGCATCTGCTCCCAGACGCCCATCGTCCGGTCGCCCTGCACGTTGCTGTGCCCCCGGACCGGGCAGACCCCGGCGCCCGGGCGGCCGATGTTCCCCCGGAGCAGCAGGAAGTTCACCACCTCACGGATGGTGGGTACGCCGTGCTTCTGCTGCGTCAGCCCCATCGCCCAGCAGACGATGACCTTCTTGCTGCGGAGCACCCGCTCGTGCACCTCGACGATCTCCTCGAGGGTCAGGCCGGTGGCGGCGAGTACGTCGTTCCAGTCGGCCTTCCGCGCGTGCTCGGCGAACGCCTCGAAGCCCACGGTGTTCCGCCGGATGAACTCGTGGTCGAGTACTGCGCCTGGCGCGGCGTCCTCGGCCTCGAGCAGCAGCCGGTTGAGCGCCTGGAACAAGGCGAGGTCGCCACCCGGCCGGATCTTCAGGAACTGGTCGGCGATCGCCGTCCCGCGGCCGATCACGCCCCGCGCCTTCTGCGGATTCTTGAAGCGGATCAGCCCGGCCTCGGGCAGTGGGTTGACGGCGACGATCGTTCCCCCGTTGCGCTTGGTCTCCTCCAGCGCGGACAGCATCCGCGGGTGGTTCGTCCCCGGGTTCTGCCCGACGACGAAGATCAGGTCGGCGTCGTAGATGTCGTCCAGGGACACGCTGCCCTTGCCGATGCCCAGCGTCTCCTGCAGGGCGAACCCGCTGGATTCGTGACACATGTTCGAGCAGTCCGGCAGGTTGTTGGTCCCGAACGCCCGCGCGAACAACTGCAGCAGGAAAGCTGCCTCGTTGTTGAGCCGGCCCGAGGTGTAGAACAGCGCCTCGTCGGGCGAGTCCAGTCCGCGGAGCTCGTCGGCCAGCAGGTCGAAGGCCTCGTCCCAGCTGATCGGCTGGTAGTGGGTGCCGCCCGGGACCTTGATCATCGGCTCGGTCAGCCGGCCTTGCTGGTTCAGCCAGTAGTCCGACGTGCCGTCCAGCTCGGCGATCGAGTGCTCGCGGAAGAAGTCTGCCGTGACCCGACGGGTGGTGGCCTCGTCGTTGATGTGCTTGGCGCCGTTCTCGCAGTACTCGTTCTTGTGCCGGTGCTTCGGCTCCGGCCACGCGCACCCCGGGCAGTCGAACCCCTTGGTCTGGTTGATGTTCAGCAACGTCAGGGCGGTACGGCGTACCGAGTTCTCCTCCAGCGAGTACTCGATGGCGTGTGCCACCGCCGGTACGCCGGCCGCCCAGGTCTTCGGCGGGGTGACGGACAGATGGTCGCTGGGGTCCTCGATCGTGCTCATCACCGACATCGTCCGGCACCCTTCCTGAAGGGGTCAAAGAACCATGTTCGATGACCCGATAGCCACTGTCGATCAGCTCTGGTTCCCGGCGAACAGGCTGCTGCCGTACACGTCCTCGGCAGTCAGCGTGACGAGATCCTGCTTCCCCAGCGGCCGGTGCAGCCCGACCAGCCGGCGCGCCTGGCGCAACCGGCAGCGCTCGATCGCGTTCCGGACGCTCCGGGCGTTCGAGAACCGCGGCCGCTGCATCCGCAGGGTGAGGTACTCCGAGAACACCTCGCGGGCCTGCTCGTCGAACCGGAAGTTCTCCGACGCGACCATCAGGTCCGCGATCTGCACCAGTTCCTCGTGGGTGAAGTCGTCGAACTCGAGGTGGTGCGGGACGCGCGAGCTCAGCCCCGGATTGGCCGAGAAGAACGTGGCCATCCGGTCCGGGTAACCGGCGAAGATCACCACCAGGTCGCCGCGTTCGTTCTCCATCTCGGTGAGCAGGATCTCGATCACCTCCTGGCCGTAGTCCCGTTCGTTCTCCGGGCGGAACAGGTAGTAGGCCTCGTCGATGAACAGCACGCCACCCGCGGCCCGCGCGATCGCCTCCTTCGTCTTCGGGGCGGTGTGCCCGATGAACTGGCCGACCAGGTCGTCGCGGGTGACGGTGTGCACCCGCGGCGCCCGGATGTAGCCGAGCGCGTGCAAGATGGTTGCCATCCGCAACGCCACGGTCGTCTTGCCGGTTCCCGGCCCGCCGGTGAAGCTCATGTGCAGCGTCGGTCTCGAGGCCGTCAGCCCGAACTGGTGCCGGGCCCGGTCGACCTGGAGCAGCGAGGCGATCTCCCGCACCCGGCGCTTCACCGACGCGAGGCCGATCAGCTCGCTGTCCAGCGCGGTCAGGGTCTCCTCGACCCTCGCCGCCGCCTCGTCCGCCGACAGGTCGAGCTCAGCGTCGTCGCCGAGGAGCTCCGGTTCGGGCAGCGCCTCGCCGTCGGTCGGTGCGGCCGCCGCGTCGGACGGCCGTGGAAAGCCGAATCCCTTGGGCTTGTCCATCGGATCACTCGCCCGCGTAGCGCGCCCCGGCCGGCGTGGTCGTGGCGTAGGACTTCACCGAGTAGCGCTGGGTACGGTCCGGCCCGTCCTGACGCTCGAGCACGAAGCCTGGCTCCTCCGCCGGAGACTGGACCAGGAAGGACAACGCGGTGGACTGACGGCCGAGACGCGCGTCGTACGCGAGCACCCGGACGTAGTGGCCGGGATACGTCGTACGGCATTCGTTGATCTGGGCGAGCACGCCGTCCGGCTCGGCGAGGTCGAACATCGGCAGACCCCACATCTCCCAGTAGATGTTGCGCGGGTGCGGGTCATCGGTGTACTCCACCGACACCGGCCAGCCGTTGTCCAGGGCGTACCTCACCTGGGCGGCGATCTCGTCGTCGGTGAGGTCGGGCAGGTACGAGAACGTCCCGTAGCGGAACTTCATCGGTCAGCTCCTTTCAGGCCGACGCCGACGCGGTCGGCACGAAGTCCGGCGCATCGGTGCTCGTGTAGTCGAAGGTGACCTCGCCCCAGGTCGACAGCGCGGCCGCCAGCGGCTGGCAGGACTTGGCCGCGTTCCGCAGTACGTCGGGACCCTCGCGCAGCAGGTCGCGGCCCTCGTTGCGCGCCTTCACCATCGCCTCCAGCGCAACCCGGTTCGCCTCGGCGCCCGCGGCGATGCCGTACGGGTGGCCGATCGTCCCGCCGCCGAACTGCAGGATCACGTCGTCGGAGAACAGGTCCAGCAGCTGATGCATCTGGCCGGCGTGGATGCCGCCGGACGCGACCGGCATCACTCCGGGCATCGAGGCCCAGTCCTGGTTGAAGAAGATCCCGTTCTCCAGGTTCAGCGGGACCCGGTTCTCCCGCAGCGTGTCGTAGTACCCGCGGGTGGTGGCCGGGTCGCCCTCGAGCTTGCCGACGACCGTCCCGGCATGCAGGTGGTCGACCCCCATCAGCCGGCACCACTTCGCGATCACGCGGAAGCTCACGCCGTGCGTCTTCTGCCGGGTGTACGTCGAATGCCCGGCGCGATGCAGATGCAGCAGTACGCCGTTCTGCCGGGCCCAGATCGCCATCGACTGGATCGCGGTGTAGCCGATCGTCAGGTCGATCATGATCACCAGGCTGCCGAGCTCCTTGGCGAACTCCGCGCGCCGGTACATCTCCTCCATCGTCCCGGCCGTCACGTTGAAGTAGTGCCCCTTCAGCTCACCGGTCTCGGCGACGGCCTTGTTGACCCCCTCCATCCCGAACAGGAAGCGGTCCCGCCAGCGCATGAACGGCTGCGAGTTGATGTTCTCGTCGTCCTTGGTGAAGTCCAGGCCGCCCTTGCAGGCCTCGTAGATCACCCGCCCGTAGTTGCGCGCCGACAGGCCGAGCTTCGGCTTGATGGTTGCTCCGAGCAACGGACGGCCGTACTTGTTGAGCAGCTCGCGTTCCATCACGATCCCGTGCGCGGGCCCCTGGAAGGTCTTCGTGTACGCGACCGGGATCCGCATGTCCTCCAGCCGCAGCGCCTTCAGCGGCTTGAACCCGAAGACGTTGCCGATGATCGACGACGTCAGGTTCGCGATCGAGCTCTCCTCGAACAGGTCGATGTCGTAGGCGATGTAGGCGAAGTACTCCCCCGGCCTGCCCGGGACCTCGTCGACGCGGTACGCCTTGGCCTGATAGTGGGTGTTGGCGGTCAGCCGGTCGGTCCAGACCACGGTCCAGGTCGCGGTGGACGACTCGCCCGCCACGGCCGCCGCCGCCTCGATCGGCTCGACACCGTCCTGCGGCGCCACCCGGAACACCGCCAGGACGTCGGTGTCCTTGGGCACGTAGTCGGGGTTCCAGTACCCCATCCCGGCGTAGCTCTGGACGCCCGGGTCCCAGCGTTCTTTCGTCATCGGCACTCCCCTTCTCGGTTCAGGTGCTACCAGTCTGGGAGCGGAACAGATCAACTACAATTGACAAATCTCTGCTCATCGATAAGGGATGATTTAACGATGGCCGATCTGCCGGCGGCCGCCACGTGGGGCCGGCTCCAAACGTTTCTGACGCTGTACGAGACCGGAAGCGTCCGCGCAGCTGCCGAGGCCCTGCACGTGACACCGCCCGCCATCTCGGCGGCGGTCGCGGCGCTGGAGTCCGCTCTTGGTACGACGCTGTTCGCGAAAGCCGGCCGGGGCATCGTGCCCACCGACTCGGGCGAGACCTTCGCCCGCTACGCCCGCAAGCTGCTCGGCCTGCTCGCCGAGGCATCCGGCGCGGTGCACGACGCCGATCGCGGCCGGGTCCGGATCGGCGCCGTGGCGACCGCGAGCGAGTACGTCCTGCCCCGGTTGATGGCATCCTTCGCCGCGGAACATCCGCAGGTCATGCTCTCGCTGTCGGTGCTGCCACGCGACGAGCTGTTCGCACTCGCCGCCGACCACGCCGTCGATCTCGTGCTCGCCGGTCGCCCGCCACGAGGTACCGGACTCGTCACCAGGGCGCGGCGGCCGAACCGTCTGGTGCTGGTCGGTCACCCAGGTCTTCGTGAGAACCCACTGACGAAGACCTGGCTGCTCACCGGACTGGGGTCCGGCACCCGCGACACGACGCTGTCGCTGCTCGGCAGGCTCCAGGCCGCGCCGCCGTTGCTCACCCTCGGTACGTCGGGAGCGGCGGTGGCCGCGGCGCGCGAGGGCCTCGGCGTCACGCTCGTCCACGAGGAGGCGGTCCGCGCCCACCTGGACACCGGCCGGTTGGCGTCGTACGCCGTACCTGGCACTCCGCTCGACCGGCCGTGGCACCTGTGTACGACGTCCGAGCCGACGGCGGCCACGCGCCTGTTCCTCGAGCATGTCTGCGACACCGACCGCGTCGGCGAGGCAGCGTTTCACACCCGGAATCGCCCGAAAGGGTGAGTGCGGCCAGGGGTCGCGAGGCGCAGCATGCTGGGCATGACGACCACGATTCCCGCCCACGTGCCGACCCTGGCGGAAACCGCGCAGCGGATGACCCGCGGCGGGCGCGGTGTGCTCGCCGCCGACGAGTCGATCAAGACGATGTCGGCCCGGCTCGAACAGGAGGGCATTGCGGCGAGCCCGACCGCGCGGCGTGACTACCGCGAACTGCTACTCACCGCCGCCGGTCTCTCCGAGTCGGTGAGCGGCATCATCTTCGCCGACGAGACGTTCGGCCAGCAGCTCTCCGACGGCCGGAGCTTCCCGGACGCCGCGCACGAGCTCGGCGTCCTCCCCGGCATCAAGGTCGACACAGGCACCTCTCCCCTGGCCGGCCACAACGGCGCCCTCATCACCGAGGGTCTCGACGGTCTGGGCGCGCGACTGGCGTCATACGCCGAGCGGAGGGCCGCGTTCGCCAAGTGGCGCGCGGTCTTCGACGTCCACACGATCACCGAGTACGTCGCCCGGGCGAACGGCCATGCCCTGGCGAGGTACGCCGCCCTGTGCCAGCAGCACGGGATCGTGCCGATCGTCGAACCGGAGGTGCTCTGCACCGGCGATCACGACCTGGCGTCCTGCGACCGGGCCACCCGGCTGGCGCTGACGGCGCTGTTCGACGAGCTGCGGCAGGCCGGTGTCGACCTGACCGGCATCGTGCTCAAGCCGAACTTCGTCACGCCCGGCCTCGCGGCGCCTCCGGCACCCGCCGACGTCGTCGCGCGGGCGACGTTCGAGGTGCTGCACGACATCGTGCCCGCCGCCGTACCGGGGATCGCGTTCCTCTCCGGCGGGCACACCACGGCCGACGCCTGCTCCTTCCTCCACGAGTTGAGCGGTATGCCGGACCTTCCCTGGTCCGTGACGTTCTCCTTCGGACGAGCGCTGGTCAGCGCCGCGCTGCAGGCCTGGGCAGGCGACCCAGCGAACGTCGCGACCGCCCAGCAGAAGCTGCTCGCCAACTGCCGCGAGGCGGCGAGCGCGACCCGCCCGAGCTAGCTGCGGCGCCCGATCAGAGCGGCAGCTCGACCAGGACGGTCGTGCCGCGGCCGGACACGGACTCGATCCGCAGTGACGCCTCGATCATCGCGCAACGCTCCGCGACCGAGCTCAGCCCGAAGTGCTGCGCACCGTCGACGCCGGCCGTCCGCACCACCCGGCGCAGCCCGGTGTCGAAGCCCTTCCCGTCGTCGGCGCAGCCGAACACGATCGAGTCACCGACCCGCCGCAGCGACAGCACGATCCGCTCCGCGTCGGCATGTTTGACCGCATTGGCCAGCGTCTCCTGGGCGATCCGGTAGAGCGCGGCTGCCGCGTGATCGGGAATGTCCTCGAGATCGGCCGCGGGGTCGACGACCAGATCGACCGCCGGTCCGTCCTCCCGGGCGACCATCTGGGCCAGTGACTCGATCGCCGCCACCAGCCCGAGATCGTCGAGCACCAGGCTGTGCAGACCGGAGATCGCGGCCCGGGTCTGGTTGTACGCCAGGTCGGCCAGGGTACGCGCGGACACGAGCTCCGCGCGGGCACGTTCGAGGTCCTGGGCCTGGCCAGTCCCGGTCGTGTGGGCCGCGACCTCCGAGACGGTGAGGTCGGCCGCGGACAGATGGAACGACATCGACGCCAGCGCGGTGGTCACGCCGTCGTGCAGGTCGAACGCGATCCGCCGGCGCTCGGCCTCCTGCGCCGAGATCGCCTGCTTGATCAGCCTGTCCCGCTCCGTGCGGTGATGGTTGACCGCGCGCCACAACTGTTCCGCGTGCAGTCCGAGGCCGAGCACCGCGACGTACGGCCGCGCGGTCTCCACGTCGCCCGGACCGAACGGCCGTTGCGGGCTGCGGTGCACGGCGAGGACACCGACGATCCGGTCCTCCAGCCCGAACAGCGGCAGGCACATCCGGGCGACGGTTTCCTTCGGCTCGAGCCCCAGCAGCTGGCGGTGCAATGGGTTCCGCGGGGAGTCCGCGTCCAGCAGCACCGGCTCCTTCGTGCGCGCGACCAGACCGGTGACGCCGAACCCGACCTGCAGGGTGAGTTTCCCGGAGGACGGGTGCCCGGGCCACAGGTCGGCGATGGTCAGATCCTGGTCGTCGATCGCATAGATCAGGACGCCGTCGGCTGCGAAGACCCCAGCGAGCTCTGCCGCGGTCGGCACCGCGCCGCGGCTCAACGGAACAGACCCTCTCGCAGGGCGACCGCGATCGCGCCGCTGCGGTCGGAGACGCCGAGCTTGCGGTAGAGCCCGCGGATGTGCGTCTTCACAGTGTCCTCGCTGACCACGAGCTTGCTCGCGACCGCCCTGTTCGAGTGGCCGGAGACGAGCAGCTCCAGCACCTCCGACTCACGTTGGGTGAGTCCCAGGTGTGCGCCCGACCAGAACTCCCCCGCGCTGAGGCGTGCCGCGGACAGGGCGACCCGGCCCGCCAGCGCGTGGTCGACGGCGGTCTCGCCCTCCCGAACACGATTCAGATGACCGACCAGCTCCCGGCCGTCGATCCGCTTCAGGATGTACCCCGAGGCGCCGACGCGGAGCGCCTGGTACAGGTAGTGCTCGTCGTCGTACACGGTCAGCAGCACGACCTTGGTGTCCGGGTACTGCGTGGTGATCTGCCGGCAGAGATCGAGGCCGGACTCCTTGCCGATGCGGACGTCGCAGAGCACGATGTCGGGCCGCTGCTCCGTGACCAAGGCGAACGCCGCCGTTGCGTTCGTCGCGTGCCCGACGATCGTGACCTGGTCCGGGAAGTGCCCGAGCATCGAATCGAGGCCGTGCAGCACCATCTCGTGGTCGTCGACCAGCACGAGCCGCAGCGGCGGCAGCGCCGTCGGAGGGGTCGGGGATGACACCGGCATACCGATCAGCGTACGGCGGCCGACGGGGTGATCCGCCGCTTTCGCCGCGATTTCACCCGGGGCTCCACCCGGCCGGGTGAGTCCGCCGGGACGCCGTACCCGGTCCGATGGAGCCAGCCGATCAGAAAGGCCAGAACCATGACCGAGCCGCTCGTCGTGCCGTCCGTCCTGCCCGCCGACTTCGCCCGCCTCGGCGAGGAGGTCCGCGAGCTGTGCGAGGCCGGTGTCGACCGGATCCAGTGGGACGTCATGGACGGCGTGTTCGTCCCGAACCTGACGTTCGGCCCCGACGTCATCGCGGCGGCCCGGCCGTACAGCACCGTCGGCTTCGAGGCACACCTGATGGTCGTGGAGCCCGACGAGCTGCTGGGGCGCTACGTGGACGCCGGCTGCGAGCTGGTGATCGTGCACGCCGAGGCCTGCAGACACCTGCACCGCACGCTCGCGCGGATCCGCGACCTCGGCGCCCGGAGCGGCGTCGCCCTGAACCCGCACACCCCGGTGGACACGGTCGCGCACGTACTGGCCGAGACCGACCTGGTGCTGGCGATGACGGTGAACCCGGGGTTCGGCGGGCAGGCGTACCTCGCCGCGGTGGAGCCGAAGATCGCCCGCCTGCGACGGATGATCGACGAGTCCGGGCGGCCGATCGAGCTCGAGGTCGACGGTGGCGTCACCGACAAGACGATCCGGGCGGCGTCCGCGGCCGGTGCCGACGTCTTCATCTCGGGTTCGTGGATGTACGCGTACCCGGACGGCAAGGCCGCGGCAGTGAAGCGGCTACGTGCCGCGGCGAAGGAGGAGGCAGCCTGATGACCGACGTTCTGCACACCCGGTTCGTGCCGTCCACGGAGACCGACCGGCTGGCGATCGACACGCTCCGCTTCCTCGCCGCCGACATGGTGCAAGCCGCCAATTCGGGCCATCCGGGGATGCCGATGGGCGCCGCCCCGATGGCCTGGACCGTGTGGAGCCGGCACCTCCGCCACGACCCCGCAGCGCCCGGCTGGGCAGACCGCGACCGCTTCGTGCTGTCCGCGGGCCACGGCTCCGCCCTGCTGTACGGTCTGCTGCACATCTTCGGCTACGACCTTCCCGAATCCGAGTTGCGCCGGTTCCGCCAGCTGGGTTCGCGCACTCCGGGCCATCCGGAGTACGGCGAGACGCCGGGCGTCGAATGCACCACCGGACCACTCGGCCAGGGCCTCGCGATGGCCGTGGGTATGGCGCTCGCGGAGCGGCTGGAGCACGCGCGCTACCCGGAGATCACCGACCACCACACGTACGCGATCGTCGGCGACGGCTGCCTGATGGAGGGCATCAGCCACGAGGCGGGATCGTTCGCCGGGCATCTCGGTCTGGGCCGGCTGATCGTGCTGTGGGACGACAACGCAATCACCATCGACGGCAGTGTCGACCGGTCGTGCGGCGATGACCAGCAGGCCCGCTTCGCGGCGTACGGCTGGCACACCGAGGCGGTGCTCGACGGGACGGACGTCGAGGCCGTCGACCAGGCGATCAAGCGGGCGAAGGCCGACCCACGACCCAGCTTCATCGCGGTCCGGACCGTCATCGGCCGCGGCGCGCCGGGTGTGGAGGGCACGTCGAAGGCGCACGGCTCGCCCTTGGGTGACGAGCTGCTGGCCGAGACCAAGCGGCTCGCGGGCTGGAACTATCCGGCCTTCACGGTGCCGGCGGAGGTCCGTGCCGCCTGCGCCACGCTGGCCGCGGAAGGAGCCCGCGAACACACAGCCTGGCAGGATGCCTTCGCAGCCTTCTCGGATGCTGCCCCGGAGCGCGCCGCCGAGTTCCGCCGGGCCGCGGCCCGCGAGCTGCCCGCGGGCCTCGATGCGGCCTTGCGATCCGTCGTCGGCGCTGTTCCGCGGGCCACCCGGCAGTCCTCCCAGGCCTGTCTGAACGCCGTTCGCCCGATCATGCCCGAGCTGGTCGGCGGCAGCGCGGACCTCGCCGGGTCGACCGGCACCGTGTTCGGCGAGCTGGTCACGAAGGACAACTACTCCGGTCCGGCGATCGCGTTCGGGATCCGCGAATTCGGCATGGCCGCGTTCCTGAACGGCATCAGCCTGCACGGCGGCTTCCGCGTCTTCGGCAGCACCTTCCTGGTCTTCGCCGACTACCTCCGGCCGGCGCTCCGACTGTCGGCGTTGATGAAACAACCAGTGATCTACGTGTTCACGCACGACTCGATCGCCGTCGGCGAGGACGGCCCGACACACCAGCCGATCGCGCACCTCGACTCGCTCCGGGTGATCCCCGGCCTCCAGGTTCTCCGCCCGGCCGACGACGCCGAGACCGCCGAGGCGTGGCGTCTCGCGCTCGAACGGACCGACGGCCCCACCGCGCTGGTCCTGTCGCGACAGGCGGTCCCGCAACTCGACCGGCGGGAGTTCGCCGACGACGAGCCCGTGTCGATCGAGATCGTCGCCACCGGTTCGGAGGCATCGCTCGCGGTCGCGGTCGCGGAGCGCCTGCGCACGCTCGGCTACAGCGTGCGCGTCGTACCTGTGCTCGACCGGTCGCAGTATGTGCCTGGGATGGCACCGACAACCGTCAGTATCGAAGCCGGCAGCACCGCCGGGTGGAGCGGGCTCGTGGATGTTGCCATCGGCATCGACTCGTTCGGATCGAGCGGTCCCGGCGACGAGGTGATGGCACACCACGGTTTCACGGCGGAGCAGGTCGTCGCCCGGATTCAGGATCACCTGTCCGAGCGGAGCTGACGTGACAGCCCGGCTCGAGGCCGTGATCTTCGACGTCGACGGCACGCTCGTCGACAGCGAGCGGGACGGACACCGGGTAGCGTTCAACGCCGCGTTCGAGGAGGCTGGACTGCCCGATCGGTGGGACGTGGCGACGTACGGGCAACTCCTTCGGGTCGCCGGTGGGAAGCAGCGGCTGGCGTTCTGGTTCGAAAACACCGGCCGAGCGCGGGCCGAAGCACTTGACCTCGCGCAGCGCCTGCATCGGCGCAAGACGCAGTACATGCAGGCACTCGTCGCGGAGGGCGCTATCCGGGCGCGGCCCGGCGTACACCAGCTGCTCGACGTGCTTGAGACGAGCGGCATCGCGCTGCATGTCGCCACGACCGGGACCCGGGCCTGGGTCGAGCCGCTGCTGGACGGCGTGTTCGGGCCCAGGTTCCACACGATCGTCACCGGTACCGAGGTTCCGCGGCTGAAGCCCGATCCCGCGGTCTATGAGCGCGTGTTGCAGCTGACCTGTCACCGGCCCGGCGTCGCGATCGCCGTCGAGGATTCCGCGAACGGAGTCCGCGCCGCAGTCGCGGCCGGCCTGCGGTGCGTGGCCGTACCCAACGCCTACACCCGCGATGACGACCTGGCCCGGGCGACGCTTGTCACCGACGGGCCTGATGATCCCGTGCTGGTCAGATGGTTCCAGCGTCAGCTCGCCGGAGGCGGATGACCGGCAGCACCCGTGGCCGAGGCCGGGCTCCATCCGCAGACGCTGCAGGCGTGCTCATGCGGTCGGCGCCCATGGGCAGGTTCCTCGTCGTACCGACCTCAGGACGCGGCCCGGTCCCGGCGCTCGAGCAACCGCCACAACATCGGCGTGAAGATCAGCTGCATCGCCAGGTCCATCTTCCCGCCCGGGCAGACGATCGTGTTCGGACGCGACATGAACGAATCGTGCAGCATCGAGAGCAGATACGGGAAGTCGATCCCGCGCGGGTCCTTGAACCGGATCACCAGCATCGACTCGTCCGGTGTCGGGATCGTCCGCGCGATGAACGGGTTCGACGTGTCGACCACCGGCACGCGCTGGAAGTTGACGTCCGTCCGGGAGAACTGCGGGCACATGTAGTTCACGTAGTCGTGCATCCGGCGCAGGATCGTCTCCGTCACGGCCTCGGTCGAGTAGCCGCGTTTCGCCTTGTCCCGCTGCAACTTCTGGATCCATTCGAGATTGATCACCGGAACGACACCGATCAGCAGGTCCGCGTACTGCGCGACGTCGACCTTCTCGGTGGCCACGGCGCCATGCAGCCCTTCGTAGAACAGCAGATCGGTGCCGCCAGGGATCGCCTCCCACGGCGTGAACGTGCCCGGCTCCTGCCCGTACGGCGCTGCCTCGTCCTGATCGTGCAGGTACTTGCGGACCCGTCCGGTGCCGCTTTCGCCGTACTCCCGGAACAGGGTCTCCAGCTCCTCGAACAGGTTGGCGTCCGGCCCGAAGTGACTGAAGGTATGGTCCCCGTCGCTCAGCGCCCGGGACATTTCGCCCTTCATCGCCATCCGGTCGTAGGAATGAAAGCTGTCGCCCTCGACGAACGCGGCGTCGACCTGCTCGCGGCGGAAGATCTGCTCGAAGGTACGCATCACCGACGTGGTGCCGGCGCCGGACGATCCGGTGATGGCGACGACAGGGTGCTTGACCGACATGGCTGCTCCTCAGGTGGTGGCGCGAAAGAGACCCCGCAGGCCGTACAGCGGGTGGTCCTGCTCGTCGACCCCGTCCGCGGCCGGGGCCTCGTGGTGGTACCTGGTGATCCGCTCGACCTCGTCACGGGCACCGAAGACGAGCCCGATCCGCTGGTGCAGCTCGGTGGGAACGACGTCCAGCACCCGCTCGCGACCGGTCGTCGCCAGGCCTCCGGCCTGCTCGATCAGGAGCGCGACGGGATTGGCCTCGTACAGCAACCTGAGGCGGCCTTCCTTCGTCGGGTCCTTGGAGTCGCGCGGATACAGGAAGACACCGCCGCGGGTGAGGATCCGGTGCGCCTCGGCGACCAGCGACGCCACCCAGCGCATGTTGAAATCCTTCCCGCGCGGCCCGTTGACGCCCTGCAGACACTCGTCGATGTACCGCATCACGGCCGGCTCCCAGAAGCGCCGGTTCGACGTGTTCACGGCGTACTCCGAGGTCGTGGCCGGGACGCGGATGTCCCGGCGGGTCAGGAAGAACTCGCCGAGATCCGGATCGAGGGTGAACGCGTGCACGCCGGTGCCGACCGTCAGCACCAGGACCGTCGACGGACCGTAGATCGCGTAGCCGGCGGCGACCTGCTCGGTCCCGGGCTGCAGGAAGTCCTCGGTCTTCGCCGGCTCCCCCGGCACCGCGGCGCGCAGGATCGAGAAGATGCTGCCGACCGACACATTGACGTCGATGTTCGACGAACCGTCCAGCGGATCGAACGTCAGCAGGTACTTGCCGCGCGGGTACTGGGGTGGGATCGGGTACGGCTCGTCCAGCTCCTCCGACGCCATCCCGGCCAGCTGCCCGCCCCACTCGTTGGCCCGGAGGAAGAGGTCGTTGGCCACCACATCGAGCTTCTGCTGCTGCTCGCCCTGAACGTTGACGGCGCCGTGCTTGCCGAGCACGCCGGTCAGCGCGGCCGACGCGATCTGCCGCGAGATCGCCTTGCAGGCCAGCGCGACGTCGTGGATCAACGCGTTCAGCTCGCCGCTCGAACCCGGGAACCGCCGGCGCTCCTCGATGAGGAACTGGGTCAGTGTCGAGCGCTCGGTCAACATCTCATCACTCCTCACAGATCGGCCGCATCCCCAGAACACCAGGCCGCCGGGAAGGCGACATCCACCCGTGGGGTGACCGCGGGGGTGGACCTTCCGGATCGCCTGCGAGTTCACTCCCACGGGTGAACCGGCGGGCTGTCCGCGGTTCTAGCCTCGTGCGCACGACCTGCACTCGTCGAAGGAGCGAGATGACAGCCGAACCTCTGATGACGCGGTACCGGGGGCTGATCTGCGACCTCGACGGCGTGGTGTACCGGGGAGCGGCCGCCGTACCAGGCGCGATCGAGACTCTCAACGATCTCATCGCCGACGGCGTCCAGGTCGCCTTCGCCACCAACAACGCCTCGCGTCCGCGCGACGCCGTCCAAGGTCACCTCCGCGCACTGGGGCTCAGGCCCGGCCGGTGGTCAGCGGTCACCAGCGCGCAGGCCGCCGCGTCGTACCTGTCCGCACGCCTCCCGCCACAGACCCCGGTGCTGGCTGTCGGCGGCGCCGGCGTCGCCGATGCGCTCGCGGACGTCGCTCTCAGACCGGTTCGGGCGTCGGAGCTCACCGGTACGCCGGTTGCCGCGGTCGTCCAGGGTCTGGGCGCGGATGTCTCGTGGAGCGAGCTAGCGGAGGTGGGCTACCTCGTCCAGGCCGGGACGACCTGGGTCGTCACCAACCTCGACCTGATGCTGCCGACCGCACGAGGCGCGGCGCCCGGAAACGGTGCGCTCGTCGCGGCCGTGCAATCCACGACCACCGCGATTCCGCACGTGGTCGGCAAACCGGGCCCGGCGCTGTTCGACCTGGCCCGGTCCCGCCTCGGAACCGGGCCCGCCGCCACGCTCGTGTGTGGTGATCGCCTCGACACCGACATCGCCGGAGCGAACGCGGCCGGCCTCGACTCGATCCTCGTCCTGTCCGGAGCGGCTCGCCTGCAGGACCTCGCCTTCGCGCCCCCGGCAGAGCGACCGACGTACGTCGCAACCGGCCTCACCGGCCTGCTCCAGCCTCCGCTGCGTCTGCGCGTCGAGCCGACCGACCACCTCGAGGCCGGCCCGGACGCCCTGCTACGACCCCACTCGGCCGGCAATCGCAGCGTGATCCAGTCCGTGGTAGCCGCCGCGTGGGCCGCCTGCGACCAAGGCCGCGTCGTCCTCAGCGACCGGTCCACCTGGCACGCCCTCGAACACCACCTCGGCCTCACTGTCGAGGCATGAAGTCCACAGGCGAACCGTCCAGTGACGTTCTGCTCACGACGAGGTGCCGGTCAGCGACCGGTAAGTTCCTTGGCCTTTGACTCCAGATCTGCGTCGGTCGCGGCGGAGAGGTCGATGTCAGCGGTCGCGGCGAGCTGCCGCGCCACCTGCGGGTGATGGGCCTCGAGCCGCTCGACGAACGCGGCCGCGGCGTCCGATTTGCCGGCGCCGTGCCCGAACAGCACGAAGGTGCGGGATCTCACCAGCGGCCGCAGGGCCGACGCCAGGTCGTCGAAGAATCCTTTGAGCTCGGCTTCGTCATCGCGGCCACGCTTGCGCTCGACGGTACGCATCCGCCGGGCAGACGCGCTCTGGTTGCGGACATCCCGCTCGGTCTCCCGCACCTTGGGCGTCTCCAGATCGAAGTCCAAGATCCGGGCGCCGAGGTCGTCGATGGTCACGACGAGTAGATCGCCGGCACCCTTGTCGTCCGGCGTATCAGCAAGCAGGTGGCGTGCCATCTCGACGTCCTCGATCGACACCCGGCCGTTGTGCGGACGATGAAACACCATTCGGTGCCCGTTGAGCTTCACAGCCAGTCGGTCGCCGCTCTCATCCTCGACGTCGTCGGCGATGTCCTTCCACATCGTCACGAACCGATCCCACAGCAGGTCTCTCGGTGCAGGTTGCGCCAGAATCGCCTCATACGTCTTGCGAATGTGCCCGTCCACTGTCTGCCTCCAAACCACGAGATGTCGCTACGTCTTGGCGATCGGCCGATGGCGGCGGATCCGCGCGTCGAGGGTGTCGACGACGAGGGCGATGCCGTCCTTGGCGAGCATCGACATCCCGGAGTTCAGGATGAAGCCGCCGGTTGCGAGCCGGAGCGGAACCTGCCATGCCTTCCAGTCAAGCCTCATGGTGATCCTCCCGCTCGTTCCGGACCAGATCGTTGCTGCAGGCATCAGCCGGAGTGCCGGAGCGCAGGCACCCTGGAACCGTACCGCCAGGCGAGTGGACCGGCAGTAGGTCGCGGCAGCATTTGTTCGATGTCACTGCCCCAGTTGTCCGGCACACCATCCGCACCGCGGACCCGAAGCTGTGAAGGTCGTCGTGACCGTGATCGCCAGATTGGTCGCACCAACAACCTCCGACGGCTGATCCGTCGTTCGACGACACCGGGGCGCGGATGTGCTGAGATAGGACGCAGCATCCGGTCCGTCATGAGAGCGAGCACATGATCGACAACCAACCGGTCGGCCTGAGTGATCTGCTCACCTGGGCCGAGGAGCAACTGCCCGACCTGATCGAGCAGGCTTGCACGGCGGTACTCGCCCGGATTCCCCTCTACCGAGCCGCCAAGGCGGTCCCGATCGCGGACCTGCGCCGCGCCGTCGGCCGCAACCTCGAATTCCTGGTCACCGCTGTCCGCAACCCAGGTGCGCCGCTCGATCTGTCTGTGCCGCGGGAGACCGGCCGCCGGCGGGCGCAGCAGTCCGCTCCACTGCCCGAAGTACTGCAGGTCTATCGGATCAGCTTCGCGACCCTTTGGGACGCGTTGCTCGACCACGCCCGCAAGAGCGGCGACACATCGACGACCGAGGCTCTGCTGTCGACGGCGAGCAGGATCTGGCAGATCACCGACGAACACGCACTAGCCGTCACCGAGGCCTACCGCGAAGCGACCGCGGAGCTGCTGCTCGCCCGCCAACGTCGCCGTGGAGCCTTGGTCGAGGCCTTGCTGACCGGCCAGCCGGGCCCCGACGGCGGGCCCTGGGAAGCCGCGGCCCTGCTCAGTTTCCCTCCTGGTGCGCAGGTGTTCGTCGTCGCGGCCGAGACCCGCTCGTTGGCAGAGGAGAGCCTGCCTGCAGTCGAACGCCGATTGGCCGAGCACGGGGTGGTCTCGGGCTGGCGACTGACTCCGACGCTGCAACTCGGGCTCATCGCCGCCACCGCCGCGCAGCAGGACAGCGCGCTGCTCACCCTGCGTGACATCGTCACGGCGCGGACCGGTGTCAGTCCGGCGTACTCGGACCTGACCGACACTCCGAGAGCACTGCAACTCGCGCGAACCGCGATGGCCAGCTTGCCGGCCGGGCACGCCGCGGTCCACCGCTTCGACCCCAGCCCGCTCGCCGCTCTCGTCGCGATGGACCCGGGCGAGGGCCGGCGGATCGCCTCCGCGGTCCTCGGTCCGGTGCTGGTGCTACCTGCCGAAGACCGCGAAGTCATGCTGTCGACGATCGACGCCTACATCCGCCACGAAGGCTCCGCCGAGCACGCCGCCCGGGTCCTGAACTGTCACCCGAACACCATTCGCTACCGGCTTCGGCGCCTGCAGGAACTTACCGGCCGATCCCTCACGGACCCTCGCGACGCGGCTGAACTCGCCGGCGCGTCGTACGCCGTCCGCCTCGATCCGATCGCGCCGACTCGAGGCGCGGCCCGTACCGGAACCTGATTGCCGACAGCTGGCAGCGTACGGACTGGGCCGTCGCCGCCTCGCAGAGGTGCCCGGGGTTCGGGCACCTCTGTGAGCTGCTCAGCTCAGTGGCGGAAGGGTTACTTCTCCGCGACGCGGCCGGCGTAGCGGTGGTTGAAGTCTGGGGACTCCTTCGCGGTGATGATGACGTCGTAGTAGCCGTCCTCGGTCGGCCAGGTGATGACGGTCTGCTTGCCGGCGGGGACCTGGATCGTCGTGGTCCGGCCGGCGAAGTCGTTCGCGGTGAGCGTGTAGGTCACTGACTTGCGGCCGACGGCGGACAGGGTGAACTCGACCGTTGCGGCCGAACGCCCATGTGCCTTGACCAGCCGGACGTCGACCCGCGGCTGGGGCGAGGTCTGGTCGGTGGCGACCGTGCCCGCGAAGGACCGGATGAAGTGGTCGGGGCCGTAGAACGTGAACGCGTACTTGCCGTTCGTCGTCCTGGTGTCCCACGTGTACGACTTCGGCCGGCGGTTGCAGGCCGTGAGCGGCAGCGCGTCCTGGCCGATGCCGAGCGGCTCGGCGCCGGTGAGGGCGGGTACGTACTTGTCGGCCAGCCCGACCAGGCTGATCGCCTTGCCGTCGGGACCGCCTTCGACGGTGAAGGTCGCGGTCACGGCGCCGGTGACCGGGTTCTCGACGAGGACTCCGTTGGGCTGGTACGACAGCGGGCTCCGCTTCGCCCGGCCGGTGATCGGCTGGGTCGGCATGACCTGGGCACCGACGGCCGGCTGGGGTACGGGCGGCAGGCCGGCGTCGACGACGACCGACTTCAGCAGGTCGGCCGGCTTCGGCAGCTTCGGGAACGACGTGTCGAAGGTGCCGAAGTCGATCGCCGACAGCAGGTTGCCGGCGACGCTGCGCCGCCAGTCGTTGATGTTCGTGCAGATGGCGGGCTTGCCGAGGCTCTTGGTCCACTCCTCGATCAGCTGGATCGTCGAGGTGTGGTCGAAGACCTCGGAGTTGACGAAGCCGCCGCGGGTCCACGGCGAGACCAGCACGAACGGCACCCGGCCGCCGAAGCCGGGCTTGATCCCGGGCGCGCGCTCGCCGGTGGTGCCGGCCTCGGGGATCGGCGGTACGACGTGGTCGAAGAAGCCACCCTCACCGATCCGGTTCGCGTGGTCGGGCTCGTCGTAGTTCAGGATGATCAGCGTCGACTCCCACAGTTCGGGGTTCTCGTGCACCGCCTGGATCACCCGGTCGGTGTAGACAGCGCCGTTGTTCGGGGCGTACGTCGGGTGCTCGGTCCACGCCGCGGGCGCGACGATCCACGACACCTCGGGGATGTCGCCGGACGCGCAGTCGGCGATGAAGTCGCGCAGTACGTAGTCGACGTTCGAGGTGTCGTTCTTGATGCCGGCCGGCTGCGTGGTGTGGGCGTACACGACGTTGCCGCGGGCAAGCAGGCCCTGGCGGGGCAGGGTGTTCTCCGGGTTCGCGTTCTTCGGGTCGAACGCCGCGAACGAGCGGACCGTGTTATCGGTGTAGTCGCCGAGGAAGTTGTCGTCGGTGTCGTTGTTGACGTAGATCTGCCAGCTGACACCGGCGTCCTGCAGCGTCTCGGGGTACGTCTTGAACTTGTACGCGTAGCCGTAGTCGCCGTTGTTGTTGATGACCGGGCCGCCCTGCGTGCCGGCCGCGTCGTTGGTGCCGGCCCACATCATGATGCGGTTCGGGCTGGTGCTGGTGTCCAGCGAGCAGAAGTAGTGGTCACCGACGGTGTAGGCCTTGGCGATCGCGTGGTGCCACGGCACGTCGGCTTCCATGAAGTACCGGTTGCGCGCGCTGGTGTTCTGCGCGTTGTACTTCAGGCTGTCCGCGTGGTACGGCAGCAGGTAGCCCTCGGCGCGGCTGTTCGGGTCGTAGTAGATCGTCCGGCCGTTCTGCCAGGTCAGCACCTGCTTGTCACCGAAGCCGCGGGCGCCGGCCAGGTCGAGGGTGCCGAAGTAGTGGTCGAACGACCGGTTCTCCTGCATCACGATCACGACGTGCTTCAGGTCCTTGATCGTGCCGGTGCGGTGCGAGTGCTGCGCCGGCTGCGAGCCGGTCGTGCTGCCGGCCGTCGCGGCCGGGTTCGGCGCGGCCTGGGCCGGAACGCTCGACAGCCCCCCGGCGGCGACCGCGGCGCTCGCGGCGCCCGCGGTCTGCATCAGCCGGCGCCGGCTGATCCGGTTGCGCTCCGGGGTCGCCTTGGTGCCGTCCGCGGGTGCCGCATCGTTGTCAGACATGGGTTTGCTACCTAGCCTCTCGTGGCGGGGATTCCCACAAAGTCAATGTCGAAAGGTCCGGACCTCGCGAGCATCGTGTCGTGAACATTCCTTGAAGACTCAGTGAGTCCGCGAGTTCGGCCCGCCCGGCAGGTCACCCGCTGTTCACCAGCGCGTCGTGGGCAGCATCGGATCCGTTCACCACCGCCGCCCAGCGTGGGGCTGGTGAGCAGCAGGACGGCCTCGGCGGCCGCACAATCCTTGCCGTCGAGCCGGCCGCAGCCCATCGTCCTGATCGTTGGCTCGCCCTACGGCATCGACGACTGGCTCGGCGGACAGGCCGGCCGCTACGACTTCGTGTTCGTCAACAACGAAGGCGCCGGCGCGGAGGTCTACCTGGAGGATCCCGCGACCGGACGGATCTACCTCGAGGTCGAGCACTTCGGCCGCGGCGTCAGCCGTGCGGTCACGGCACCGGTCCCGCCCGGAACGTACCGCTGGGTCTGCATCACCGACTACACGATCAAGTACAGCCGGCCGGTCGTCGTCACCGGCGACCCGCTGCCGTACGACGTGCACGGGATCGTCCCCGTGACCGGGCTCGACCTGCGGATCCCGATCAACTCCTACGTCGCCTGGATCACCGGACAACTGCCCACGCTCACCCGCCAGGTCGAAGAGCTGAGGGACACCTTGCGAGCCGGTGACGCGGCCAAGGCCCGGTGTGACTGGCTGGCGGCCCACCTCACGTACGAGACGCTCGGCGGCGCGTACCGCGCGTACGACGAGACCGGTGACGACATCAACGCCGACCCGCCGCGCGGCGTCGCCCCCGACCGGCTCGCCGACGCTGACTTCGCCGGCTTCCGCAAGATCGAGGCGATGCTGTGGCACGACCGCCCGGCCGCGACGATCGTGCCGTCCGTCGACGCGCTGGTCGAGGCGATCGGGCGGCTCGCCGAGGAGCTGGCGCTGCCGAACGCGATCATGCCGATCGACATGGGCCGGCGGGCTCACGAGATCCTCGAGGACGCACTGCAGTGGGATCTGAACGGGATCGGTGACGCCGGCAGCCAGAGCGAGTTGGCGACCGTGGATGCGAACCTCACCGGGGTCTGGCAGGCGCTGGACCCGCTTCGGCCGATCCTGCGCAAGCAGAACCCGTACCTGGACCAGACCGACGAGCAGCTCCGGCTCACCCAGCAACTGGTGCGCACCCATCACCACGACGACGGGTGGGTCGGCCTGAAGCACCTCTCCGTCCGGCAGCGGGCCGCCGTCAACGCGGCGGTCCAGCACAGCGTCGAGCTGCTGTCCCACGCGGCCGCCATCGTCGACCCACGCAACGCCACCAGCGACCGAGGCCCGATCACCCATGACTGACCCCGCGCCCGTACCCACCGTCCCCGTAGTACCAGCTGGCCGGCCGTTCGAAGGCCCTCACCAGGCCGGCATTCTCGACCCCGCGCAGCAGGCGGCGATCGTCGTCGCGTTTCTCGTGACCGCGGCCGACCGGCCGGCGCTGGAGCGGATGTTCCGGACGCTCACCGCGACCATCCGGTACCTGGTCACCGGCGACGACGCACCGGCCGGGCGCGGCAGCCACGACGGTCTCGTGTCGACGCCGTACGAGAACGGCGTACTCGGCCCGGGCACGGTGCCCGACGGCCTCACGGTCACGGTCAGCGTCGGCGCCGGGCTGTTCGACGACAGGTACGGCCTCGCCGACGTCAAACCGGCCCGGTTGCGGCCGATGGACGAGTTCCCGAACGACGCACTCGACCCCGACCGCTGCGACGGTGACCTGCTGCTGCAGATTTGCGCCGACCACCGCGACACCGTCCTGCACGCGCTACGCATCCTGATGCGCGCGACCCGCGCCGACCTGCAGGTGCTGTGGCAGCAGGAGGGCTTCACCAGCCCGCCACGGCCGACCGGGACGCCCCGCAACCTGTTCGGTTTCAAGGACGGCACGGCCAACCAGGAGATCCTCCACCGTCCCGATCTGCTCGACCAGCTGGTGTGGACCAAGGCCGGCGGCGACGAACCGGCCTGGGTGACCGGCGGTTCGTACCACGTGGTCCGGCTGATCCGGATGTTCGTGGAGTTCTGGGACCGAATCTCGATCAACGAGCAGCAACGCATCTTCGGCCGCGACCGCGACACCGGCGCACCGCTGTCCGGCCGTCCGGGCGAACGAGTCGCCGGCCAGGAGGAGCTGCAGCTTCCGAGCTACTACCGGGACGCGCACGGCAACACTGTCCCGCTGAACGCCCACATCCGCCTCGCCAATCCCCACGACGGCACCGCCGAGGACCGGCGGATGCTGCGCCGCGGCTTCAACTACAGCGCCGGAGTCGAGCCGAACGGCCAGCTCGACCTGGGGATGATCTTCATCTGCTTCAACGCCGACCTCGACCGCCAGTTCGTCGCCGTACAGACCCTCCTCATCGACGAACCCTTGGTCGACTACATCTCCCCCTTCGGCGGCGGCTACTTCTTCGCCCTGCCCGGCGTACAGAACGCCGACGACTGGTTGGGGCGCACCATGCTCGCCTGAACGTCAGCGGGGTGGGCGGAGTACGGCGAACGGGTCGGTGACGGTCAGTTCGCGGGCCGCGAACTTGTAGACGGTCGCCGGGCGGCCGCCGCTCTGGCCGGGGCTGGCTCGGCGTTCGGTGGGGTCGATCACGTGTCTGCGGGTCAGGACGCGGGTGAGGTTGGTGGCGCCGAGCTCGTAGCCGAGTGCGGCACCGAACAGATCGCGGAGCTCCGCGATGGTGAACTCCAGCGGAGCCAGCGCGAAACCGATGTTCGTGTACGACAGTTTCGCGCGCAACCGCGCGACCGCGGCCTCGATGAAGTAGTGATGGTCGAACGCGGTCCGCGGCAGCTCGTCGACGAGGTGCCACTGCGTGTCGGACGGGAGCTTCGGCTGTACGTCGGACGGAACGAGGCCGAGGTAGGCCGTCGCCAGCACGCGGGCCCGCGGATCACGATCGATCGCACTGTGCGTGGCGAGCTGTTCCAGGTGTGCGACGTCGCGCACGTCGACCTTCGTCGCGAGGTGCCCGGTGATGGCGTCCCGGAGCCGCTCCGTGGGCTCGACCCCGCCGCCGGGAAGCGCCCAGCGGCCTCGGTACGGGTTCTGGGCGCGTTTCCAGAGCAGCACGCACAGTCTGCCGTCGCGAACGGACAGGACGACGGCGAGCACCTCGTGCGGGTAGCTGCGGAAGTTAACCGGATCACCTTTCTTGGCTGTGGGCACGCTGCCGATGGTAGCGTGCCAGCTAGTTATCGCCTCTGAAGCGAAAACATGACGGAAGGTGCGACGGATGGAAGCGGAGAAGGTCCGGACCGCGGTGGCGGCAGCACTGGCCGAGGACCATGCGGCGGACGACGTCACGACCCGGTGGAGCGTCCCGGAGTCGCTCGAGGTCGAGGCGACGATGATCGCCAAGCAGTCCGGGCGGGTGGCCGGCCTGAGCGCCGTACAGGAGGTGTACGCCGCCGTCGATCCCACCGTGAAGGTGCGGACGGCCGTTGCCGACGGCGATCCGGTGGTCCCGGGGCAGCCGCTGGCGTGGATCAGCGGCCCGGCGCGGTCGGTCGTCACCGGCGAGCGGGTGGCACTGAACTTCGCCCAGCGGATGTCGGGCATCGCGACCCTCACGGCGGCCTTCGTAGCCGCGATCGGACCGCGTCCGGTCGCGCTCCTCGACACCCGCAAGACAGCGCCTGGGCTCCGGGCCATGGACAAGTACGCCGTGAGTTGCGGCGGCGGAACCAACCACCGGCTCGACCTGTCCGCGATGGTGCTGCTCAAGGAGAACCATCTCGCCGCGGCGGGCGGCGTACTCCCCGCCGTACGCCGGGTTCGGGACGGCATGGCCGCCGAGGACGCCGACGTCGCGATCGAGGTGGAAGTCACCACTCCCGACGAGGCCCTGGAAGCGCTCGACTGCCAGGTCGAGTGGATCCTGCTGGACAACATGTCTGTCGAGCAGATGGCCCAGATCGTCGAGCGGCGCAACGCCACCGGATCCACCACCCGGCTCGAGGCCTCCGGCAACATCACGCTGGACACCGTTGCGGACGTCGCCGGCACCGGCGTCGACGCCGTCTCGGTCGGCGCCCTGACCCACTCCCCCAGCGCACTCGACATCAGCCTGTTGGTGGCTTTGCCATCTCCAGTTATCGCTTGATAAGCGAAAACCTCCCGAAAGAAGGACCTGTTGTGACCACGGCAATCAGCTGGCAGGAAGAGGTACGGCGGCTCGCCGAGGAGCGGGACGCGGTGATCCTCGCCCACAACTACCAGGAGCCGGCGATCCAGGACGTGGCGGACCACGTCGGCGACTCGCTCGCCCTGTCGCGCATCGCGGCGAGTACCGATGCGTCTACGATCGTGTTCTGCGGCGTGCACTTCATGGCCGAGACCGCCAAACTGCTCAGCCCGGACAAGACCGTGCTGATCCCGACGGCGCAGGCGGGCTGCTCGCTGGCGGACACCATCGACGCCGACCAGCTCCGGGCCTGGAAGGCCGAGCACCCCGACGCCGTTGTCGTTGCCTATGTCAACACCAGCGCGGCGGTGAAGGCCGAGGCGGACGTCTGCTGTACGTCGTCCAACGCGGTCGACGTGGTGAACTCGATCCCGGCGGACCGGCCGATCCTGTTCCTGCCCGACCAGTTCCTCGGCGCGCACGTCCGGCGGCAGACCGGCCGGGACAACATCGAGGTGTGGATGGGCGAATGCCACGTGCACGCCGGCATCAGCGCGGCCGACCTGCGCGCTCAGGTCGCCGCCGATCCGGAGGCCGAGGTCCTCGTCCACCCCGAGTGCGGCTGCGCGTCGTCGGCGGTTTGGCTGGCCGGCGTGGGTGATCTGCCGGCCGAGCGGACCCATATCCTGTCCACCGCCGGAATGCTGGACACCGCTCGCGGCCTGACCGCGAAGACCGCACTGGTGGCCACGGAGATCGGCATGCTCCATCAGCTTCGCAAGGTCAACGATCGTACGACGTTCCTGCCGGTGAACCCGAAGGCCTCGTGCCGCTTCATGAAGATGATCACGCCGGAGCTGCTGGTGCGGTGCCTGCGGGAGGGGCGTGACGAGATCCAGCTACCGCCTGAGGTCGTCGAGCGGGCCCGGCGCTCGGTCGAGCGGATGGTTGCCATCGGCAAGCCTGTGGGTGCTCGATGACACGGGTCGCCGACGTCGTCGTCATCGGCTCCGGTGTCGCGGGCCTGTCAACAGCACTCGGTCTCGCGGCGACCCGCGACGTACTCCTGCTCAGCGCCGGCGACGGCAGCACGCCATGGGCCCAGGGCGGCATCTCGGCGGCGTACGGCGAAGACGATCCGCTCGACCACGCGCACGACACCCAGGTCGCGGGCGCGGGATTCTGCGATCCGCGCAACGTCCGTGCGCTGGTCGAGGAGGGACCGCAGCGGCTTGCCGAACTCATCGCGCACGGGGCACGCTTCGACCGCAACGGCGACGGCTCTCTGTCGAGGACCCTGGAGGGTGGCCACAGTCGTCCCCGGATCGTGCACGCCGGTGGTGATGCGACCGGTGCCGAGGTTCATCGTGCCCTCGTGGCCGCTCTGCAGCGAACCAGCGTGCAGACGCTGACCGGGCGTACGGTCGGCCTTCTGCAATCGGAGTCCGGAAGCATCGTCGGGGTGCTCGTCGAGACGGGCGCCGAGGTCACGCAGATCGAGGCCCGCGCCGTCGTACTGGCGACCGGCGGCATCGGCAACGCCTACCTGGCGAGCACCAATCCGTCGACGGTGCGCGGCGACGGCATCGCCTTGGCGCTGCGAGCCGGTGCGTCGCTGGTCGACATGGAGTTCGTCCAGTTCCACCCGACCGCGCTGCACACCGGCGAGACCAGCGGTCAGCTTCCCCTGGTCACCGAGGCCGTCCGGGGCGAGGGCGCCGTACTGCGTGACGTCCACGGCCGCCGGATCATGGCCGGCCGTCATCCACGAGCCGACCTGGCACCGCGGGACGTGGTCGCCCGGGCGATCGAGGCGACGATGCGCCGCGACGGATCCGACCATGTCTGGCTGGATGCGACCGACGTCGCGCCGGACGTACTCCGGAGGCGGTTCCCGACCGTGCTGGCCTCCTGCGCCCGCATCGGCGTCGACCTGCTGTCGGAGCAGATCCCGGTCGCGCCGGCCGAACACTTCCTCTGCGGCGGCGTCCGGACCGATCGGAACGGCGCAACCGACGTACCCGGCCTGTACGCGGTTGGCGAGGTGGCCGCGACCGGCGTGCACGGCGCCAACCGGCTCGCCTCGAACAGCCTGCTGGAAGGACTCGTCTTCGGCGGGCGCGTCGCAACGGCCCTGACCCTCGACCTGCCCGCGAAGGACCTCGGCCGGGTGCGCGAACTCAAGCTGGGCGACGATCCTCAGCCGGAGCGGATTCGCTCGATCCTCAGCCGGTACGCCGGCATCCGCCGCGACGGCGCCGGTCTGAACGCCGCCGCGGACGAGCTCGACGCCCTGGGCACCGGACCACTCGCGACGGTGGCGCGGGCCGTCGTCGTCGCGGCGACTGCGCGACAGGACAGCCGCGGTTGCCACTGGCGCTCCGACTATCCGCACACCGACGGACGATGGGACAACCACACGGTCGTACGCCTCGACCACGAAGACCGCCCGACGACGCGCCAGCCTGTCACCGCAGGCTGATCGGCGTCACTGGTTCGCGCAGGCGGCGACGGCCAGGGCGTCGACGAAGTCGTTCATCTCGTGGCCGGAGTGACCCTTCACCCACTGGAAGGCGACGTCCCCGCGGTCGGTCACCAACGTCACCAACGGTTCCCACAGGTCCCTGTTGGCGACCGGCTGCTTCGCCGACGTGAGCCAGCCCCGCTCGAGCCAGCCGGCGTGCCACCGGTCGCGGAAGCAGTTGACGACGTACGTCGAGTCCGAGACCACCAGCAACGGTCCGTCGTTCGCCCGGACCGCCTCGAGCGCGGCCCGGATCTCCATCCGCTGATTCGTCGACGGAGCCTCGTGACCAGCGGCGTACTCCGTTTTCGACAACGCCCACGCCCAACCGCCAGGCCCGGGGTTACCAGCGCAGGCGCCGTCGGTGAACACCGACCGCGCACCAACTGGAACTGTCATGTCGGGTGGCCGAGGGCGGCGCCGGCGAACGGGAGGCATGGGCCGAAACTGTACTCCCGGAGCGATCCTCGCGGTGGCAAGATGGCCCGCATGACCCTGCCTGCTCTCCCTGAGGAATCGTTCCAACGGGTGCTGTGCGTCGTCGCGCACCCTGACGACATGGAGTACGGCGCGTCCGCGGCCGTCGCTCGCTGGACGGCGCGCGGCATCGAAGTCGGATATCTCCTGCTCACCCGTGGTGAGGCCGGCATGCCGAACCGTCCCGAGGAGACGGCCCGTTTGCGCGTCGCCGAGCAGCGGGCCGCCTGCGCTGTCGTGGGCGTCAACCACCTGACCGTCCTCGAACATCCGGACGGTGTGCTGGTCTACGGCCTCGACCTGCGCCGGGACATCTGCCGGGAGATCCGCCGTTTCAAGCCCGACGTCGTTCTCGGCTCCGGTTACGAGATCGAGACGCCGTTCGGCTTCGACCAGGCCGACCATCGCGCGGCCGGGCTCGCGACCCTCGACGCGGTGCGCGACGCGGGCAACCGGTGGGTCTTCCCGGAGCAGATCGACGACGAGGGCCTCGAACCGCACTCCGTGCGCTGGTACCTCGTTCCCGGACTCGCCGGCATCGCGTCCCACGGCGTCGACGTCACCGGGGAGCCGCTACGCCGCGGCATCGCCTCGCTCGAGGCCCATGCGGCGTACCTGGCCGCGCTTCCCGGTCATCCCGCGCCCGCGGACCTCATCCCGCAGTTCACCGCGATGAGCGGAAAGGCCATGGGCGTCCAGCATGCCGTCCTGTTCCGCGCCCACGACCTGCAGGCACCACCGGACTTCTTCACCGACGCCGCTCAGGACTGAGCGCAATCGATACAGGTACGGGCCGTCGGCCTTGCCTCGAGGCGGGCCGGTGCGATCGGTTGTCCGCACCGCTCGCACAGCCCGTAGGTGCCGTCCGTCAAGCGGTCCAAGGCCGCCTCGATCTCGGCCAAATGACGCTGGGCCTGCTCCACGAGCGCCGCAACCTGTGACCGCTCGAAAGCGATCGTCGCACCCTCGGGATCGTGCTCGTCGTCGGCGTTCGCATCCCGCGAGGCCGCGACCACCTCGTCGAAATCGCCGGTCAGCTCGGACAGCCGCCGAAGCACCCGCGACCGCTCCGCCTCCAGCAGTTCACGAGCCCCGTCCATCCCACCATCCTGACACCAACCCGCACGGTCGAGGCTCTTCCGATCAGCGGGCTGCCCCGCGGTCGTCCGGCTCGGTCCGCGCTGATCTGGCCCGTACGGTGTCGGGTCGACGCCCTGACCATTAGGCTCGTAGCGTGTTCCACGGTCGGCGTACCAGATCATGAGCCAGCCTGAGCCGGACCGGCCCGCTGCCGAGCAGAGCGAGCGGTTCGAGATCGTCGCGATCGCTTCGTCGGCCGGCGGCATCCGCGCGCTGACCCAGGTGCTCGGCGCGCTCCCGCCGGGGTTCCCGGTGCCGGTCGTGGTCGTCCAGCACCTCGATCCGCGGCACGAGACCGTGATCGCCGACGTCCTCGTCCGGCGCAGCGCGTTGCCGGTGAAGCTCGCAGCGGCCGGTGAGGCCGCGACCGCCGGTACCGTCTACATCGCGCCGCCGAACCGCCACCTGCTGGTCGGTGCGGGGGGCGAGCTGACACTGACGAGCAGCGAACTCGTGCACTTCGTCCGGCCGTCCGCGGATCTTTTGTTCGAGTCGGTGGCGGGAGCCTACGGTGCCCGCGCGATAGCCTGCGTGCTGACCGGATCCGGCAGCGACGGGGCGATGGGAGTGAGCGCGGTCAAAACACGTGGCGGCACCGTGATCGCGGAAGATCCGCAGTCGGCGGAGTTCAGGGGTATGCCGGAGGCGGCGGTCGGCACCGGGTCGGTGGACTTCGTACTACCGCTCGGCGAGATCGCGGACGTCATCGACGCCCTGGTCGAATCGAGGAGTGTCTGATGGCGAGCGAGCCCATCGAGGGCCGGGACCCGGGACTCGAGCAGCTGCTCGCGTTCATCCGGGACGCGCGGGGCTTCGACTTCACCGGCTACAAGCGGTCGTCGCTGGCGCGGCGGGTGCGCAAGCGGATGGCCGATGTCGGCATCGCGGAGTATCTCGACTACCGGGACCTGCTGGAGGCGAGCGCGGAAGAGTTCGACTTCCTGTTCAACACCATCCTGATCAACGTCACCAGCTTCTTCCGCGACGCCGACAGCTGGACCTACCTGCAGCGGGAGATCGTTCCCGAGCTGCTGAAGACCGTCGGCTCCGAGGAGGACATCCGGGTCTGGAGCGCGGGTTGCTCCAGCGGTGAGGAGGCGTACTCGCTGGCCATCGTCTTCGCCCAGGCGCTCGGGATCGAGGAATGTGCCCGGCGAGTCAAGATCTACGGCACCGACGTGGACGAGGAGGCGCTGCGGGAGGCCCGCTCCGGGTCGTACTCGGAGAGGTCACTCGAGGCGCTGGCCGACGATGTGCGCAACGAGTACTTCGAACAGAGCGGATCGCGGTTCGTGTTCCGGTCCGACCTCCGCCGCCGGGTGATCTTCGGCCGTCACGACATCACCAGGGACGCGCCGATCTCCCGCCTGCATCTGCTGGTCTGCCGCAACACGCTGATGTACTTCAACGTCGAGGCACAGTCGCAGATCATCGACCGGTTCCACTTCGCGCTGCGCGAGAGCGGCCACCTCTTCCTCGGCAAGGCCGAGATGCTGTTGTCCGACGGCGAGCGGTTCGAGGTCGTCAGCATGCGGCAGCGGATCTTCCGGCGCCGATCGGGACGGACCGACGCCCAGCACCTCACCATCCCGCTGACGCTGGACCCGGCCGCCGGGGTCGAGGTGCGCGACGTCGCGCGGAAGCGGCAGCTCCGCGACCTGGTTCTGGAGACCGCACCGAACGCCATGATCTCGGTCGACCTCGACGGAATCGTCATCCAGGCGAACAGCCAGGCGCGGGCCCAGTTCGGGCTGACGTCGCAGGACGTCGGGCGACCGTTCCGCGACCTGGAGATCTCGTACCGTCCCACGGAGCTCCGCTCGCTGATCGAGCGGGCGCACTCCGAGCGCCGCTCGATCCGGGTGAACGCGGTGGAGCGCCGGCTGTCGGCCGACGACGTGCAGTACCTCGACATCACCGTGCAGCCGCTGACCGCCGACGACGGCCTGGTCGTCGGATCGTCCGTGGCATTCGTCGACACGACCGCGCTCACCCGGCTGCAACTGGAGGTGAAACGGAACCGGGAGGACCTGGAGACCGCCTACGAGGAACTCCAGTCGACCAACGAGGAGCTCGAGACCACCAACGAGGAACTCCAGTCCAGCATCGAGGAACTCGAAACCACCAACGAAGAGCTCCAGTCCACCAACGAGGAACTCCAGTCGGGCAACGAAGAGCTGGAGACGATGAACGAGGAGATCCGGATCCGCAGTACCGAGCTGGACGAGGCGCGCACCTTCCTCGAAGGCGTGCTGTCCAGCGTCGCGGCCGGCGTGGTGGTGCTGGACAGCGAGCTACGGGTGCGCAGCTGGAATCGCGGCGCGGAGGAGCTGTGGGGACTCCGCGGCGACGAGGTCCAGCGCCAGCCGTTCTTCCACCTCGACTTCGGGCTGCCGACCGAAGCCCTGGTCGAGGTCGTGAACCGTTGCCTGGTCACCGGCGTACGCACGGAGCCGGTCGACCTGATCGCGGTCAACCGCAAGGGCCGCAGGATCCGGTGCTCGGTGATCTGCTCGCCGCTCGACAGCCAGTCCGACGGTGTGGTGCTGCTGATGGAGGACATCCAGGAGCTCGCCGAAGACGGCTAGACTGACGAACGTGGCGGGTGGGCTGTCCGTTTGGATCGGTCCTGCTCAGGAGCAGGCCGAGCTGCAACGCGCCCGGGCCGGCCGAGCGGCCGCGATCGCTCGCCGTCACGAGGCGCTGGCCACCACCGCACCAGAGGCGCTCCGCGGAGTCCATGTACGCCTGGCGGAGCTGCACCGCAGGAGTGAAGAGCGCCACCTGACCACCGCGCGGCTGCACGACGCCCACGTCCAGCGGCTCACCCACTGGTACTCAGCGGGGGTGGAGCTCGACCGTCCGCGCCTGATCTCGGCCGTCGCGGAGTTGGTCGGCGCCCGCGGCGCGGGGCTCACCCTGCTCGGTTCCGGGCGGATGGAAGCCTCGTCGATCGCGTCGGGCCCGTTGGGCGTTCACTCGCTCGCCGTCGTACCGCTGGGATCGGGCGGACGCTGCGTCGGGGCGCTTTCCGTGTTCGATCCACCGGACGTCGCTCGGCCGGATCCGCTCACCGGCGACCTGGAGGACCTCGCCGACGCGCTCACCCACACGATGCTCCTGACCGAGCAGTGCCTGGCCCAGTTGATCGACGCGAGCGGGACGGCCACGGCGGCGTACCTGCTGGATTCCCCGAACCAGCGGGTGGTCCTGCACCAGGCGGTCGGCATGGTCGCCGCCCAGTGCGAGTGCAGTATCGAGGACGCGCTCTCACTGGTCAGGGCCCGCGCCTTCGCCGACGACGTCCCGGTCACCGACGTGGCGCTGCTGATCGTCGAGAGGCGGCTGCGGCTCGATGCGCCGGACGAGGAGCGCGACCGATGAGCGAGGCGGAACACCCGCCGTGCGGCGCGGTGTCGGAACTCGTCGGCAGATTCGTGACGGACACGGATCTGGTCGGCACGCTCGGCTGGCTGACGGACCGGTGTACCGAGTTGGCGGGCGTCAGCGGGTCCGCACTGTCACTCGCCGATCGGCAGGGCACGCTCGACGTCGTCGCGGCGTCCTCGGAGGCGGCCCACGGGCTGCAGCAGACCGTCGAAGGTCCGGCACAGGACTGCTACGCGACCGGTTTCCGCATCGACTGTCCGGACCTGGACCAGGCCGATGCGCGATGGCCCGGCTATGCGGCCGCGGCCCGCCGGGACGGCGTACGCGCGGTCCACGCCTTCCCGATGCCGCTGCTCGAGCGGACCATCGGAGTACTGACGCTGTTCCTGGACACCGTCGGCAGTCTCTCCCCCGAGGCGCTCGAGACAGGCCAGCTGCTTGCCGCCACGGCGGCTCTCGGTGTCGAGAGTCATCAGGCCACGCAGCACGAGATCCGGGCCGACCAGTTGCAGTCCGCACTGAGCAGCCGGGTGGTCATCGAGCAGGCGAAAGGCGTGCTCGCCGAGCGGCTCGGCCTCAGCCTCGCGGAGTCTTTCGAGGTACTGCGGGGGTACGCCCGGCGCAACGGTCGCCGGCTCACGGACGTGGCCACAGCCGTACTCGACGGCAGCCTCGTCCTCCCCACGCCGCCGCGCTGACGAACGTCCGTCAGTCGGTGAACCCCGTCATTCGCAGGGTGAGGTTGATGCGGCCGGTGGTGAGGCCGCAGCCTTCGGGAGCGGTCTGCGGGTGGATCCGGGTGACGCCGTGGTAGGCGAGGCGGGAGGGGCCGCCGAAGACGAAGAGGTCTCCGGAGCGCAGGCGGAGGTCGGCGTACGGCTTGCCGCGGTTCTCGGTGTTTCCGAACCGGAAGGTGCACGCATCCCCGATGGACAGCGAGACGACCGGGGCGAGGGAGCGTTCGTCCTTGTCCTGGTGCATGCCCATCCGCGCCGCGTCGTGGTAGTAGTTCACGAGGGCGGTGTCCGGGGTGTACGCCTGGACCTCGGCGTCGGGGTGACCGGTCGCCTGGAGCGCGCGCCGGCCGAGGCGGACGAGCCATTCCGGGAACGGCAACACCCGCGCCCCGTTCACGTCGGTCGCCGCCCGCGTGTACTTGTACGGCTGCCAGTGCCACCCCAGACACACCGTCCGGACCGACATCTCGTGGCCGCGGACCTTGGCCGCGCGGATCGGGACGGGGCCCGCGGCCCACTCCCGGAACTGCCCGGCGATCCATGCCTGCTGCTCGAGGGCGAGCCAGCCCGGAACCAGCACCGCGCCCGGACCGGGCGCGCTCGCCGGTCCGCCGTCCAGGTCGAGGGGCAACTCCGTCATCGTTCGAATCCTCGCATCATCACGATCCGGTCGTCGGCACCGACGTACCACGGCTGCCCGGCGCGGGTGACGCCGGCGATCCCCGTGAGGTTGTGGCGTCCCACGAGGTCGAGCGCCCGTGGGTCGGAGACCGCGGCGGCGAGCAGCGCACGGGCAGGATCCCACGGTGTCGACCACAACAACCGCCGGGTCAGCTGCGCCCAGCCGAGCGGCGGGCCGAACATGATCCACAGGTCGGCATCGGCCCCCGCGAACCGGGTCGCCTGCCGCATCCACGACGCCGCAGTCTCCGGCCACGTCAACTCCAGCACGACCTCACCATCCCAGCCGTCCGCCAAGGCTCGTACGGCGTCCACAGAAGCAGGATCGCGCCCCGAACCGATGGCGATCGACCGCGCACCACGCATCCGCGCCAGCCCGACGAGACCCGCCACCTCCCGTGCGCCGACCGACGTGTCATTCGGCGGACTGTACTGAAGGCGTAGCAGCGGGCTCGGGTTCACAACCATGAAACGCCGGCCGCGCCAGTCGTGTGAGCCGCCGACTCAGCCGGGGAGCGTCTTCATCGTGACGTAGCTGGTGACCGCGGCGACCCCTGGCAGGTCCGCGAGTTTGTTGGCGTGGAAGGACTCGTACGCCGGCAAGTCGGCGACCTCGACCTGGAGCAGGTAGTCGAAGTTGCCGGTCACGTGGTGAGTCTGGACGACCTCGGTCAGACGAGTAACGGCACGTTCGAAGGCCTGTACGTCGGTACGCGCGTGCCGCACGAGCCGGACACCCGCGATCACCCGCAGCCCGCGGCCGATCGCCGCCGGGTCGATCACCGCCCGGTAGCCGCGAATCACGCCCGCTTCCTCCAGCCGGCGGACGCGCCGCAGGCACGGCGACGGCGACAGGCCGACCCGCTCCGCCAACTCGGCGTTGCTGATCCGGCCGTCCCGTTGCAGCGCCTCGAGGATCGCCCGATCAACCTCGTCCATGGGCAGATTATTGCCCAAACAGCCCTTCTACTACCTGAGACGCACAGCACAGGCACGCAACTTGCTACCAAATTGCGGCAATCCGGACCTTCACGACTGCCGCTGCAGACATCCTGGTCGGGTCCGATCCGGCGAGTCACAGGAGCAGCGCGATGCCGGGAACCAGTACGACCGCCATTCACGGCGACCGCGACGTCCATCCGAGCCGAGCCGTCGCGCGGCCGATCTACCAGACCGCGACCTTCTCGGCCGAGGACGCGGAGACGTTCGCGCAGGTCGCCGTCGACCGGCGCGGCCACGACTTCTACACGCGCTACGGCAACCCGAACCACGCCCAGGTCGCCGCCGTCGTCGCCGAACTCGAACACACCGAGGCCGCGATGGTCACCGCGTCCGGCATGGCCGCCCTGACCACCGCAGTACTGGCGCTGGTCACAGCCGGCGACCACGTCATCGGCCAGAAGTCCACCTACGGCGGTACGGCGTCGGTGCTGCAGAACCTGCTTCCGCGCTTCGGGGTGACGACGACTCTCGTCGACCAGACCGACAGCGCGGCATTCGAGCGAGCCATCACCCCACAGACACGGCTGATTCTGGTGGAGTCCCCCAGCAATCCCCTGCTGCAGATCACCGACCTGCGAGCTGTCGCGGACCTCGCGCACACTCACGGCATCCTGACGATCGCGGACAACACGTTCGCGACCCCGCTCAACCAGCGACCGACGGATTTCGGGATCGACCTCGTCTGGCACAGCGCGACGAAGTACCTGAACGGGCACACCGACGTGTCGGCCGGGGTGCTGGCCGGGTCCGCGGAGCTCCTGGACCGGATCTGGGATGTCGGCGTACTGACCGGCGCCGTGCTCGGGCCGTTCGACGCCTGGCTCCTGCTCCGAGGGCTGCGCACCCTGCCCCTGCGCGTGCCGCGGCACAACGCCAACGGGCAGGCACTCGCCGAAGCACTCGAAGGGCATCCGGCAGTCGTGCGGGTGCACTACCCGGGTCTGACGTCCCATCCGCAGCACGTGCTGGCAGCTTGGCAGCTGAGCGGCTTCGGCGGCGTCCTCGCGGTCGAATTCACCGGCGGCTTCGCCGCGGCGGACGCCTTCCTCGGGCAACTGCGGTACGCGCGACGCTCGGCCAGCCTCGGCGGAGTCGAGACGCTCGCCGTCCACCCCGCATCGATGTGGCGCGGAATGCTCAGCGACGACCAGATCGCCGGCTCGGGCGTGCCGCTCGGCCTCGTCCGGCTCGCGGCCGGTCTCGAGGACACCGCCGACCTGGTCGCCGACGTACTCGCCGCCGCGGACGCGGTGGCCGTCAAGTTCGGAGAAGCGCGATGACCTCGACCCTGATCACCGGCGGCACCGTACTGAACACGGGGCCCGCGGACGTCTTGGTCACCGACGGCGTGATCGTTGCTGTCGGCACGCAACTCGCCGTACCCGAGAACACCGAGGTGATCGACGCGGCCGGCTGCCTCGTGATGCCCGGGTTCGTCGACACGCACCGGCACACCTGGCAGACCGCGTTCCGCGGCGTCGGCGCGGACTGGACGTTCGCCGACTACGCCGCCGGGATCCACGGCATCCTCAAGCCGCACTACCGGCCCGAGGACGTGTACGTCGGCAACCTGCTGGGCCGGCTGGAAGCACTGCACTCGGGCGTGACGACCATGCTCGACTGGTTCCACGCGGCCCAGACACCCGAACACGCGGACGCCGCACTCGCCGGCCTGCGGGACGCGCCGGGACGGTCGATCTTCTGCTACGGCGCCGGGTACCGCACCGACGATCCGATCGAGGCCGAGGTACGGCGCGTCCACGCCGCGATGCCCGGCGACGACCTGCTCAGCCTCGCGCTGGGACTGCGGGGTCCCGACGAAACCACGATGGACAACGTCGCGCTCGACCTGAAACTCGCCGACGAACTCGGGCTGCGCACCAGCGTGCACGTCGACGGCCTCACCGGCAGCCGGCCGGTCGCGGCGTTGCGGGAGCGCGGGCTGCTGCGGGCGAGTACGACGTTCGTGCACGCCAACGGGATCGGCGACGACGAACTGCGGATGCTCGCCGACGCCGGCGCGTCGGTCTCGATCAGCCCGGACGTCGAACTCAAGATGGGCTTCGGGCAGCCGATGACCGGCCGCGTCCTCGCCGCCGGACTACGACCGACGCTGTCCGTCGACGACACCCCCGCCGTCGGCGGTGACATGTTCTCCACGATGCGCACCGCCTTCGCCGTCCAGCGGGGCATCGACGGCGGGCTCACCGCGCAAGAACTGTTGCAGTTCACAACGATCGACGGTGCTGAGGCCTGCGGTCTCGGCGACCGCGTCGGAACCATTGCCCCCGGCAAGGATGCCGATCTGGTGCTGCTCCGCGCCGACGATCTCACGGTCGCACCGTTCAGCAACCCCGCCGGTACGGTCGTCACCTCCGGCCACCCTGGTCTCGTCGACACGGTCCTGGTCGCCGGCCGGATCGTCAAGCGCGACGGCCACCTCGTCGGCCTCGATCTCCCCGCGCTGAAGGACCGCCTGCTCGAGTCCCGCGATCGCATCGCCGCCGCGGCCGGCGTACCACTCGACGGCACCTGGCGCCCGGGAACCACCACATGACCGCACGCCCACGCGACTTCGTGCAGGTCGACGTGTTCGGCACCGCGCCGTACCTCGGGAACCCCGTTGCGGTCGTCCTCGACGGCACCGGCCTGACCGACGACCAGCTGCAGCGCGTCGCCCGCTGGACCAACCTGTCCGAGACGACCTTCGTCCTGCCGCCGACCACCCCGGCCGCGGACTACCGGCTGCGGATCTTCACGCCCGGAGGCGAGCTCCCGTTCGCCGGGCATCCGACCCTCGGCTCGGCACACGGCTGGCTGGACGCGGGCGGCGTACCGGCGCGGGCCGATCATGTCGTACAGGAGTGCACCATCGGCCTGGTGGAGGTACGTCGTACCGGCGACACGCTGGCCTTCGCCGCACCATCTCTCCTCCGCACGGGCGCACTTGACGAGGAGTACGTCGGCGAACTCGTTGCCGCGTTCGGCATCACCCGGGGCGAGGTCGTCGACCACCAGTGGGTCGACAACGGTCCCGGTTGGGCCGTACTGCGGCTCGCCACCGCCGCCGACGTCCTCGCCCTCGAACCCGACCTCACGCGCATCCCGACCGCGATGGCCGGAGCGATCGGTCCTTATCCGAGCGGCTCCGAGTACGACTTCGAAGTACGCACGTTCGCGCCCGCCGCCGGCGTACCGGAGGACCCGGTGTGCGGCAGCATGAACGCCGGAATCGCCCGCTGGCTCGCCACCTCCGGCCTCGCCCGCTACCGGGTCTCCCAGGGACAGCGCCTCGGTCGCGTCGGCGCCGTCGGCATCACCGCCGACGACGACGGCACCATCTGGGTCGGCGGCGCGACCGTCACCTGCGTCCGCGGCGCCATCACCTTGTAGGACTTATCCGAGCCGGGCGTTGGCGCGTTCGAAGCCCTGCTCGCTGAACAGGGCGACCTTCAGTGCGCCGGAGGTGGCTGGGGTGCTGAAGACGTCATACGCGTCCTGCATCTCGGCCAGGCCGAAGCGGTGGGTGATCAGGCCGGGCAGCTGCAGTCGGCCGGCGGCCAGCATGGACAGGAGGCGCGGGGTGGAGAACGTGTCGACCAGCCCGGTCGTGATCGTGACGTTCTTGATCCACAGGTCTTCGAGGTGCAGCGTCGCCGGTGCGCCGTGGACGCCGACGTTCGCGACCCTGCCGCCCGGGCGGACGAGACGTGTGCAGAGCTCGAAGGTCGCCGGTACGCCGACCGCCTCGATCGCCACGTCGGCGCCCAGCCCACCGGTCAGCTCGCGGACCTTCGCCTCGACGTCCTCGTCGGGGCCGAGGGCGAGGTCGGCGCCGCGTTCGAGCGCGGCCTTGCGGCGCGAATCGGCGGCGTCGACGACCACGACGCGGGCGGGCGTGAACAGCTTGCTCGTCGCCAGCGCCGCCAGCCCGATCGGCCCGGCGCCGACGATCACCACGGTGTCGCCGGGCGAGACGTTGCCGTTGAGTACGCCGACCTCGTAGGACGTCGGCAGGATGTCGGCCAGCAGTACGGCGTCCTCGTTGCCGACGTCGTCCGGCAGCTTGTACACCGAGCGGTCGGCGTACGGGACGCGGACCAGTTCCGCCTGGGTGCCGTCGATCAGGTGGCCGAGGATCCAGCCGCCACCGCCGAGGCACTGCCCGTAGCGCCCCTGCCGGCAGTACTCGCACCGCCCGCAGGAGGTGATGCACGAGACCAGAACCCGGTCCCCGACCGCCACGCCGCGGACACCGGTGCCGACCGCGGTGATCGTGCCGACGGCCTCGTGACCGAGGATCCGTCCCGCCTGTACGGCCGGCACATCCCCCTTCAGGATGTGCAGATCGGTGCCGCAGATGGTCACCGCGTCGACGCGGACGATCGCGTCCTCGGGATCCTGCAGCACCGGGTCAGGCACCTCGCGCCAGCTCCGCTGCCCCGGACCGTTGTAGACCAATGCCTTCATCTCCGAACCTCCCTGAACGAGACTTCCCACCCCCGACTCTCGGCGACCCGGCCCGCCCCGGCAGCGGCCAAAGGACACCTGTCCACCGGGACCTTCCGCCCTGCCTGCGCGAGTGCCTCGGGACTTGAATGGAACTGCCGCGAGGAGGCGCCATGACGAAAGAGCTACCTGTGCTGGTGGGGATCGACGGGTCCCGGGACGGCCTGATCGCACTCACCTGGGCAGCGTCGTACGCCGCTGTCTGCAACGCCGCGCTCCATGCGGTGTACGTCGTGGACGAGCAACTGCCCGCGGGTCCGCCAACGGACGACGGCAGCGCGGTACTTGCCGACGCAGCGCGAAGGCTCGACGAGCTAGGTTTCCGAACCGCGTCGCTCGAGGTCCGGCACGGCCACCCCGCGCAGGTGCTGCTCGACCTCTCCGAACGTTCCCAGGCCCTCGTCATCGGCCGCCGCGGGATGGGCGGCTTCGCCGAGCTGGTGATCGGCTCCACGTCCCAGGTGTGTACGGCGCTCGCCACCACGGTGCCGCTGGTCGTCGTACCGGACACCTGGGACCCGGCGGCCCCGGCGTACCACCGGATCGTGGTCGGGGTCGACGGCTCCGTCGAAGGGCAGGACGCGCTGCGGTTCGGGTTCGAGCTCGCGGGGGCGACCGGCGCGGAGCTGCTCGGCGTCCACGCGATCGAGGTACGGGAGACGTACCCGGACCCGAACAGCTGGTTCGATCCGAGCCGGCCGTGGATCGAGACCGCCGACGAACTGCTCGCGCAGACCCTCGACGGCTGGACCGAGAAGTACCCGGACGTCCGCGTCGGCAGTCACGGGGTCGTCGACCATCCCGTCCTCGTCCTGGCCCGCGAGTCCCAAAACGCGGACCTCGTGGTGGTCGGCGGCCTCGGCCGTACGGCGTTCTCCGAACTCCGGATGGGCTCCGTCGCGCGCGGCCTCCTGCACCACTCGCACTGCCCGGTCGCGGTGATCCACCACCCAGCTCCGAGCCGCACCGCTAGCGACTGATGGTCTGGGCCGCCTCCGCCAGCTCGGCAAGCCGGTGTGCGCGGGCCGACTCGGCCGGGGTGAACGGCTCACCCGGTCGGCTGAACACGAACAGACCCGTCCACGGCGACGGCACCTTCAGCACATCGCCCGGCAGCTGTCCGGCCAGGGCAGCGCGGTCCGTGACCAGCTGAGCGCCGAGGAGTTCGGCGACCGCGTGGGGCAGCTCGGCCGGGTCCGCGACGACCCGCGCCGACAGGCTCAGCGCCTTCGTCTGCCCGTCGACCAACGCCAGCGCGGTCGTCGGCCAGACGTGGGTCTCACGTCCGCCGCCTGCCCTGACCGCTGCCTCGACGTCGGTCGCCGTCAGCTCGTCCGGCGCCGACACCACCAGTTCGTCCCGCACACCGTCGTCCACCGGATGCACATGCAGCCCGAGGATGTTCGCATCCAGTACGGCGAGCCGTCGGGTCACACTCTCCAACGAGCCGGCGCGGTCGTCGAGTGTCACCCGAATCCGCCACAACGTCCCGGTCCCCTGCCGCGGCCGGACCGTCGGCGCGTGCAGCCATGAACGGAGCAGCCGCATGGTCGACGGCTCCACCACCCAGATCACCAACGCGGTCGTCACGCTCGCGAGCACGGCCACGGAAATCAGGTACGGCGGATGCGCGGCGAGCACCACCGCATGCAGCGCCAGCTCCACGGGCGCGACCGCGACGAGCTTCGCCAGCGTCAGGCGCAGCCTCCGCGGATGCGGCAACCGCCCGCACACCTCGCACGCCGTACCACCGGTCAGCGTCGTCCGCAGCGACTCCATGGTTCCAGAGTCCCCGGCCCGGATTGCCCGCGTGTTGCGCGGCTGTGAAGTTCATCAGTCGGGTCGAAGGTCCCGGGTAGTGGGTACCGAACGGCCGGTGCCGGCGGGTATCAGCTGGTGGATGCTCGGGTCCATCACCTTGAGGAGACCCCGCATGATTCACCGACCCGTTGTCGTCGGCATCGACGGCTCTCCGGCCGCGGACGTCGCGGTCCGCTGGGGATCCCTGGAGGCCGCGTCGTTGACCAGCGATCTGCGCTTGCTGTGTGCGCTGCCGGCCGGCGCGTCCGCACCCGCCGCGGCGGACATCCTGAACCGCGCGACCTCCCTCGCCCGCAGCGTCCGGCCCGGCATCGTCCCGGAGACCCGGATCGAGAACGGCACGCCGTCGACCGTGCTGGTGAAGGCCTCCGGCGAGGCCGCGGTCGTGGTGATCGGCAGCCGCGGGCTCGGCCTGATGCTCGGGTCGCTGGTCGGCTCCACGGGCCTCGACCTCGCCGCGAACGCGCGCTGTCCGGTGGTCGTCGTACGGCCTGACCTCGGCAGCACGGCCGGCATCCGGGTGGTGATCGGGTACGACGGTTCGCCCGGGAGCGAGGTCGCGCTCGACTACGGACTCGACTACGCCCGCCGCCACGATCTCCTGGTACGGGTCGTCGCCGCGCAACCGGTCGGGACCGAGCTGCACCGGATCACCGAGGACGACCTCCGCCGAGCGGTCCACCAGCGCGGCGGCCACGACGCCGAACTCGTCCAGATCTCCGGCCACCCCGCCGAACACCTCCTCCGCCTCGCCGCCGACGCCGGCCTGATCGTCCTCGGCGCCCGCGGCCGCGGCGGCTTCGCTGGCATGTTCCTCGGCTCCGTCAGCCAAACCGTCCTGCACCACGCCGACTGCCCCGTCGCGGTGATCCCCGCCGCGATGACCGACGGCTGACCCTGCGGATCTGCACGCCATCACAATCACAGCTCGCCCGCCTCCGTCAGCCTCCGCCCGCGACGAACGCCGCGCGGCCGACGATTGTGATGGCCTGGAGATCCACCCCTCAGTGTGCGGTCAGCTTCTCCTCGAAGAACGCCAGGACGCGGTCGACGCCCTCCTGCTGACGGTTCTCGGTCAACGTCGAGTGTTTGCGACCAGGGAACTCCACCGCGATGAAGTTGTCGCCGAGCTCGCGGCGAAGGGTGTCGAACCGCGTGCCGACGGCCGGATCGTCCTTGTAGCGCAGGCCGAGCACCTGACACCCCGCGGCCACCTTCGCCTTCACCGACGCCAGGTCGGCCGGACTGAGCCCCAGGTCGGCCTTCCGTGCGGCGCCGACCGGAGCAGGCGACGCAGGCTGGGCAAGCACCGGCGCCGCAACAGGCGCATCGGCCAGCATCGCGAGGGCGAAGCCACCCGTCATACACATGCCGACCGCGCCGACGCCCGGTCCACCCAGCTCGTCGTGCAACTCGCGAGCCAGCGAACGCAACCAGCCCGCGACCGGGGTCGTCCGCCCCATCGCGAACATGCTGAACTCCCTGCTCACACAGATCCCCGCAACGGTCCGCAGCGACTCCCCCATCGAGGCTGGAGCACCCGGCCGCCCGAACAGCGACGGCATCACGACCGTGAAGCCACGAGCCACCACTTCTTCGGCGAACTCGAGCACCCCGGGCGTGATGCCGGGGATCTCATGAATCACAACCACACCCGGCCCGCTGCCCTTGCGGTACGTCGGGTGTGTAACGCCGTCTGCCGTGTGGCTACCGAGAGCCCAGGAGTCGAGCGAACTCATAGCACCGGACCATACACCTGGAGTACTGCCACGAGCCGCCGCGACTTTGGTCCCACCCGCCAGAGTCCAAGGCCTCTTGTCGCACGCCCCGGCCGCGACCGTCGCGGGACTGCCGCCGGTCACTGGACTCTGGGCCAGCATCGGCCCGCTCGCCGTCTACCTCCTGTTCGGCTCCTCGCGGCAGCTGTCCGTCGGCCCGGAGTCGACGACCGCCTTGATGACAGCAGCCACGCTCGGCCCGATCGCGGCGGGCGATCCGGCCCGGTACGGCGCGCTGGCCGCCGCCCTCGCGGTGATGGTCGGCGTACTGGCGGTCCTGGGCCGGCTGGCCCGGCTCGGGATTTTCGCCGATCTGCTCTCGAAACCTGTGCTGGTCGGCTACATGGCGGGAATCGCCGTGCTGATGATCGCCAGCCAACTGGGCGCGGTGACCGGCGTCGCGGTCACCGGCGAGGGCTTCGTACCCAATGTCCGTTCGTTCGTCGCCCTGGCCGATCACTTGCACTGGCCGACCACTCTGCTGGCGGCGGCTGTACTCGTCCTGCTCCTGGTCGTCGGGCGATTGTTGCCGAGAGCACCAGGTCCGCTGATCGCGGTGCTGCTGGCGACCGCGACTGTTGCCCTGTTCTCCTTGCGCGACGACGGCATCAGAGTCGTTGGCCAGATCCCGCGCGGTCTACCAATCCCCGGCTTCGACCGGGTCCAGGCCTCCGACCTCACCCGACTCGCGCTGCCCGCCCTCGGCGTTCTCCTGGTCGGCTTCTCCGACAACGTACTCACCGCACGCGCCTTCGCCAGCCGTACAGGCCGGACGGTCGACGCGAACCAGGAACTGGCGGCACTCGGCGCGACCAATCTCGCCTCGGCCGTCCTGCACGGATTCCCGGTCAGCTGCAGCGGGAGCCGTACGGTCATCGGCGACTCGCTCGGCAGCCGGTCGCAGCTCTACTCGGCCGTCTGCCTGGTCGGCGTCGTACTGACGCTCGTCGTCGCCGGACCCGCCCTCACCGGGTTCCCGACCGCGGCGCTCGGCGCGATCGTCGTGTACGCCGCACTCCGGCTCGTCGACGTCGCGGAGTTCCGCCGGATCGCCCGCTTCCGGTACAGCGAGCTGGTACTCGCCGTCCTCACCACCGTCGCGGTCCTCGGCCTCGGCGTACTGTACGGCGTCCTCGCGGCGGTCGCGTTGTCGGTCATCGACCTGATGCGCAAGCTCGCGCACCCGCACGACGGGATCCTCGGCTACGTACCCGACGTGGACGGCATGCACGACATCGACGACTACCCGGACGCCAGGCCCGTCCCCGGCCTCGTCGTCTACCGGTACGACGCCCCGCTGTGCTTCGCCAACGCCGAGGACTTCCGCCGGCGCGCACTGGAATCGTTGTCCTCAGCAACAGACCGGACCGAGTGGTTCCTGCTCAACGCCGAGGCGAACGTCGAGCTCGACGTCTCCGGCGCGGACGCCCTCGAGCAACTGCGCGCGGAACTCGACCGGCGCGGCATCGTGTTCGCCATGGCCCGGGTCAAGCAGGACCTCCGCGACCAGCTGACCGCCGCCGGCCTGGTCGAGCGCATCGGCGCCGACCGCATCTTCCTGACGCTTCCCACCGCGGTCGAGGAGTACCGCCGCCGGCACTCCTCAGGGTTTGGTGGCGCGGGTGGCGTAGTAGCCGGGTAGCCAGCCGGCGGTGGCGTCGGCGTGGTGCGGGGCCTCTTCGAAGCCGGTGATCACGAAGCCGGCCGCGAGCTGGCCGCCGAGCTGCTCGGCCATCGTGTGGCTGTACTCGAGCGGCGCGTTCGCTCCCCACAGCCGCTCGCGTTCCTCGGCCGGGACGTGTGTCAGGTCGCTGTACGGCAGGCGGTGCCGGACGACCAGCTCGCCGCGGGCGTCCATGATCTCCTGGTCGAACAGGTACACGTCAGGGTTGAGGAACCCGCACAGCAGGGTCCCGCCCGGCCGCAGCACGCGGAAGCACTCGCGCCATACGGGTGCCAGCTCGGGGACGAACAGGTTCGAGACCGGGTTGAAGACCAGATCGAACGAGGAGTCGGCGAACTCCGACAGGTCGCGCATGTCGCCGAGCACGGTGCGCAGGTCGAGCCCCTCGCGCTCCGCGACCAACTGGTCCTGCTCCAACTGACGCGGCGAGTTGTCGAACACCGTCACCCGCGCCCCGGCCGCGGCCAGAATCGGCCCTTGCTGCCCGCCACCCGAAGCCAGACAGAGAACGTCCACCTCGGACAAGTCCGCCGGGAACCACGCCCGGTCAACCGGCTGGTACCCGATCAGTACGACGGACCAGTCCCCGGCCCGCGCCCGCTCGACAACCTCGGGAGCGACCGGCTTCGACCACTCGTTCCCACTGTCCACCTCAAGGTCCCACGCCACACGGTTATGCGCCACCGGATCAAAACTCACGCCCATACGGTAACGCCCCCCGCCCCCGATAACGTGATCCTTTTCCTATCAGGCGGGGGGATCCGATGTCAGTCACCAATTCCTGGACAAAGATCGTCGAATGGCTGGCCGCTTGTGGATGGACGTCGCACGCTCCGGGTCTCCGCGAATGGGCGATTGCCGGAGGTGGACGAGGGTTATCTGCGGTGGTCCGCTCCCTAGGCCTCGGTGGGGAAGGTGAGGGTGAACGTCGAGCCGTGATTGTCGGTGCGTACTTCGAGGGTGCCGTCGTTGGCGTGGGCTACGTTGCCGACGATTGCCAGGCCGAGGCCCGAGCCGGGCATTCCGCGGGCGGCCGGTGATCGGTAGAAGCGTTCGAAGATGTGGGGCAGGTCGTCGTCGGGGATGCCCGGACCATGGTCCGTGACCGAGACCCGGCCGCCCGCCACCACGACCTCGACGGCGCCGGGGCTCCACTTGAGGGCGTTGTCGATGAGGTTGCTCACGGCGTGCTCGACCGCGCCGGGATCGACGTACACCAGGCAAGGCCGCAGCTCGGTCTCGACCGGGCGGTTCCGTACGGCGGCGGCGGTCACGAGATCGAGGCGCACGAGCTCCCGATGCGGCACGGTCTCGCCGTACCGGGCGAGGTCGACGAGGTCGCTGATCAGCTGCCGCAGCTCCCCCGCCTGCTCCCGGGCCGCCCGGACCAACGCCGGCGCCTCCGGATCGGCCAGCGCCGCGCCGTCGTCGAGCAGGTCGAGGTTCGTGGTGAGACTCGTGAGCGGTGTCCGCAGCTCGTGCGAGGCGTCCGCGACGAGCTGGCGCTGCGCGGTCACCGACTCGTCCAACGCGCCCAGCATCGTGTCGAACGCGGCACCGAGCCGGCCGACCTCGTCCGTCCCGTCGGCACCGAGACGCGCCGTCAGGTCGCGGGTCCGCGTGACATGCTCGGCGGCCGCGGTGAGCTCCGCAACCGGACGCAGGATGCGGCCCGCGGCGAGACGAGCAACGCCGTACGTGATGAGCGCGGCGGCGATCGTGAGCCCGGCGAGCAACAGTACGGCGTTGCGCAGCGCGCTGTCGTCCGCGTTCCCGGCCCGGCTCGTGCGCACCAACGCACCGACCGAGGTGTCCGGCATCGGAGCGGTGTAAAGGCGGAAAGGCTGGTTGTTGTAACGCACATCGGCGAAATACGCCGGCTGCGCACCCGAGGCCGTCGCGACATCCCGACTGTCGAGCGGACCGAAACGGGTGGACTGACCCGCGTCGACGGGTCCGGGATACAGCTGGACGTCGATCGAGCCGACCGTTACAGGCTTGTCCAGTACGGGCGTTGCGCCCTTGTCGCTCGTCGACTCCTTCAGCCGCTGGGCGATCGCGGACGCCTGTTGCGCCGCGTCGATCAGCGAGGCGTCCACCCGTCCGCGGAGGCTCGCCGCGTACGACAGGTACAGGACAGTACTCACGCCGGCCGCGACCACCAGCACGATCAGCGCCGCCGCACCCGCGATCCGGTTCCGCAGCGTCACGGGGTATCCCGCAGTACATATCCGAGCCCACGGACCGTCTGGAGAACCCGTGGCTCACCACCCGCCTCGAGCTTCCTCCGGAGGTAACTCATGTACACCCAGAGGTTGTTCGACCCCGGACCGAAGTCGTAGCCCCACACCGCCTGATAGATGCTCGTCTGACTCAGCACCCGGCCGGGGTTGCGCAGGAACAGCTCGAGCAGCAGGTACTCGGTACGACTCAGCACGATCTCGCGGGCCCCCCGACGTACCCGGGAGCCGGCCAGATCGAGTACGACGTCGCCGTACACCAACTGCTCGCTGCTCACCTCGTTGCGGCGAAGCAGCGCGCGGATCCGCGCCCGCAACTCGGTCAGCGCGAACGGCTTCGTGAGGTAGTCGTCCGCGCCCGCGTCCAGCCCCGCGACGCGGTCGTCGACCAGCTCGCGTGCGCTGAGCATCAGGATCGGGGTGCGGTCACCGCGGGAGCGGAGCCGGCGGCAGACCTCCAGCCCGTTCGGCTCCGGCATCGCGACGTCGAGCACGATCGCGTCGACCGGCAGCCGCGCGGTCTGGCGCAACGCCTCACCGCCCCCGTCGGCGGTGTGGACCTCGTAGCCGTCGCGTGCGAGTGCGACGACCAGCGAGCGGCACACCGCCGCGTCGTCGTCGACCACCAGCACTCGCACGCGACTCATTGTGCGCCGTACTCGCCCGTTCCGCCCCTACTTCCCGGCCATGCTCTGCTTGACCGCGTCCAGCGCGGCCGCGAGCTGCGCCGGCTGGACGCCGAGGTCGTGCGCGACGGCAGCGAACCCGGCACTGTGCAGGTCGACGCCGTCCGGTTCGCGGCTCAGCGCGCCGATCCGGTCCAGCGCCCGCTGCGCGGCAGCTGCCGGTACGCCGAGCCGCGACGCGAGGGCGCCCGCCGCCACCGGACCGGTCAGGCTGCGATCGCCCTGAATGCCGAACACGGAGTACACGATCCGCTCCGCCGTTGCCCGGCTGGTGTGAGCAGCCGCCGCGAACGCCGCGATACCCGCGTCGGTACTGCCACCGGCCCGCTTGGCGGCGACCAGCCCCGCCTGCAGCCGGCTCTCGCTCAGTCCGGCCGAGGCGGCCACCGACGGCAGCTCCGAGGGCTTGCTCGGCTTCGGCGACGTTTGGGCAATCGCAGGGACCGCGATCCCCGCGGCGGCGACGACTCCCACGATGGCGCCGACCAGGCGACGGTTGAGTTTCATGACAGGCTCCTTTACTGCTGTTGGTACCTGCCACTCCACCCAACCGCCCCTAGACCCACCGTCCGAGAACCTTAGAGAACCCCTAAAGGCTGTCGAACCACCCCAGCGAGTCGACCTGGAAGTGCGCACCCCAGTTCGGATAGTCACCGCCGACCGCGTGCATCGTCACCTCCACGTGATCCACCGACGACCGACCCGCCCAGTTCGACACGTCGAGGCTGACCTCGTTCCACTGATCCGCCTTGTACGGCTGGGTGATCGTCTGCACCGACGACCCCGACCGCAGCGTGAACGTCACCTCGTACCCGGTCGAGTTGGGCGCCCCGCCGTACGAGTCGACCCACGCCACGACCCGCTTCGCCGCGGACAGGTCGAGCGGCTTCGGGGGGTCGACATACATCGTCTTGGGCAGCAACGACGACTCCACCGGCGAAGCACCGTCGAGCATGTACGGACCCGCCTGCGGTACGCCGGGACCGTTCGCCGTCGCTGTTGCCGCCGAAACGGACGCGATGCCCGACCCGGCCTGCCAACCCTGTGTCGTGCCGTCGTCGAAGTCGAACAGCGGCTTCGCCACCGGCACCGGCTTCGGCGGTACGGCGACCGCGACCTCGTACTCGAATCCGGCCACCTGGAAGCACATCCGCGGACTGTACGGATCCGCCGGCGCCGACCTGGCCACCGTCGCAGCGAACGTCGTCGCAGCCCCCGGCGCGATACCGGTCGTCGGGAACGTCGACGGGTCGAGCGTGACGCCGTCGCACGGCCTCACGTCCGTCGGATCGCTCACCGGCCGCAGGTCGTCGTTCCGGACGGTCACCCGTACCGGCTTCCCGGCGCCGATCCCCTCCGGCGCCGCGGCCGCGATCGAGAGGTTGCCGGTCCGATCCGCTCCGGCGAGGGCGCCGGCCAGTTGGACGTCGTCCAGGTCGAACGACCCACTCCACGCCGCCTGCGTACTCCCCCGGACCCACACCTTGATCCGGGCGATCCGTCCGCTCCACCCGGACAGGTCGATGCTCGCCCGCTGCCAGTCGGCACCGTCGCCGAGCCGGGTAGCGCCTTCAACGACCCGGCCGTCGTCGCCGTACGCCTTGATCTTCACGAACCGCGTGCCGACCGCGGCGTCCGCCGGGATTCGGATCCGGACCGAGAGCGCCTGCGCCCCAGCTGTGTCGACCGCCTGAGGCAGTACTACGTCCGTACCGCGCCACAGCTGGGCGAGCTGCGCCGCGTTGCCCGCCGACCAGGTGAAGTGGGTACGCAGTACGCCGTCCACAGCCGTCACCTGATCCGACGCGTCGGACACCCGCCAGCCCTGCGTACCGCTGGTGAAGTCCATCAACGTGCGCACCTGCCGCGGCATCGCCGTACGGCTGGCGCCGACCGTCGCCGGATTGCTCCGGACGGCGAGCTTCGCCGGATCCCAGCCGGGCACCAGCTCCGACCAGTCCTTGATGCCGATCACGTCGAGCGCGAACTTCGTCGCCTCCAACGACCGGCTGGTGTCGATGTCGCGGAACACGTTGTACACGAGCTTCTGCGTCTTCGGCGCGGCCGGTGCGTCGACGGTGTCGTCCCACCACCACAGGCCGAGCCGCAGCCCGCCCTCCTGCCGGTGGTCGACGTGCCGGTGCAGGATGAACGCGTCGATCCCGGGCAGGAACGCGACCTTGTAGTACGCCAGCGCGTAGCAGGCGGCCTGGTTGCGCTCCGACTCGGCGCTCGTGTTCGGGGTGTTGCAGCCCTGCTCGGACAGGATGATCCGCCGCTGCTGACCGTCGTACGTCAGCCCCGGACGGGACAGGTACTGCGGCAGCACCTCGATGTTGCGCAGGGTGATCTTCGGGGTGGAGTCCGGGTCGCTGGTGGTGTTGCCGTCCTTCCAGAAGCGCGGGTCGACCAGGTTGTCCGGATAGGGGTGGTAGGCAACGTTCCACGGGTAGTCCCCGTGTACCTTGGTCATCGCGTTCAGCCGATCGACGACGTCCTTGCCCGCGTAGTACCGCTGCGGATCCGGTACCAGCGAGCGCGCCCAGGCGTGCGTCAGCGATACGTACGTACGGGCTTCGCCGTACGCCTTGCGGGTGGCGAGGTACGTGATCCGCAGCGCGCGTTCGTAGTACGGCAGGAACTCGTCGATGGTCTTCAGGCCCATGTTCTGCCAGTCCCACGGCGCGTCGATCTCGTTGCCGACGATGAAGCCGGTGGCCCGGCCGTACTGCTGGTCGGTCCGGGTGTACCGCTGAGCGAGGAACTCGACCGCGGCGGTGTAGTACGCGATGCCCTCGGCGGTCTTGGTGTTGAAGCCGAAGACGGGTCCGCCGCGCAGGTCCGCGTCCGGATGCTTGAGCACCTGCCAGCTCGAGTTCGGGCGGTCGTCGCGGTAGAGCAGCAGGATCAGGTTGACCACGGTGCGGTTGTCCGACAACGGCTTGATCTGCCGGTCGATCCCGCCGACCGCAGCCGCGTCGAAGTAGAACGTCCGGCCCTGGGACACGAACGGGATCGACTGGCCGGCCCCGGCGTCGGACATCTGCATGATCTGGTTGAACGCGACGTTGATCGCGGCATGCCCGACCCCGAGCTCCTCGGCGTCGGCGGTCAGCTGGACCTGCAGGCCCTTCTTGGTCGGGCTGGTCGGGTACGGGTACGAGTTGGTCGGCGTGATCGCGACGTCGTCGACCTGGTGGTCGGTGCCGACGATCGCTCCATCGGCGACGGCCACGAACTTGTCGTAGTACAACTGCGTCGAGACTGTTGCCGCGAAGGCACCGGCGGCGTCGGATCGTACGGTCGCCACCGGCGTGCCGCCGTTCCACGCGGAGTCGTCCTGCTCGACCCCGAGCGCGTAGACGGCCACATCGGTGGCGGCCCCGGCAGTCCCCTTGACCTGGATCGATTGGTCGGTGGCCCGGACCGAGGTGATGCCGGCCGGAGCCGCCGCGGCGGACGTGGTCACGAGTGCCGCGGCGGTGAGGGCGGTGACCACCGCCGCGGTGATCATGCGTCGGATACTCGTCATTTCGCCCACGCCTCCGTCCACCCGGCGTCCTTGGCCTGTTCCTTGACCGCGGCGGTCCAGTCCTCCTTGAGTTTCTGCATCGTTTCGGACTCGCTCTTGGTACCGAGCAGATAGCCGTCGTACACGGGCTTCCCGGCCAGCGCCTTCGGCCGCAGATCGAGGCCCATCACCCGCGGCGGATGGTTGAACCACTCCCCGCTCATCAGCCCCTGCAACCCCGGCGCCGCCTTGCCGTCCCTGGTCGCCGGGATACCGCCCGACTTGTCCAGCCAGGCCTGTCCGCCCTCCGTGCTACTGGCGAACTGCAGGAACTTCACCGCGGCGTCGAGCTGCTTGCCCTTGGTCGTCGACGGGATCATGTACGACGTCCCGCCGGCCTCCGCGCCGAACCGGGCCGGCGTACCGTCCGACACCGAGGTGTCCGCCGACGTGATGGTCGGGAACGGCATCGTGCTGTGCTTCCAGGTCACCTCGTCCAGGCTGGAGTCGGCGAAGTTCGTGCCCCACGCGATCGCGGCCTTCCCGCCGACGAAGTCGTTGCCGCCGACGAACGAGGCACCACCGGCGATACCGGACCAGTTCGGCGTCGCGCAGGCGTCGAACATCTTCTTGATCAGCCGCAGCCCCTCGGCCACCTCCGGCGTCGAGGTCGGGTCCAGCTCGCCGGTCAGGATCGCGTGCGCGACCGACTTGGCCGTCAGCTGCGCGGCCTTGCCGGGTTTGCCGTCGGCGTCGAACTGGTTCCATTTCGCGTAGTACTTGTCCATCAACATGCCCATCACGACGTTGTACGTCCAGCCCTGGCCGAGCCAGCCGTTGTCCATCGCGAGCGGCGCGTACCCGGCCGCCTTCAGTTTCGGGCAGGCCGTCAGGAAGTCGCCGTACGTCTTCAGCGGCGCTTGAACGCCGGCCTTCGCGAACGCGTCGACGTTGTAGTAGAGGCCGATCGTCACCAGGTTGAACGGCACCCACTCGTAGTGGCCGGCGGCGTTGCGCACCTTGCCGGACTTCGGTCCGAACTGGTCCGGGTTGAAGATGTCGATCCAGTGCTGGTTGCCGGGGACGTACGGGTTCGGCTTGGTCAGGTAGTCGTCGAGGGCAACGACCTGGTCGGGCTGGTGCGGCGCCTGGTTGAAGACCAGCTCGGGCGCGGTGCCGGCCGTCAGCTGGGTGGACAGGGTCTGGACGAAGTCGGGGATCGGCAGCACGGTCGTCTCGACCTTGATCCCCGGCTCCTTCTCCTCGAACCGCTTGACCAGGTCCTCCCAGGCCGGGCCGAAGCTCTTCGGGTCGGAGTTCCACTGGTTCGGCCCGGCGATCGTGATCGTCACCTGGTCACCGGACCCGGCCCCCGAGCCGTTACAGGCAGCTGTCAGTGACAGCAGCCCCGCCAACGCGATGCACGACAGCGCGCGGGCGGCGCGATGCGGTCTCGCCATCGAGATTTCCCTTCTGGAGGTGGGGTTTCAGTGACTGCCCGGAAGACCGCCTTGGACTCCGGCCAGGAAGTGCTTGGACAGCAGGACGAACAGCACGAGCAGCGGCAGGCTCGCGAGCATGTAGCCGGCGAACATCGGGCCGTACGCCGTGCCCGTCTGGCCGTGGAAGAACAGCAACCCGACCGACACCGTGCGGTACTGGTCCTTGGTGATCGTCAGCAACGGCCAGAAGAAGTCGTTCCAGACGCCGTTCACCGTCACCAGCGCGACTGTTCCGATCACGGGCATCGACAACGGCAGCATGATCGAGGTGAACATTCGCACTCCCCCGGCACCGTCGGTCCGGGCCGCGTCGAACAGCGACTGCGGGATGCTCTCGACGAACGTCTTCATCAGGATCGTGCCGAGGACGACACCGCCCGCGATGTGCGGGATCACCAGGACGGCGTACGTGTTCAGCAAACCGAAGTCGCGCATCATCACGAACAGCGGGATCAGGCTCGAGATGCTCGGCACCATCATCAGCGCGGCGATCATCGCGAACAGGAACCGCCGGCCGGGAAACGAGTACCGGGCCAGGACGAAGCCGGCCACCGACGACAGCAGCAGGATGCCGACGATCGCCGCCGCCGCGACCAGGAGCGACGTGAGCAGGTACGGGCTGATCTGCTGCCACGCGGTCGAGTAGTTCTCCAGGTGCAGCGGCCAGGACGGCAACCAGTAGTTCGTCGCGAACTGCAGGTTGTCCTTGACCGACGTACCCAGCATGAAGACGTACGGCCCGAGACTGAGCAGCACCAGGATCGTGAGGCCGGCAATGACGCCGGCCTGGCCGCGCTTCCGGCGCGTCCGGTGGACAGTCCGGCGCCGGGTCGCTCGGGTGTCGAACATGGTCACATCCCCTTCGCGTCGGACAGGCCGCTGCTCCGGCGGCGAACGAAGACGATCACGCACGACAGCACGAGCGTGATCACGAACAGCGTGGTGGACAACGCCGCCGCGTAACCCCAGTCACCGCCCTGGTACGCGACGTCGAGCATCCGCAGTACCGGCACCGTCGTCGCGCCGTCCGGACCTCCGGACGTCACGATGTATGCCAGGAAGCCGTACTGCAGCGTGGCCACGACCGCGAGGAAGAACAGCAGCTTGATCTGGGCCGCCAGCAACGGCAGGTCGATCGCCCAGACCCGGCGCAGCCTGCCGACACCGTCGAGCTCGGCGGCCTCGAAGACCTCGGCCGGGATGTTGCTCAGGCTCGAATAGATGATCAGGAACGGCAGCCCGGCCACGAACGGGAAGCCGATGAACAGCAGGCTGATCAGCGCGAGGTGCGGGTCGCCGACCCAGTTCTGCCGCAGCCCGGGCAGGCCGACCGCGCCCAGCGCCTGGTTGATGACGCCCTGGTTCGGGTGGTACATGAACGACCACACCAGCGCGGTCACCACGCCGGGGAACGCCATCGGCACGATCAGCAGCGTGCGGTAGACGAACTGCAGTCGCCGGTTGCGCAGCGAGATCAGCAGCTCCGCCGCGAGCAGCGGGATCGCCCACATCACCACACCGAAGACGAAGATCAGCCCGAGGTTGCGGAACGAGCTCCACCACAGGTCGTCGTGCAGCATCGTCCGGTAGTTGCCCAGCCCAACGAACGTCGAGTGGCCGGCCGGCTTCCAGTCGAAGAAGGAGTGCCAGATGCCGCTCGCCGCCGGGTAGTACTGGAACACCAGCAGCGTCGCCAGCACCGGGATCAGGGTCAGGTAGACCGCGAACGGCCACCGCCGCCGCCGTCGCGCCACGGTCGAGGCCACCGACATGAAGGGCTCCGTTCACCGAGTCGAAACGTTTCAGTGGAACTGTGGCGGAGCACTACCTGCCTGTCAAGGGCGGAACGGCGAGCTGTCCAGGATCGGACGGCGCCCGGATTGTAATCGTTTCAGTGGCGGCGTGAACTCGCGCGCACGATCAGCTCGGGCTGGATCTCGACATGCCGCGGCGGTCCCGGCACCTTGGCCCGGGCGAGCTCCCGGACGAAGTCGACGGCGGCCCACCCGAACACGTCCCGCGGCCGCCGTACCGTCGACAGGGGTACGACGGACGACGACGCGAAGTCGATGTCGTCGTACCCGACGAGCGCGACGTCCTGCGGGATCCGCCAGCCGGCCGAGATCACCAGCGACTGCAGCAGCCCGACCGCGATCAGGTCGTTGATCGCGAACACGCCGTCGGGCCGGCGGCGGACGGACCGGCGGACCAGCTCGTCGCCCGCGTCCCGGCCCGCCTCCACCGTGCGCTCCTTGGTAGGCACGATCTCCAGCGTCACCCCGCGGCGGCCGGCCGCCGCCTGCTGGGCGCCGAGCACGCGCTCCTGGATCTGCGGCAGCGTCGCCTCTCCCCCGATCACGGCGATCCGCCGGCAGCCCTGCTCGATCAGGTGCTCGACCGCCCGGCGGGCGCCGGTCACGTCGTCGATGGCGACCGACGCGAACCCGTCCCGATCGGCGTGCCCGTCCATCAGCACCGTCGGCACCTTGTGCCGGTCGAGCAGGTCGAGGACGTCGGGCGTCGCGCTGCCCGACGCGAGGATCATCCCGTACACCTGCTTCTGGACGGCGAGGTCGACGTACCGCCGGTCGCGGTCGACGTCGCCATGGCCGTACAGCAGCATCAGGAACAGACCGAAGTCGGTGGCCCGCTGCTCGATCACCTCGGCCACCTCGCCGAAGAACGGGTTCCGCAGCTCCATGCTCAGCATCGCGAGCATCCGGCTGTGCCCGGCGCGCAACTGCCGGGCCGCCTCGTTCCGGATGTAGCCGAGCTCGTCGATCGCCTTCTGGATCCGCCGCGCGGACTCCGGCCCGACGCGCTCGGGGGCGTTCAGGTACGTCGACGCCGTACCGAGGGAAACCCCGGCTTCCCGTGCGACGTCGCGAATACTGGCAGGCACCGTCTCATCGTACGGTCTACGTCACGACGTACCCGAGCACCGACTCCAGCACGTAGCCCTCGCAGTTGCTCTGCACCGTGATCAGGTGGTCGTTGTCGGCGTCCCGCCGGCAGCGGTACAACGGCTGGGTGCCGGCGACCTGAGTCGTGTACGCGTAGCCGACCGGGCCCATCGGGAACTGTCCCTCGCAGTCGACCGCCCGGGTCAGGAACGTCTGGCTGCCGAGCTTGCACTCGTAGAGCATCACGGTGCCGGCGGCGGGCTGACGGAGGACCTTGTACGTCTGCTCCTGCGTGACACCGCTCGGCAGCAGGCGGGAGGAGGCGCGGTGCTTGCCCGCTGCCGCGTCGTACCCGCGGCGGAGCGTGATGTACGGCAGGGTCTCGAAGCCGCACGACAACTGGGCCGGTGTCAGGTCGTTGCGGTTGGCAAGCGCATACGTGGACCACGCGGGTTTCGCCGTACCGTCGGCGCGGTGCAGGCCCAGCGAGACGCCTTCGCCCGCGTTGTCGGACATCCGGTGGTAGATGTAGCTCTCGATTCCAGGTGTTCCCAGTACGTCGATGAACGATCGGCATACGCCGTCCGCCTGGGCCGCCTCGCTCGACGGGCTCGCCGAGTTCACGCCGTTCTCGGTGAGCTGGACCTCCCACGCCGACGGGGTGTTCGGGAACTGCTTGCGCAGCCAGCCGACCAGCACGCCGAGGTTGCCGAAGCTGACCCGCGGGTAGTCGTCAGCGCCGAAGTCGGGACGGGTGAGGTCCGGTGGGTAGGCGTGATGGGCGACCCGCCAGGCGCGGGCGCCGAGCTTAGGCGCGAGGGCGGTCAGCATGGTCTGCTCGGACAGCACCGGACTGCTCGCCGCCGGCTGGTCGAACACGGTGCCGAAGCGGTGATCCAGCGAGATCAGCACCTTCGCGGTGGACTGCTGGGCGACGACAGCGTCGTACGCCGCGTTGTAGTTCTGCGCGTACGTGTCGATCCAGGCGTTCTGGTCACAGGCGACGCCCTGACCACAGCCGATGTCGAACCAGTCGTTGGAGTTGACCTCGTTGTGGATCACGAAGTCCGCGAGCCGGCCGTTCCCGTGCTGCCCGTCGTACCGCTGCGCCAGCATGCCCGCGAATCGCCCGTAGTCGGCCGCGTTGTCCGGCGCGCAGAAGATCTCGAACCCGGGGTACGCCGGCGAACAGGCGCGATTCACCCGCGCCCAGGCGGGCACGCCGTACACGACCGCCGTCACGACGACGCCGAGGTCCGTGTACGCCTTGATCTCGGCATCGGTCCGGGCGTCGACGGTGAAGCAGTGGTTGTCGAACTGCTGCTGACCGCCCGCGCACGGCGGCGCGGTCACCGACGGCTCCCAGTTGGCCCAGACCATGTTCATCGCGACACCACCGACGTTGTTCCCTGCCACCTCCGCCCGGTTCGGCCAGAAGTCGGGCTGCAGCCCCTTGATCCGGTAGTCGCTCCGGGTGGGGTACGGCAGCGCACTCGAGACGGCGGCGGGTGGGCCGCCGGTGAACTGCAGGAGCGTGGAGAGAACCAGCAAACCTGAGAAGAACCTGCGAGCCAGCTTCATGGCGACCTCCTGGGGGCGGGCGGAGCTGTCCAGACCATTAGCCACCGCCGCCGCCCCTGAGCCCACCATCTTGACCGCCATCGGCCACGCCTGGAGTGCGGGGTTACAGTGGCCAAACCATGAAACTCGCGCTGTCGGTCCCCGGCTGCCTCACCCGCGAACGACGGCGCTGAGGTGTCGCACTTCCTGTCGCCCGGGCGGCTCTGGCTGCTGATCCTGATTCCGGCCGCCGTCGCGGTCTACCTGATCCTGCAGCGGCGGCGGAACGCGTACGCGCTGCGGTTCACCAACCTCGCGCTGCTGGACCGCGTCGCGCCGCGCCGGCCGCAGTGGCGCCGCCACCTCACGGTCGCGCTCGTACTGCTCGCCGCGACGTCGTCGGTGATCGCATTCGCCCGGCCCAAGGCCGAGGTCAAGGTGCCGCGGGAACGCGCGACCATCGTGATGACCATCGACGTGTCGCTGTCGATGATGGCCACCGACATCGACCCGAGCCGGCTCGGCGCCGCCAAGAAGTCGGCCAAACAGTTCGTCAACCAACTGCCGGCCAAGTTCAACGTCGCCCTCGTGGCCTTCGCCGGCACGGCGACCATCGTCGTCCCGCCGACCACCGACCGGGCCGTCGTACTGCGTGCCATCGACGGCCTGCAACTCGCCGAGTCGACCGGGACCGGCGAAGGCATCTTCGCCGCGCTCCAGGCGATCACCCAGCTGCCGCCGGACCCCGATCACCCGAACGAACCGGCGCCCGCGCGCATCGTCCTGGAGTCCGACGGCAAACGCACCGTCGGGCGCACCATCCAGGAAGCAGCCGCCGCGGCCAAGGCCAAGAACGTCCCCGTCTACACGCTGACGATCGGCACCCAGTCCGGCTTCATCGAGATGGACGGCATCCGCGAACGCGTACCACCCGACCCGGGCGAGATGCAGGAGATCGCCCGGATCACCGGCGGGAAGGCCTACAACGCCGAGTCCTCCGACCAGCTCGACAACGTCTACAAGGACATCGGCTCCTCGGTCGGCTACGACAAGCAGGACAAGGAAATCACCTCCCGCTTCGCCGGCATCGCCATGCTCCTCACCTTCGTCGCCGGCGCCGCCTCCATCGCTACTGCCACCCGCTTTCCCTAACCTACTGGGGCCTCGTCAGCTGCTGATCTTGAACTTCGGTGAGGTGACCAGCTCGGCCAGTTGGTTGGTGGTGAAGATCGGCTGCGTCAGCGGCGAGCGGGCGTCGTTGTCGGTCTTCTTGGTCTGTGCGAGGTACACGACCGTGCCGTCGGGGTACCGGTAGGCGGCCCACTGGTCGTAGCTGTCGTGGCCCTTCGTGGTCACCACGCCGACCTTCTTGCCGGCGACATCCACGACAGCACAGGTGCCGGTGCCACCCCAGAACTTCTGGGCCAGCTTGCACGGAGTCGTCGACGGCTTCCCGTCAGGCGTGGTCGACATCGCCAGCAACCCGCCGACCCGGTCGCCCTTCTGCACCGGGATGATCGCCTGGTACTCCCAGTAGTCCGGCTCGCCGTCGTTCGACGCGTACTGCGCCTGCGGCCACCGCATCCCCCGACCGTCCGGGTACTTCAGGCTCGGCGCGGTGAACCCCGCCGGTACCGCCGAGCTCAGCTGGTTCATCAACGCCACGGCTCGGTCGGCGCGCGGACCCGCGGTCGCCGTACGGTCCGTCTGCCCCTCCGGCCACGGGTCGCCCGACTTCCGGGTCGCGGGCGCCGACGGCGTCACGGTGGAGACCGCCGAGGGCGTCGCGACCGTCGGCGTCGCGGCCGCCGGCCCGGTGCCTGCCACCATCGGGTTCGTCGGCCGGTTGCCGGCGTAGTGCACGACCAGCGCCGGACCGGCCCCGAGGACGACCGCCATCGAGACGACCGCCGCCCCGGTCACCGCGATCCTGCGCCGCTTGAGCGCCCGGCGGCCCTGGACGAGGGCACTCGCCGGGTCCATCGACGGCGGCGGAGTCGTGCGCACCATCAGGTCGTGCAGCGCCTCGCCGAGATCCTCTTCCTTCATCGCACTCTCTCCTCTGCCAGCAGACCGCGCAGCGTCGCCAACCCGCGCGCCGCCTGGCTCTTGACGTTTCCCGCCGAGCAGTCGAGCAACTCGGCCGTCTGCTCGACGGACTGGTCCTCCCAGTACCGCAGGACCAGAACGGCCCGCTGCCGCGGCGGCACCTTCGTCAGCGCCTCCAGCAACACGAGCCGTTCGTCGGCCAGGCCGGACGACGGCGCGGGCCGGTCGGTCTCCGGAGACCCGACCGACTCGTGCCGGAACCACCCCCGGCGCCGCTCGGACAGGAACGTCCGTACGAGCGTCTGCCTGGTGTAGCTGTCCATCGCCTCGTGCCGCTGGATCCGGCGCCACACCAGGTAGATCTTCGTGAACGTCTGCTGAACCAGGTCCTCCGCCCGATGCCAGTCGCCGCACAGCAGGTACGCCGTACCGCGCATGGCGTCGGACCGTGCGGCGAAGTACGCCTCGAACGCGGCGTCCCGGTCACTCATCTGTCCTCCCGGTCCTCGATACCGGGTTAGACACGCCTACGAGTGCGAAGTTGGTTGCATCGGCGGGTCAGATCGGCAGCGGATCGTAGTTCGCACCGAAGGGAGCATCCGGACGGGCGAACTCGCCCAGCAGGGCGCGCCGCAGCGGAGTGGTGCGTTCGAGGAACTCGGGGTCGTTGCCGAAACGGTCGGCCGGACGGACCCACGGCGGGCTGTAGACGTAGTGGGTCGTGAAGCGGTCGTAGTCGCCGTCGTGGCGGTAGGTCCGGTGCCAGACGCCGTTGTGGAAGACCAGCGCGGCTCCCGCCTCGGCGCACACGACGTGGCCGATCGCGACGTCGCCCTTGTTCTCCCGGATCGAGGCCGGCAGGGCCACCCGCGAGCGGTGGCTGCCCGGGATCAGCTCCATGTTGCCCATCCCGGGCTTGGTCTGGTCGGTCAGCAGGTACGACACGCGCAGCTGGATCAGCGGAACCGGGTAGCCCAGCTCCTTGAAGTCGAACGCGGACGATCCGTCCTGGTGCCAGCCGCCGTTCCCCGCGTGCGCGGGCTGCATGGTGTTCCAGCCGGCCTGCAGCACGAACCGGTCACCGAGCAGTCCCTGAACCTTCGGGAGTACGTCGGGATGGTCGATGAGCCGCTCGAGCACCGGCTCGCTCTCGTACGTCCGGCCGATCTGCCCGAACTCGCGGTCCCGGTCCGCGTGCAGCCGCTGCGAGACGTCGTACGCCTCCGCGGCCTCGTCCTTCGTCAGGACACCGGGAATCAGGAAGTAACCCCACGACTCGAAGATGAAGCGGTCGGTCTCGGTCAACGCACCCTTGCCGACGACAGGATCGAGCATGTCTGTGCCCTCTTTTCGTGGTGAACCGGCGGTCACCCACCAATTCTGACGCCACCCGTGTACCGATAAACATCCCGACTCGCCACGAAGGCGGTCGGGACAACCAGGGTGGGTGCCGCTACGTTGAAAATCGACATTCCTGACCCAGAAGGGACGCGAACATGTCCGCAATGGACGCAAAGCTGGACAAGGCATACGAAGGCAAGTCGCTCGAGGAGCTCGCGAACGCTCCGGTGGCTGCCCTCCAGGGCGTCAGCGACAGCGACGCCGAGCACCTGAAGGCGGCGTTCAACATCGTCACGGTCGGCGACCTCGGCACCAACAAGTACTTCCTCTGGGCGCAGGCCATCGCCAAGCTCGCGGAGTAACGCAGACCGGTCGAGTACCTGCGCCGGGCGGTCGCGCCGGCCGCAGGTACCACCGGGTCTGCTCAGCGGATTCTCAGCGGGAGCGTGAGTTCCGTCTCGGGACTTGTGAGGTCAGCCTTGCCTCACCTAATGTCCGAGCTGCACTTCCACCTTCCCGGAGAGTCTTGATGTCCAGCTCGCAGGTCGCGGTTCTCGGCGCAGTCGCCGGTCTCACCATCTATCTCGGTCTTCCGATCGGCCGGCTGCGCAATCCCGCGCCCCGTCTCAAGGCGGGGCTGAACGCGCTCGCGATCGGCATCCTGTTGTTCCTGCTGTGGGACGTCCTGGCGCACGCCTGGGAGCCGATCGACACCGCGCTCGCGGACAAGCACTGGGGTACGACGCTCGGCCACGGCCTGGTCCTCGCGGCCGGGCTGGGGATCGGGCTGCTCGGCCTGGTGTACTACGACCGCTGGATGGCGCGGCGCCGTACGTCGCAGCCGAAAGCAGGCCCAGGTGCCGCCGCCACCGGCGATCCCGCGCTGAAGCCGCAGGCAGCCTCGGCCGCGGCCGGGCTGGCCACGATGATCGCCACCGGGATCGGCCTGCACAACTTCGCCGAGGGTCTCGCGATCGGCAACTCCGCGGCGACCGGCGAGATGTCGCTGGCCGTCCTGCTGATCATCGGATTCGCCCTGCACAACGCCACCGAAGGCTTCGGCATCGTCGCACCGCTGGCGGCCGCGGGCGAGCGGCCGTCCTGGCTGACCCTCGCGCTGCTCGGGCTGATCGGCGGCGGGCCGACGTTCGTCGGAACCCTCATCGGACAGCGGTTCGTCAACGACACCCTGTCGGTGGCGTTCCTCGGCCTCGCCGCCGGTTCGATCCTGTACGTCGTCATCGAACTCCTGGCCGTCGCCCGCAAGACCGGCCTCAAGGAACTCACGACCTGGTGCATCCTGCTCGGCCTCCTGGCCGGCTTCGCCACCGACGCCGTCGTCACCGCCGCCGGAGCCTGAACGGCAACAAGTCAGACCCTGACAGTCTGTCGGTACTGCGATGGGGACTGGCCGGTGTGGTTGGTGAACACGCGGCTCAGGTAGAAGGCGCTTCGGTAGCCGGAGTGTTCGGCGATGGTCTGGAGGGTGTCGTCAGTTTCGGTGAGGAGCTCGCGGGCTCTTCGCAGGCGGGTACGGCGGAGGTAGTGGGCCGGGGTGACACCGTGGGCCGCCTTGAAGCGGCGGGAGAACTGGGCAGGGCTGATGCCCAGCTGATCGGCCAGGTCTCCTAGCGACAGGTCCGGTGAGGTGAAATGGTCGTGAAGGTAGGCCGTTGCCTCAAGCACCAACTTGTCGCCGGGGCGATGGGCGCGGGACGCCAGCAGCACGAGGTCGGTGACCACGTGGGTCGCGACCAGCGAGGGGTGGTCCTCGTCGAGCATGGCCAGGTCCGCGCGAAGGCGATCGAGGTCCAGCAGGCGGGTGCGACCGACCGGCGGCTCGAGTTTGGTACTGAAACGTGCATGGAAGACGGCGGTCGGACGCAGCATCCGCCGCCACAGCGCCCCGCCCGGCGGGCAGATCACGATGTCGCCGAACTTCGCGACACCCCGCGGTACGCCGGTGACCTCGTAGGCGAAAGCGCCGCTCCTGGGCAGCAGCAGGCTCCACGTCTCGTACGTGTCGACGGCGAGGCTGAACTCCTCCCGCCGTGGCGCGAGTAGATAGCCGTCGAGCGTGAGCACGGCAAAAAAGTACATGCCCATGCTCAGAATCGCTATACCAAAGACGCAAACACAGCGGCAGAGTGCATGCCATGGTCGATGTCTGTGTGTACGGCGGCACGCCCGCCGGTTGTGTCGCCGCGATGACCGCGCATCAGGAAGGCGCGTCCGTCGTACTGATCGAACCGGGCCGGACGCTCGGCGGCATGCTCGGCGCGGGCATCAAGCCCCGGCAGGACTGCCCGCTTCCCGCTGCCGTCGGCGGGCTGACGAGGGACGCGGTCTTCGGCTTCGGCGACCACCCGCACGACGTACAGCGTGCCTTCCACGCCTGGACCGCGGAGATCGACGTGCACTTCGAGCGTCGCGTCCGCTCGGTGACCCGCGACGGCAACCGCATCACCGCGATCCAGCTCGAGACCTCGACCCCGGATCGCTGGGGCGTCCCGCTGCCGGGCAGCGAGTCGGTCGAAGACATCGACGTACAGGCAGACGTCTTCATCGACGCGTCGTACGAAGGCGACCTGATGGCGCTCGCCGGTGTCCCGTACCGCACCGGGCGCGAGTCGCGGGACGACTTTGGCGAAGACCTCGCCGGCGTCCGGCCGGTCACCAACTGGACGCCGATCGACCCGTACGCCGCCCCCGGTGTGAGCCTCCCGTTGCTCGACGCGGACCACGGCCGCCCGCTCGGTGCGGCGGACGACTACGCCCAGGCGTACAACTTTCGCTTCTACGTCACGACCGACCCGGCGGCCCGTACGCCCATCACCCCGCCCGACAACTACTCGCCCGACGACTACGAGCTGGTACGGCGGTACGTCGCGCACCTCGGCCACGACCTCGACGCGCTGCGCGGGATCTTCCCTGGCTGGCTCAACTCAGGCGAGTACAACTACCAGCGGGCCTCCCTGATCACCAACGCCCCGCTCGGCGTGAGCCGCGAGTACCAGGACGGCGACTGGGACACCCGGGCGCGGGTGTGGCGCCAGCACATCGACTACCTGCGCGGGTTGCACCACTTCCTGTCGGCGGATCCCGGCGTACCGGCGGAGTTCCGCGCCGAGACCGCGGCGTACGGGCTCGATGCGAGCGTCTTCCCGGACACCGACGGGTGGCCGCCGCAGCTGTACGTGCGGGTCGCCCGCCGGCTCGACGGCGTCTACACCGTCACCCAGGCGGACGTCGCCAACCTGCACGACCCTGCCGACAGCATCGGCCTGGCGCTGTTCGGTGTCGACGTCTATCCGGTACGGCGGATTCCTTGGCGTGACGCCGGCACCGGGCAGCTCGGCGTGGCGACCGAGGGCGACATGTTCATCGGCGGGCATCTCGGCACCGGGCGGCCGTACCCCGTCCCGTACCGGGCCGTCACGCCGAAGGCTGTGGATTGCGCGAACCTGCTCGTCCCGGTCTGCCTGGCCGCGACACACGTCGGCTACGCGGCGACCCGGATGGAACCGGTGTTCTGCGTACTCGCCGAGTCCGCGGCGGTGGCGGCGGTGCAGGCCGTCCGGGCCGGGTCCGACGTACAGGACATCGACGTTCCCGCGTTGCAGAAGCGGCTCGTCGAGCGGGGCCAGGTCCTCAGTTGGGATGTCGCGTGACGAATCGGAGAGACTGAGCCATGACCGAACCGGACCGCCCAGCCTTCGGCGTCAACTACGTACCACGGCAGCAGTGGTGGAACGCCTGGCTGGACTTCGACGAACGCTCGATCGCCGACGACCTGGCAGCGATCGCCGCGCTCGGCTGTGACCACGTACGCGTCCAATGTCTCTGGCCCGCATTCCAGCCCACGCCGACCACCGTCTCGGCCACCGCGATGAGCCGGCTGTCGGTCCTGCTGGACCGCGCGCACGACGTCGGGCTCGACGTCTGGGTCACCGTCCTCAACGGCTTCCTCTCCGGCTGGGTCTTCCGGCCGCCGTGGATCCCGAAGGCGAACCTCTTCACCGACGCGCTCGCGCTGTCCGCCGCCAAGACCTTGATCGGCTCCGTCGCCGAACTCGTCGCCGACCACCCCGCCGGCGCCGGCATCGACCTCGGCAACGAGCCGAACATGCTGGTCGGCTTCGAGCCCTCGACGGTGACCACCCAGGACCTGGACGACTGGGCGCGCACCCTGATCGACGCCGCGCACGCCGCAGCGCCGGGTCTGCCGGTTGTTCTCGGCGCGGACCACCAGCCGTGGACCACCTCGCAGACCGGATTTACCCCAGCGCTGCTCGCCAACGATCCCGATCTCACCACGGTCCATGCCTGGCCGTACTTCAGCGGGTTCATCGGTCACTTCGGTGAGGAGAACGACCTTGCGTGGTCGATCGGTGCGTACCTCGCACAGGTCGCCGCCGCACACCAGCTCGCGCCGAAGCCCATCTGGATCCAGGAGATCGGCGTCGCGCCCGAATGGGTCACCGGCGTCAGCGTCGAGCATGCGACCGAACGGCTGCTCCGGCACTCGCTCTCGGTCCCTGGCGTCAGCGCGGTGACCTGGTGGGCGTCGCACGACATCCGGCCCGAGTACGGGGGTTTCGCGCCGCTCGAGTACGGCCTCGGGCTGCTCGACGTCGACAACCAGGTCAAGCCGGCCGGGCGGCGCTTCGCGGAGGTCGTCGCCGACCTGCGAAAGGTTGCCCCGAGCACCGAGCTCGCTCCGGCGATCGTTGCCTTGCCACCGGACGACGTCGCCGATCTCGCCTTCACCACACGGTGGGCCGAGGCCTGGTCCGACGGACGTCCACCACAGATCGTCCGAGAGATGAACATCGAGTAACAGCCCGGCTGACGCTCGCGTACCCCTCCGGTGGCGCGGCGCCGAGCTGACGCGGGTGTGGTGGGACGACTACGACCGGCTGCGCAGCCTCCGCCCCAAGGAGCGCGGACCGTGGGTGCTGGAGCAGGTCCAGCGCGCCGTACCGTCGTTCGACGCGCCGCAGACTCTTCTCATCGGCAAGTCCCTGGGAAGCCACGCGGCCACCCCCGCCGCCTCAACCGCCGTACTCGGCGAAGTCGCCACCGCCATGGAAGAGTTCCTCGACAAGGTCGTCTGGGACACCGTCAGGAGCTGAGTTTCAGCCGCATGTCGTAGTTCGGGAGGTTCTCGCCGCGGATCCAGTTCTGCTCGTTGGCGCGCGTGACCTCGAAACCGAAGCGCTCGAACGCGGGCCGAGCGGTCCGGCTCGCGTGGGTGTGGATTTCCGTGAGGCGCAGGGAGCGGCCCTTCGCGACGACCGCCGAGACCAGGGCACGGGCGACACCGCGGCCGGTGGCCGACGAGTGGACGAAGAGCATGTCGAGGAGGCCGCCATCGGTGAGGTCGCTGAAGCCAACCACCTGGTCGTTGATCAGGGCAACAAAGGTGTGGGCGGCGGCGCGGCGCGCGTTCCACTCCTCGAGGTCGACCTGTTCCGGAGCCCACGCCGCGACCTGTTCCGGTGAGTAGTCCTTCGAGGCGGTGTCGCGGATTGCGTGGAAGTACGACTCCCAGGTCGGTTCCGCGTCTTCGGGCTGATAGGTACGCACGCTGACGGTCACCGTCGAGACGATAGCTCGTCAGGCTGGGTCGGGGGTGACGCCCGTCAGTTCGGCGGTGCTGGCCCAGAGGCGTGCGCGTACGGCGCGATCCTGGGCGCGGGGGTCGACGCGGGCCGGGCCGACGCCGCGGAAGAACTCGCCGAACTTCGACGGGCCGTAGTAGTCACCACCCCGTACGTCGCGACCGGTGGCGGCGTACAGGATCGGCAGCGTGCCCTCGGACACCGGTTGGGACAGGGCTTTCGTGAGCGCGTTCAGTGGTCGTGCGACGGCGCCGAGGCCTTGATTGCGGGCGCCGGCAGCGCCGATCTCTGTCGCGGTGAAGCCGGGGTGCGCGGCGACGCTGATCACCTGCGAGCCGCGCAGGCGTTCCTGCAGTTCCAGCGCGAACATCAGGCCGGCCAGCTTGGACTGCGAGTACCCGTACGCCATCCGGAACCGCCGCCGCTCGATGTTGAGATCCTCGACGTCGAACCCCTTGCCACGCTGCGCCATGCTCGACACAGTCACGACCCGCGCCGCCCCCGCGGCCCGCAGCGCGGGCATCAACAACCACGTCAGCGCGGCGTGCCCCAGGTAGTTCGTCGCGAGGATCGACTCATGCCCGTCGACCGTACGCCGAAACCGCCCGGCCGGAATGCCCGCGTTGTCGATCAGCAGGTCAACCCGATCCCCCGTACGCTCCCGAATCTCCCCCGCCGCCGCCCGCACCGACCCCAGATCAGCAAGATCCAACACGACCAACTCACCACCCACCACGCCCGCCGCCCGCTCCCCCCGCTCCCGCGACCGACAAGCGAGCACCACCCGCGCCCCCTTGCCCGCAAGCACAGTCGCCGCCCGCAACCCCAGCCCGGAGTTGGCGCCGGTGATCACGACGGTGCGCCCGCCCTGATCGCCGATCTCGTCCTCGGACCATCCCGCCATACCGTGCGGCTACTTCTCGCGGGAGGCGACGGCGCGGAGGTGGTCTGGGCGGGGTTTGACGACGTGGTCGGCGTACTCGGGGTGTTTGGGGAGCCAGGCGGCGACGTACGGGCAGACGGGGACGATGGAGTAGCCCTGGGCGATGACGTCGTCAACCACGGCGCGGACAAGCTGGGAGGCGAGGCCCTGGCCGCTGTAGTCGTCGGAGACGCCGGTGTGGAAGAGGACGCGTTGCTTCTCGACGTCGACGTAGTCCTCCTCGCCGATCACCTCACCGGACTCGGTGTCGATCAGGACGTACCGGGACTCTTCGGGCCGGTTCTGTACTTCGAAGCGCTGGTCGGTCATCGTCGTCCTTCGTCGTCGGGGTTGATCAGCTTGCCGTCGGCGTCACGCGGGCGGACCGGGTGTTCGCTGAGGATCGAGATGCGGTTGAACGCGTTGATCGTGACCACCACCCACTCGGCCGCGGCGAACCCGTCGACGCCGAGGATCGACTGCGCGACTTCCAGGTCGGCGCGGCGGTCGTCGTTCAGCGGGAGCAGGGTACCGGCCTCGGCGACGGCCAGTACGGCGGTCTCGCGGTCGGTGTACAGGCCCGTCTCGCGCCAAGCCGGCAGTACGTCGAGCTTCTGCGCCGGGATCCCGGTCTGTCGGGCCTTCCGCGAATGCAGGTCCAGGCAGGAGGTGCAGCCGTTGAGCTGCGAGCAGCGGACGTTGATCAGCTCGATCTCCTGAGCGCTCAGGCCCCGTGCGACCGCCGCCGTCCGGATCTCCTGCACGTACGCCTTCGCGGCCTCCCACGCCTCGGGCATCGCCTTGTCCAGGAACGGTCGCATCGGTCTCCTCTCGCGTCCTGGAATGGTAGTCACACCGTGTTCGACAGCAAGCAGCGCGGCACACGTTCACTGATGGCGGACGATGAGGAGTACGCCGGCGCCGGTCGGGGTGAGGGCTTCGCCGACGCGGTCGTCGGCGGTGACGAGGGCGCGGAAGTCGGCCACCTGGTCGGCGTGCGAGAGGACGTTGTCGACCGCGAGGAGGCCGCCGGGCCTGAGGACGCGGACGAGGTCGGGCCAGTACGAACGGTAGGCGGGGCGCTCGGCGTCCAGGAAGACCATGTCCCATTGGCTGTCGGCCGATCGGCTCAGGGCATCGGCGGCGTCCTGGATGCGGAGGTCGACGACGGAGCGGAGGCCGGCGCGATCGAGGTTCGATGCTGCCTCGGCGCTGCGGGCGGGGTCGAGTTCGACGCTGGTCATTCGGCCGCCGTTCGCCCGGACGGCGTCGGCCAGCCAGAGGGTCGAGTAGCCGTTGGAGGTTCCCAGTTCGAGGAGGTTCCGGGCGTTGGTGGCGCGGACCAGGAGGGCGAGGAGGGCGGCGCTGTCGGGTTCGAGGTTGCGGAGGCGGTCGAGGCGGTCCGGCTTGTCCGCGTCGTGGGCGACGCCGTACTCGTGAAGTTCGTGGGTGAGGGTCGTCAGGTTCTCGTCCATGGCGCTCACTTTCTGGTGAGGTGGGCGATGCAGAGGTCTGGTTGGGCGAAGGGTTCGAGGGTGTCGACGGTGAGGGGCGATTTCCAGGATTCCAGCGCGCCTTGCATCAGGCCGAGGTGGATCGCGCAGACGACGCCGGAACGCTCCTCGGCCAGCTCGAGGAACGGGCAGTGGCGCAAGCCGATCCGCGGCGGACCATCCCCCGGCAACTCCTCCGGCGCGAACCCCAGCCCGTCAAGCATCCCAACCAACCGCCCCACCGGGTTGTCCGACGGCGACGTGGTTTGGGTGCGGCCCCAGTGGTAGCCGGCTTCGGTGGCTTGGGTGGTGGGGTTGGGGGCGGTGGCGAGGTTTGCGGTGAGGATTTCTGCCAGGACGCGGTAGTGGCGCGGGCCCAGCGGGTCCATTCGGTGTGCTGCCTGGAAGAGCAGTGGTGGGCGGCCCGGGCGGCGGCGGGCGGCGGTGGTGCGCTCGACCTGGCCGTCGGCGCGGGGTTCGTACTCGTGAACGACCACGACCCGCAGCACCTGCACGAGGAGTTCGAGGCGGACCACGCCGGCAGCTACGGCTGGGAGTACCTGAACCGCGATGCCCGCGACTGGCGGATCAGGATCACCAAGCTCGCCAGTACGCCGCTCCCCCGCGTACTGGTCGACACCAGCACGATCACCAGCGACACGACCGGCGCGATCTGGAGACTCGAGGCCCGCGAGCGAGACCTCGACTCGAACATCATCGCGCTCGCGCCCGGCCAACGCATCGACGCGCACACCGGCCCGGATCTCGACGTACTCGTCCACGTCCTCGCCGGCAGCGGCCAACTCACCACCGAGCTCACCACGCTCGACCTCGAGCCCGGCGCCCTCGTCTGGCTGCCCCGCCGCTCGCGTCGCCAGTTCACCGCCGGTCCCGCCGGCCTCCGCTACCTGACCGTCCATCAACGCCGCCAGGCGCTCGTCCTCAACCCAACGCGGTGAGCAGACGGTTGATCGCGTCGTCGACCGTGCTGCGCGGGCAACCGAGATTCACCCGCAGGTAGCCGCGCCCTTCCACCCCGAACTTCTGGCCTTTGTCCAGCCACAGCCGGGCCTTGGTCAGCATGAACTTGTCGAGCGCCTCGGCTGCTCCCAAGGATCTCAGCGTTTACTCATTGTTGCCTGTCTACGATGCTTCCCGAACTCGGGAGGTGCTGGTTGAGGGGTGCGAGGCTGCTCGCTGTTGGGGTGGCGGCGATAGCGGTCTTGTCCGGCTGCTCGGGGCCGTCGCCCAGCTCCGGGCAGAGTCAGGTGGACGTCGGGCCGGAGCAGGGCGAGATCGCGATCGGCTGGGGTCGCGAGGCGTGGCAGATCCCGGACAGCAAGGTCGCCGGGCCGATGGAGCTCGCCGGGTACGCCGATCACGTGAGCGTGCGGAGCGGTCAGCCGTTCCGGCTGTTCGTGACCTCGTCCGCGGGCGCGTTCACCGTCCGTGCGTACCGGGTCGGGTGGTACGGCGGCGCCGGCGCGAAGCTGATCTGGACGTCGGCGAGCATCCCGGGCAAGTCGCAACCTCAGCCGAGCAAGTCCGCGGACCGGATGATCAGCGCCGTCAACTGGACGCCATCGTTGACCGTCCAGACGAAGGGCTGGCCGGCCGGCGGCTATCTCCTGCTGCTGCGTGGGGCGAACGGCAAGGAGAAGTACATCCCGTTCATGGTCCGCTCGGACACGGCACGCCGCGCCGTACTGATCGTCGACGCGGTCAACACCGAGGAGGCGTACAACGCCTGGGGCGGGTACTCGCTCTACCACGGCCCGCACCGGCTCGCGACCAGGCGGTCGCTGATGGTCACGTTCGACCGCCCGTACGACTTCGACGGCGCCCGCGGGGTGCTGAACGAGTACGACCCGCTGATCCAGCAGGCCGAGCGCAGCGGCGTACCGCTGGCGTACGCGACCAGCGTGGACCTCGCGGCCGACCCGGGGCTGCTGACCGGTGCACGGGCGATCGTGTTCAGCGGGCACGACGAGTACTGGACGCTCGCGGCGCGCGCAGCGGTCACGCGAGCGCGCGACGCGGGAACGAACCTGGCGTTCATGGGCGCGAACTCGGTGTTCTGGCGGGTCCGGTACGGCGTGGACGCGCACGGCCCGAACCGGATCATGTTCGGCTACAAGGACGCCGCGCTGGATCCGATCCACGACGCGCCCGACACGACCGTGCACTGGCGGGCGGCGCCGCACCCCGACCCGGAGAACTCGCTCACCGGCACGCTCTACGAATGCGCTCCGGCGAAGGGCAACTTCACGGTGTTCGACCCGAACTTCTTCCTGTTCGCGGGGACCGGCGCCGGGCTCGGGTCGTCGTACCAGGGGCTGATCGGCGACGAGGCGGACCGCGCGTACCCGATCGCCGGGACGCCCGCGAACCTGCAGGTGGTCGCCCACTCGCCGACGACCTGCGGCGTACGGAACACGGTCGCGGACTCGACGTACTACACAACACCGTCCGGCGCGGGCGTGTTCGGGACCGGGACGATCGAGTGGGTCCGCGCGCTGGAAGGGCCGGACCCGGAGTTCAACGTGAACCAGCCGTCGGTGGACTTCGCCCGGCAGGTCACGCTCAACCTGTTCAAGGCACTGGCCGCGGGACCGATGGGTCGTACGCATCCGGCAGTGCCGAACCTGGCCGCCGTCCACAACCAGGCCTCCACCGCGACCGGTACCGGCGGCAAGGTCGGTGTCGAGGCGCCGATGCCCAAGCCCGAGTCCTAGGAGCGTTTGTCCTGATCGCCGGCGAGCCGCTGCAGCATCCGGTTGTACGCCTCGTGGGCCTCGTCGCTGTCGGGATCCAGCTGCTCCTTCGGATCCGCGCCCACCTCGGTCGCGATCACCCCACGGCGTACGGCGTCCAGCCAGGTCCCGGTCATCCGCTCACGTTTCGCCGGTGACGTGACGACGCTGATCATCAGGCCGACGGCGGCGAACATCATCAGCCCGTCACCGGCCGCCCACATCAGTCCCCCGGCGGCGTGGATGTCGTCCAACGCCGGGGGTGCCCACTGTGGATGCATCGCCATCATCATCGGGAACGGGTTGCGGGTCGTCTGCAGCAGCACGATGCCGACAACCGTGTCCGGCAGCATCGCGATCAGGAACAGCACGAGCCGGAGCAGGTACCCCGGGTCCGAGTGCAGCGGCTCCTCCCCCAGCAAGGGCAGGAAGAACAGGTAGCCGGCGACGACGTACAGCACCTGCTCGCCCGTCATCAGCCAGGGAGTCATCGCCATCTGGTCCATGAACCCGGTCAGGTGTGTCCCGACGATCACCAGCGTGTAGATCGCCAGCCCCGCCGCCGGATGCGTGAGCAGGCCGACCGGCCGTGACGCGACGATCCGCCGCGCGCGGGACTGCCGGTCGGCGGGCGCGGACTCGAGCGCGACCGTGATCGGATGCCCGAGCACGAGCAGGATCGGAACGACCATGATCAGGGTCAGGTGCAGCACCATGTGCATCCAGAACACCGACATCGCGTACGCGCCGATCCCGGACGCGATGCACACCCACAGGATCGCGCAGCCGAGCACGAACGACGCCACCCGCCAGGGACGCACCGTCGACCGCCCGCGCCCACGGAGCCGCAGCAACAGGTAGCCGCCCGCGAGTACGACGCACACCGCGAGCCAGATCGGCGCGAGCCGCCAACTGCCCAGGAACGAGGCCCAGGTCAGCGGCTCCATCCCACTCATGCCAGACAGCATTACACACGGCGGTCCGTCACCCGCGGGCGGTGCTCCACACCTCGTACAGCTCGGCCGCGTACTCCGGACGCGCGGCGAGAATCCCACCCGCGGCAGGCCACACGGTCTCGTTCCCAGCGTCGTCGAGCAGTACGCCGCCTGCCTCGCGAACGATCAACGCCGCGGCCAGGTGGTCGATCGGGCTGAAGCGCTCGATCACCGCTCCGGCACCACGCCCCGCGGCGGGACCCGTCAACGACAACGTCCCCGACCCCATGATCCGGGCAGTGCAGAACCGGTCCCGCAACGCATCGAAGAACGCGTACATCCCGGGCCACGCCTGGTGCCCCAGCAACTCGGTGCCGACCATCGTCCCGGTCAGGCTCGCGCTCTCCGCCGGCGGCAGCTCCAGCGGTACGCCGTCCCGCTCCGCCCCACGCCCCGCGACCGCCCCGAACACCTGCCCGTGCCAGGTGTCACCGACCACCGCGACGAGCGGCTCCCGGTCGATCGCCAGCGCCAGCGAGAACGACGTCCAGGGCATGCCGTTCGCGAGGTTCGCCGTACCGTCGACGGGGTCGACGTACCAGCACGGCGTACCGGGTCGGGCGACGCCGCCGAGCTCCTCGCCCACGACCAGATGGCCCGGTAGACGCTCGGCGATGACCTCGCGGACGTGTTGCTCGACCGCAACGTCCACCGCGGTGACGTGGTCCGCGGCGTGCGCCTTCGTCCGAATGACACCGAGCTCGGCGCTGCTCGTGTAGTCGACGGCCCAGCGGGCCAGCTCTTGGGCAACCGCCACGGCCTCTTCCAGCTCCTCGTACGTCAGCAGTGCCGGCCGCGGCGCGCTCTTCCAGGATTCGGGGCCTTCGGCAACGACTCCCTGCAGGATGCGCAACCGGTTCGTCGTCACGGCGTCCGCGCCGGTGGCGAGCACCCAGCGCATCACGTCCTCGTCATCGACCGTCCAGCAGGCCACCTGAGCGCCCGCCGCATGCGCCGCCTCGACGAGCGCGGGGCTGAGGAAGATGTACGCCGAGTTGACGACCTCGGGCCGCAGCTCGTCGACGAGGTCCGCCGACGGAAGGTCGCGCCGGTCCCACGGCAACCAGATCCGCGCGTCCGCGTCGAGCCCACGGATCCGCCGCATCGCGTCCAGGTCCCCGCACCACGCGACACGCGCGTCCGGCACCTCCCGTACGACGGCAACGGCGGGCGCGGCGCACTCCGGGTCGGACATGTCGATCAGCAGCGTCACCGACGTACCGGCAACGGCCTTGAGGGCATCGGCGAGCAGCGGGATCCGGTCGTCGCCGTCGCCGAGCGCGGACACCTCCGCCCAGTCGACCTCCGCGACGGCGCGGTCATCTCCCCACAGCCGTTCCAGCGTGGCGTCGTGCAGCAGTACGACGCGGCCGTCGCGGGTGACGCGGACGTCGATCTCGACCCGGTCGGCGCCGGCCTCGACCGCGGAACGGACCGCGGCGAGCGTGTTCTCCCGGTACCGCTCGACGTCTCCCCGGTGCGCGGTGATCAACGGGCCGACCCCTGACGTACGAGCTTGCCGTCCTCGAACTCGAGCCACTTCTCCACCCGCGCCTGCCCGCGTACCCCCACCGGCGGCAGCGCACCGGTGACGTACGCGCGGAGCTCTGCGTCCTCACGCTTGACGTACAGCTCGGCGAAATGCCCGCGCGGCACCACCCGCTCGACCGTCGCGGCCACCCAGCCGTCCTTGCTGTCGGCAACCTCCGTCGAGAACCGGACGTCCTCCGGGCGAATGCCGACCACACCCTCCCCGGCCGCAATCCGGCCGGCCTCGATCCGGCCCTCGAACCTGTTCAGGCTCCCGATGAACGTCGCGACGAACTCGGTCGCCGGCGCGCTGTAGAGGTCGACCGAGGTGCTGAACTGCTCGATCCGGCCGTCGTTCATCACCGCGATCCGGTCCGACATCGACATCGCCTCCTCCTGGTCGTGCGTGACCACGACGGTGGTGATGCCGAGCCGCTGCTGGATCTCGCGGATGTCCTCACGGACCTTCACCCGCAGCTTCGCGTCCAGGTTGCTCAGCGGTTCGTCGAGCAGCAGCAGCTCCGGCTCCTGCACGAGCGCGCGGGCCAGCGCCGTCCGCTGCTGCTCGCCGCCGGAGATCCGCGCCGGGCGGGAGTCCTTGTGGTGCATCAGGTTCACCAGCGCGAGCGCGGCGTCGACGCGCTCGGCGATCTCCTTCTTCGGGAGCTTGCGCAGCTTGAGCGGGAAGCCGACGTTCTTCGCGACCGTCATGTGCGGCCAGAGCGCGTAGTTCTGGAACACCATCGCGCTCGGCCGCCGCTCCGGCCCGAGCCGGACGACCTCGCGGCCGCCGACCTGGATCGAGCCCGCGTCCGGGGTGAGGAAGCCCGCGATCATCCGCAGCGTCGTGGTCTTGCCGCAGCCGGACGGCCCGAGCAGCGAGACCAGTTCGCCGGCCTGGACGGTGAGGTCGAGGCTGTCGATGATGGTCCGGCCGCCGAGCGCCTTGTGCAGGCCGCTGATCTCCAGGCCGGCCGCAGCTTGCTCGGTGGCCGCTTCGGTCGCGGTGGTCACGGTTGAGTTGGTGGTCACGGGCGCGCCTCTACTTGATCTGGAAGCCCTCGGCGAGCTGGCCGCCGACGATGTGCTTCTGCGCGGCCAGCAGCAGCGCGACGGAAGGGATGGCGAGCAGGATCGAGAACACCGCCGCCACCTGGGTCGGATAGTTGAGCACCAGGCTGTACATCTCGGTCGGCATCGTCATGTAGTCCGGCGCGCCGACCAGGTACGTGCCCTGCGCCTCGTCGAACGACGCGAGGAAGCTCATGATCGCGGCCACCAGGATGCCCGGCAACGCCATCGGCAGCGTCACGCTGAAGAACGTCCGCAGCTTCGACGCCCCGGCGTCCCGCGCCGCCTCCTCGAGACTCCGCGGTACGGCGGCGAACGCGGCGGCCGGGATCCAGGTCATGAACACCACCGTGCCGAGCACGTGCACGATCAGGATGCCGAGGATCGTGTTCATCAGGTTCAGCGCGTAGAACAGCGCCGCCAGCGACACGAACAGCCCCATCTTCGGGAACGCGTTCGCGGCGAACAGCCCGATCAGGAAGAACCGCCGGCCGGGGAACGAGAACCGCGCGAACGCGTACGCCGCCGGCAGGCAGACGACCGCGGACGCGAGCACCGTGATCGGCGCGAAGAACAACGAGTTCTGTACGGCGACCCCGAGCGCATGGTCCTGCGACACGACGCTCCACCAGTGCAGCGTCCACGCGTCCGGAAACAGGTTCGGGTACGTCCAGCTCTTCGCGAACGCGTGCACCGCGAGCCAGGCGAGCGGGCCGATGATGAAGATCGCCAGCGCCAGCGCGAAGATCGTCGCGACCGCGCCGCTCACGGCCCGCCGCACCGCCCGGGACGTCTCCGCCACCGGGGCCACCCGCTCGATGGTTGCCTCGGCCATCAGACCGCCCCGCTTTCCTTGGCCGAGCGGAAGTTCGCCCACACGTACACCGCGGCGATCCCGGACGCGATCGCGAACACCACGAACGCCATCACCACCGACTGCTGCGGCTGGTTGAACGCCGAGAAGTAGTTCGACATGTCCACGCCGAGCATGTTCGGCGAGTTCGGTCCGGTGAAGTACGGCACCGTGAACGAGCCGAGCGTACCGATCGCCGTGAACGTCGTCGCGATCACGATCGGCACGCCTGCCATCGGGACGAGCACCGACGTGACGACCCGGAAGAACGAGGCGCCGGCGTCCCGGGCGGCGTCGATCATCGCCTGTGGGACGGACTGCAGCCCGGACGAGACCAGGAGCGTCGCGAACGGCAGCGACGTCCACACCGACCCGATGATCACCGTCACCATCGTGAACGACCAGATCGGGAACTCCACCCCGAACTGTGCCGCCACGCTGCGCAGGAACCCGTCGGCCGAGTAGAACCCGAGGATCGCCCAGGACGCGATCACCACCGGGATGAACAGCGGGATCACCGCCAGCGCCGACAGCACCTTGCCGAGGATCCCGCCGCGGCACTTCAGGTACAGCCCGATCGTCGTCGCGAGCAGGATCACGACCGTCGTACTGACGAGCGTGACGACGACCGTCACCACCAGGTCCCCGAGGAAACGCTGGTCGGAGAACAGGTCGGAGTAGGCGCCGAGTGTCGGCGTACCGCCGTTCGCGTGGTGGACGTTCTGGCCGATCAGCGCGATCGTCCGGTTCAGGCCACCGGTGTAGCCGAGGCTGAACAGGAACGCGAGCACGATCGGGAACCCGATGAACAGCGCGATCAGCACGATCGGCGGCAGCGCCATGAACAGGCCGCGAGCCTGCCCCTCCCGGCTCCGTCGCACCGGCCGGCTCACTTGCCGGGCACCTTCTCGTCCCACAGCTTGTTGAGGTCCTTGCCCATCTGGTCGTAGTAGCCCTTGCGCAGGTTCCGGGTGTCGGCGTTCGCGAACTTCGCCGCGACCGCGGCCGGCAGCTTGTCCTGCGAGATCGCCGGGTAGCCGGAGATGTCCTGCACGATCGACGCCTGCTGGGCCGGCTCGAGGACGAAGTTCACCAGCTTCAGCGCGGCGTCGCCGTTCGGGGTGTTCGCCGGGATGCCGAGGTACGCCGCGCCGCCGGTGAACGACGGGTCGGAGATCTGCGCGGCCTTCACGCTCGCCGGGATCGAGCCGTTGGCGACGCCGGTGGTGAACTGGTCGGACCAGACCGGGGCCATCGAGATCTGCCCGTGTGCGAGCAGGTCCAGCGTCTGCTGGTTGCCGTTCGGGTAGACGCCCTTCTGGTAGACGTACGGGTCCAGGCCCTTCAGCTCGGCGAAACCCTTGTCCCAGTTGGACTCGAGGTCCTTCTCGTACCCGACCGTCATCTTCTCGCGCGCGTCGGCGGGCACGTACTTGTCCAGGACCGTCGCCACGAACGCGCCGCCCGAGCCGCCGGACTTCGGCGAGTTGTACGTGAACTTGCCCGGGTGCGCCTTGATCCAGGCGAGCAGTTCGTCGAGCGTCTTCGGCGGCGCCGGCACGGTCTTGGTGTCGTACGCCAGCAGCACGGACGAGCCGCGGTACGGGATGCCGCCGGTGCCGCCCGCCTTCACGACGTCCGCCGGGATGTCGGACAGCGCGGAGATCTTGCTCGCGTCGACCGGCTGCAGCAGGTTCGCCGCCGAGGCCTTGGCCACGAACCCGCCGTCGACGATGTCGAAGCCGGGGTCCTTCTTCTGCGCGACCGAGCTGGCCAGCTTCGCCATCGTCTGCGCGTCGTGCTCGCCGTGCAGGTCGAGCGTGACGTCGACCTTGTAGCCCGGGTTCGCCTTCTCGAAGGCCGGCGCGAGGTCCTTCTCCCACAGCGTCTGGACGTTGGTGTCGCCGCTGAGGAAGACCCGGACGGTCTTCGTCCCGGAATCCCCACCGGTGTCCGTGGAACCGGTGCTCTTCTGAGCACATCCGGCGAGGCCGAGGGCCGCCGCGGCGATCGCCGCCGTGACCCCGACGGCAGACGTGAGCTTCACACGAACCTCCTGATCGAGCGCCGCGCCCAACCCGCGCAGCGACAATTTGGCGAACGCTATCCTCACAGCGGCGCCCCCGGCAATGCTGCCTCAGGCAACATTGCCAGGTACGTCAATTTGTTTTAACAAATCGTGTCCGAATGGGGAAGATCTCACGGGACTTTCGGCCCTGGCCGTAGCGCGTCGCCCCGGCCACCCTGGAGACGTGAGTACCCGCAAACTGTCCGATCGGTCCCGGCTGGCGATCCTCTCCCCGGCCGAGTGCCTGCGGCTGCTCGGCTCCGTGCCGCTCGGCCGGCTCGTCTTCACGTACGCCGGACTGCCTGCCATCCGGCTGGTCAACTTCGTCCTGGACGACGACACGATCGTGTTCAGCAGCGGGCAGGGCGACAAGTTCCGGGCCGCGGAGCGCGGTGACGTCGTCGCGTTCGAGGCCGACGAGGTCGAGCCGGAACGTCACGTCGGCTGGACCGTGACCGCGATCGGGCACCTGTCCGTCGTCACGGACGACGAGGCCGCGGCGTTGCGCCATACCCTCGCCTTGCATTCCTGGATGCCGATGGACGAGCCGCGCCTGATCCGCCTCGGCATCGAGTCGGTCCAGGGCCGCAGGCTGGTGCCATGGGGGCGGGTTGCCTAGGCTGACCGTGTGGAGGGGGACTCCGGCAGGGTGCGTGGGACCTGGGACGAAGGGGCGTTGGAGCCCGCGGGGCTGTCCCGGGTGCGGCTGGATGCCCTGCTGCAGGAGTTGCTCGGCCGGGTCGACGAGATCATCGAGTACCAGGACCGGCTGCGGGCGCTGCTCGACGCGGTCGTCGGCATCGGGGCGGATCTCGACCTGAACAGCACGCTCGACCGGATCGTCACGGCCGCCTGCGAACTCGCCGGCGCCCGGTACGGCGCGCTCGGGGTGGTCGGCGCCGACGGCAAACGGCTCGTCCGGTTCATCACCCACGGAGTGACCGACGAGGAGATCGCCGCGATCGGCCCGTACCCGGAGGGCCACGGGATCCTCGGTCTGCTGATCGACCACCCGGAGTCGATCCGGCTGCACGACCTCGCCGAGCATCCGCGGTCGTACGGGTTCCCGGCCAACCATCCGCCGATGAAGAGCTTCCTCGGCGTCCCGATCCGTACCCGGGAACATGCCTTCGGCAACTTGTACCTGACCGAGAAGACCGGCGGCGCCGACTTCACCGAGGACGACGAGCGCACCGTCACCGCTCTGGCCGCTGCCGCTGGGGTGGTGATCGACAACGCCAGGCTGTACGCCGACACCGAGCAGCGCCGGCACTGGCACGAGGTGACCGCCGAGATCACGCAGCTGATGCTCGGCGAGTTCGACACCGACCAGGCGCTGCAGCTGATCGCCCAGCGGTCGCGCGAGGTGCTCGGCGGGCAGGTTGCCGCCGTACTGCTCACCGATGCGGACGAGCTTGTTGTGCGTGCTGTCGACGGGCCGGCCGAGTTCGCGAAGTACGTCGGGCGTCGGGTTCCGGGGACTGTTCCGATCTTGGGGCGGGTGGGGGCCGGCGGCGGAGAGCAGGTGGTGATCGAGGATCTCGCGCAGGTGCTGCGGAACGCCGGCGGGCTGGACGAGTTTCCGGAGGGGGTGGCGCTGGGCCGTACGACGCTGGCGTCGTTGCCGCCGGGGAGTTCCGGGACCGGCGGCGTACTCGTCGTCGCGGCGGAGTCCGGGACCGGCACCCAGATCGCCGAAGGTGCCGAACTGGCCCGGATGTTCGCCGGGCAGGCGACGCTGGCGCTCGAACGTGCCCAGGCGCAGCGTGACCGCGACCTGCTTGCCGTCCTCGAGGACCGGGACCGGATCGCCCGCGATCTGCACGATCTCGTCATCCAGCGGCTGTTCGCGACCGGGCTGCAGCTGCAGGGCATGCAGCGGCTCGTACGGCCCGAACAGCAGCAGCGGCTGACCCGTGCGGTCGACGACATCGACACCACCATCCACGACCTCCGCGCCGCGATCTTCGAACTCCAGCAGCCGCCGGGGGCCAGCTCGTTGCGGGCCGACGTACAGGCGCTCGTCGCGGAGTACGCCGAGGCCCTCGGCTTCCGGCCACGGCTGGTGTGCACCGGGCCGATCGACACCGTGGTGTCGGCGGTGATCCGTCCGCAGATCCTGGCCACCGTGCGCGAGTCCCTGTCGAACGTCGTCCGGCACGCCCAGGCGTCCGAGGTCACGGTCGAGGTCAGTGTCGACGGCGACGAGGTCATCACCCGAACCACCGACAACGGCGTCGGCATCGACGACCGCCGCCGCAACAGCGGCCTCCGCAACCTCACCGAACGCGCCCAATCCCTCGGCGGCACCGTAGAAATCACCGCCATCCACCCCCACGGCACCATCGTCGAACTCCGCGCCCCCCTCACCTAGCTCAACCCATGTGTGGTCGAAGGGCCTGTGGGTTCGGGACTTCTGGCTGCGGCGGCGGGTGCGCCGCGGGCGGCAGGGTGGGAGTGGAGAACTAGTGGGAGGAGCCTGTGGTGTCCGGTCAGCTTTCGGCGGGGGACGTCGACGTACTGGTCTCGGCGGCTATTGCCGCGCCGAGCATGCACAACACGCAGCCGTGGCGGTTCGAGGTCGACGGGCGGGTGGTCGACGTGTACCTGGACGGGTCGCGCACGCTGCCCGCCGAGGACCCGAGCGGGCGGGCGATGCGGATCGCCGCCGGTGCCGCCACCTTCAACCTGCGGTGTGCGGCCGAGACCCTCGGGTACGGCGCCTGGTTCGGGCTGGCGCCGTACCCGAGTGACGAGCCGGACCTGCTCGCCCGGATCGTCCTCGAGCCGTCCGCGGCGCGCGACGACGAGTTGCTCGACCTCGCCCGGTACATCCCGTACCGGCACACCGATCGCGCGCCGTCCGACGCCGTACCGATCGCCGAGAACGTCCGCGTCGCGCTCATGCGGGCCGCGCACGCCGAGGGCGCCGAGCTGACCTGGCTGGGCGATGCGGATCTGCGGATTGTCTACGATCTGATTGTCGACACCGACCTGCGCGAGGTCCACGACTGGCGCCGTCGCGCCGAGCGCGAGCATTGGGTCGGCGGCGAGCGACCGGTCGACGGCGTACCCAGCACGGCTCTCGGACCGCGATCCAGCGGCTATCCGTCGGCCGTCCGGGACCTCGGCACCAAGCCGGCCGATCGGCTGCGCGGCGAACGCCGGTTCGAGCAGCACCCGGATCTCGCCGTACTCTCCACCGAGTTCGACGAGCCCGCCGACCACGTGACCGCGGGCGCCGCGCTCGAACGCGTGCTGCTGACCGCGACCCGGGCCGGCGTCAGCGCGTCGTTCCTCAACCAGCCACTGGAGTACGACGACCTGCGCCGGAAGGTGCAGCGCCGTACCGGGCGGCCGGGGCACGCGCACATGATCATCCGCTTCGGCCACGACCGCCCGCACAGCACCACCGCACGCCGGCCGGTCGCCGACTTCCTGCAGCGGCCAGGGCCGCGGTGACGTCGGTCAGCGGCGTCGGATGATCGCGACCGGGGACGCGGCGTGGTGCAGGAGGCTCTGGCTGACCGAGCCGAGCAGCAGGCCCTTCACGCCGCCGCGTCCACGGGAGCCGACGACGACCAGCGAGGCGATCTCGGACAGCTGGATCAGGCTCGCGCTGGGCCGCCCTTCGACGACCGTCGCCCGGACCGTCACCGCGGGGTACTTCTCCTGGTACGGCGCGAGGCTCTCTGCCAGCCAGTTCTTCAGGAGTTCCTTCGTGCTGTCGACGAGTACGGCGTACTCCGCCTCCGGCCGCCGGCAGTACACGACCCGCAGCAGCTCGCCGGCCCGCGCCGCCTCCTCGAAGGCGAACGCGATCGCGTCCTCGGAGTCGGGCGAACCGTCCGAGCCGACGACGACCGGCCCGGCGCGGTGCTCGCCGCGGACCACGACGACCGGGCAGGGCGCTTTCGCCGCGACCGCGGTGGCGACCGAGCCGAGGAACGCGGCCGACATCTTGTTCGGCGACCTGGTACCGACGACCACCAGCTCCGCGTTCCCGGTCTCGCCCAGCAGCGCGTGTGCGGGATCGAGATCTGCCAGCACTCCCGAGGCACGCTCCTCGCCGAGCCGGTCCCGGACCAGCCGCACCGCCTCGTCGAGTTCGTCCTGGAACTGGTCCAGCGGCAGCGGCGGCGGCACGTACCCGGCCATCCCGATCGCCGGCCAGCGGTCGAGATCGTTCAGATAGGCCCGTACGACGCGTACGGCGAGACCGCGCTGCTCGGCCGCGTCCACGGCCCAGCGCAGTGCCACGTGTGCCTCCGGCGTACCGTCCACACCCACGAGGATGTACTTGCTCATCACAACTTCCTCCCTGTCGTCGGGCCGCGTTCTCGCTACCCACCCTCGTCGTCGCGACACGACTACGACAGAGTCCAAAGTCCCGACCTCCCCGTCTGCTGCGCGTCGGGTTCAGGCGCCTGTTGAGCCGACGAGTTGGCCTACGGCGAAGGTGACTGCCATCGCCAGTGCGCCGCCTACGACGAGGCGGGCTACGGCCGGTAGGTGCCGGGCTTCGCCGAGTTGGGCGCTCAGGGCGCCGGTGCCGGCGAGGGCGAGGAGGACGACTGCGAAGGTGATCGGGACGCGGGTGCTCGGGCCTGGGAGGAGGATCGCGATCAGGGGTAGCAGCGCGCCGGCCGTGAACGCCAGGGCCGACGCGCCGGCGGCGTGCCATGGGTTCGTGAGGTCGTCGGGGCTGATTCCGAGCTCGGCCTCGGCGTGCGCCACCAAGGGGTCTCGCTCGGTGAGCTCCACCGCCACCTGCTTCGCCGTGTCCGGGTGCAGCCCTTTCGCCACGTAGATCGCGGTCAGTTCCGCCAGTTCGTCCTCCGGCGACTCCGCGAGCTCCGCGCGTTCCTTCGCGAGCAGCGCGCGTTCGGTGTCGCGCTGGCTGCTCACCGAGACGTACTCGCCCAGCGCCATCGACACCGCCCCGGCGACCAGGCCGGCGATGCCCGCGGTCAGGATCGCGGTCGCCGACGTGGTCGCGCCGGCCACGCCTACGACGAGGCCGGCTGTCGACACGATGCCGTCGTTCGCGCCCAGCACCCCCGCTCGGAGCCAGTTCAGCCGCTCGGCGATGCCGCCGCGGTGCGGTTCACCGGGATGTGCGTCCACGTCGTCGAAGCCCGTCATGCTGTTCCTCCTCCGGATTGCGCTACACCTCAAAGGCTCCCATCGATTCCATCAGAACTGTCGGTGGGTGCTGGTACAGCTTGGGGCCCACGATCTGGGAGGCGACGATGAGTGAGCGGCCGCGTGTGGTGGTCAGTGCCGGGGCGAGTGCCGACGGGAAGGTGGCGCTGGCTCGGGACGCGTTGCTGATGCGGCCGCCGAGTTCGGAGTTGTGGGCAGCGCTGACTCCGAAGGCGTCCGATGCGGTCGACGTCATCGAAGTGCTCCGGGCGCAGTACGGCTGCAACGCGTTCCTCGAAGGGAGCGGCAGCCTGGTCGCGGAGAACGAGACGCCGGCCGCGCTTCCGGCGTACGACGGCGACGCCGACGGGCTGTACGAGCATTTCCTGCCGGCGGACATCGTCGGGCAGGAGTCGCCGCCGCACATGTGGTTCACGGTCGTCGACGGCCGCGGGCGGGTCCGGTGGACGGAGAAGCACGAGAACTGGGACGCCCTCGTGCTGGTGTCGCGGGCGACGCCCACCGACTATCTCGCCTACCTCCGCCGCGAACGCATCTGCTACCTCGTCACCGGCGACGACCACGTCGACCTGCCCGCGGCCATCACCGCCATGGGCACCGAGCTCGGCATCACCTGCGTCCTCTCCACGGCCGGTGGCGGCCTGAACGGCGCCCTCCTGCGCGCGGACCTGATCGACGAGCTCTACGTCACGGTCCTACCCGCCCTGATCGGCGGCCTCGGCACCCCGTCGGTCATGGACGGCCCACCTCTCGCGGTCGGCGAGCCCGCTACCCAACTGGAGCTGCTCTCAGCACACACAGACACAACAGGAACCGTCCGCCTCCACTACGCCGTCGCGGGGAGGCGGATCACCTTGACGTCATAGGGCTGCAAGCGGATCTCACCGCCGCACTCGGTGCCGGTGAGCAGGTCGACGCCGGCCGGGGCCGTGTGGTCCACCGGGACCGCTTGGTGGTTGAGGACGACGTGGTAGCGGTACTCGCCGCCGCGCCGTTCGACGACCTCGACCATCGGTGCCGCGGCGTGGCCGTGGACGCCTGCCCGGCGGCAGACCTCATCGAGGACACGTACGGCAAGTGGGTCCGACAGGGTTGCGCCGACGTACGTCGCGATCCCGGCGCCGTACGTATTCGCTGTCACCACGGGCGTTCCGGCCCACGGCCCGTCCGTGTAGCGGGACAGCACCGTCGCGGTCTCGGGGACGATGATGTCCTGCCAGAGCACGGCGTACCCGTCGTCGACAGGTACTTCGACACCGGCCGGGAGCGGGTTCGCCTCCTCCACGCGCAGCCCGAGCACCTCACGGAGCGGGCCGGGTGCTCCCCCGGCATGCACGGCGGCCGTGGTGTCGATCGTGCCGGTGGCGTACGACGCCAGCAGGTGGCCGCCGTCGGCGACGTACTGCACCAGCGAAGGGTTCTCGTCGAGGGCGAAGGCGGCCGGCAGCAGCACCAGGCGGTACGCCGACAGGTCGTCGGTCGGGCGGACGAGGTCGACGGCGATGTTCCGATGCCAGAGCTGCCGGTAGTACCGCAGCACCTGGTCGCCGTACGTGACGTGTTCCGACCTGCGCGGCGACTCGTCGAGGGTCGTCCAGGACGTCCAGTCCCACACGATCGCGACATCCGCGGACACCGTCGTACCGGCCAGCTCGGCGAGCTTGCCCAGCTCGTGCCCGAGGGCGCTGACCTCGCGGAAGATCCGGCTGTCCGGTCCGCTGTGCGGGACCATCGCCGAGTGGAACCGCTCGGCGCCGCGCCGCGAGGCGCGCCACTGGAAGAACATCACCGCGTCCGCGCCCCGCGCTACGGCCTGCATGGACGCCACCCGCAGCTGGCCCGGGTCGCGTGCCGAGTTCACCGAGCGCCAGCCGACCGCGGACGTCGCGGACTCCAGCAACAGCCACGGCTGCCCGCCGCGCAGAGACCGCATCCGGTCGTACTCCAGGCCGACGTCGATCGACCCGGTCGGGCTGTGCGGATCCGGATAGGCGTCCAGGGCAACGACATCCTCCGCGGCCGCCCAGGTCCAGTGGTCGACCGTCTTGTGCATGGTCATGAAGTTCGTCGTCACCGGGACCCCCGGGGTACGCCGGCGGATCGCGTCCCGCTCGTTCACGAAACACGCGAGCGTCGCGTCGGACACGAACCGGCGCCAATCGAGCAGCCGCGCCGGGTTGAGCAACGTGATCGACGGCCGCGGCGGCTCCACCTCCGCCCACTCGGCGTACGTCTGCCCCCAGACCGCGGTCCCCCAGGTCTCGTTCAGCGCCTCGATCGTCCCGTACCGTTCCCGCAGCCACGCGCGGAAATCGGCAGCCGAGACGTCGCAGTAGCACTCGGCGTTGTACTCGTTGTTGATGTGCCACAGCGCCAGCGCCGGATGATCGGCGTACCGCTCGGCCAGCGCGTCCGCGATCGCCGCGCTCCGCTGCCGGTAGCGCGGTGACGACGGGCAGAAGTGCGCGCGGGATCCGAACGTACGCCGCTGCCCGTTGCGGTCGACCGACAACGTCTCAGGATACCGCCGCGCCATCCACGCGGGCGGTGCCGCCGTCGGCGTCGCGAGGCAGACCTTGATCCCGCCCTCGTGCAGCAGCTCGAGCACCCGGTCGAGCCAGCCGAACTCGTACTCCCCCTCGACCGGTTCGAGCCTCGCCCAGGAGAAGACGCCGACCGTGACCATCGTGACGCCGGCCGCCCGCATCAGCGCGACGTCCTCGATCCACGTCGCCTCGTCCCACTGCTCCGGGTTGTAGTCACCGCCGAACTGAATACTCATCGGGCGGAGAGCGTAGCCGCCGGGTGCGCCGCGCGGTACTCGGTGGGTCGCATCGACTTGAGTTCGCGGAAGCGGCGGTTGAAGTTGGCGAGGTTCCGGAAGCCGCTGCGGGTCGCTACGTCGGTGATCGGGAGCGAGGTGGTCGTGAGCAGCCGGCTGGCGGTCTCGACGCGCAACTGGTTGACGTAGTCCGTGAGGGTGCATCCGAGGGCGCGGCGGAAGAAGCGGCTGAACGACGTCGGCGTGAGGTGCACGAGCGCCGCGATCTCCTCCAGTTGCACCGGCTCCGTGTGCGTCTCCTGCAGGTGCCGGCACACGACATCGACCCGGTCACGTACGACGATGCTCGGCGCGGCGGCGTACCCGGCGCCCGTGACGGGTGTGGACGCGGCCGTCGCCAGGCGGGCCAGGACGTCGAGCAGCCGCACGGTCTGGTCGGCCGGTCCGAGCTGAGGCAGCGCGGCGATGGCGGCCGACAGCTCCGGCGGGACGGCGCCGAAGGACAGCCCCCGCGACGATCCGCCCAGCAACCGCCGGATCGCGCCGAACTGCGGGAGGTCGAAGAAGCCCGGCCCGAGGAAGTCGTGCCGGAACTGCGTGACCGCGGCCTCGGACCGCTGCGCCGACGCGTACGTGTGCGGCAGCTCGGGACCCAGCAGGACGAGGTCACCCGGTAGATACCGCTCGACAGTGGTACCCACATATCTCGTGCCGGATCCGGCCGTGATCAGCGTCAGCTCGTACTCGCTGTGGAAGTGCCACGCGAAGTCGAACGAGTCTTCACAGCGCAAGAAGCTGAGGAACGTCGAGCCGTCCGCGACCCCGGGTCGCTCGTAGCGCGGCTTCATCGGCCCATCGTAGAAGGACAACCCAGTACCAGAACAGGCCATCAGCGACGTAGCGCCGACGACGCCGGATTGGAATCGTTGGAGTATGACGACCGAGCTGGACACGCCGTACGACACGCTGCCCCCGACCGCCACCGCCGACTTCACCCGCGACGGGTTCGTTCACCTCTCCGGTGTCCTGAGCCCCGAGACCATCGCCGAGTACGAGCCCACCATCACCAGCGAGGTGATCCGGCTGAACACGCAGCACCTGCCGCTGGCCGAACGCGACACCTACGGCAAGGCGTTCCTCCAGGTGATGAACCTGTGGCGGCAGCACGAGAAGGTCAAGGAGCTGGTCTTCTCGCGCCGCCTCGCCGGCATCGCCGCACAGCTCCTCGGCGTGCACTCGGTACGCCTCTACCACGACCAGGCGCTCTACAAGGAGCCGAGCGGCGGCATCACGCCCTGGCACGCCGACCAGTACTACTGGCCGCTGTCCAGCGACCGCTGCGTGACGATCTGGCTGCCGCTGCAGGAGACGCCGCTCGAAATGGGGCCGCTCGCGTTCGCCCGCGGCAGCCACAACTTCGCGTTCGGCCGGGACCTCGGGATCTCCGACGAGTCCGAGGAGCGGCTCGCGCAGGCCGTGGCCGAGCAGAAGTTCGAAGACGTCGTCGAGCCGTTCGCCCTCGGCGACGCCAGCTTCCACCGCGGCTGGACCTTCCACCACGCCGGCCCGAACCGCGGCTCGGTCCCGCGCCGGGTGATGACCGTCATCTACCTGGACGCCGACGTACGCATCACCGAGCCGACCAACGAGTTCCAGCGCAACGACATCGCCAGCTGGATGCCCGGCGCACAGATCGGTCAGGTCCCGCAGACTCCCCTGAACCCCGTCCTGTACGCCGGGCCCGCGTGAGCGTCAGCCGCGCCCGAGGAAGATCGGGTTGGTGAGCGCAGCCATCGAACCGAAGGTCAGGCCCGGGTCCATCGAGGTGTGACCCGGCGTACCGTCGGCGAGCGGATGCCGGACCTCGGCGCGGACGAACGCGGCGCTGAGCGGCGTGGTCAGCCAGGTGACCGTACCGGCGCCTGTGCTGTCCAGGCTGCTCTGCAGCATCTGCCCCTCGTCGGTCAGGATCCGCACGGTGCCGTTCGGTACGCCACCGACCTTGGCCGTCACGGTGATCTGCTCGGTCGGCTGCGCCGCCAGCCGCTCGCCGATCCCCGCCTTCCGGCCGTACGCCGAGGTCGCGGTGAACTCGAGAGATACCTTCGAGGACTCGGCGATCCACGACCGGCCGGCCTTCAGACCGGCGAGGACCGCGTCCTTGGACAGGTCGTCGGCGAGGACGACGTTTTGCGGCAGGCCGATGACGTTGCCCGGGTTGTGGGCGTCGCTGTTACCCATCGCGGGCAGCCACGGCTTCTTCTCCCGGACCGCGGCGGCGAGCAGGTTCGCCCAGGTCGAGACGGCCGCGTCGTCGTCCCATCCCCACGGGCCGGTCCACACCTCGGTCGCGTCGAGCCCCTCGAACCCGAACTTCCACTCGCTCGCGATCCACGGGCAGTACAGGTGCGCCGACACGCACAGCCCGCCGGCCTTGTGGACCTGCTGCTGGATCTTGTCGAACACGCCGTCGCGCGACCGGAACCGCCAGTCCACCCACTGTCCCGGCTTCGTACCGAGGGCCAGCCAGTGGCCGTTGCGCGTGGTGACCTCCTCGCCCGTGACGATCAGCAGGTCGTCACCGGCGAGCGGACCCCACGAGCCGTGCGAGGCGCTGGTGTTGTGGTCGGTCGACACCATGAAGTCCAGGCCGGCCGCGCGCGCACCAGCGGCCACGTCCGCGGGCTGGTTGCGTCCATCGGAGTACACGGTGTGCAGGTGGCAGTCGCCGCGGTACCAGTCGCGGCCGCGGCCCTTCGCCCGGTTCGGCGGGTACGCCGGGACGTACGCCGCGCCGGGGTCGCCGTACGTCAGCGTGACCTCGACGTGGTAGTCGAGGCCCTGCGGCGCCACCTGGTACGGGCCGAGCACGATGTGCCAGGTCCCCGGCATCACGTCGCCGGGCAGGTACCCCGGGGTGGCCTCGGTACGACTGATGCTGAACGCGGTCCGGAAGCCACCGGACCAGCCGCGGAAGCCGGACCCGTTGAAGTCGAAGCCCCGCGCGTCGAAGATCCCGATGTCGCAGGAGTTCCCCGGCGTACCGGACGGGACGGTCGGCTTGGAATAGCTGTAGCTCACCGAGATCTGCTGCACCCCTCGCGGGACGTTGACCGGCAGGTACACGAAGTCCGTCGGCCCTGGTGCGATATGTCCCTCCACCACCTGGGTGTTCGTCGTGCCGGTCGCCGCAGCCGCGAAGCTGATCGGCGCCAAGGCGACGATCGTCCCCGCACCGGCTGCGGTCAACAGACCTCTCCTGGTGATGGCGGTAATTGCGGCATCAGTCATGCCGGAAACCAAACACCCCACAGCGACTTCCAGGCAACGGCAACATGACCGCAGCCCGAACGGGCTCTCAGAGGCCGTTCAGGTATTCCTGAACAGCCTTCTTGAGATCAGCGACCGCCCGCTGGTAGTCGAGCCTCGCCTCTAGAAACACGTCGCGGGTACGCGACGTCCTCGTGGTGAGTGCGACCAGCCGCACGCCGGCGGCCAGCACAGCTGCCAGCTCCGCGGCAGCGAGCGCCGGCGCCGCGAACTCGACCGACGCCCGCTCGAACCGCAACTGCGCGAGAGCCGCGTCCGGTGTGGGTTCTCCTGGTACGTCGCCGGTCGCATCGTCGAGTGCGTCCGCTGCCCGGAAGAGAGCGGTGAACACCGTCCTGCACTCGCTCCGCCGACGCTCGGTCCTAGCCGCAGAGTCCAGCCGGTCGGCACGGCGATCGGCCCGCCATTGGGTGAGCAGGATGCCCGCCAGGCCGATGAACGCCACCAGCAGAGTTACCCAGGTCGGAGTCATGGCGGCAAACTACCGGTCCGAACGGTGACGTGGCGTGCGGCGGCCCGATGACTACGATGGCGTACACCCACTGTCCGAGGAGATCCCGGTGCCGATCGAAGGCAGACTGCCCGCCGTTGTCGATCCGGACGCGGCCGATCGGTTGACCATGGCAACGGAACGCACGGTCCTCGTCGTCGTACACACGATCACCGCCTGGAACAGGTTTCAGGATGTTCTCCCGGTCTTCGACTCGGATCGCCGGATCCAGCTGGTCTTCACGTTTCCTGACGCGGCGGTGATCTCACCCGACCTCAAGCAGTACCTGGCCGCCGCCGGAGCTGTCGTCGTTCCGTGGGAGCAGGCGTTGCGCACCAGGTTCGACCTTGCGCTGTCGGCTCACCACAGCGGACCTTTGCAACGCATCCAGGCACCACTCGCCGTGCTCTCTCATGGTATGGGGTATACTAAATACTCGACCGGGAGCCGGGAGCCGGGAGCCGGGAGCCGGGAGCCGGGAGCCGGGAGCCGGGACACCTACGGGCTGTCTGCGCCGTGGTTGGTGCGTGATGGTGAGCTGATCGCGAAGGCGATCGTGTTGTCGCACACCGAGCAACTCGACCGCTTGCGGTCAGCCGTACCTGAGGCTGCGACGGCGGCGATCGTTGCCGGCGACCCCTGTTTCGATCGGCTTCTCGCCAGCACGCACAACCGCGTCCGGTATCGGGAAGCACTCGGAATCGACGACGACCGGACGCTCGTCACGATCAGCTCCACCTGGGGGCCGCGCTCGCTCTTCGGCAGCCGCCCCGACCTCGTTGCCAGTCTCACTGCCGAGCTCGACCTCGACAGCTACACCCTGGCGCTCGTCCTGCACCCGAACATTTGGTACGCCCACGGCGCCGCCCAGATCAAGCTCTGGCTCGGCGACTGCCTACGCAGCGGCCTACGGCTGATCCCACCGGACCGCGGCTGGCAACAGACCATCTTGGCTTCAGACGTCCTCATCGGCGACAACGGTGCCGTCAGCGGGTACGCCGCAGCAGTCGGCGTACCCACCGTACTCGGGGCATTCGAGTACCAGGACGTCGTACCGACATCCGCCATCGACGCCCTCGGCCGTACGGCGCGCAGGATCGACCGGCGTCGTCCGTTCCCAGAGCAACTCGCCGTCCATGTCACCGATGCACGCCAGCAGTCACCGGTCCGTACCCTCGTGTCATCCGAGCCAGGCATGGCGTCGGCCAGACTCCGGATCGCCTTCTACCGGATGATGGCGCTCGAACCGCCGACGTCTCCCGCGCCGACGCCGCCGTACTCCCCCGCAGACCTCAGCCCCATCGGGACCGCCGCGACCACCTGGTGGGCATCCGTCACCGGTTCGACCGAAAACAGCTATCACGTACGGCGTTGGCCGTCGGAACCCGAGGCACGCCGCGATCAGGAACCCAACCGCGTACGACGCCACCTCCTGGCGGCCACCGACGAGCCCCGCCCGGATCTCTCCGGCCTCGCGGCAATTCAGGTGGCCGATGAAGTACTGACGAGCGCCCAACTGCGGGAGGTTTTCGATCGCCACCCGGCCTGCTCGATGATCGCCGTCCCCGGACCGGTCTGCCGGGTCGTCCGCCGCGACGGAGCCGAACTGCTCCTGCGGACCGACACCGGTGACCCACTGCCGGCTGTGTCCGTGCTGTACGCAGAACTTTCGCGCGGCATGTCCTGGTTGGACTTGCCGACGACCTTCGACGTACGACTCGGGCACCGCATGCTGCACGCGGAGATCGTCCGTCACTCGTCGGCCAGGTGACATTCAGTCCCGAGCGAGCCTCGCCTTCATCGCCGCGGCACGCTCGTCGCCGAGCTCGGCGAACAGACCCTGGGCCGCGGTGAACTCCGCCCGGGCGCGCTCGTCCTCGCCGAGCGCGGTCAGTGCGTCGCCGAGATCGGCGCGTGCCGCAGCCTCAGCGCGAGGTGTCCGATCGGCCGCGAACAGTGCGACGGCCTCGTCGAACCGCGCAACGGAGACGCTGGGATCGGCGCTGAGCAGTTCAGCCTGACCCAGCAACTGCAGGCATTTGGCGCGATTGTCGAGCTCCGGATGGTCCGGCCCGAAGTAGTCGAGCGCTACAACCGCGTGCGTCCCGGCAATGTGCGCAGCCTCAGACACGGCCGTCGCAGGCAGTCCCGCGCGCTGACACGCGAACGCCTTCGCCACGGCTGCTCGCGATTCCTGCATCGCAAGCAAGGCGAGCATCCGATCGGTCTGACCGACCGGCAGCGCCGCCCCCGCTCCGGAGACGACCTGCCGGGAGAGACCGAAGTACCGCATGGCAGCGGCGAGGTGGTCGTCGCCGGCCGTGAGCGACCCGGCGGCGACGCGCCAAGCTACCCTCGCTCTTGCCAGCTCGGTCTTGCCGAGCCATTCGTAGCCGCTCTGCAGACCAGGAAGATGACTGATCCGGTTCGCGAACTCCAGTGAATTCCGGAAGTCTGCCTCGGCTGCGTCGAGATCGCCTTTCGCCAGCCATCCGGCGCCTCGCTGGGATCGAAGCTGCATGACGGCGCCAAGATCACCGGCCAACTCCGCGGCTTCCAGGCCGGCGTTGTGCGTTTTGATGCAGTCGTCGATGTGGCCCCGGATCCGCAGATAGCTGAAAACACCGACACAAAGCTTCCACGCCAGGTCGTTGAAGCCGTACCGCGTTGCCGCGATGACGCCTGCACACACCGAACGCCACTCGGCATCGAACCAGCTGAAGGCCACCGATCGCGACTCCAGCGCGCCGGTCGGCGTCAACGGCCAGACTCGCCATCGCTCGACCAGAGCCTCCTCACGCGGACCGACCGCCTCGAGCGCCCACTCCAGCACCGTGCGGACGACGCTCGCGCAACCTGCCGATCCCTCGGTTGCCAACGCTCGCTCCTTCGCGTCCTCCCGAAGAATCGTGTGGAACTCGAAACGGTCACGTTCCCGATCGTGGTGCAAGACCTTGCGATCGGCGAGCTCACGCAGCTGACGATCGGTCGCGTCCTCAGACAGCCCAAGCGCGGCAGCAGCGGCGGAGATGCCGAAATCAGGCCCCGGAATCAGGGCGAGCAGCCGATATGCCTGCTGCTGCGCGCGGGTGAGACCGAACTGGTATACCCTGTCCAGCGTTGCGGCGATGTGCCCGGAGTCGTCCAGGCCGACCACCGAGATCCGGGACGCGCGTACGTCCGAGACGATCTTCCGGGCGACCTCCGGCTGGCCTCGGAGCTGAGCTGCGAGCACTCGCAGCAGAAGCGGATGGCCGTCGCACAGTTCCAGCAGTTGCCCCATCGTCGCCGAGTCGATCTCGTCGTGCTCGGTCAGCAGGAGTTCACGCATCAATTGCGCGCCGAACGGCTTCGGGAGCTTCCCCAGCTCGATCGCTTCGAAGTTCAGCCGGCGAAGTTCGCGCATGTCGTGATCGACTGTCACGATGACACCGGCTGTCGGCGAGGACGGCAGCAGCGGCTCGACCTGCTCGACCGTCACGACGTTCTTGAGCACCAGCAGGAACTTGTGTCGTGCGCTCAGCAGACCGTATTGGTGCCGACGTTCGTCGTCGGAGTCGGGCAGCTCGCTCGCCGGAACGCTGAGCCCGCGAAGCGCCTGACCGAGCATCTCTCCCGGTGCGACCAGGGTGCCGTCTGCCCGCCGGGCCTCGACCTCTACCCAGGCCTCGCCGAACGCCTCCTTGTATTCGTGGAAGAACTCGGCGGCCAGACTGCGGCGGCCGTATCCGTCGAGCGCATGCACGTAGAAGCGAAACGCTGTCCCGCGCTGCAGGCTGATCGTCAGTTGCCGCACCAGCGCCTCACGCTGATCCGCACGGTCCACATGCGGCGGGTTGAGCAGCGGCCAAGGTGTCTCGAGCATCTGGCGATCTCCTATTGGAACCCAACGGTGGCGTTGAGTAATCATAGGCGAGCGCTTGGGTTCTAGATGTGCGGCAGTGTCACGCCGAGGTCCTCGAGGGCGGCGGTGTAGTGGTCGATGGTGCGGAGCTTGACCGACTCGTAGCCGCGGATCAGGTCCGGGAGCTCGGCCAGCTGGACGGCTCGGTCGTACGACGTCGGGTCGAGGGTCGCGGCGAGGTCGACGACCAGGCTGCGGTAGTGGTCGCGGAGAGCGCGTTCGAGTTTCCGGACGTGGGCGTACCCGAAAAGGTCGGCGCGGGTGCCGCGGAGCGGTTTCAGGTGGGCAAGGATCCGCAACGCGCCGTGCGTGCGTGGGCCGAAGGAGATCTTCTTGGTCCGGCCGAGCGCCCGCAGGATCGGCGGGTGCAGCTTGAAGGAAACCGGGCCGTCCGTCGTCGCCAGGAACTCGGGGTCGGTGAGCAGCCGGGCGACCTCGTACTCGTCCTTGTACGCCATCAGTTTGAACAGGTTCCGCGCGACGGCCTCGCTGAACCGCGTCTCCGCGGTCACGGCCTGCTCGGCGTCCGCGACCCGCGCGACGACGTCGACGTACGCGTCGGCCAGCTTGACGTTCTGGTACGCGACCAGGTCGGTGGCGCGCTGGGTGACGAGCCGCAGCACTTCGCCTTCGAGACCGGAGGTTGCGACCGAGGCGGGAACCTCGCGGACCGGGGCCGGCGTCTCCGGTGCGCGGAAGGCGGCCGGATTCGTGACCGCCGTCCGGCCCCAGCGGAACGCGGCGATGTTGGCCGCGACCGCGGTGCCGTTGATCTCGATCGCCTCCTCGATCGCGGCAGCCGGCAGGCGCAGGGCACCGGTCTGGTACGCCGCGCCGACGAGCAGGAAGTTCGCCGCGAGCGTGTTGCCGAACAGTCGCTCAGCGGCCTCGAGCGCGTCGAACGCGAACAGCTCGGCGGTGCCGGTGCGCACCCGCTCCAGCAGGCCGGCCTCCTCAGGATGCCGGACGGCCGGGTCGTACACCATCGCTCCGGTCGCCGTCCGGCTGGTCGAGACCACGGTCCGGGTCAACGCACTGTTGCCGTAGGCAAGGTTCCGGTCCTCGGCGAGGGTGAGCAGGTCGAAGCCGAGGAAGCAGTCCGCGGAACCGGGCGTGAGCCGGTTCGCGGGTTCCAGTTCACCCTCGGCGAACCGCAGGTGGCCGGTGACCGGTCCCGCCTTCTGGCTCAGGCCCGTCTGGTCGAGCGATTCGACGGAGTACCCGGCCCGCAGCGCGGCGGTCGCCAGTACCTGGTTGACCGTGACGATCCCGGTGCCGCCGATGCCGGTCATGAACACGTTCTGGGTGCCGGTCACCCGCTCCTCGGCGCTGCTCGGGACGACCGGCGGCGGCTCCGGGAACGCCGTACGTTTGCGGCTCGACGCCGTCTCCACGGTGACGAACGACGGGCAGTCGCCGTCGAGGCAGCTGTAGTCGGTGTTGCAGGAGGTCTGGTCGATGCGGGTCTTCCGCCCGTACTCGGTCTCGACCGGCTGCACCGACAGGCAGTTGCTCTTCACGCCGCAGTCGCCGCAGCCCTCGCAGACGGCCTCGTTGATGACGACGCGCTGGGTACGGGCGGGCAGGTTGCCGCGCTTGCGCTGCCGGCGCGCGTCCGCGGCGCAGTGCTGGTCGTAGATCAGTACGGTGACGCCGGGCGTCTCCCGGAGCATGCGCTGCGCCTCGTCGAGCCGGTCGCGGTCCCACAGCAGCGTGCCGGGCGCGAGGTCGCGGCGGCGATGCCGGCTCGGGTCCTCGGCGCAGACGACGATCTTCTCGACGCCCTCGGTGCGCAGCTTGTGCGTCAACTGCGGCACGGTCAGCGCGCCCTCGGCGTCCTGGGCGCCGGTCATCGCGACGACCTCGTTGTACAGCAGCTTGTACGTGATGTTCACCCCGGCGGCGATACATGCCTGTACGGCGAGCTGGCCGGAGTGGAAGAACGTACCGTCACCGACGTTCTGGAAGATGTGTCCCGCGTCGGTGAACCACGCCTGCCCGATCCACTGCGCGCCCTCACCGCCCATCTGGGTGACGCCGGTGACCGCGCTGTCCTCGCGGTCGGAGATCGTCACCATCGCGTGGCAGCCGATCCCGCCGCCGCCCATCGAGCCCTCCGGCAGCGCGGTCGACCGGTTGTGCGGGCAGCCGCTGCAGAAGTACGCCGACCGGCCGGTCGACAGCAGCGGGAGCTGCGTCCGCTGCGGCGCCGGCGGGGTGATCGCGACCAGGTCCTGCAGGAGTTGGCGGAGCGGACCGAGCAGACGGCCCGACGTCAGCTCGCCGTCGGCGGGGATCAGCATCCGCCCGGCCGCGTCCCGCTTTCCGACGATCTGCGGCGCGTTCGGCGTACCGTAGAGGATCTCGCGGAGCTGGGTCTCGACGAACGCGGTCTTGTCCTCGACCACGACGATCCGCTCGAGACCTTCGGCGAACGAGCGAATGGTGCCTGTGGCAACGGGGCTCATCAGGCCGAGCCGCAGGACCCGGATCCCTGCCTGCGCGAGTGCCTCGTCGGTGACTCCGAGGTCGGTCATTGCCTGCCGCATCGAGTCGTAACAGCTGCCCGAGGCGACGAATCCGACCCGCGCGGTCTTCGGGGCGACGTCGAGTACGTCCAGTTCGTTCGCGACGGCGTACGCCCGGACGAGCTCGGTCCTCGGCCCGACCAGGTCCGCCTCGGCACGGACGATCGCGTCCGGGCGGATGATCATCGGGCGCTGCTGATAGCTGTACGGCGCGCCGTCCCACTCGATCGCGGGCGCGACCGGGCGTACGTCGGCCGCGGCGGCGTCGACGACCCAGGCCCCGTCGGCGACGTCCGCGACGATCTTCAGCGCGACGACGCAGCCGGTCGACCGGGACAGCTCGATCGCGTGCAGGCCGAGCGTCACGATCTCCGCGGCGTTCCGCGGGAACAGCACCGGGATGCCGAGCGCGGCCAGCGAGCGCTCGCTGACCGCCGGTACGGTCGACGACTTCGAGGCCGGGTCGTCGCCGACCAGGAGTACGGCGCCGCCGCGCGGGTTCACGCCGTACATGTTGGCGTGCCGCAGCGCGTCGGTGGCGCGGTCGACGCCGGGGCCCTTGCCGTACCAGAAGCCGGTGACGCCGTCGTGGGTGGCGGTGCCCAGCGGCAACTCGATCTGGCTCCCCCACACCGAGGTGGCGGCGAGTTCCTCGTTCAGGCCGGGCACGAACCGGATGTCGTTCGCCTCCAGGACGTCCGGCATCCCGCCGAGCAGCTTGTCGAGGCCGCCGAGCGGGCTGCCCTGGTAGCCGGAGACGAACGACGCGGTCCGCAGCCCACGACGCCGGTCCAATGCGCGGTGCTCGACGAGCAGCCGGGCGATCGCCTGCACCCCGGTCAGCAGCGTCGGCGGGCCCGCCGTCCGGAAACGGTCGCCAAGGTTGTAAGGCGCCGAGGTGGCGACCGGGCGATCGAGCAACTCGGTCATGCGTACTCCCAGCATCGGCGACGGTTGCCCCGAGCGTGAGGCTTGGTGGGCCGGGTCACAACACCGGTCCTCCAGTTTGGCGACAATTCGCAATCGGTACGCCGATCCGCCGGGCGCGTGCGCAACATACGCGCTGTGCGGCGTACATTTTGTTGCGTGACCGACCAGGCGACCCTCGACCGTACCGACCGCGTGATCCTCGACCTGCTCCGGGAGAACGCCCGCCGGCCGCTGCGCGAGATCGCGGCCGCGGTCGGACTCACGGTCGCGCCGGTGCAGCGCCGGATCGCGCGGCTGGAGAAGCTCGGCGTGATCGAGCGCTACACGGTGAAGATCAACCACGGCCGGATCGCCACCGGCATCGAGGCGATGACCGAGCTGCACTTCGCCGACGACCTGGACCTCGCGCAGATCATGGAGTTCGTCGCGCAGATCCCCGAGGTCGAGGAAGTGCTCACGCTGGCCGGCGACCCGGACGCGCTCGTGCGGATCCGGGTCGAGGGCGTCGACGACCTGCGCCGGGTGGTCAGCAAGCTCCGCTCCGGCGAGGGGATCTCGGGGACGAAGACGCTGGTCGTCCTCGAGCAGTGGACCAGGCTCGGCTGACGGCGTACCGCCCGCCGAGCCCCGCGTCCTACGGGTTGTTCGCGACGCCCAGGTCCACCTCTTCGTCCGCGCGGGCGCCGGTGATCGCGGCGTAGCTCACGCCCGCGATCGCGGCCCCGACGATCGGCGCGACGATGAACAACCAGACCTGCCCGAGCGCGGCTCCGCCCGCGAACCACGCGACGCCGAGCGAGCGGGCCGGGTTCACCGACGTGTTCGTGACCGGGATGCCGACCAGGTGGATCAGCGTGAGGCTCAGCCCGATCGCGATCGGCGCGAACCCCTTGGGGGCGCGGTCGTCCGTCGCGCCGAGGATGACGTACAGGAAGAAGGCGGTCAGCACGATCTCCACGACCGCGCAGGCCAGCAGCGAGTACCCGCCGGGCGACCGGTCGCCGTACCCGTTGCTGGCGAAGCCGGTGTCGACCGCGCTGAACCCTTGCTTGCCGTTGGCAATGACCAGCAGGATCGCGCCAGCCACCGTGCCGGCGACGACCTGGGTGACGATGTACGTCGGCACCCACTTCCACTCGATCCGCTTGGCGACGGCCAGCCCGATCGTGACCGCCGGATTGAAGTGCCCGCCGGAGACGTGACCGACGGCGAACGCCATCGTCAGCACCGTCAGGCCGAACGCCAGCGCGACACCGAGATACCCGATGCCGACCGGCACCTTGTCGGGGGTGAGCACGACGCCGGCCAGCACCGCCGCACCGCAGCCGGCGAACACCAGCCAGAACGTTCCGAGAAACTCCGCACCTATCCGAGCAGCAGGACTGGGTGATTCCACGACTGCCTCCTTGTAGTGAACGTACTGTTACAGTACGACACAGGACCGTGACAGTGTGTGCATTTCAGCTCGGATGGTAGGCACAGAGTTGCGCGAGGCTCTCGGTCGGAGCCGCAGTGGCAGCGTGCCGGGTGATGGCTGCGTGATGGACCGGATGTAGTGCTTGTTGCACCAGTTCGCGGATCGCGGGGTAGTTCGGGTCGCGGCCGGTCGGGAAGTTCTTGGCGCCGTCGAGGTCGACGTTCGTGATCGCAGCGTGCTTCATCTTCACGGCCAGCCGGACGAGCGCGGGCAGCAGTTCCTGCGGGATGTCGGTGCGCAGCAGTTGCTTGCCGGCGGCAGCGATCTGCTGGTACCTCGACACCACCGTTGCCGGGTTCGCGCTGTGCACCAGGGTTTGGATCGTGCACCGCTGCCGCGCCTGCCGGGACGGATCGTCCAGCCCGTACCGGCCGCGGGCGAACCACATCGCGTGGTATCCGTCGAGCTTCTGGTTCGGACCCGGCTCCAGGTATCCGGTCGGCTTGCGCGGACCGCGCGTACCGGGACCGATGCCGTAGTCGCCGCCGATCGGCACCGGGTAGTTGATGTTCACCGTGACCCCGCCGAGCGCGTCGATCATCTTCTCGAAGCCCTGGACGCTGAGCTGGACGTAGTAGTCGATCGGCAGCCCCACCGCCGCACCGACCGACTCCTTCAGGACGTCGGCACCCTCGTTGTCGGTCGGCCCGAGGATGCCGGGATGCGCCTTCGGGACGTTGTCGTACATCGCGTCCAGGTAGTACTCCGGCTGCTCGACGTCGCCGAGCGCCGGATCCCAGAACCCGTCCGGATACGCCTTGTGCAGCGGGGAGTTCGCCGGGAACGGCATCCGCATCCAGTTCCGGCTGAGCGAGATCAGATGCGTCGCGCCGGTACGGGTGTCGATGCTCGCGACCATCACGCTGTCGGTGCGGATGCCGGTCCGGTTCGCGCCGCCGTCACCGCCGAGCAGCAGGATGTTCAGCTCCGGGCGGTTCGCCCACGGGTCGCGTACGTTCACGTCCGGCCGGGTCGCGCTCCGCGAGTCCAGTCCGGGCAGGAAGACGCTGCCGATCAGGTCCCGCTGCGACAGTACGGCCGTCACCGCCGCGGTCGTCGGCAGCGCGATCGCGAAACTCAGTACGCCGACCAGCAACGCCCCGGCCAGCCGCGGCACCCATTTCATCGTGAGCGGCCGAACCAGTTCGTGCGACGCGACCACGACCCACACCCAGGCGAGTCCCACGGCGACCAGCGCGGCCGCGACGATCAGCAGCTTGTGCGGCGACACCACCAACGCGAGCACCGCGGGCGGCCGGGCGATCGCGACGTACGCCGCGGCCCCGACCAGCGCCAGGCTCACCGCCAGCACGAACGCACCCAGCTTGCGCCGTCCCCCGACGATCAGTCCGACGCCGGGCAGGATCGCCCCGATCACCGTCAGTGCGAGCACGACCGCGGTGGAACGCGTACGACGCCGGTCAGCGAAGTCCCTCACACCTGAAGGACTCCACTGCCGTCGCGCCGGTTGTCACCCCTCGGAGGTCAGCGCCGCCACCATCCGGCGGCGTGCCTCGTAGTAATGCAGCGGGTCCAGAACGGGGCGGTCGAAACGGAGCGTGCGGTCGGGGTCGACGATCTCGGTCGCCGCCGCGGTGCCCTTGGCCGCACGGATGGCCTGGAGGGCGCGGTGGTCCCACATGGCCTGGGCGAAGACGCGGTGCCGGAGCGACGGCCACGGCGTACCGTCCGGGCCGGGGTAGACCGTGAACGGATCGCCGGACGGGAAGGCGCCGCCGGCGGACGTGTCGGCGAACGGGTCGATGCGGCGGATCGAGTGCTGCGTGTACCAGAAGTTGAAACCCCAGTGCAGGAAGCCGTCCACGCCGGACGCGAACAGCTGGTGGCCGATCGCCCGGTTGCGGGCCGACGGCATACCGATGAAGCGGTTCGCGACGTCGCGGTCCTGGCTGACGCAGTAGTAGACCCACAGCTTCTCGGGGCGCTCGGCGAGGAACGGCTCGACGTGGTTCGTCGCGACGACGGGGAGGGCGACCGCGCCGGAGGTGTAGAACGAGTGCTCGCTGAGCGCGTCGACGACGGTCCAGCCCTTCAGCAGATCGGCGACGACGGCCTTCGCGTCGAGGTAGCTCGCCAGCCCGTCCTCCCCCGACGGCTCGTCGGAGATGTGGAAGACGACGTACTCCCGGTCCCACTCCTCGTCGAGCACCGCCTGCAGTGCGGGCAGCAGGGCTTGCATCAGGTCGCGGTACGTCGGGTCGGTGGCGGGGACGTCCCAGCCGAAGGCGCGTTCGCCGTTCACCACGATGCCAGGCGTGGCCTTGGCGCCCCACTGGGTGAACAGGTGCGCGACCTCGACGCCGGTGATCCCGGTACTGCGGCACAGCTCGAGCCAGCGCCGCAGCCGGTCGAAGCCGAACACGTACCCGTCGGCCGTCGTGGTGATGTCGATCAGCTGTACGACGGTCCGGTACGAGCCGACCGCGGTGTCGAGCGGCGGCGTCCAGACCGGTGCGAGCAGAGACGTCGCGCCCATCTCCGCCGCGGACGCCATGAACCGTTCGACAACCGCCCAGTGGTCCTCGCTGAACACCTCGACGCCGTAGTGGTCCGCGAGCGCGTCAAGGTGCATCCAGTGGCTCGACACGATGTCCAGCGGGGGCAGCTCGATCCCGGTGAGCTCGACGCTGACCGGCACGCGATGCAGCTCGGAGCCGTCAGGCGCATTCAGCACGACCGTGAGCTCATGGACGCCGGCTCGCGCCGGGTCGCTCGTCGTCACGTCGAACCACAGCGCGCTCCAACTCCCGAACCGCACCCGTGCCTCGCCGTCCGCGACCGGCCGCAGCACGTCGGGATAGAGCCCGGGTTCGTCGAACTCGTACCCGTCGTCATGCCCCGGCAGCGCTACGAACGTGCACGGCACGAGATCCACGGCCGACACCGCCACCAGATCCGCCGCCGCACCCTCGACCCGCACACTCAGCGGCGAAGGATCCCGGAACTCCGGATCGAGCGGCGGCCGATACGCCAGCTGGAACGACGCCGGCTCCCCCAGAAAAGCCTGGAACTTCGCCTCTCCGGCCGGCCGGGGATCCCGCACCGGATGAACCTTCACGAGCGCGTCGCAAAGCACGAACTCCCATGTCGCGGTCACAGCAGACCAGTCCTCCAGGGCTAGGGTGCGTAATCCTGCCCCCAATCATGCAGATCTGCGCAACATCGCACAACAACTGGTCCGGCCGGTGGTCCTCCTCGAAGTCACTCCGCAGTGCGACTGTAGGCCGGTACGCCGAGAAGTTGGTCCGCGGTGGTGAACGTGTAGCCCTTCGCGCGGAGTCCGTCGACGACGAGTTTGACCGACTCGACCGTCGCTGCACGGGGACCGCCCTTGCCGTCGCGGCCGTCGTGGAAGATCAGCATCGAGCCGGGGCGGGTGACGCGGACGGCGAGACGGGCGATGCGCTCGGGGCTCGGCTGGGCGACCTCGAGCGGGTGGCAGAACTCGCCGGACACCAACTGCAGGCCGTGTTTGCGGGCCAGGCCGTGCAGTGCGGGGATGCGCAGCAGCCACGGCGGGCGGTACAGGGCTGGGCGGATGCCCACCTCGGCGAACGCGTCGAGGCCGCGCTCCAACTCGTCGGCGAGCGTCTCACGACGGAGGTACTGCGTGAAGTCGTGCGTGTAGCCGTGCAACCCGATCACGTGACCCGCGTCCGCCAGCCGCGTGGTCACCTCCGGGTGTCGCTGTACGGCGCGGCCCACCTGGAAGAACGTCGCCGTGATGCCTTCGCCGTCGAGGTAGTCCGCGAGCTGCGACGTGTACGGCTCGTTCGGCCCGTCGTCGAACGTCAGCGCCACCGTCCGCCCGCCACCCCGGCCGCGGTACGGGAACGGCCCGAACAGCTGCGAGTACGGCGACATCATCAGCCAGTACGCCGTACCGACGCCGGCTGCCACACCAGCCAAGGTTTTCGTTGCCCGACGCATCAGCCGTCCATCAGCCGGTCCGTGAGTACGGTCGCCGCCGCGGCCGCGAGCAGCCAGCCGATCGCGAGCACCCGGGTCCGGTACCGCCGCGGCGCCGGCCACCTCTTGTCGGTCCGGAAGCACGGCGCGGTGCCGATCACGGTCCGCCCGGCCAACCGGTTCAGCGTGACGGCGAGCGCGTAGTAGTAGAGGAACGACACGACCACGTTGTACGTCAGGCCCTGCGCGAGCCGGCGCGCGGACGTCAGCGTCGGGTTGCCGCGGTCGAACGCGACCTTGCCGCGGGACCGCAGTTGCCGGAGCAGCCCGAGCTCGTCGGCGCCCTGCGTGCCGGTCAGGTCGTACCCGGACCAGGCGTCCTTGCGGAACGCGATGTTCGTCGCGGTCACGTACCCGACCCGCCCGGTCACCCGGTACGTCAGGTACACCGACTCGAAGAGGATCCGCGCGTACACCTTCCCCCACCACGGCCCCTCGGGGTACCGGCACGGACCGGCGACCGCGACCCGCCCGGGACCCTGCCGGAACGTCCGGTCGATCCCGGCGAGCCAGCCGGCCCCGAACACGGTGTCCGCATCCGTCGACACCACGATCTCGCCGTTCGCCGACAACGTCCCACGATGCCGCGCTGCGCACACGCCGGGCGTCTTCTCACGCACGACGATCGCCCCGCAGCTCCGGGCGATCTCGGCGGTCCGGTCGGTGCAGTTGTTGTCGACGACAATCACTTCGTACTCACCGGCGAACTCCTGCCGGGCAAGTGATCGCAGACACTCCGCTATCAGCCGTTCCTCGTTGAAGGCCGGAATGACCACACTGAACCTGGGCCCACCCATGCAATCTGCCTCTCTCGGTGCGGTCGCTGAGCAGGACGACTGTCATCCTGTCGAGCAACCGCTGAGAGAACGCTGAGAGTCGTCAGTAGGTCGTGTAGTAGATGAGTTCGCCCGACTCCCCCGGCGCCGCGCCCTCGCTGGGGACGAACAGCGTGACCACGATCGCGGGCCGGCCGTCCGGTGCTTTCAGGTTGGTGATCGTGGGATTCGCGAACGCCGTACTGCCGCCGTCGGTGGTGATCGCGGTGCGGTCGGCGTTCCCGGTCTGGTAGTCGTACACGAACGTCCGCCAGGACCCGAAGTCGCCCTTCGTGTACTGCCCCTCGATCAGCCCGAACTTGTAGCCGCCGTACGTCGTGTTGTCGCGGTCGCCGATGTTGCCGCCGACGCCCCAGTAGAGCAGCGCGTTGTCGAAGTTCGGCTGGGCGCTCGTGGACCAGGAGCTGAAGTTGGTGAGCGTGCCGCGCTGCTGGCGGTCGCGGTCGCAGTTCCACCAGTAGTGGCCGCCGATGTCGATCGTCGAGTGGTCGATGTCCGGCGAGAGCGTGACGCTGTAGATGTTCGGCGTACCTTCGGCGCAGGACGAGAGTCGGCGCGGGGCGTCGTACGAACGACTGACCGTCCCGGCGAGGAGGTCCGCGCGATTGGCGAAGTACCGGAAGGCGAGGTGGTTGTTGCCGCCGCCGGGTTGTTCCTGCTCCCAGGCGAGCACGAACCCGCCGTTCGACGCCTGGATGATGGTCGGTTGCGAGGCGGGGCCGGTGTTGCTGCCCGCCAGCTCCCGCACCCAGTGCCAGTTGAGCAGGTCGGTGGAGGTCGCCAGGTTCACCCGGAAGTGCCCGTCGGCGGCAAGGTGGTGCGAGACCGCCAGGTATCCACCGGTGGAGTCCTGGATGATCTTCACCGTGTCCATCACATGACCGGCGTCGTCCTTGACGGCGTACCGCTTCCCGGTCGCGCCGGCGACGTTCTCCACGATCCCGCGCAACGCGGCCCGCGCCGGATCCGACGCGGCACTCGTCGACGCCACGGCCGGCCCGGTCACCCCGGCCAGCAGCACACACGACACCATGGCAACACGAAGAACTTTCAGCATGGGCGGCTTCCTCCGTGATGGACTTGTCAATCCACGACGTTACGGCAGATCCGCGCGGCGCAGCGGGTCAGGCGGCGTGGTCGAGCTCGAGCTGGAGTTCCACGATCCAGTGGTCCTGGTCGCCGTCGGCCTCCAGGAACAGCTGCCGCCAGCAGCCCCGGTCGCGATCACCGGCCCAGTCGCGCAGGACGTCGTACGGCAGGTCCGTCATCAGGCCCTGGTGGATCGTCGAGGCCACCGTCACCGCCGGGAGCCGCCGCGTCTCCAGCCCCGGCACCGAGTCCGCCGGTACGACGTACCCCGCGGTGATCTCGACCGTTGCCTCGTCGACGGATTCGATGCGAGCGATCGGAGCGGTACGGTCGGCGCCGGCCATGCGTGCGATCACCCGGTCGAACAGGGCTTCCAGGTCCACGCTGTCGCGCGGCGCGGTCGTGGTGAGGCCAGCGACGATCACCGCGTCGAGGTGCTTGAGCTGTACGTTCATCCGATTCTCCTTGTCGAGGTGCAACCGCGCGAGCTGGTCGGCGCCGTACCCGCGGCGGCCGTTCGGCTCGGTGCGGGCCGGGGTGAGCAGGCCGATCCGGTCGTAGTGCCGGAGCATCCGCGCGGACACGCCGCCGAGGCGGGCGAACTCTCCGATCTCCATCATGACGTGGACACTGCCACCTGACACCGTGTCAACTGCAAGGGTCTATGCAACGTCAGGTCGGGTCATCAGCGGCGATCGCACGTGCAACTCGAGGCTGGGGCCGGTCAGGGGCAGGGTGCTCCAGGTCGCCGTCGCTGTTCCCGCGTCGGCGTCGACGGCCAGCCGAACGCGGTGCGGGGTCGTGATGACGTAGAGGTCGGCGACGTACGTGTTGCCCTGCCACGCACCGGTCGCGACGATCGGCCGGCCGAGCGGGGCGCTCTCCCGCCAGTCACCGTGACCGACCTCGACCTCGAAGAGCGACTCGAATCGCACCAGCCATCCGCCCTCGGTGGGATCAACGACGACCGTCGTTCCGTCTGGCAAAGCAGACCCCTCGGCGGCAGCATCGATCCTCGCGCTGACGGCACGACCCGGCGCGGCTGAACCCGGCACCGGCCGCAGCGACAGCCGTTCCAGCCGAGAGGCGAGCATCGCGTCGTCCTCCGCACTTCCGGTGTGCCCCACGCCCGGCAGCAGGCACTCCCAGATCGCGTCGAACACGTCCTGGGAATCCCCTTCGGCGGTCACGGCGACGACGAGGTCGTGGGACGGGACCACCACACACTGCTGCGCATACGAGCCGTGACCGTGGTACCCGTTCCGCGACATCCAGAACTGGTACCCGTAGCCGTACGAGAAGTCCGTCTGGTTCGTTCCGTCCAGGATCCACTCACTGTCGATCTGCCGGCTGGTCGCCAGCTCCACCCAGCCGCGAGGGACGAGTTGCTGGTCGCCCCACCTGCCTCCGCACCGCAGCAGTTCGCCGAAAGCGGCGACGGCCTCGGTCGTCAGGTGCAGTCCGTGGAACCCGAAGGCGGCACCACTGGCCACTCGGTCCCACTCGGCGTGGTCGATGCCCATCGGCCTGAACAGGCGCGCGTCGAGGAACTCCGGAAGGCCGCGGCCCGTGACCCGCTCCACCATCCGGGCCAGGATGTAGGTGGTGGAGTTGTCGTAGACGTGCCGGGTTCCTTCGACCGCGGCGAACGGCAGGCTCAGGAAGCCCTTGACCAAGTCGCCGGGTTCCCGCTCCCACGCCTCGGCGAGGCTGTCGGTGGCGTGGCCGGCCGTCATGGACAGCAGCTGGTGCACGGTGATGCGGCAACCCTGCTCCGAAACGCCGGCCGGGACACGGTCGGGCAGCACATCCACCACGCGATCGTCCAGCGAGAGCAGCCCGTCGCCGATCGCGAGGCCGACGGCGATCGCCGTGAACGACTTGGTCAGCGAATAGAGGAGGTGCGGGCGATCGGCCGAGTACGGCGCCCACCAGCCTTCGGCCACGACGCGGCCGCGGTGCACGATCATGAGCGAGTGGCTCTCACCCGATCGCGCCTCGAGCCTGTCCACCATCGCGGAGATCGCCCGCGACGAGATCCCCGCCGCAGCAGGCGCCGAACGAGGGAGCAGACTGCGCTGGGACGCCATCCCCGCTTTCTAGCACATCCACACGAGCCCGGATCGTCGTACGCCGCAGACACCCGGTTGCCACCGGCAACCTCACCCACCCAGCTGCCGAGCCCGTCCCGTGTACCGCGTTCCGGTGTTCGGGGTCGGGCGGCGTTACGGGCAACGGATTGTCGGTTGGGGCGGGTAGGGTCCTGGGGGTGGATGTTGGGGAGCGGATTCAGGAGCTGGCGGCGCGGATCGTCGGGTGGCGCGATGCGTACTATCGCGGCGCGCCGGTGGTGGCGGACGCGGAGTACGACGCGGTCGAGGACGAGCTGCGGGGGCTGATCGAGGGCCATCCGGAGCTGACGCCGGAGCCGAATCCGCTGGACCAGGTGGGCGCGCCGACGGTGCTGCATGCGCCGGTGCGGCACTCGCGGCCGATGTTGTCGCTGGAGAAGGCGACGAAGCCGGAGCAGGTGGAGGCGTTCTTCGCGCGGTTCCCGGGGCAGTCGGTGGTGGTGATGCCGAAGCTGGACGGGCTGTCGCTCGCGCTCGTGTACGAGAACGGGCAGCTCGCCCGCGCGGTCACCCGGGGCGACGGGACCACCGGCGACGACGTGACGCCGCTGGTGCGCGCGCTCGCGGACGGCGTCCCGGACCGGCTCGACGTACCGGACCGGATCGAGGTGCGCGGCGAGGCGGTGATGCTGCGCTCGACCTTCGCCGCGTACAACGCCGCCCACCCGGACAAGCCGCTGATCAACCCGCGGAACGCCGCCGCCGGAACGCTCCGGGCGAAGGACGCGGCCACGGTCGCCGAGCGGCGGCTGCAGTTCCTCGCGTTCGACCTGCTGACCGAGCGGGAGAGCACCGACGCCGACCTCGAGCGGGCCTTACAGACGATGGGCTTCACGGTCGCGGACATGCGGCACTGCGCGGACGCGACCGCGGCGCAAACAGCGATCACCGCGATCGAGCAGCAGCGCAACGAGCTGGACTACGACCTCGACGGCGCCGTACTGCGGCTCGCCGACCGGGACGCGTTCGCCGCCGCCGGCACCCGGTCCAGCTCGCCCCGCGGCGCGCTGGCGTACAAGTTCGCCGCCGAGGAGAAGACCACGCTGCTGCTCGACGTGGTCTGGGACGTCGGCAAGATCGGCAAGGTCGCCCCGGTCGCCTGGCTCGAGCCGGTCTTCGTCGGCGGTACGACGGTGACCCGCGCGACGCTCGCGAACCAGGAGGTGATCCGCGCCCGCGACATCAAGATCGGCGACACGGTCCTGGTCCGTCGCGCCGGTGACGTGATCCCGTTCGTGGCCGGCGTACTCGACGCCTCGAAACGCACCGGCGAGGAGCGCGACATCGAGCCGCCGGCCAGCTGCCCGTCCTGCGAGCAGCCGCTGATCGAGCAGGGCAACAGCCGCGAGCTGTTCTGCACCAACGTCTCCTGCCCGGCCCAGACGGTCCGGCGCCTGATCCACTGGGCGTCCCGCGCGGCCGCGGACATCGACGCGATCGGCGGGGTCTGGATCGAGCGGCTGTCGGACGCCGGCATCCTCGAGCACCCGTCGGACTTCTACCAGCTGACCGCCGAGCGGCTGCTCGAGTTCGACCGGATCGGCGAGGTCTCGGCGGCCCGGATGATCGAGTCGATCGACGGCAGCCGTCAGGTCGGCCTGCGCCGCGCACTGATCGGCCTCGCGATCCCGATGGCCTCGGAGGGTACGGCGGCGCGCCTGTGCCGCGCCGGGTTCGGTTCCCTGGAGGAGGTCGTGGACGCGGGCGTCGACGGGCTGGTCGCGGTCGAGGACATCGGCCCGAAGGTCGCCGCCTCGCTGATCGAGCACCTGACCCGGCTGCGCCCCGAGCTCGAACGGCTGCGTGCCGCCGGCGTCTCCCTCGACGTACGGGAGGAAGACCTGCCACCCGTGGTCGCCGCCGGCGCACCGCTGGCCGGCAAGACCGTCGTCGTCACCGGCGCGATCAGCGACCCACGCTCCGGCGAGAAGGTCGCCCGCCCCGCCTTCCAGCGCCTGTGCGAGAAGGCCGGGGCCACCATCGCCTCGTCCGTCTCGGCCAGCACCGACTTCCTGATCACCGGCGCGGACGTCGGCGCCGCCAAACTCACCAAGGCAGACAAGCTCGGCGTCACCGTCGTCGACCAGTCCGAAATCTGGCAACAACTCCAAGAGGCCGACCTACTCCCCCGCTGAGCGACGCCGGGGACTGTCCGTCCCCGGCGCCGTCGTACCTCAGCAGGTGATGAACGCCCCCTGGATCCACACGTCGTTGCGGATGCCCGTCACCAGCACGGCAGCACCGCCCAACGCGGCCACCGCGAGTGTCCGGAAGATCTTCGTACGCATATGTTCACCCCTCCTGGTCGTGGTCAGCTGCTGCAGTAGTCGCCGTAGATCCAGACGCCCTTACGACCGCCCCACAGATCGCCGTACAGCCAGCGGCCGTCGTACCTGTAGGTGTAGAAGCCTTGTCCCCTGTTCACCTGGCCGTACGAGGAGTACTGGGTGCCCGGGCCGGACCGGTAGTTGACGTTGTCCTGCGTGATGAAGCAGTTCGTGCCGATGTCGTCGGTCGCCGCCGACGCGGTCGTCGCGGTCGCACCGGTGATCGCCATCGCGAGCGCACCGGACGCCACCGCCAGGCGCCGGCCGCTCTGGTTCAGTCGGATTCTCATCTGTTCCCTTCCGCTGGTGGATGGTTCACCAGGACAGATGCGTTCACTGTTCGCAAAGGTTCGCCTACGCAGCGGATTCGAGCAGGGTCGAATGGTCTCCGGATGTCCGTCGGCGCGTAGGCTTTGACCGAAACGTGCCGTGTGCCCGAGGGGGGACCGAATCGTGAGTCAGTCCGCGACGCAGCCGGGTGTTCCGGAGTATCCCGACAACATCGATGCGGCTGTGCTGAAGATCGCCGGCGTCGTGGTGCTGGGGGCGATCATGTCGATCCTCGACATCACGGTCGTCAACGTCGCGCTGCCGACGTTCCAGGACGAGTTCGGCACCCCGCAGAACCCGGTGGCGTACTCGACGGTCGCCTGGACGGTCACGGCGTACACGCTGGCGCTGGCCACTGTGATCCCGCTGACCGGCTGGGCGGCGGACCGGTTCGGGACCAAGCGGCTGTACATGACCGCGGTCTTCCTGTTCACCGCCGGGTCCGCGCTGTGTGCGACCGCGTCCAGCATCGACATGCTGATCAGCTTCCGGGTGCTGCAGGGCCTCGGCGGCGGCATGCTGATGCCGCTCGGGATGACGATCATGACCCGCGCCGCCGGTCCGCACCGAATGGGCCGGCTGATGGCGATCCTCGGCGTACCGATGCTGCTCGGCCCGATCCTTGGGCCGATCCTCGGCGGCTGGCTGATCCAGGTCGCGAGCTGGCACTGGATCTTCCTGATCAACGTGCCGCTCGGCGCGATCGCGCTGGTCTACGCGTGGCGCGCGCTGGAACGGGACCACCCGCAGCGGGCCGAGTCGTTCGACTTCCTCGGTGTCGCGCTGATGTCGCCCGGTCTCGCGCTGTTCCTGTTCGGCGTCTCCTCGCTGCCCGCGAAGAACGGCGACTTCGGCGCGCCGCGCGTCTGGGTGTCGATGCTGGCCGGCGTGATCCTGATGGTGGCGTTCGTCTTCCACTCGTTCCGCCCCGAGCATCCGCTGCTCGACCTGCGGCTGTTCCGGAACCGGAACCTCACGGTGTCGATCGTGACGATGTTCCTGTTCGGCGCCGCGTTCTTCGGCGGCCTGCTGCTGGTCCCGACGTACTACCAGCAGATCCGCGGCGAGTCGACGCTGCACGCCGGCCTGCTGGTCGCGCCGCAGGGGCTCGGCGCGATGGTCACGATGCCGATCGCCGGCCGGCTGGTGGACAAGCTGCCGATCGGGCGGATCGTCCCGTTCGGGATCGCCGGGATCGTGGTCGGCATGTTCGGCCTCACCCAGATCACCTCGACGACGCCGTACGGCGTGATCATCGCGATGCTGTTCGTGATGGGGCTCGGGATGGGCGGCACGATGATGCCGCTGTTCACGTCGGCGCTCCGGACGCTCGCCGGGCCGCAGGTCGCCCGCGGGTCGACATTGCTGAACATCACCCAGCAGATCGCGTCGTCCTGCGGCGTCGCGACGATGTCGGTGATCCTCACCAACCACCTGAACAACTCGCCAATCATCCCCGGCACGCAGAACATCCCCGGCCTGAACGGCGGACTCCGCGAAACGCAGGCGGCGATCCTCACCAACACCCGCCCGGAGAACGTCGCGCAACTGCACCTCGACCCCGCCGCGGTCGGACGTGGTCTGGTCGACGCGGCGTCGTCGTTCGCGCACACCTACTGGGTGGCGTGGGCGCTCGTCCTGCTGACGCTGATCCCCGCCGTGATGCTCCCCCGCAAACGCGAACGCTCACAGCTCCCGGCCGAGGCGGCCGTCGACCAGACAGAGCCCAGCTAGAGCTTCAGCGTCACCACCCAGCGGTGGGGTGAGATCTGCCGGGTGCGGGTGAATCCGGCGCGCTCGAACGCCGCCATCGGCCCGGTGTGCAGGAACGACCCGGAGACCTTGCGGTCGTCGGTTTCCTCGGGATAGCCCTCGACGACGCCGCCGCCGTTCTGCGCGATCTCCGCGAGCGCCCCGCCCAGCGCGGCATCCGCGACGCCGCGACCACGGAGTCCCTTACCGGTGAAGAAGCACGTGATCCGCCAGTCGGGCAGCGCGACCAGCTCCTTCTCGTACAACCGGCGGCTCTTGATCAGCGGCACCTCGTCCGGCGCACCGAACTGGCACCAGCCGAGGCACCGGTCCCCGTCGAACACCAGCGCGTTGTGTGTCGTGCCGGCCCGGACCCGTTGCTCCTTGTCGGCCCGGTTCTGCTCGGCAGTCCGGTCCTTGCCGAGCTTGACGTGGAACCCCATGCACCAGCAGCCGCCCCAGACCCCGTTGTTCGCCTCCACCAACTCGGCGAAGGCAGGCCAGGTCTCCTCACTCAGCATCCGCACCACATAGCCGTCGTCCACAAGTGAACCGTAGCGGTCATGATGGACATTCCGACGCCCATCACACGGTAGGAGACCGCATGGCAGTCGACGCTTGGTCCTTCGATGACGACCGGCAGCAGCACGTGACCGCACCCACCCGACCGACCCGGATCCTGCCGTGGAACCCGGAGCCGACGCTCACCTGCGAAGCGGCCACGGCCTTCGTCAACCAGCTCGCAGGCAACTGAGCGCTTCGTCGACCGCGGCGAGATCCGTGGCGTTTCCGGCCAAGGTCAGGTGATCACGCGCGGCCGTCCACGACTCGCGGGCGGCCGCCGCGTCGCCGGCGCGGAGCTGGGCGCTGCCGAGGCGGCGCCGGATCCGGCCCTGCAGCAACGGGATCTGGATCTCGTCGGCGATCTGCCCCGCGGACTTCAGCAGCGTCGTCGCCCGGACCAGGTTCCCGCGCGCCGCCTCGGCGTCACCCAGGCCGCGCAGCGCCACCGCCTGCCCGTACGGCCAGCGATCGATCTGGGCGAACCGCAGACACCGCGCGAACACCTCGACGGCCTCCTCGAGCTCACCGCGGCGCAGCCTGATCTCGGCCAGCACGAGCTGCAGGAACGCCTCCTCGCCCGGCGAGCCGATGCTGCGGATCAACCGGAGCGCCTCCTCGACCGCCGGCACCGCCTCGTCGTACCGGCCCTGCTCCATCCGCAGGTAGCCGAGTTCGCCGATCAGGTGGATCTGCTGGCGCAGCATGCCGAGCTCGCGGGCGATCGGCAGCGCCGCCTCCGCCCACCACGCGGCCTCGTCCAGCCGGCCGGTACGGCGCAGCGTGACACCGATCTCGTTGCACGCGTTGACGACGCCCATCGGGTACTCGCCCTCGCACGCGAGCGACAGGCTCAACGCCTGACTCGCCAGCGCGGCGGCCGGACCGTCGTGTACGCCGAGCAGCTCGCCGCGCAGGTGATGCGCGTCCGCGGCACCGGCCGCGTGCCCGATCTGCTCGAACAGTTCCGCCGCGGCGACCGCGTGCTCGATCCCGTCGGCGGGCTCGAAGACGCTCCGCGAGCGCGCACAGATCGCCAGGTTCCGCAGCATCACGGCCTCGCCGAGCCGGTTGCCGGCCCGGCGACAGCCGTCCAGGCTGTAGCGCGTGGTGCTCTCCAGCAGGTCGAGCGCGAACAGTTCGCCGTAGTCGACCATCGTGTCGGCGAGCTCCCAGGCGGCCTCGTCGGCGCCGTGCTCCCCGGCGGTCCGGACAGCGGCGACCAGGCCGTCGCGTTCCGCCTCGAACCAGGCCAGCGGGTCCGCGACCAACCGTTCGACGGGTGCCTGCGGCAACTGACAGCGGGCGGCCCGGCCGCCGATCCGCGGCACCACCCGGATGTGCGTCCCGTGGTCGGCCGCGTCGGCGACGGTCAGCCAGGCGGCGAGGGCGCGGCGTACGGCGGCATCGCGGTCGGCGGCGGTCTCCTCGGCGTACGCGCGTTCGCGGGCGTACAGGTGCAGCAGCTCGTGCAGGCGGTGCCGCGGGCGGCCGTCGATGTCGCGGCCGACGACGTTCAGCAGCTGGGCGTCGACCAGCGTGCGGATCCCGCGATCGGCCTCGGCCGCGGGCGTGCCGAGCAGTGGTGCGGTCAGCCAGCTCGGTACGTCGCCACCGTCGAGCAGACCGAGCAACCGGAACAGCCGGCGCGGTCCGGCCGGGAGCCGAGCGTACGACTGCGCGAAGACCGTCCGCACGGACGCGGCCGCGGAACCTTCGACCTCCAGGGCGTCGAGACGATCGCCCTCACGCAGTTGCAGCACCTGGTCCCGGATCGACAGGTACGGCTGGTCCGCGCAGTTCGCGCCCGCCAGCCGGAGCGCCAGCGGGAGGAACCCGCACGCCTCGGCCAGCTCGGCGGTCACCTCCGGGTCCGCTCGTTCGACGCCGAGGATCGAGGCGAGCAGGCGGACCGCGTCGTCCGCGGGCAGCGGTTCGAGTTCGATGCGGCGGGCGCCCAGGTCGGACACCAGGCCGGTGAGCCGGTGCCGGCTGGTGACCGCGACGACGCAGTCCGGGGCGCCGGGGATCAGCGGCAGCACCTGGTCGGCCGACGACGCGTTGTCCAGAATGATCAGCATCCGCCGTCCGCTGACCATCGTGCGGAACAACGCGGACGCCTCGCTCTCCGTCCCGGGCACGCGGTCGGTCGCGACGCCGACGGCGCGGAGCAGTTGCTTCAAGGCGTCGTACGACGTGAGCGCGGGCGACGCGTCGTACCCACAGAGGTTGAGGAAGAGCTGTCCGTCCGGGTACGCGTCGACCAGCGTGTGCGCCCAGTGGACGGCGAGCGCGGTCTTGCCGACACCGCCGATACCGGACAGGACGACGACCCGGACGGTGCCGTCGTGCGTGAGTGCGGCCTCGGTGAGGCGCGCGAGCTCGCGGTCGCGGCCGGCGAAGTGCGGGACGCTCGGCGGGAGCTGGCGCGGAACCGACGGCGGCGGTACGGCGATACGCTCGCGCGCACCGTCCAGGCCGGGCTCGCGGTTGAGGATCTGGCGGTGCAGGTCGCCGAGCATCGGCCCGGGTTCGACGCCGAGCTCGTCGAGCAGCGTCCTACGGATGTCCTGGTAGGCGTCGAGGGCGTCGCCGATCCGGCCGGCCCGGTACAGGACCTGCATGTACTGGCCGCGGAAGCGCTCGTTCAGCGGGTCCTCCGCGATCAGCGCGGCCAGCTCGGACGCCAGCCGGGCGTCGCGGCCCAGGCACAGGTCCGCGTCGATGCAGCGGTACTGCGTTTCCCGGCGGCGCTCGTCCAGCTTCGTCGCGACGACCTGCACCGCGGCGCTCTCGACACCGCTCAACGCCGGTCCACGCCACAGTCCGAGAGCTTCGCGCAGTACGCCGGACACCGCCGCCGGCTCGTCCGTGGTCGCGACCTCGGACACCAGCTGGTCGAACTCCATCGCGTCGAGTTCCTCGGTGTCGGCGCGCAGCAGGTACCCGGCCGGCAGCCTGCGGATCCGGTTGTCGTCGAGCAGCCCGCGCAGCCGCCACACCGCGGTCTGGATCTGCTTCGCGGCCGTCGACGGCGGGGCCTCGCCCCAGGTCGCGTCGACCAGTTCGTCCGCGGACACCGGACGGTTCGGCTGACACAGCAGCCGCGCAAGGACTATCTGCTGGCGTCGCCCGTTGATCGCGACCTCTCGGTCCTCGACCGCGATCTGCATCTCCCCCAGGATCTTGAACCGCACCCCCGACCCCATACGATCACGATCGCATAACAGAGGGTCAGCAGCTGAAAGGGCGCCGTCTCCGCTGGAGACGACGCCCTTTGGAGCAGAACCTGGGTCAGCCCTTGACGAGCTTCACCGAGTTGATCGGCGTCAGGTTGTAGTCCCAGTAGGTGTACTGCGCGTTGTAGTTCGTGCAGTTGGTACCGTCGGCCCCCTTGCAGATCCACGAGCCCGCGCCGCCGTACTGGTTGTTGAAGACCCGGTGCGTGCCGTACTGGTTGTAGATCTTGTGCGGGCCGTAGCTGTAGAAGATGTACGTCGGGTGGCCGTTGGCCCAGCTGCCGTTCGGGTACACGCACACCGCGCCGTACGGGCATCCCTCGTACGTGCCGGCCGCCTGGGCCGGGGCCGCGACAGTGGTGACCGCGGCGATCGTGCCGGCCGCCAGCGCGGTCGCCGCCAGCGGCTTGCTCAGCTTGCGCAGGTTGAAGCGCATTCAAAACTCCCCTCCTACGTCCCCGAGGACCATCCACGGGAGAAGACACGATCAGCCTCACCGCCCGCGCTCTCCCGCCGCTCTCCGGCCGCTCTCCGCCCACTCTCTGGCAGCTTCAGCCGACTCTCAGTGGCGCTTCTCGATCGCCCGCACCGAGTTCTGGAACGCCTTCACCAGCACGCCCTTGCCGGCAGTCGCGAACAGCGCGGCGAAGATCCGCCCGCGCAGGTTCTTCCCTTCCCGTACGACGGTGTAGTCGACGTCCGTCGTCCCGTCGGCGCGCGGCGTCAACCGGTACGTGTGCCCGGACTTCCCGCCCCACGCGTTCGAGTCGGTGGTGGTGAGTACGACGTACCGCGGATCCGACCAGTCGTAGGTCAGCCGCTCCCACACCCCGCCGGACCCCTCCGTCACCTCCGCGTGGTCGATCCCCTGGTCGTGCACCACCAGATCCTTGTCGGCACTGTTCCCGAACAGCGCGTTCCGCCCCGGCCCGAAGTCGGTCAACCCGTCGACGAACTGCTCCGGGGTCGCGGTGGTGTTCGCGTGCAACTGAATCGTGGTCATCGTCCTGCTCCTTCTCGTCATTCCCGATGCCACAACTCTCACCCGCCGGCCGCCACCTCCGCGCCCGTCGAACTCCCTGGTCCAATCACGGGGCCTCGTGGCCCGTTAGTGTCCGTGGGGTGAGTCAGTTCTCGGGGATGGGTCAGGTGCCGGTCCGGCGTTCGCCGTTGGTTGCGGTTGTGATCGTCGGGGCGGTGGTGATGGCGTTGCTGCTGGCGATCAGCGTGGTGAGTGTGGCTGGGTACTTCGGCATGCGGGCGAAGGCGAACTCCGAGTGGGAGCGCGCCGACGGGCTCGCGCAGCGGACGACGGCGCCGGCCGCGGCGGACCCGGCGCCGGTGCTCGCGGCGGGGCGGAAGGACGTGGAGGCGGCGTTCACGTACGACTGGGCGCACCTCGAGCAGTTCGCTGCGAACGTGCAGGAGGTGTCCACGCCCGCGTTCGTCGACAAGTTCACGCCGTCGGTGGCGGCGATCAAGCAGCAGCTCGCGCAGCGGCCGAGCGCCGGCGGGAAGGTCTCCGATCTCGCCGTACGGGAGCTGTCGGGCGACACGGCCGAACTGCTGGTGTTCGCCGACGTAACGACGAGGGCGGCCGCCCGGCCGGCGGCGGTGAACAAGATCCGGCTTCGGGTGGAACTCAAGCGACAGGGCGATCGATGGTTGCTGAACGACCTGACCGCCGTCTGACGGCCGGCAGCTGAGCCCGGCCGTCAGACCCGGATCTAGAGGGTGTGCCTGAGGACGATCGTCACCCGGGAGGTGCCTCGCGGGAGCTTGATGGTGCCGGCAGCCTGGTCCACCGTCGAGCTGACCGAGACGTTCGCGATGTTGTCGCGCAGACCCGGCAGTTCGATGCTGGACGCCGGCGTCTTGCCGGTGAACTGGATCGTGACCGTCTTGCCGGCGACCCACAGCTGGTAGCCGAGCCGCCCACCGCTGATCGGGTAGTCCTTCAGCCCGATCTTCTCGCCGTTCCCGCGCAGCCACTCGTCCGGTACGCCGCGACCGACGATCACCGTGCCGTCCGCCTTCTCCGCGATCAGCGAGTCGAACAGCACCTTGGTCGCCGTCGACTGGCCCCACATGTGCTGGTTCGAACCGCCGCCGCCGGCCGCGTGGTCGATGTTCCACGGCGAGGTCACGCTCGGGTAGTCGACGCCCTCCCACCAGCCGAACGGCCCGCTCTGGCTCTTGTCGATCATGAACTGGTACGCCTTGATCCCGAGGTCGCGGTACTGCTCACCTCGCAGCGCGGCGCTCCCGTACCCGGCGTTGTACGCGCTCGAGAAGTACCCGTGCGGGTACCCGCCGAAGTTGTAGATCGTGTCCGAGATGTCCTTGCGCCGGTCGAACCCGTGCGTGTAGGTGTCGTCGATCTTGGTCAGCATCGTCCCGGTCTGCTCCGCGCCGAACAGGTACCCGTCCCACGCCCACCGGCCGAACAGGAACATCGACGCCCAGTTCGCGTCCCGCGGGTCTTTCCGCGGCCCGGTCTCGTTCGGCTCGACCATCGAGATCGGGAGATAGTCGAGGTTGTACTGCGCCATCGTCTCGTTGATCCGGTCCGTTGCCACCCGCAACAGATCGTCGTACTGCGCCTTCGCCCAGGCCGCCTCGCCGGTCTCCCCCAGGGCGGTGGCGAGATAGCGGTACGTCGTCAGACCGGTCAGCGCGGCCCAGTTGTCGATCGTCCAGTACCCGTGCGAGTCGATCGCGTTGGTGGCCTTGATGATGCCCTTGCCGCCGTCGATCCGGTCGGTCTCGATCGTGTGGGTGTTCTTCTTGATCGTCTCGAACCGCTCGCGGACGAAGTCCTTGTCGCCGGTACGCTGCAGGTAGAGCGCGTACGGCCAGGAGTACTTCCACTTCGCGTCGTCGTACTGCAGCTGGGCCGGCAGTGACGTCAGGTAGTCCTTCGCGTAGGTGAAGTCGCCGATCGTCAGCAGTGTCGACACGATGCCGATCGTGTCGTGGTCGAACATCTCGTCGTACCCGTTCTCGCCGACGTGCAGTTCCTTGGTGCCGTTGATGTCGTCGCGGATGATCAGCGTGTAGATGTAGCCGGCCTTGTAGGCGTTGATCAGCCGCTTGTCGGGGAGGTTCGTGAGGTTCGCGATCTTCGACAGCCGGTCGTTCCAGTACTGGCGCATGTGCCGGTAGTGCTGGTCGAACCCGCCGAGCTGGGTCAGCTGGTCCGCGGTCGGCCAGTCGTACGTCGCCCCGAACCGGTCGGCCGCCACCGCGTAGTCCCGGACGACGGTCTGCCCGGCGGCGATCGTCGTACCGGCCTCGTTGAGCGGCGTCAGCAGACCAGATACCCGCGGCAGGCGAGCCTCCTCAGAGCCGGTGTTGGTGACGGTCATCCGGGAGTACGCGATCTCGAAGCGGTTGCCGCCGGCAACGGCCAGGTCGGCGAAGTTCTCGACCGTGATCCGCAGCCCGTCCTTCGCGTACTCGCTGACGAACGCCGGCAGGTACCCCTCGGCGTTCGACCACTTGATCTTGCCCGGGATGTTCGGTACGCCGAACGTGATCATCGCGTCGCCCCGGCTACGCAGCCGGTAGCTCCCGTCGATGAAGGCGATCGGCGCGTTCAGATCGCCTTCCCACCCGAACGACGAGGTCAGCCCAGGGTTCGTGACGTAGGTGTACTGCGCGTTCGCCGCCGAGGAGAGCGCCTCGTCGTACGCCGCCTTCACCAGGAGGTACGCGAGCCGCAGGTCGTCCAGCGATGCCGAGCTGTTGCCGAGGGTGGCGCGGGCGGCCGCGATCTCGTTGTCCAGCTGGGCCTGCGCCGACTCGCTCGCGGCGTACACGTCCGCCGTCGCGGCCTCGTCCAGCACGTTCTGCGTCAGCTGCCGATAGCCGGCCGCGGACGTGTCGGCCAGTGCCACGCCGGCGAGCGTCACGTTGCCGGAGGCATTCGTCTTGCGGGTCAGCTGCGCGCTGATCCGGGCCGAGTCACCGGCCGCGAGGTTCAGCTCGAACGACTTGGTCACCGACGGATCCGAGCTCACCAGGTCCGTGTTCACCGTGACCGGATCCGCCGCACCGTTCAGGTACACGGAGATCTTCGCCGCGGCCCGCCAGACGCCGGACACGAACCGCAGCGTCCGCGGCTCCGCGGCCGCCGGCACCGTGAGGTCGTACCCGTACGGGTCGGTCAGGTCGACGCCCGTGCTCGCACCGTCGGCGAAGAAGATCCCGCCGTGGTGCGTGCCCGATTGGGAGGCGGTCGGCGTGCCGTTCGTCCACGAGTAGCTGACCGCGTTGTCGTTCTGGGCACCGATCGTGCCGCCGGTCTGCCGGTTCGTGACGGCGAGCTGCGAGTCACCGACGCGGCGGTTGATCGTGGCGCCGTCGAGGTGCATCCAGTCGGCCGTGCCGTCAGCGGTCAGGTTCATCGAGGCCGGCGCCGCTGTCGCGGAGAAGGTGGAGATTGTTGACAATCCTACTGCCGACAACGACAGGTTCCCGGCCGCCTGCAGCTTGCTCGCGTACCGGCCGGTGACGACGACGCTCTGCCCCGGACGGATCGTCACGGTGTACCGCTTCACGGCCGCCGTACCGCCTGCGGTAACCGGCGTCGCATAGCTACTGTTGCCCGCGGCAACCGTCACGGAACCGGTGGCCTGCCAGATCCCACCCACGAACACCAGGCGTCGTGGCGAGTCGGCGGCGGGCACGATGATCCGGTACCCGGCGTCGTGCGCGGTCGCGTCGCCGACGGTCGTGGTGTCGTAGTTGAACACCCCGCCCGTCGTGACCCCGCTCGCCCCGGGCCAGCCGAACGCGACCGGGCTGTCGCCCAGCGTCGTACGACCGCCGGCCGGATTGAGATCGTCGACGGTGAGCGTCTGCACGCCGGGTTTCCGGTCGATCGAGGTACCGGTCACGTGCACCCAGTCGACGTCGCCGTACGACGGGAGGTCCATCGCGCCGGCGACGCCTTGACCGCTGGGGAGGTTCTCGACGTTGACGACGAACGGGTCAGCGGGCGGGGCGGCCGCTGGTGCGGATGGTGTGTTGATCAGTGCGGTCACCACGAGCGCCCCGGCGGCCAACGCCGCGAGCAGTCTGGTTCGGTGCCTCATCGTGTGTCCCTTCGGCCTGGCAGGCTGGAGTCGCGGACGATCAGTTCGGGTTCGAGCAGTACGTGTTGCGGCGTCCGGGGGTCGCCGGCCATCAGGTTGTCGACGGCGTGGATCAGCTGCCGTCCGACCTCGTCGATCGGCTGCCGCAGCGTGGTCAGCCCCGGGCTCACCAGGGCGGCGGTCGGCGAGTCGTCGTACCCGGTGATCGCGACGTCGACGCCGGGGCGCAGGCCGCGTTCGTGCAGGGCGCGCAGCACGCCGAGCGCGAGGGTGTCGGACGCGCAGACGAGGGCGGTCGCGGGGCGGGCCGCGTCGAGCATCCGGTGCGCTGCCTGGCGGCCGTTCTCGAGCGAGTCGACGACGGCGGCCCGCAGGTCGGTGTCCAGGTTGCGTTCCCGGCAGGCGTCCAGCCAGCCGGCCCGGCGGTCCTCGCCGAGCTCGGACTCGACGGGCCAGCCGATGTGGCCGATCCGGGTGTGCCCCTGAGCGGCGACGTGGGCGGTCGCGGCGCGGGTGCCGGCGCGGCCGTCGACGTCGACCCAGGCCATCTCCTCGTCGCCGTCCCAGGAGCGGCCGAACGCGGCGAACGGCACGCCCCAGGAGCGCAGCGCCGCGACCCGGTCGTCGTTGCGGTGCGTCTCGGCGAGGATGAACGCGTCGATCGAGGTCTTCGTCAGCAGCTCGCGGTACGCCTTGATCTCACCGGCCTGGCCGCCCTCGGCGTGACACAGGATCAGGTGGTACCCGGCGTCGACGGCGGACGCGTTCAAGACGTACAGGAAGTCGTCCATCAGCATCGACGCCTTGTCGGGGCGGGCCGGGCGCATCTTGAACGCGATCAGCGACGAGCTCCGGTTGCGGAGCGCGCGGGCGGACAGGTTCGGCTCGTACCCGAGCTCCTCGACCGCGGCGAGGATCCGCTTCCGGGTCTCCGGCGCGACCCGGTCCGGGTTGTTCAGCGCGTTCGACACCGACTGCGCCGACACCCCCGCGCGCTGCGCCACCTGGACGAGCGTGACGTGTCCGTGCGGGGCCGGCCCGCGGCTGGTTGGCTGCATCGGCGTACTCCAGGATATTAACGTTAAAAGAGGTGCCTGCAAGCTACTGAGTCAGAACCTGCGGCGTCAAGGGCTCAGCCGGCCCTCGCGGTTTTAACGCTCCATCGGTGCTGTGCCAGAGATCGGAGTTGTCCACAGATCGCAACATCGTCCGCCGGGTACGGCTCCATCGCCGTACTTTCTTGGACAAGGAGGATTCGATGACCATCAGGAACAACCGTCCACGCGGCGGGCGCCATGCGGACGTCCAGCAGCCAGATCCGGTGCTCACGCCGCTCACGGCCCACCAAGCCGCGCGATTGGTACGGCTCGCGGAGGCAGCAGTCGCCAAGCGCGGCTTCGCGATGCGGTACGACGGCGCCGGAAGCCTCATCCCGACCGCCGACCAGCCCTCAGACAGCTTCAGCGCCGGCCTGGGGAACCTCGCGCTCAAGGTCGCAGGCCTGCCGCGCCAGCAGTGGCATGCGGCGATCAGCGATCACTTCGACCAGATCCCGGCGCTCGACCAACTGCTGACCGCACCGGACGACCTCGAGAACCAACTCTTTCTCAGACTCGTCCGTGCGGCCGCTCACGATCCAGACATGGTCGAGGACGCACCAGAGTTCGTCCCCGGCCTGGTCACAGCGCCGGCGCTCTACGCAGGCCGCGCCGTTGCGATGTACTTCGACGTCGACCGGCTGGGACTGTCTCGATCGGACGCAACCCGCATCGGCCTGACGAATCTCCGCCGGCTCCACGACGAAGTCGACACCCTCCGCCTCGGCGGTGCCGAACTGAGCGTTCTCACCGGTGGCATGTTCACCGCATCCAGAGCGCTCGTGTTCGACACGGTGCTCCGCGACTCGCTGCACGTCGACGATCCTGCTTTCGGCTGTCTCGTCGCAATGCCGTCCAGGGACAAGCTGCTGGTGCACGTGCTACGCGACGCGACAGCGCTCCATGCGTTGGGCATACTCGCCGCCGTTGCCGCCGAGCTTTTCGGTACCAGCCCCGGTGCTGTCAGCCCACACGTGTATTACGTCATCCGCGACCAATGGCACCAGGTCACCGACTACAGCACCGGAACCTTCCATGCCCACGATGTTGCCCCACTCCTCGAGGCTTTGGAGCGGGTTGGAGCGGTAGACGCCGCTGCCTAACACCAGCGGCTTGTCACAGGTCCGCTGAGCCGCTGCGATCAGGCTGCCGTCTCGCAGGGCGCCGTGGCCACCATGGCCTGCGGGCGTCTCGGAGATAGCGCCCAACTGCCAGGCTCCCCCCGATCGCCACGCACCACCCCAGCCAGATCGCCACGATCAGGATCGTGCCGGACTCCCTGTGATCGCTTCGGCCGGCGGCGGGGATGACCGCGCCGCCGGAGCGCAGGAACACTACGTCGATGTAGTCACCTTCCAAGGGATACGGTCGATTCAGGTCTTGCGTGCCGCGGACCTTGACCTCCGAACCGGTTGGCCCGACGACCAGTATCACCGGCGGCGCGTCGACGTGCGGCTGCACACTGACAACCTGAGCCTTCGACACCGGCGACGAACTGTACGGCCGGTGCCACAGCGCCCAGACCTGCGCCGTCCCCAGCGCCGCCGCCCCTGTCACGAGCAGCGCGAACAAGGTCAGCGACCAGACGATGAAACGACTGAGCGGATCGTTCATACCTCCCAGTATGAGGACGACCACCGACACTTCTCGGCTGCAGCACAAGGGTTTCCAGACTCCGCGACCGCAGCATCAGCCAGCCATTTCCGAGCCGAAGTCCGGCCCTTTCCTGGGCACTTCGGCGCGAGGGACTCGGTGGGTGCCGGTGGGGTCGACGTGGAAGCTGAAGCCGTGGGGTGTGGTCCATTCGAGGGTCTTGTGGTCGATGCGGTGGACGGTCCAGCCGCGGGCGTGGGTCTTTACCCGGTGGCCGAAGCGGCCGAGCGGTGCGAGGTTGGTGGTGCTGGTTTGTCCGGTGGGGCCGAGTGGGTCGTAGGGCTCGATGTGGTCCAGGTCGATGGTGTTGGTGGTTTCGCGGGTTCCGTACGGGAAGAGTTCGACGGGGTGGATGAGCTTGACGCGTTCGCGGATGCGGGTGGGGATTTCGTAGGCGTTGACGCTGACGGCGTCGTTGAGGTCGATGACGGGTTTGACGATGTACGGTCCGTGGCCGACGAGTTCGGCGAGTTGGGTCGCGAAGAGGGGGCCGATGCCTTCGGCGCGTAGTACGCCGGTGTGGGTGGCGAGGGTGTGGTCGGTGAGGTGTACGACGACCTCGGTCTTTCCCGGGCGCAACTGCCCCTTGTCCGGGTTGTTCGCTCGAGTGGGGCGGCTCGGGTTGGTGTGCGCGTCCTGTTTGATCTGGGCCAGGCGGGCACGCAGGGCTTGCTGTGCGGCCGGGGTCATCGGCGCACCGCCGGCCGGGGCGCGGCGCGGATCCGGGCCGGCTGTTCGCCCGTCGAAAGGATCCGAGACCGGGTCGCGGTCCTCAGGTCCAGCAGCCTCCAACCACGCATCATGCGGCGGCTCCCACTGCTCCCATTGCTCCCATTGCTCCAGCAGGTCAGCCGTGCCGGATGCGCTCGTAGAGCCACCCTCGAACCCCGGCCCGCAAACAGGCCCTCCGAGAACAGCCCCGACGGCAGCAGACCCGGCCGGAGCCGGGCGAGCCTGAGCAGGGCCGGCCTGAGCAGGGCCGGTGGGAGCAGGCACGGTGGGAGCGCGCCCGGCGGGAGCGGGGTCGCTGGGAGCGGGGTCGCTGGGAGCGGGGTCGGCGGGATCGGGGTCGGTGGGAGCGGGGTCGGCCTGAGCGGGGTCGGCGGGATCGGGGTCGGTGGGAGCGGGGTCGGCCTGAGCGGGGTCGGTGGGAGCGGGGTGGGTGGGGGTTTGGGCTGCTTGGGCTAGGAGTTCTTGGGTGAAGCGGGGGTCGGGGAGGATGCCTACGGCTTCGGCTCGGCGGTGCTGGAGCGGGCGGGTGTCGCCCAGGGTTTTGAGGGCTTCGGCGATGTCGGCGATGGCCGTGTCGTGGCGGTTGACGGCGGCGGCGGGGGCTTTGATGTAGATGGTTTTGTTCCCGTGCTGGTCACCGCGACCTACGTACACCCCGCGCTCGTCAGCCGCCGCGGCGGCGTCGTCGGCTGCGCGTCGGGAGTCGGCGTACTTCTTGGCCGCGTCGGCGATCTTGTCGAGACGGTACGGCGAGATCGTGTCGATGATCGCGGCCACCCGACGGTCGACGTACCCCGCCGCCGCGTGGTCGAGTTTGGTGCAGGCACGCACGATCTGGCGCGCCTTCCACGGTGTCGCCTCACCCGCCTGGATCCGCGCCCAGGTCAACGGGAACCGATCCCGCAGAGCCAGCGCGTCGGCGATCAGGTCACGGCCCACGCCAGGAGACACCCCGATCACGACCGCGAACTCGGCGACAGCGAACTCCGCGATCTCCGGACAGCCGTCACCGCCCAGAACCACCGCCCGCTCACGGCCGTCACCCGGACGGCGGGCAGGCCGAACCGGACAGCACGACGGGTGATAGCGGTCGGCATAGATCTGGGCACATTCGAGCAGCTGAGCATCGGACCGGTTCGCGATCGCGCGACAGCTCGCGGCCCGCTCCAGCAGGTCACGCGTCGACAGCACATCCGGGTCCTCGAACATGCGTTCGATTCTACGCCCTCCATCGGGCAGCGCCAAACTCTCCGGAACCTTGAAATCCCTTCATCCACAAGGGAAAACGTCACACCGGCACACCGCGAAGTCGCAGATACACTATTCCGGCGAAGGAATTGCCGGGCACAGCGCCGCGACGATCTCCGGCATGGAAAAGGTCGGCGTCCTGCTGCCGAGCGTGCAAGCACAGTGGGAGACCGGCGACGATCCGCGGGCGGCGGTGGACCTCGCGGTCGAGGCGAAGGCCCTCGGGTACGACTCCGTATGGGCGAACGACTCGATCCTGACACCGCGGACCGAAGCGCTGGCAGTACTCACCGCGGCCGCCGCGCGGACCGAGCGGGTGACCGTCGGTACGGCGACATTGATGCCGGTGACGCGCCGCCCGGTGAACGCGGCGCACAGCCTCGCGTCGCTGGACGTGCTGTCCGGCGGACGGCTCGTGGCCGGCGTCGGCGCGGGCTTCCCCGGCCGGTTCGGGCAGCCGCTGCACCGGTGGTCGGAGGTGCCGTGGGAGCGACGGTTCGCGCGACTGGACGAGACGGTCGCGCTCTGGCGGAGGCTGTGGAGCACCGACGGGCCGGTGACGTTCCACGGCGACGTACTGCGGCTGGACGACGTGCCGCCGACCATCCGGCCGCATACCCCAGGCGGTCCGCCGATCTGGCTCGGCGGATCGACATCGGCGGCACTCGAACGGACGGGCCGGCTGTACGACGGCTGGCTCCCCTATCCCCCACGCGCCGACGACTACACCACCGGGCTGAAGGCGGTCCAAGCATCCGGGCGCGAGGTTACGCCCGCCTTGTTCGTCTCGGTCGCGATCACCGACACCGTCGCCGCGGGCGAGGAACGCCTGCGCTCGTACGCCCGCACCAACTACGGCATGGACATCGACGACCTCCGCCGGATCCAGGCCGTCGTCGCCGGACCCCGCGCGTACGTCGCCGACTACCTCCGGTCGTACGTCGAAGCCGGCGCCCAGCACCTGGTCTGCCGCCTCGCGGCCACAGGTTTCGGTGAGTACCGGAATCAGCTCGAACGCCTTGCGCTGTAAGGAATTCCTGCGCCCTTCGCAGCCGTCCGACTGCCGACAGTTACGGTCTGGACCAATTCGACTTTGTTCCTTACCCTGCCGCCAGGGGGAATCTGAAAGTCTGCTCGTCCCTGGGGGGAAACAATGGTCCGCAAGCTGCTCATGGCAGCGCTTGCCCTGATCGTCGGCGCTGTCGCGTTCGTGTTCGTCGACCGGGCCGCCGACGCGGCCGCGGCCGGTGTCTCGATCACCGCGACACAGGCCACGAACGGGACAACCACGCTCACGTACCGCGCGACCGTGCTGAGGGCCGGCACGATCCGCGAGATCACGATGGCGATCCCGGCCGGCACCACCGGCCGGGTCACGTCGCTCAACGGCACCGTCAGCTCGGTGACCCGGACCGTCCTGCGCTGGCGCCCGGCCCGCGTCGTCAAGGTTGCCGTCGGCGCCCGCCTGGCGATCCCGCTGTACGGCCTCCGGCTGCCGTCCGGCGGTCCGTGGACCCTGGGCCTCAAGTCGATGAGTACGACGAACCAGGTGATCACCTCCGGCGCCGGCGTACTGCAACCACTCCGCACCTACACGCCGCAGGTCGCCGTGGTCGTGTCCAACCCGATCCCGGCACAGACGACGAACCTGGTGTACCAGGCGACCGTCACCCGTGCCGGCGCGCTCGCTGCGGTCCGCATGCAACTGCCGACCGACGCGACCGGTCCGTACACGACGATCAACGGCACGGTCAGCGTCAGCGGCGGCTACGCGACCTGGAAACCGAAGGCGCCGATCAACGTCTCGCCAGGAGCCAGGCTCGGGATCCCGGTCAACGGCGTGAAGCTGTCGCGCTTCGGCGGGACGATGACGTTCAACGTCTCCGCGACCACGTCGACCGGCACGGTGCTGACGTCCGGCTCGACCACGCGGATGTTCATCGCGCCACCGGCCGAGATGCCCGCGGTCGCGGCGGATGCCTTCGCCGGCATCCCGGCCGGCTGCCCGCGAACCTGGCCGACGACCACGGTCGAGAACGCCAGGACAGGCACCGGCGACTGGGTCATCCCGGCCACCATGAACGGCACGATGGCCGCCTACCTGACGCAGGTGTCGGCCACCTGTGGCGACACGGTCGACCTGAAGGTCTCGGCCGGCAACAACGTCAGCGTCGCCGCCTACCGGATGGGGTATTACGCCGGCCTCGGCGCGCGAGAAATCTGGCGGCAGGACAACATACCGACGGTCAAGCAACCCGATCCGACCATCGGCGGTACGACGGCCACCGGGCAGCCGCTCAACATGGTGTCCGCGGCGAACTGGACCAAGACGCTCAGCATTCCGATCGACAAGGACTGGGTGCCCGGCACGTATCTGATCAAGATCAGCGACGGAGTCCAGGCGACGTACGCACCGCTGACTGTCCGGGACGACACCGGCACGAAGCACGATCTGCTGATCCAGCAGGCGACTGCTACCTGGCAGGCCTACAACGCCTATGGGGGCCGGAGCTTCTACACCAGCCTTGCGTCCGGGTCCGGGAGGCTGACGTTCGACCGGCCGTACGACGAGGGGCAGGGCTCGGGGCAGTACCTCACGCTCGAGCAGGGGCTGGTGTTCTGGGCCGAGTCGAAGGGTCTCGACGTCACGTACTGGACCGACAACGAGCTCGACCAGTTCGGCGGTCAGTTGAAGGATCGCGCCGGTACGTTGTTCCTGCCCGGGCACGACGAGTACTACTCGCTGCGGATGCGGGCCGCGATCAGCCAGGCGATCAAGCAGGGCGTGAACGTCGCCAACCTCGGAGCGAACACGGCGTACCGCTATATCAAGTTCACCGACGAGAGCCGGCGGTCGTGGGACATCGATCGGTACACCGACGGCTACAACTCGACGACCTGGCGGTACCAGGGCGATGCCTACGCGTCCCAGCCGCTGCTCGGCGCGGACTACGTGTGTGCGGTGACGGCCGGCACGCTCACCACGACGAGCAACTGGCTGTTCCAGGGCGTTCCGGTGGGTACGAAGCTGCCCGGGTTCATCGCCGGTGAGGTCGACTACGTCTGGCCGGGGCTCTACCAGCAGCCCGGGCAGACCACGATCGTGAGCGGCGCGGCGACGTGTCACACGAACGGCCGCGCCGCTCCGATGGACACGACCGTCTACATCGCCCCGTCCGGCGCCCGCGTCCTCAACGCGTCGACGTTCGCGTTCGGCTGCTTCCTGGTACGCCGCTGCCCGTCGAACTGGGCCGTCCCGGAGCCGGACGCTGCCTCCCAGCAGGCCGTCGCAACGATGATCGCCAACGCCACCGTATGGGTCTCCAACGGCACGATCACGGTCCCGAACGACACGGCCGCCGCGAAGGTCCGGGTGGCGGTCCCCAAGTCCGAACTCGCGACCTCGACGGAGGGCTAATCTCGACGGCATGAGCGAACTCGTGGTGCAGGCGCCGATCGTCGCCGTAACCGTTTATCCGGCTCGGGCGCGGGTGACCCGGCGCGGGGTGATCACCGTGCCGGCTGGGGATCGGACTGTGTACGTCGAGCCGTTGCCGTTGGAGTTGGAGAGTGACAGCGTGCGGGTCTCCGGGCGCGGGCCGGCGACGGTGCTCGGGGTGGATCTGGTGCGGCGGCATCATCCACAGGCGCCGGACGAGACGGTCGCCGAGGTCGAGCGGGCGTGGTACGAGGCGCAGGACGCCGTCGCCGCGCTCGCCGACGCGGACGACGTCCAGGCGCAACTGGACACGTTCCTCGGGCAGTTGGCGAAGCGGGCGGGTGGCAGCTTCGCCAAGGCGCTGGCTTCCGGTGAGTCCGACGGGGAGCTGGGCGGGTTCACGGAGTCCCTGGCGGGGCGGTTGGCCGCCGTACGGGCGAAGCGCCGGGAGCTGGCCGCGCAACGCCGAGAGGCCGAGCAGCGGTTCGGGGCGGTCGACCGTCGGCTCACGGCGCTGCGCGAGCAGGTCATGCCGGACCGTCAGGCCGCGGCGGTCGGGCTGGAGCTGGCGGCCGAGGCCGAGATCGAGATCGAGATCGAGCTGTCGTACGTCGTTCCGCTGGCGGGGTGGAGCAGTTCGTACGACGTTCGGCTGCAGGGCGATCGGCTGACGTTGAGCTGGTACGGGCTGATCACGCAGTACAGCGGCGAGGACTGGCCGGAGTGCGACTTGACGCTGTCGACCGCGCGGCCGACGGTGACCGCGAAGGTGCCGGAGCTGGACCCGTGGTACCTGGACCGCTTCCGCCCGCCGGTGCCGGTGTCCGGGGTGCCACGCGCTCCGGGCGCGGTCGCGAGCTTCGCCAAGCAAGCTGATCGACGCGACAGGGCAGCCTTCGATGCGGACGAGGGCCCGTGGACGGTGCAGGAGCAGTCGGCGCTCACGGACCTCACCGCGTCGGTCGAGCAGGGTGTGACTGCGGCGACGTACACCCCGCCGCGGCCCGTCGCCGTGCCCGCCGACGGCGCGTTGCACCGAGCAACCATCGCCTCGCTCGACCTCGACGCCGACCTGGACTACATCACCGCGCCCGTCCGCTCCACCGACGTCCACTTGCGCGCGACCGTGGTGAACTCGTCCGACCACACCTTCCCGGCCGGCAAGGCCTCCGTCTTCCACGAGGCGGACTTCGTCGGCTCCGCGGCGCTCCCGCTGTGGGCACCGGGCGAGGACGTGGAACTCGCCCTTGGCCTCGACGACCGCATCCGCGTCGAACGCAAACTCGTACGCCGCGAAGCGTCCAAGGCGACGCTCGGCTCCACCCGCCGCCGGCAGGTCGAGTACGAGACCCGCATCGAGAACCACACGCCCCGCCAGGCCAAGATCACTGTGCTCGACCAACTCCCGGTGGCTCGCGACCACGAGATCACGGTCAAGCCGGTCACCGCCGACCCGCAGCCGGCCGAGACCACGGACCTCGGCGTCCTCACCTGGAAACTCGACCTCGCCGCCGGCGCGGAGTCCGTGATCAAGCTCGGCTTCCGTGTCGACACCGCCAAGGCGCTCGACCTGACCGGCTGGCGCGAGTAGTCAGACAACCTCCAGGTTCGCCATCATGCCCATGTCCTCGTGCTCGGCGTTGTGGCAGTGGAAGAGGTACCGGCCGCGGTAGCCGTCGAACCGGGTGATCAGCTCGGCGGACTCCCCCGGCCGGAGCGACACGGTGTCCTTCAGCCCGGCGTCGTGCGGCAGTGGATCGCCTCCGCCGCGCGACAGGATCCGGAACCCGACGAGATGCAGGTGGACGGGATGGTGGACGTCCGCCACCAGCCGCCAGACCTCCACATCGCCGAGCCGCGTCGTGACATCGGTACGGTCCGGCGCGAACGGCCGCCCGCCGATCAGCCACCCGTGCCCGTCCCCCATCCGCCCGGCCCGGAACGAGAAATCCCGCACCCGGACGGCGTCCGACCGCTTCCACTCCGGCAGGTCGTCGGACAGCACGTCCGGGATCCGGCTCGGATCAGTCGCCTTCCGTACGACGTGGAACGCCAGTACGTCGCGCATCCGCCCGGAGCCCAGCCGGTTCACGATCCGTACCCGGGCGCCGAGCGGGACCCGGCCGAAGTCCAGGATCACGTCGTACCGCTCGGCCGGCGCAATCGGGAGGTTCCGGTGCGGGACGGGCGTGCGCAGCAGTCCTTGGTCGGCGCCGATCTGGACCAGGTCGAGGCGGCGCCCGTCGTCGAGGACCGCTTCGAGGTCGTAGTGCCGCGCGTTCGAGGCGTTCAGGATCCGCAGCCGGTACCGGACCGCGTCGACCTCGCGCACCGGCCAGGGCGCGCCGTTGACCAGGACCACATCGCCGAGGACGCCCGCAAGATAAGGCTCCTCGACGCCCGGCTGCATCATCAGCGCGGGATCGATCGATGGATAGTCCAACGATCCGTCGGCGGCGAACGCCCGGTCGGCGATCAGCAGCGGCAGCTCGTGCTCCCCGGACGGCAGACCGAGCGCGTCCTCGGCGTCGTCGCGGACGATATGCATCCCGGCCAGCCCGCGCCAGACGGCCGGCGCGGTGAAGTCCATCCGGTGGTCGTGGTACCAGAGCATCGTCGGCCGCTGGTCGAGTGGATACGTATACCTTCGCGTGACCTCGCTCGTCACGGCCCGCGGGTCGTGCATCCCGTGGCCCATGTCGTTCCACCCGGTCGGGGTCACGAGGTCCGTCGGGTACCCGTCGGACGCGGCCGGCGTGCGGCCGCCGTGCAGGTGCACCACGGACGGCACTGGCAACTCGTTGCGGTGGGCAACCGTGATCGCCTGTCCACGCCGCGACTCTATCGTCGGCCCTGGGAACGTCCCGCCGTACGTCCACAGCCGGGTCCGCACACCGGGCAGGATCTCCTTGTCCACCACCTGCTGCACGACGTCGTACCGATCGGCCCCCGACAGCACCGGCGGGACGGGCAGGGGCACCTGGTACGCCGGTGGCAGCGGTACGGCGCTCCGCAGCTCGGCACCTGTCATCGCCGGACGCCGCGACAACGCGGCCCCCGTCGACAGTCCGCCGGCCGAGACCACACCGAGCGCGCCCCCGATCCCCAGCAGCCGTCGACGGCTCATCCGCTCAGGCATGCTCGACCACCGGCCGCCGCCACACCGCGACGAACATCATCGCCACCGCCGCGACCGTCACCACTCCGAGCGGCAGATGCAGCCACAACGTCCCGTCCTGGCCGGCGAAGTACTGCACCGTCTCGGCGGCCACCACTCCCAGCGACGCCAGGAACGGCCACACCGTCCGCCGCCGGATCCACACCACGACAGCGACGATCAGCTGCACGTACCCGATCGACGTCACGACGTCCGCGCCGAGCGCGTGCAGGCGCAACCCGTCGAAATTCCCGCTCAGGTACACGCCCGCGAACACCGGCTGACCGAAGATCACCACCAAATGCGCCGTCACCATCCCGCGCAACACCTTGATCATGGCATCGACACTATGATTCACCTGTTATGAGCGTCCAAGACCAATATCGCTATCTCGTTATGATCGGAGGCGCATGATGGACCTCACCACGCTCCGCCAGTTCGTCGTCGTCGCCCGCCTCGAACACCTCAGCCGCGCCGCCGACGAACTGCACGTCGCCCAGCCGTCGCTGAGCCGGACGATCGCCCGCCTGGAGAGCGAACTCGGTACGCCGCTGTTCGACCGCACGAACCGCCTCCGGCTGAACCCGGCCGGGGCCCTGTTCCGCGGGTACGTCGAACGCGCGCTCGGCGAGCTCGACGCCGGCCAACGCGCCGTCGCCGAAGCGACCGAGCAAGGAGCGGGCAGTGTCCGGCTCGCGGCCGAGACGTTCCTCGCACTGACCGAGCCGATCGCCGCCTTCAAACGCGCGCACCCGACGATCGAGATCGAACTGCACCAACTCCCGGCCGACGACATGCCCCGCCGGCTTCGCACGCAGGACGTCGACCTCTGCGTCGCGTCGCAACCGATCCCGTCCGCCGGGCTCCGGTCCGCCGTACTGCTCGACGAACCGGTGCTCGTGGTGACGCCGCTGGACCACCCGTTCGCGCAGCGGAAGTCCGTGCGGGTCGAGGAGCTCGCCGACGAGCCGTTCGTGATCGCGCGCAAGGGCCAGTGGCAGCGGTGGCTACTCGATCGGCTGTTCGCGCAGACCGGTCTGACGCCGCGGATCGTCTGCGAGAGCGACGAGGCCGCCGCGATCCAGGAGCTGATCCGCTCCGGTCTCGGCATCGGCTTCAACCCGGACTTCGCCCGCCGCGCGGTCCCCGACTACCCGGTCGCGAGGATCCCCGTCGACCACCCGGAGTGCCGCCGTACTCTCTCGCTGCTCTGGAGCGCCGACGCCAACCTGTCGACGGCCGCCCGGTTGATGCGGACCGCGATCACGAGTTGGCCCTGGACGCCTCCAGGGCAAGGAGAAGTTCGGCCACGGCGCGCGGGTCCGTGAGGGATCGGCCGGTGCGTTCCTCGATCCGGTGCAGGCGGTGCCGGACGGTGTTCGGGTGGCAGTACAGGTACTCGCCGGTCTCGGTCGCGGAGCCGTTGTGCGTCGACCACGCGGACAGCGTGTCGAGCAGTACTTCGCGGTCGTCGGGCGCGAGGTCGTCGAGGCCGCCGAGGACCTTGTGGACGAAGTACTGCATGACGTCCGGCGCCGCCGCGGCCACCATCGTGAGCGGCGACTCGTCGAACAACGTGACCGTCTTCGGCCCGGCCAGCGCCACGCGGGCGAACCGTACGGCCTGGCCGGTCCCGTCGAGTTCGTCGTACGGCGGGCTGATGCCCACCCGGCCGGTCGCGGACTTGCCGAGCAGGTCGACGAGTACGCCGAGCCGCCCGGGCGGCACCGCGACGACGCCGATCTGCAGCTCGGGCAGCAGCCGCCACGCCGACGCCAGGCCGACCGCGCGGAGCCGCTCCTCCACGGCGGGGAGCGCTTGCCGACCGACCTCGGGTACGGCGGCCGCGACCACGACGAACGGGCCCTTGTACGGCAATCGCAGCAGCTCGGCCGCTTCCCAGACCGTCCCGCCGCCCGGCATCCGTCCTTCGAGGAGAGCCTCGACAAGCGCGGACCGTTCCTGGTCCTGGGCGAGCAGCCGCCGGGACTGCACGTCGCGGTACGCGTCGGTCATCGCGTCCGTGTACGTCGACTGCACCTGCCACAGCCGGCTCGACGCCTCCACGACGACCTGGTCCGTGAGTCCGGCCGACGCCGCCTCGGCGAGCACCGCGTCCCACAGGTACCGCGTGCCGACCCGGTACGCCGCCATCACGTCGGCGAGCGGCGCCCCCTGCTCGGCGCGCAGCCGCCCGGTCTCGCGCGCCGACACCGGATCGGAACTGGCCCCGGCCAACGACTCGAGCATGTACCGGAAGTTCGCCGCGCACGACGCCCGCAACGCCTCGTGCGGCACCAGCCCGCCGCCGCGGTAGAACTCGATCTCAGCCTCGATCTGCGAGGCCATCGCCTCACTCAGTTCGTCCGCCCGCGCATTCATCCGGTCCACCAGCCCGTCGAGTGCACTCATCTTCGGAGCATAAGAGGCGCGTTGTTCGTGCGCACACCCGCAGCGCCGTGACGTTGGTCGCCGCCCCATCGCCTTCGCGGAGCGCCCGCCCGATCGTGGAGGTACAGCAAGCCGACCACCCCGGAGTCCGCGATGACCAATCTCAGCCTGAACCTTTCCGAGTCCGCCGCCATGTACCCGGACCACCCCGCGATCCGCCTGGACGACGACGTCCTGAGCTACACCGCCCTCGACGACGCGGCCTCCCGCGTGGCCACGCTCCTGCAGGAGTACGGCGTCCAGCCCGGCGACCGGGTCGGGCTGATGCTGCCGAACGTCCCGGAGTTCGCGATGATCTTCTACGGGATCCTCCGGGCCGGCGCGGTCGCCGTACCGATGAACCCGCTGCTGAAGCGGCGTGAGGTCGAGTACTACCTCGGCGACTCCGGCGCGAAGGTGCTGTTCGCGTGGCACGAGGTGACCGGCGAGGCGACAGACGCCGGCGCCCAGCTCGTCCCGGTCGCGCCGGGCGAGTTCCGCGCCCAGGTCGCCGTACGCCGCCCGCTTGCGAACCCGGCCAGCCGCGAGGGCGACGACACCGCGGTCATCCTCTACACCTCCGGCACCACCGGCCGACCAAAGGGCGCCGAACTCACCCACGCCGGTCTGAACACGAACCAGGCCGTCACCGCCCGCACGCTGATCCTGATCGGCCCGGACGACGTGGTGATGGGCTGCCTGCCGCTGTTCCACGTCTTCGGCCTGACCTGCGGCCTGAACGCCGCGATCGCGAACGGCGCAACCCTGACGCTGATCCCGCGCTTCTCCCCCGCCAAGGCGCTTGAGGTGATCCAGCGCGACAAGGTGACGATCTTCGAGGGCGTGCCCACCATGTACGCCGCGATGCTCGGCGTCCCGGATCGCGCGCAGTACGACGTGAGCACCCTGCGCACCTGCGTCTCCGGCGGGGCGGCGCTCCCGGTCGAGGTGCTGCGCGGGTTCGAGGAGGCGTTCGGCTGCATCATCCTGGAGGGCTACGGACTGTCCGAGAGCTCGCCGGTGGCGTCGTTCAACCACCCGAACGCCGTCCGCAAGCCCGGTTCGATCGGTACGCCGATCGAGGGCGTCCGGATGCGGGTCGTCGACGAGGAGCGCAAGCCGGTGCAGCCTGGTGACATCGGCGAGATCCAGATCGGCGGCCACAACGTGATGAAGTCCTACTGGAACAAGCCCGCGGAGACCGCGGCCACCATCGACGCGGACGGCTGGCTGAGCACCGGCGACATGGCCCGCCAGGACGAGGACGGGTACTTCTACATCGTCGACCGGAAGAAGGACCTGCTGATCCGCGGCGGCTACAACGTGTACCCGCGCGAGGTCGAGGAGGTGCTGTACGAACACCCGGCCGTCGCCGAGGCGGCCGTGGTCGGCATCCCCCACCCGTCCCTCGGCGAGGAGATCGGCGCCGCCGTCGCCCTGAAGGACGGCACGACGGCGACCCCCGAGGAACTGCGCGACTTCGTGAAGGGCCGGATCGCGGCCTACAAGTACCCCCGCGCCGTCTGGATCGTCGACGGCCTCCCCAAGGGCCCGACCGGCAAGATCCAGCGCCGCGACGTCGTCGTACCGGAAGGAACCCTCCAATGACCGCCGCCGCTGACGAACTGGCTGCCCCGCTCGACCTGTTGCTGACCAGTGCGGCGGTTGGGCCGTTGCGGCGGTTCGCGCCGAACGCCGCGTGGATGCGGATGGCGAGTGGGCTCGCCGGCCGGCCTCGGACGCTCGGGCACCGGGCGACCCAGCTGGCCGGTGAGCTCGGGCAGATCGCGATCGGGCACTCCGAGCGCGCCCCGTCCCGCCGTGACCGCCGGTTCGCGGATCCGGCCTGGACGCAGAACCCGGTCCTCCGCCGCATCGTCCAGGCCTACCTCGCCGCCGCCGAAACCGCCGAAGCCCTCCCGTCCGACGCCGAACTCAACTGGCGGGACAGACAACGGATGACCTTCGTCGTCGACAACCTCGTCGAAGCACTTGCCCCCAGCAACAACCCGGTCCTGAACCCGTCCACCTGGAAGGCCGTCATCGACACCGCGGGCTTCAGCACGGTAGCCGGCGCCCGCAACCTGATCCGCGACCTCTCCACCGCTCCGCGCGTCCCGAGCATGGTCGACCCGACCGCCTTCGAGGTCGGCAAGACCCTCGCCGTCACCCCCGGCGCCGTCGTCTTCCGCAACGAGGTCCTGGAGCTGATCCAGTACACCCCACAAACCGGCAAGGTCCGCACCGTCCCCTTGCTGATCGTCCCCCCAGTGATCAACAAGTACTACGTCGTCGACCTCGCCCCCGGCCGCAGCATGGTCGAGTACTTCGTCCAGCAGGGCCAGCAGGTCTTCACGATCTCCTGGCGCAACCCCGACGCCCGCCACCGCGACTGGGACTTCGACACGTACGGCGCCGCGATCCTCGAAGCCATGGACGCCGTACGCCGAATCACCCGCACCGACTCCACCCACCTGTTCGCGACGTGCTCGGGCGGCATCCTCGCGTCGATGCTTCTCGGCCATCTGGCCGACCGCGGCGAACTGGACCGGGTCGCGACGTTCACCCTCGCGGTGTCCGTCCTCGATCAGAGCCGGGCAGGCCTCGCGTCGGCCGCCCTCGACGAACGGATGGCCGCGGCCGCCATCGCTTCGTCGGCATCCAAGGGCTTCCTGGACGGCCGAGCGCTCGCCGAGGTGTTCGCCTGGCTGCGCCCGACCGACCTGATCTGGAACTACTGGGTGAACAACTACCTCCAGGGACGCACACCCGCAGCCTTCGACGTACTGTTCTGGAACGCCGACACCACCCGGATGACCGCCGCCCTGCACCGCGGCTTCGTCGAGCAGGCAATGTCCAACGCGCTCACCGAACCGGATGCGGCGACGATGCTCGGCTCTCCCGTCGACCTGTCGAAGGTCACCACACCGTCCTACGTCGTTGCCGGGATCACCGATCACATTTGCCCTTGGCAGTCCTGCTACCGGAGCACGCAGTTGCTCGGCAGCGACAGCCGCTTCGTGCTCTCCACCGCGGGGCACATCGCCTCCATGGTCAACCCTCCTGGGAATCCGAAGGCTACGTATCAGGTAAATGATTCGAACCCCCAGAACTCTGACGATTGGTTGCGGACGGCTACTACCGAGCAGGGGTCCTGGTGGGTGGACTACGTGGGGTGGCTCGGGGCGCGGAGTGGGCGGATGAAGGCGGCGCCGAAGAACCTGGGCGGGGCCGGGTTGGAGCCGCTCGAGGATGCGCCGGGTCGTTACGTGCGGGAGTCGTGACGTGGAGCTGATGGCCGTCGCGGGGCGGCAGATCCGGTACGACGTGCGGCTCGGCGACCCGCGTCGTACCCCGCTCGTGTTGTGTTGCGGGATCGGCGCGGGGCTCGAAGTGCTGCAGCCGGTCGTGGACGAGCTCGACCGCACCGTCATCCGCTTCGACGTACCAGGAGTGGGCGGTTCGCCGGCCGGGTTGTTGCCGGACGGGATCCCGCGGCTCGCGGGGATCGTCGAGCGGCTGCTGGCCGAGCTCGGATACCGGGAGGTCGACGTACTCGGGCTCTCCTGGGGCGGCGCGCTGGCGCAGCAGCTGGCGTTCCAGTACCGGCGGCTGGTACGGCGGCTCGTGCTCGTCAGCACCGGGACCGGCGTACTGATGGTGCCCGGGCGGCCGAGCACGCTGATGAAGATGGTGACGCCGCGACGCTTCGGCGACCCGTCGTACGCGGCCGGGATGGCGGGATACCTGTACGGCGGCAGCGCCCGCAAGCACTCGAACGCGATCCGCACCGTCTTCGGGCGGCAGGTCCGCGCGGGCTCGCGGCGCGGGTACCTCTACCAGCTGGCCGCGGGGGCGTGCTGGACGAGCCTGCCGTTCCTCCCGCTGATCCGGCAGCCGACGCTCGTCCTGACCGGGGACGACGACCCGATCATCCCGGTCGTCAACGGCCGCGTCCTGGCCGGCCTGATCCCGAACGCCGAACTGCACATCTACCGCGGCGGGCACGTCGAGCTCGTCACCGAAGCACCCGCGCTGGTGCCGCTCATCACCGACTTCCTGGACCGAGAGGAACGCTCATGACAACCGACCCGATCGACTTCTACGGCCTGGAGCTGCTGCTCGACCAGCACGACCGCGAACGCCTGCACGCGGTCCGCGAGTTCGGCGACAAGCAGGTGGCGCCGATCATCAACGACTACTGGACCCGGGCCGCGTTCCCGTTCGAGCTGCTCCCGGCGTTCCGCGACCTCCGCATCGTCGGTACGCCATACGAGGGGTACGGCTGCCCCGGCCGGAGCTTCCTGCTCGACGGGCTGATCGCGATGGAGCTCAGTACGGCGGACCCGTCCATCGCGACGTTCTTCGGCGTCCACAGCGGACTGTCGATGGGGTCGATCTACCTGTGCGGCTCGGAGGAGCAGAAGCAGCGGTGGCTGCCGGCGATGGCGCGGCTGGAGCTGATCGGCGCGTTCGGGCTGACCGAGCCCGACGTCGGGTCCGGCGCGTCCCGCGGGCTGCAGACCACCGCTCGGCGCGACGGCGACACCTGGGTGCTGAACGGGCAGAAGAAGTGGATCGGGAACGCGACGTTCGCCGACCTGACGGTGATCTGGGCGCGGGACGTCGAGGACGGTCAGGTGAAAGGGTTCGTGGTCGAGAAGGAGAGGCCCGGCTTCAGTACGTCGAAGCTCGAGGACAAGATGGCGCTGCGCGTCGTACAGAACGCGCTGATCACGCTGGACGACGTCCGCGTACCCGAAGCGAACCGGCTGGCGCGGGCGAACTCGTTCCGGGACACCGCGAAGGTGCTGCTGATGACCCGGGCCGGGGTCGCGTGGATGTCGGTCGGGTGTGCGCGCGGGGCCTACCGGAACGCGCTCGCGTACGCGCGGGACCGGCAGCAGTTCGGGCGGCCGATCGCCGGCTTCCAGCTCGTCCAGGACCTGCTCGTGAAGATGCTCGCGAACACCACCGCCTCCGCGACGCTCTGCGCCCGGTTGTCGCAGCTGCAGGACGGCGGCGTCGCGTACGACGAGCACGCGTCCCTCGCCAAAGCGTTCTGCACCACCCGGATGCGCGAGACCGTCGGCTACGCCCGCGAACTCCTCGGCGGCAACGGCATCCTGCTCGAACACAACGTCGGCCGGTACGTCGCCGACGCCGAGGCCATCTACTCCTACGAAGGCACCCGCGAGATGAACACGCTGATCGTCGGCCGCTCCATCACCGGCATCTCGGCATTCACCTGAGCGCTCAGAACATCCAGAAGCCGGTGATCACGGTCGGGAGGATGCCGAAGATCAGCCACCACGAGAGCGGGTTGCGGCGGTGGATGAGCCGCATGCCGGCGATCGTGGCCAGGCCGATCACGCCGGACATCAGCCACAGGCCGATCCCCCGGCCGCGGTCGTGCGCGGCGAAGCCGATGCTGTACACGGCCAGCGACACCGCCGGGACGCTGCCGACGTGGAACAGGATGACCGACGCGACCCACTTCTGCACGGTCTCGATCTTCATCGGTTTGGGCTGACGGCGTTTCACAGGTCGTTCCCAGCGTAGGAGAGGTTGAAGCTCTTGTTGGTCAGGGGGAAGTCCGGCACGATCGTGTCCGCGAGGGCGACCGGGAGCGCGGGCCAGTTGAAGAACGACGGGTCGACGATCTTCAGCCGGGACACGGTGCCGTCCGGGTCGAACTCGATCCGGTGCGCGATCGTACCGCGCCAGCCCTCGACCAGTCCGACTCCGGACGAGCGGCCTGCCGCGAGCCAGGTGGGCTTGGCGGTCTCGGCGGTCAGCGGCGGGCGGGTGGCCAGGAGTTCGCCGATCAGCGCGACGGAGGCGTGGATCTCGTCCAGGCGGGTGAGAAGGCGGGCCAGTACGTCACCGGCGGTGTGGGCGGCCGGTCGTACGCCGGCGGTCAGCGGGGTGAACTGGTGCTCGCGGCGCGCGTCGTGGTCCAGTTCGCTGGCGCGGGCGACGTACCCGAGGGTGCCGATGTCGCCGGCCTGGTCCGGCGTCAGGATCGCGGTGCCGGTCATCCGGTCGCGGACCACGCTGTTCGCGAGCGCGAGGTCGACGACCTCCTGGATGTCGACGGCGATCGCGGTGAGGACCTCGAGCGTGGGGAGGCTCTGGACCCGGACGCCGCCGGGGGTGACCGCGCCGCGGAGCAGGCGGTGGCCGGTGGTGGCCTTGTTCAGGCGGAGGAGCTGCTCGCGGATGCGCTGGGCGTGCGCGTTCGCGATGCCGTAGCCGACGTCGTTGCACAGGGCACCGATATCGGTGACGTGGTTGTAGAGGCGTTCGAGTTCGAGGAGTACGGCGCGGACGGTCTGGGCCTCCGGTGGGACGACCCAGTCGCGGGCCTCCTCGACGGCGAGGCAGAACGCGAGCGCGTGGCCGACGGCGGTGTCGCCGGAGACGCGTTCGGCGAGCGGGAGGACGTCGGCCAGGAGCTTGCCCTCGGCAAGTTTCTCGATGCCCTTGTGGACGAACCAGAGGCGGGCCTTGAGCTTCAGGATGGTCTCGCCGACGACCGAGAACCGGAAGTGCCCGGGCTCGATCAGGCCGGCGTGGATCGGGCCGACCGGGATCTCGTACACGCCGGTGCCGTCGACGGTCAGGAACGGGTACGGCTCGTCGATGTCGCCGAACGCGGGCGGATCGCCGGCGTCGCGGCGCAACGGGTACCAGCCCTGCGGCCAGTGCTGATGCAGTACGAGACGCCGCGGCAGCGGGTGGTCGATCGCCTCGATCCCGAACAGGTCGTGCAATTCCCGCTCGAACCGCCCCGCCGGGAACGAGAGCCCCGCCAGACTCGGAACCCGCGGCGCGTCCCGCGGCACCGTCACCACCAGCTCCACCCGCCGATCGGGCCGCGCTGCCACGAACAGGTACACAACCCGGAACACGTCCCCGTCGTCCTGCCCCGACACCAGCGCCAACCGATACCCGTCCCCCAACAACCCCGCGGCCCGCTCCCCCAGCCCCGCCGCGCTCACACTCACCTGCCGCCGATTCCGGTAGGTCCGCACGTCCACACTCATCGAACCCCCACAATCGCACCGGCCACATCCAGCAACCGCCCCAAAGGCCACCCCACAACCCCGAACACCCCCACCAAAACCAGTCCAATCACCAGCGGCACCACCACACCCACTCGCAGTCCGGGATAGGTCGTCGTGGTGTTGCCTGTCTGCGTCCCGCCTAGGAGGAGGCTCGTGGTTTTGGTGGTGATGGCGGTGAAGGCGACCAGGAGGAGTAGGAGGACTGCGGCCATGGGCCAGAGAAGGTGGGCGTTCAGGCCGGCTCGGAAGAGGGAGAGTTCGCTGGCGAACAGGCTGAAGGGTGGCAGGCCCAGGAGGGCTATCAGGCCAGTGGCGAAGAGACCCGCGAGGAGTGGTGCGCGGGTGAAGAGGGCCCGGACGGAGGCGATGCGGGTGGTGTGTTCGCGGTTGAGGATCTCGCCGGCCGTGCAGAACAGGACCGACTTGGTGAGGCCGTGGCCGATGATGTGGAGAAGCGTCGCAGCGACCGCGAGCGGCGTACCGATCGCCAGGCCGATGGCGGCCAGCGACATGTGCTCGATGCTGGAGTAAGCAAGCAGACGTTTGTAGTCGCGCTGGGCGAGCAGCAGGCCGGCGGCCAACAACAGAGAACCTATGGCGACAGTCAGCAGCAGCGCGCGCACGAAACCGGGCCCGGCCGAGCCGACCGCGATCACGCGGTAGCGGGCGAGCGCGTAGATCGCCACCGGCAGCAGCACCCCCGACATCAACGCGGACACCGGCGCCGGCGCCTGGCTGTGCGCATCAGGCAGCCAGCTGTGCATCGGGATCAAGCCGGCCTTCGTCCCGAACCCGAGCACCAGCAGCCCGAACGCCAACCGCATCACCCCCTGGTCCAACTCCCCCGAGTGCGCTGCCAGCACCGTCCAGTCGAGCGTCCCGTGGGCCGCGAACCCGGCCTGCTTCGCCGCGTAGTTCACCAGCACCGTCCCGAGGTACGCCAGCGCGATCCCCACCGAGCAGATCACGACGTACTTCCAGGTCGCCTCCAACGACCGCCGCGACCCCCGATGCCCGACCAGGAACGCGGTCACGATCGTCGTCGCCTCGATCGCCGCCCACAGCAACCCGAGGTTGTTCGCCACCACGGCGAGCACCATCGCCGCCAGGAACAACGGCACGAGTACGCCGTACCGCCGCGCCCCGGCCGCGTCCGTGTGCCCGGCCGCCAGCTCGTCCTCGACGTACCCGAGCCCGCACCATGTAGCGATCACCCCGACCGCCCCGATCACGATCAGCAGCACCGCCGACAGCGCATCGATCCGCAGCCAGCTCCCGGCCTCGACCGCACCGCCGTCCGTCGTCGACACCGCCGTACCGACGCCGACCGCCAGCACCACGGCCGCTGCGACGATCGCCCCGACCGCGACCGAACGCCGCCAGCCCATCGCCAGCGCCGCGCCCGCGGCGAGCACCGGCGCGACGATCGGGACCGCCACCAAGAGAACGTCCATCAGTCGTGCAACTCCTGCAGCTCGTCGATGTCCGTCCCGCCGAACGCGGCCCGCAGCCGCGCGGTCAGCACCTGCAGCACGAGAACCACCAGCAGTACATCGAGGGACACCGCCAGCTCGACCACCCCGGGTACGCCGCCCGTGATCAGGAACGCCGTCGTCGCGATCCCGTTGTCCAGCAGCAGGAACCCGACGATCTGCGACAACGCCCGCCGCCGCGTGACCAGTACGAAGAACCCGATCAGCACCATCGCCAGCCCGACCGGTACAGCGTGTGTCTCGGCCGTCGGCGACAACCGCACGATCGGCCGGCTCGCGGCGTACGCGAGCAACGTCAGCAACGCGGCAGCGACGATCGACGCCGTCACGTTCACGAGCGGCTCGGTCTCTCGCGCCTCACCGCTGTCCCGCAGCACCCGCCGCAGGATCCCCGGCACCACCACAGCCTTCAGTACGAATACGCCGACCGCGACCACGCCGAGCTCGACGCTGTCCAGCCGTACGGCGAGTGTCCCGGCCAGCGCGCCGAGCAGCACGCCCTGCAGGACGAGCAGCCGCACGATCGCGGCGAACTCCCGCCGCCACAGGACGAGCACCGTCGACAGCAACAGGCCGCCGCAGATCAGGTAGAGCCATTGGGTCATCACGATCACGCCAGGAAGAAGGAGGACGACACGGCCAGGACACCGAACAGGAACGAGCCCGCGAGCAGTTCCGGCACCCGGAACAGCCGCAGCTTCGCCATGAACACCTCACCCGCGGCCAGCACCGCGCCCGCCACCGCGACCTTCACGACGAACACCGCCGCACCGCCGAGCAACGCGAGCGGCGACTCCGAGGTCGCGATCCCCCACGGCGCGAACAGGTTCACCCACAGCCCGAGCAGTACGGTCAGCCGCAGCGCCGACGCGAACTCGACCAGCGCGAGGTCGCGCCCCGAGTACTCGAGCACCATCGCCTCGTGGATCATCGTCAGCTCGAGGTGCGTCGACGGGTTGTCGACCGGCAGCCGCCCGGCCTCCGCGATCACCACGACCGCGAGCGCGACCGCCGCGAGCAGCGTCGCGGGCGACAGCAGGTCCCCCGGCGAATGGTTGCCCCGCTCAACGATCGCGGCCAGGTTCGTCGACCCGACACGCGCCGACAACGCGAACCCGGCCAGCAGGATCGTGGGCTCGGCCAACGCCGCCACCGTGATCTCGCGACTGGCACCCATCCCTCCGAACGCCGTACCGGTGTCCAACCCGGCCAGCGCCAGAGCAACCGTCCCGAGCAGCAGCAGCGCGACGATCGCGAACAGGTCCGCGACCCCGTCCAACGGCGACACCGTGGCGACGAACGGCGCGACCGCCGCGATCACCACCGTGGTCGCGGCCAGTACGGCGGGCGCCGCGACGAACACCCAACTCGATCCCTCCGGCGAGATCGGCTCCTTCCGGAACAGCTTCCGCAGGTCCCGCCACGGCTGCCCGATCCCGGCACCGGCCCGCCCTTCGAGCGCGGCGCGCACCTGCCGCATCAGCCCCACGAGGTACGGCGCCAGAATCACCAGCACCACCAACTGCAGCACCGCGCTCATGTCACCAGCCCCACGACGACGAGTACGACGATCAGCCCCAGCAGACCGAGCGCGAGGTACCGGTGGACGCTGCCGTTCTGCAGCCGGCTGATCAGCTGCCCGGCGCGCATCCCACCCGCGAGCACCGGCGGGTACAGCAGGTCCTCGAGCCGGTCGTCGACCCGCTGCCGGTACTGCACGCTCTGGATCAGGTACCGCGATTCCGCGTGATGCGTCACGTCGACGTCCGACTCGGGACGCAGTACGTCGTCGAACACCCGCGTCAACGGCTCCGCGAACGAGGTCGCGGTGTACTCCATCCGCGGATCGAGTCGCGTCCCGCCGCAACCCCAGACGAGCGATCGCCGACGCGGCAGCCCGCGCCGGATCACCACGACGACCAGCAGCGCAGCGACGAGCAGCCCGACCAGGATCAGCAGCGGCGACATCCGCCCCTCGATCCCGGCCAGCCGCAGCGTCACGCCACCGCGCAACGGGTCCTGGTCGCGGACCGTGGGCATGGTGCCGAGTACGGCGGTCAGCGCCGGACCGAACGCGGCCGGGACGATCGCGAGCACGGCGCACGCGGCGGCGATCAGGATCATCGCGCCCTTCATGGTCGCCGGCGCCTCGCGGGCCTCCGCCGCGCGCGGCGTCCGCAGCCGGGCCAGGAACCCGACGCCGAACGCCTTCACGAACGTCGCCACGCCGAGCCCCGCCGTCAACGCCACCACACCGACGGCGAGCGGCATCGCGACCGCCACCACCGTGTCGGCACCGGGCAGTCCGTGGATCAGGCCCTGGACGAGCAGCCACTCCGACACGAACCCGTTCCCGGGCGGCAGCGCGGCCGCGGCCAGCGCGCCGACGCCGAACAACGCGGTCGTCACGGGCATCCGCGACACCAGCCCGCCGAGCGCGTCGAGGTCGCGCGTGCCCGTGGACCGCAGTACCGAACCCGCGCCGAAGAACAGCAAGGTTTTGAAGCCGGCGTGGTTCACCGCGTGCAGCACGCCGGCGGCGATCAGCAGACTCGCGAGTGTCCGGTTGCCGTCGGCCGCGAACAGGCCGCCGGCGCCGACCGCGAGCATGATCAGCCCGAGGTTCTCGGTGGTCGAGTAGCCGAGCAGCCGCTTGAGATCCGTCGCGACGCTGGCCTGGAGTACGCCGTACACGGCCGAGAGCGCGCCGGCCGTCAGGACGAGCAGCCACCACCAGCGCGGGCCGCCGCCGAGCAGGTCGAACCCGACCCGGAGTACGCCGTACAGCCCGAGCTTCACCATCGCCGCCGACATCAACGCCGACACGTGGCTCGGCGCCTCGGGATGCGCGCGCGGCAACCACACGTGCAACGGCACCAGACCGGCCTTGGACCCGAAGCCGACGAAGACCAGCAGGAACACGAGCGACTTCGTGGCCGGCGAGAGCTGCGCCGCCCGGAGCGCGTCGAACGACTCGCCTCCGGCCTTGGACGCGAACAGGACCAGACCGAGCAGGATCAGCACGAGCCCGGCGTGCGTCATTGCGCCGTACCAGACGCCTGCCTCGCGGACCGCGGGGCGCAGCCGGTGCTCGGCGAGGACCAGCGCGAGCGACGTGAGCGCCATCAGCTCCCACAGCAGGAGGAACGTCGTCACGTTCGCGGCGACCGGCACCAGGATCATCGCGGCGACGAACACCGGCAGCAACGCCTGCGCCGTCCGCGAACCCGCACCATGAGCGCCCGCGTGGTCCGTGTAGCCGATGCTGTACAGCCCCGCGACGACCGCGACGCCGCCGCTCAGCGCGCAGAACACGCCGGACAGCGCGTCCACCCGGATCGACGCCTCGCTCAACGGCAACAGTTCCTGGATGCGGACGCCGTACGTCGCTCCGCTGAGTGCGGCCGCGCCGACGACCACGCCGAGCGCACCGACGACCGTCGTCGACACGCCCGCGACCACGGCCCGTGAACGCGGACCGAGGAGAGCAGCTCCGAGCGCCCCGAGCCCGGCGACGATCAGGACGCCGAGCAGCGCGAAACCGATGGTCATCGCCCGGTCAGGTCCCGCAGCGCTGCGATGATCTGCGGCGGCTCCGGCGGGCAGCCGCGGACCACGACATCCACTGGGATCACGTCGCTGACGGCGCCCTCGACGCCGTACCCGCCCTTGAACACGCCGCAGTTGTGCGCGCAGTCGCCGACCGCGACCACCCGCTTCGGCGCCGGCGTCGCGTCGTACGCCTTCCGCAGCGGCTCGGCCATGTTCCGCGTCACCGGACCGGTCACCAGCAGTACGTCGGCGTGCCGGGGCGAGGCGACCAGGCGGGCGCCGTACCGCTCCCCGTCGTACACCGGGCCGAACGCGGACCCGATCTCGATCTCGCAGCCGTTGCACGAGCCCGCATCCACGTGCCGGACCTGCACGGAACCGCGGAACGCGGTGTCCTGCGCCGGCTCCCGCTCCGGGGCAGGCTCGGCGACCCGGCCGGTCGACCGGATCTTGCGTAACAGGCCTCTCAACGGACCGCCCTCCACGTGATGCGCAATGCATGCGATCATGAATTGAAGAATTCTGCAACTCGTGAACGGACGGAGCACCTGGTGGACACGTTCAGCGCCGAACTACGGCAGCGGATCCTTGCCGCCCGCGCCGCCCTGCGCGCTGCCCAGGAGGCCGGCGATCTCGATGCCGAACGCGTGTACGCCGGCGAGCTGGACAGTCATCTGCGGATGGCGCTGGAGAACGACGTCACGGTGCCGCCGGAGTCGTCAGAGTCGTCGTCAGAGGGACCCGGACAGCCAGCGTGACGCGACCTTGAACTTGTTCTCGAGCCGCGCCCGGACCGCGTCCGCGACCAGCTGCTCGAGCGTGCCGCGGACGACCGGCAGCGAGGCCGTGATGTGCAGGTCGAACGCCTGCCGGGTGCCGCGCCCGACCGGCAGGATCCGCGTCGTACCGGTCACCTTCACGGTCGCGCCGGCGACCCCCGCTGTACCGGTGACGCCGCCGTCGACGTCGGCCTCACGGGCCCCGTCGACGCCCGCGCGATGCCAGCGCTTGGACTGCGCCAGCTCCAGCTTGTGACCGACGAACCGGCGCGCGACCACCGGCACCTCGGACACCATCCAGTGGACCTGTACCGCGATGGTGTCACCGTCGTCCCCGACCTGCACGCCGTACGACTGCGCCCGCAACTGCTCGAAGACCTGCTCCTGGAACGTGACGTCGGTGATCATCGCGAAGACTTCCTCCGGAGAGGCGTCGTACGAGGTGGCGAGAGACAGGTCCATGGGCCCCATCTTGCACCGACCGGCCACACGCGGTCATGGCCGTATTCAAGTACTCAGCGGAAGGGTGGTGACACGATGGGCGACTTTCGGTAATCTTTTCGTGATGTTCACGGCGTAGCTGACTGAGAACGGGGCTTGGGAAGCGCATGCACATCGCCACAGCTCGACATACCGTCCACACCGAAGACGACGAGGAGGAACTGGTCCGGCTCGCGCAAGCGGGTGACCGAGCGGCCTTCGGCCGGCTCTACGACCGGTACCTGCCGTCGATCTACCGGTACACCTACAGCAAGACCTCGTCGCGATCCGCGGCCGAGGACCTCACCAGCGAGACGTTCCTGCGGGCGTTCCGCGCGATCGCCCGCCGGCCGCGGGCGCACCTCAACTTCGCGGCCTGGCTGGTCACGATCGCCAGGAACGTGGTGATCGACCACCACCGCTCCGGCTGGAGCCGGCTGGCGATCGTCACCGACGAGGTCGAGCCGCGGGTCGACGAGGCGATCGGCCCGGAAGCGGCCGCGCTCGCCTCGGTCGGCGAGGCATCGTTGCGCGCCGCCCTCGGCCGGCTGCCGGACGACCAGCGCGAGTGCCTGCTGCTGCGCTTCTTCACCGGCTTGTCGATCAACGAGACCGCGACCGCGATGGACCGCACCGACGGCGCGATCAAACAACTCCAGTTCCGCGCCACCAACAGACTGCGCCGAATACTCAAGGATCTCTAGCCACCACTATTGTTGGGCAGGTGAGTACGCCGCTGTATCGGGTCAAGGCCGACTTCTTCAAGACGCTCGGTCATCCGGCGCGGATCCGCGTGCTCGAGCTGCTCAGCGAGCGGGACCACTCGGTGGCCGAGATCCTCACCGACGTGGGCATCGAGCCGACCAGCCTGTCGCAGCAGCTCGCCGTACTGCGCAGGTCCGGGCTGGTGTCGAGCCGCAAGCACGGGTCGACGGTGATCTACTCGCTGACCAGTCCGGAGGTCGCGGAGCTGCTGCGGGTGGCGCGGACGATCCTGACCGGCATGCTGTCGGAGCAGGCCGAGTTGCTGCAGGACCTGCGGGAGCCGCTGGCCGCGACGAAGGACCGGCGGCCGGCCCGCGCGGGACGCCGGACCCGGCGTACCGCCTGAGAGCGCGCTGAGTGCTGGCTGAGGATCCGGGTGGCCGGTTCGTGAAGGCACGCGAAACACGGGACAGAAGAGCTTGCGCCACCTCTTACCTTCCGGTAGGAAAGGGCGGGTGCCATCCGGCTCACGACCGCCCCTGTCGTACCGAGCGACATTGATCGACACTGATCGACACGTTCGGCTCAGGGCGGGCGACAACTCATATCTCACGGGGAGATATCGCATGAGCAATCCTTACGACGAAGACCAGCGCAACGACAGCCAGTACGGCGAGCAGGGTGGTCGGGAGGACTCCGGCAACAACTCCGGATCCGGGGGCCAGGGCAACGACTTCGGCCAGGATTCCAGCGGAGGGGAATCCGGGGGGAACTCGTACGGCGGCGACAACGACCGCAACGAGGGCGGAAGCGACTACGGCCAGGGCAACGACTCCGGCAACGACTCCGGTAGCAGCAGCTACGGCAGTGACTCGGGCAACGACTCGGGCAACGACCGGGACGGTGGCTCCAGCTACGGCAACGACTCCGGGAACGACTCGCGCGACGGTGGCAGCAGCTACGGTTCGGGCAACGACTCGAACGACGGCGGCTCCAGCTACGGCAACGACTCGGGCAATGACTCCCGCAATGACTCCCGCAATGACTCCGGCAACGACTCCAACGGTGGCGACTACGGTCAGCGCCAGGAGTCCGGCGGCGGCTACGGCTCGGACGGCAACGACAGCGAGCGTTCGGGCGGCGGCTACGGCTCGTCGAACGACGACAACAACAACTACGGAAACTGATCGGGGATCAGAGCATGGGTGTTTTCGACAACATCAAGGACGCGGCCGAGGGCCTGAAGGAGAAGGCCGCGGACCTGATCGACGGTCACGAGGACCAGGTCGCACAGGGCCTCGACAAGGCCGGCGACTTCGTCGACGAGAAGACCGGCGGCAAGTACGGCGATCAGATCGACAAGGGCGTTGACGTCGCGAAGGACCAGGTCAACAACCTGAACAACGAGGGCTGATCGCAAGCCTGGGTAGCTGAGAGGCGGTCGTGGACCCGGTCCACGACCGCCTCAGGCATGTGCCTGGAAAGCCTGCACGGTAAGGGCCGCGAACCGCCGCGACGCCGCCAGCCGCGCCCTCGGCGAGGACGCGTGCAGCCCGCGATGCGCGGTCAGCATGATCACCAGGTCCGCCAGCTGGAAGTCCCGCCGCAACCGCCCGCGCGCCTTCGCCCGCCGCGCCAGGATCCCCACCGACTTCACCGTGAGCTCGCGGCTCGCACTGCTGTCCACAGCATCGGGGTACGTCGCCAGAAACGCGTCGGTGAATCCGCGGTTGTGCACATGCAGCTCGCAGATCCGCTCGATCACCAGGCAGAACCCTTCCCACGGATCATCCGCGGCGAGCCCGTCCTCGACGATCTGCCGGCACGCCCGTTCCTGTTCGGCGAACGCCGCGGTCGCCAGGTCCTGCTTCGTCGGGAACCGCCGGTACAGCGTGGCCGGGCCGACGCCGGCCTCGCGCGCGATGTCCCGCATCGGGACCGTCAGCCCGTCGCGTGCGAACAAGGTCCGCGCCGCGGCCAGGATCCGCTCGCGGTTGTCCTCCGCGTCGGCGCGCAGTTTCTGAGACAAACGATCGGTCACGGCTCTCACTCTAGCCAAACGGACGCCTGCGTCCACTTATTCTCGAGGCAGTCGAGAGACATCCCAGGAGTTGAAATGTCAAGCTGCAGCGTTGTCTGCGTGGTGCGACCAGGCGGTCGTTTCGTCGTAGAGCGTGCCGGTCTTGAG
>NZ_JBHWKR010000004.1:0-168194 GCF_042730855.1 Kribbella sp. NPDC059898
TCATCGGTCACCACCAGCACAGCCTTCGGCCGACCCGTCCTCGCCATCCAGCAACCCTACAACTTAAAACACGAATTCCTGACTCAGGACACTAGCTGCCTGAGAGGGTTTTCTTGAAGAAGATTGCGGAGTCTTCGTAGGACAGGGCTGGGCGGGTGCGGATCTGCTGGTCGGGCACGGGCCAAGTCTCACAGGTGAGGCCGCGAAATCTGGTGCGAGGCGGCGGATGGGTCTCTATTGTCCGGGCATGGAGCTTCGGGAAGAGCGGGTAGGAGACCGGCAGGCTGTGCGGGACGTTCAGCTGCGGGCGTTCGGTGATCACGGGGATGTCGTGGCCGAGCTTGTCGACAGTTTGCGGGATGTCGTCGGGCTGTCGCTGGTGGCGGAGCAGGAGGGTCAGGTCGTCGGGCATGTCATGTTCACCCGGAGTCTGCTCGATGCTCCGCGGCGGCTGGTCGACGTACTGGTGCTCAGTCCGCTGGGTGTGTTGCCCGACTTCCACCGGCGTGGTGTGGGTTCCGCGCTCGTGCGGCGGGGGTTGGAGACTCTTGCCGAGCGGTCGGTTCCGCTCGTCTTCCTGGAGGGCGACCCGGGCTACTACTCGCGCTTCGGCTTCGCGCCCGGTGCCGAGCTGGGGTTCCGGAAGCCGTCGCTGCGGATCCCGGACGGTGCGTTCCAGGCGTTCAAGTTGCCGGCGTACGAGCCCTGGATGACCGGAACGCTGGTGTACGCGGAGCAGTTCTGGCGGCACGACGCGGTCGGCCTCCGCACTCCCGACGCATGATCGTTCGGCGGACGTCGCGAGTCTGTCCGTAGGTTCCTGGTGTACGACGAGGTGCGGTTATGGACGGATGCTGTGGATGCCGTTGGTGAGCAGGGTGGTCAGTAGGCGGCAGAGGTTGGGTGGGAAGACCGTGTCGCGGGTGGCTTCGAGTTCGGGGGCGGACCACCAGCGGAAGGCGATGATGGTCCGGGCTTCGTACGCGCTCAGCTCGGCGGGCACTGGGTCGAAGTGCTCGACGCGGTGCAGCAGCCATTCTTCGTGTACGTCGTACCGCTGGTCCTCGTACTCGTACGTGTGATCGCGCCACCAGACCTGCGTACCGACGGGAAGATCACGGAGCCCCGTCTCCTCGTACGCCTCGCGGGCCGCCGCCTGCTGGAGGGATTCGCCGGGCTCGATGCCGCCGCCGACCGGGTACCAGTAGGTGGCGTCCGCGTTGCGTGACTGGATCAGGAGGAGCCGGTCGTCGGGGTCGAGCAGGAGGAGTTTGACTGCTTGCCGCACCATTCAGATCCAGCTCCGGTACTTGGCCTGGTCGACGTTGCTGCCGCAGATGATCGTGGTCACCGGGCGGCCGGCGAAGCGGGCCGGGTCTTCGAGGATCGCGGCGATGCCGAGCGCGGCGGACGGCTCGACGATCAGGCCGGCGTGGTCGTGGAGCAGGCGGATCGCGGTGACGATGGAGGATTCCTCGACGAGTACGGCGTCGTCCGCGACCTGCAGCAGGTCCTCGAGTACTTCGGGGATCGGGTACCGACCGGCGACGCCGTCAGCGATCGTGATCGCGGTCTCGGTGCTGATCACGCGGCGCGCGTGCCAGGAGCGGGTCAGCGCGGGCGCGCCGTACGGCTGCACGCAGACGACCTCGACGTACGGCGTGAGCGTCTTCAGCACGTAGCCGATCCCGGTCGCCATCGCGCCACCGCCGAGGGCGACCAGTACGACGGGCCGGTCATCACTGAAGGAGTCGACGAGTTCGAGGGCGATGGTGGCGGCGCCTTCGCAGGTCTCCAGGTCGAGGCTGTCCTCCAGGAGGCGGATGCCGTCGTACTGCGCGATCGCGGCGGCGCGTTCACGGGCGAGTTCGTGGTCGCCGTCGACGAGCTCGAGGGTGGCGCCGAGGGCGCGGATGCGGTCGAGTTTGACGGGCGTTGCGAAGCGGGACGCGACAACGGTGACGTCGAGATCGCGGTGCCGACCGGACCACGCGAGCGCCTGCCCGAGATTGCCCGCGCTGGCACACACCACGGCCCGGGAATCGCTGCGGGCCAGCTGATCCGCGACCAGCTCGGTGCCACGACCTTTGAAGCTCCGCACCGGGTTCGCGGTCTCGAGCTTGATGTTCAGCGAACAACCGAGCACCGGCTCGAGCGCCTCGCACCTGTACAGCGGACTGTCCAGAAACACCGGATCGATCACCCGCCGCGCCGCCCGAATCCGCTCCATGCCGAGCCGCGTCTCCATGACCGCAGCCTAGGCGGTGGCGCCCGCGATCCCCGGGCGCCACCGCACGTTCCTATTGCGTCAGCTCAGGCAGCCACGCATGCTCCGGGTAGCGCGGGGCGATGTGGTTGTGGAGCCACGTACGGCGTGATGGGTCGAGGAGAGCAGCGACGTCGTGGAAGTCGGCGGTGTCCTTGGTGCGGTCGGAGCGGGACTTGAAGAGGAGCGCGATCTCCGGTGCCAGGTACGGGATTCCGTCCCGGGTGAGGGTGATGTCGTCGAGCGGTTCGCGGATGGTGCCGCGGCCGCGGTGGTAGACCCAGTCGTCGCCGTCGGAGGCCGCGAGGATGATGCGGACCGGGGACGGGAACAGGTCGTCGGGGAACGCCAGTACGTCGGGCCCGGGGGTGAGCGTCTCGCCCGGAACCCACGGTCGCTGGGCTCCGGTGTTCGGGTTCTCGACGGCTGGGCGGGGACCGGTGAAGGTGGCCGCGACCAGGTCGAGGTCGCGGGCCAGGACGAGTACGTCGACGTCGGTGTGCTCGCGACGTACCCGATCCGCGAACAGGTCGAGCGCCCACCCGCCGGCGATCCAGTAGCGGCCGGGGTAGGCGGCGAAGTACGCGTGGACGGCGTTCAGAGAATGCATTGCGGGACTCCCTCGGATGAGGTCGGATGCGGTGAGCCCCGGTGAGAGTCAGAGCCGCCGAGCTTCTCAAGGCGGCACCGCGCATGAGCTGCGCATAGAACCACCTCCTCCTCGCTCTGACACTCGACCCACGAGGCTAGCCGCGCCACGGCTCACCGCACCCGACTTCAGCCGGCGAGGAAGGTGCGGAGGTGGTTGGACCAGGTTTCGGGCTGTTCGAAGTGGCACATGTGGGCGGTGTTGGGGATTACCTGGAGTTGGCTGGGGACTGCCTGGTGGAGGCGGTGGGCCAGTTGGACGGGGAAGCCCATGTCCTTCTCGCCGTGGAGGATCAGGATCGGGCGGGCGAAGTCGCGGAGGATCTGTTCCGGGTCGCGGGTGATCCATTCCTTGGTGTGTTCCTCGGACCAGTCGCCTAGGTCGGGGCTCAGTAGCTGCAGGTACTCCGGGGCGCGGTCGAGGTCCCACACGAAGACCGTGGAGTTGCGGAGTACGCCGTTCGCCTCGTCTTCGATGCGCCGGCGCCGTTGGTACTCGGGCCAGTCCGCCAAGTACGGCGCCGCGTCTTTCAGTGGGTACGCCGACGTCGACGCGAGCACCAGGCGCCGTACCTGGTCCGGATGTACGTCGACGAACTGCATCGCGGCTCGGCCGCCCGTCGAGAACCCGACCAGGTCGACCTCGCCGAGCCCGAGTCGCTCGATCAGCCGGGACGTGTCGCGGACGACGTACTCCGGCTGTAACTCGTCCACCGGCAACCCGCGGCTGCTCCGCCCGCACCCGCGGAAGTCGAACATCACCACGTGGTGATCCCGCGCCAACGGCTCGAACCCCGGCACCAGATACCCGTGCCCGACATCCGGCCCACCGTGCAACACCACCACAGAAGGCTCCGCCCGACGCCGCCCGAGCTCCCGCACGTACAACGTCACGTCCCCGAGATCCACCAACTCGCCCATCCACCAACCCTCCCAGCCCCCACCGACAGATGTACGCGCTGGCCCAAGGAAGTGTCGGCGTGAAAACCAACAGGACGTACACCCCCACAACACCCTCCACAGACCCCGCCTGAGCCTGCACGGAACAGGCCACAGACCAACACGTCCTGTCGAAATTAACGCGCCTGCCCCGAGGCAGTAGGGCTAGTCGGCAGCGAGGAGCGGACCCGGGACTGCGTATTGGAGGTCGTGGAGGCCCTGGCGCAGGTCGAGCCGCCCGACAGCTATCTCCCGCTGGCCGCGAAGCTTTTCAATGCGCCCGAGGTCGCCGAGTTGCTCACGCGATGACGCAGAAGACTGTGCCGTCAGGTGCTTTCAGGACGACGAAGTCGGCGTCCGGTGGGTAGGTCCACTCGATGCGCTCGGCGCCGAGTGCGATCAGCCGCTCCACCTCGGCGTCCTGCGTCGTGCCGTCGACCCACAGGTCCAGATGCGTACGGTCGGTCTCGTCGAGATGGAGCCGGGTCGGCCGCGCGGTCGCGGGTGGGAGCAGGAAGTCGGGGTTGCCGGCCTGCGCGGTGAAGCCGAGGGCCTCGCGCCAGAACTCGGCCGCGGGGCCGTTGGCGGGGACGTTCAGGACGATCGCTCCGAGGGTGAGTGCCATGGTTCCCAGGTTGGCAGAGATCCGGGTGTAACGCGGGCCGGCCGCCACGGCGTCGGGAGGGGTGTACGCACACACTGACTCGGAGGGGATCTCAGTGAAACTGCTCGTGGCAACCACAGCCCTGCTCGCGATCACGGCCGCACCGGCGGCCGCCGGTCCGTTGCAGTGGGCAACGACACCGACGCATCGGCAGCCCGCCACGTTGAACGACGTGGCGACCGGCGCCGGCGGGACCTGGGCCGTCGGCGGCGACCAGGTGCAGGACTTCCAGGACCAGCGCCCGCTGGCGATGCGCTGGGACGGCAAGACCTGGAAGGCGACCGCGCAGCCGGTGAAGACGAACGCGGTCCTGGAAAGCGTTGCGGTCGGTACGGCGAAGAACGTCTGGGCGGTCGGCGAGGACCGGGCGAACCCGGACAAGCCGAAGCCGCTCGCGATGCACTGGAACGGTACGAAATGGCAGGTCGTGAAGCCGCCCGCCGTACCGACAGGCTCGTTCGACGACGTCGTACTCGCCCCGGACGCGTCGGCGTGGGTGACCGGCTGGGCGAACGTCGGCGGGAAGGAACGGGCCGTCGTCTACCGGTACGCCGCCGGCAAGTGGCAGGCGCTCAACACCGGGCTCGACACGTCCATCAACGGCAACGTGCTGTCCGTACTGTCCGCGAAGAACGCCTGGCTCGGCCTGAACGCCGGGCTCGCGCACTTCGACGGCAAGCGCTGGACGCTGGTGAAGGATCTGCCGACCGACGGCTCCCAGATCCCGACCGGTGTCGCCGCCGCCGGCCCGAAGAACATCTGGCTCGTCGGCGTCCAGTACCTGTCCGGCATCAAGCCGCTCGCGATGCACTACAACGGCACGAAGTGGACCAAGGTGGCCGCGCCCACCGGCATGGCCCAGCTGTACGGCGTCGCGCTCCGCAACAACAGCCCGGTCGCGGTCGGCGAACGCTTCGAGGGCCCGAACCAGACCGCGAAGCCGTACGTCCTGCAGCTGAGCGGCACGAAGTTCGTCCCGGCGCCCGCGCCGAAGGTCGCCACCGGGACCCTGACGGCCGTCTCCGTCGCGAAGGACCGCACCTGGGCGGTCGGCATGACAGCCACCTCCACGACCGCTCCGTTCGCCGCGCTGGCCGCCTACACGCGGTAACTGAGTGTTCGGGGCGTGAGATCGCTCTCGCCCGGGGCGGGGGAAGGCAGTTCTGGAGAGCAAGTAGGCTTGCGCGGGCGCTGTTTCGGGTGCCCGTGCTGATACTGGTTGAAAGAACTCGCAGGGAACTCGAGGAGAAGACCGCGTGACTTCCCATCGCCCCGCGGCGGTCGTGATCATGGCCGCCGGGCTCGGAACCCGGATGAAATCGGCGACCCCGAAGGTGTTGCACGAGATCGGCGGGCGCAGTCTCGTCGGTCACGCCGTGCTGACCGCCCGGGCGCTCACCCCCGAACACCTCGTGGTCGTGGTCGGCAACGGCCGCGAACTGGTCGAGGAGCACCTGAAGATCGTCGACCCGGAGGCGCGGACCGCCGTCCAGGAGCAGCAGCTGGGTACGGGCGACGCCGTACGCGCGGGTCTGACCGCCGTACCGGAGAGCTTCGACGGCTCCGTGATCGTCACGTCGGGTGACGTCCCGCTGCTGGAGGCGGAGACGCTGCACGAGCTGGTCGCCGCGCACGACAAGGACGGGAACGCCGTCACCGTGCTGACCGCGCGGGTCCCGGACCCGACCGGGTACGGGCGGATCGTGCTCGCCGCGGACGGTACCGTCGCCGCGATCGTCGAGCACAAGGACGCGACCCCGGAGCAGCGGGCGATCGACGAGATCAACGCCGGCATCTACGTCTTCGATGCGGCTACGCTGCGTGACGGTCTGAGCCGGCTGACCACGGACAACGCGCAGGGCGAGCTGTACCTGACCGACGTCCTCGGCATCGCCCGGAACGACGGCAAGCGGGTCGGTTCGCACGTCACCGACGACGCGATGCAGACCGAGGGCGTGAACGACCGCGTCCAGCTCGCTACGCTCCGCGCCGAGCTGAACCGCCGTACGCTCACCAAGCACATGCGCGAAGGCGTCACGATCGTCGACCCGAACACCACCTGGGTCGACCAGACCGTCGACCTGGCCCGCGACGTCACGCTGCTGCCGAACACCCAGCTGCACGGCGCGACCGTGGTCGGCAGCGGTACGACGATCGGCCCGGACACCACGCTCACCGACGTCGAGATCGGCGAGGGCGCCACGGTCATCCGGACCCACGGGTCACTCGCGGTGATCGGCGACGGCGCGTCCGTCGGCCCGTTCGCGTACCTGCGGCCGGGCACCAAGCTCGGCGTGAAGGGCAAGATCGGCACGTTCGTCGAGACCAAGAACTCCACCATCGGCGACGGCGCCAAGGTCCCGCACCTGACGTACGCCGGGGACGCGACCATCGGCGAGGGCGCGAACATCGGCGCCGGCACGATCTTCGCGAACTACGACGGCGTCGCGAAGCACCCCACGCACGTCGGCAAGTACTCGTTCATCGGCAGCAACTCGGTCCTGGTCGCGCCGCGGACGATCGCCGACGGCGCGTACCTGGCGGCCGGTACGGCGCTCACCGAGGACGTCGGCCCGGGCGAGATCGCGGTCGCCCGCGGGCGGCAGCGCAACATCCAGGGCTGGGTCGCGCGGAAGCGGGCCGGGACCAAGACCGCAGCGGCTGCCGAGGCGGCGCTGGCCGAACAGGCCGGCGACGAGCAGTCCTGAACAGCAGAACAACGGGAGGCGCGGCGATGAGCGGGATGAAACGAACCACCGAGAAGAACCTGATGGTCTTCTCCGGCCGGGCGCATCCCGCGCTCGCCGAACAGGTCGCCGAGGAGCTCGGCAGCGGCCTGGTCCCGACCCAGGCGTACGACTTCGCCAACGGCGAGATCTACGTCCGGTTCGAGGAGTCGGTCCGGGGCAGCGATGCCTTCGTGATCCAGAGCCACACCTCGCCGATCAACGAGTGGATCATGGAGCAGCTGATCATGGTCGACGCGCTGAAGCGGGCGTCGGCCAAGCGGATCACGGTCGTGCTGCCGTTCTACGGGTACGCCCGGCAAGACAAGAAGCACCGCGGCCGGGAGCCGATCTCGGCCCGGCTGATGGCCGACCTGTTCAAGACCGCGGGCGCGAACCGGCTGATCTGCGTGGACCTGCACACCTCGCAGATCCAGGGCTTCTTCGACGGCCCGGTGGACCACCTGATGGCGCTGCCGATCCTCAGCGGCTACGTGGCCGAGAAGTACGGCGACCAGCAGCTGGCCGTGGTGTCGCCGGACGCCGGCCGGATCAAGGTCGCCGAGCAGTGGTCCGCGCGGCTGAACGGCGCGCCCCTGGCGTTCATCCACAAGACCCGCGACATCGACCGCCCGAACGAGACGGTCGCGAACCGGGTCGTCGGCGAGGTCAAGGGCCGGGTCTGCATCCTGGTCGACGACATGATCGACACCGCCGGCACGATCACCAAGGCCGCGGACGCGCTGTACGCCGAGGGCGCCGCCGGCGTGGTGATCGCAGCCACGCACGCGATCCTGTCCGGCCCCGCGGTCGACCGGCTGAAGAACTGCCAGGCCAGCGAGGTGATCGTCACGAACACCCTGCCGATCGCCGAGGACCGCCGCTTCGACAAGCTCACCGAGCTGTCGATCGCCCCACTGATCAGCCGCGCCATCCGCGAGGTCTTCGAAGACGGCTCAGTCACCAGCCTCTTCGACGGCCGCGCCTGAGCCGCGCACCCGGCGCCGTACCAGGCAGGTACGGCGCCGGACACGCCGAGGTCACGCAGTGATGCGGCGGCCGGTGACCGTCCCGGTGCCGGAGTCCACGACCTGGGTGTCACTCATCGGCGCGAAGACGGTGACCTGGTACTTCGCAGTCAGCGTCCCGTGCGACACCGAACCCCACGCCCGCACCCGGATCGTCGGCCCGACCGAGTTCGGGCCCTGGTCACCCGCCTGCCCGGTCCACATCGTCAGCCGGAACGACTTTCCCTCGGACGACCACGTGCCGGTGAACGGCGGGCCGGCCGGGCTGATGTCGTGCGACAGCACCACGCCGCCGCTGCTGAAACTCAGCACGAGCCGGACCTTGTCGGGAGACCCCGTGTCCTGGCGCACGCACATCCAGCTGCCCAGCAAGCCATTGCTGTTACCGCTGTCCGCCAGCGCCGGCGTTGCGGTGGCCAGACCTGCGACCGCCACCCCGCCTGCCGCGATCCCCGCACCCCTCAGCGCCTGACGGCGCCCGATTGCGTTCTCACTCATCAAACCCTCCCCCTGAGAGCCGCTGTTTCTTCAACGCTGCGCGCGGATCCGGCGCGTTGGCAACGGTTCGGCGCGGACGATCACTGACATAGATTTGGTGGTGACAGAACGGATCGACGATCGGACGCCCACATGCGGATCGCTGTGTTCCACCCCGGGGCGATGGGGTCGAAGTTGGCCGCTCAGCTGGTTGCGGCCGGCCACGAGGTGCGTTGGGTCCCGGACGGACGGAGTGCGGCCTCGAAGGCGCGGGCGGACGAGGCCGGTCTGATCGGTACGTCGTTCGCCGAGGCGGTCGGGCAGGCCGATGTCGTGCTCTGTTCGTGCGCCCCGCAAGGCGCCGTCGACATCGCGCGGCAGGTCGGGGGCGCGGGTTTCTCCGGCCTGTACGTCGAGGCGAATCCGCTGTCGCCGCGGTCGCTCCGCGTGGCGCGGGACGCCGTACCCGAGGCGACCTTCGTCGACGCCGGGGTGGTCGGGCCGCCGCCGGCCGGTGGGCCGAGCCCGACCCACCTGATGCTGTCCGGTACGGCGGCCGACGAGGTCGCGGCGTTGTGGGCCGGTACTGCGGTGACCCCGATGGTGGTCGGTACCGAACCGGGTGCGGCGAGCGCGGCGAAGTCGTCATACGCGCTCTACAACAAGGGCAAGGCGGCGCTTGCCGTGCTCGCGTTCCAGCTCGCCGAGAAGCACGGCGTGACCGACGCGCTCGTCGCCCAGCAGACCCGCGCCGACGGCGGCTCCCTGAAGGACCCGAACCTCCCCGACCAGCTCCGCGCGGTCGCCTGGCGCTGGGGCCCCGAGTTCGACGAACTCGCCGAAACCCTCGACAACGCCGGCCTCGACGGCGACGCCGCCCGCGCGCTGCGCCAAGTCTGGACCGGCCTCACCTGATCCCGTAGTCCTCGACCACGAACGGCGGGATCAGCTCGACGATCCGCCCGAACAGGTACGTCGCCTCGGACACCATCGGCGTGGTCCAGTACCCGAGACCCCACGTGACGAGCGTCCGTCTCACGATCCGCCAGGGCACGTGTTCGTAGTCGTCCACCAGCATCGCCATCATCCGCGGGTTCAGCACGGCGCTCGCGTACCGCCGATCGCCCGACTCGACCGTGAACAGCTGGTTGAACCGCGCGCTCTCGAACTCCTGGCTCGGCACCAACAGGTTCCTCGGCCCCACGGACAGCGGCGGCAGCTCGTACGGCAGGTCGTACGCGATCACGTGGCACTTCGCGGCCGTCGACGTACCGCTCGCCGCGTAGGTGAAGTCGACCGCCCGTACCCCGGACGCTGCGGTCGAAGAAGGTACGGCGGCGCCGTACGGACCGCACGTACAGCAGCATCAGCCGATCGCGACGAGGCCGAGGGCGACGAGTGTCGTGACCATCAGGAAACCGGTCTGCCGTAGTCGCGGAGGACGAATGGTGGGATCAGGTCGATCAGTTGGGTCATGGCCTGGAGGCGGGCGAAGACGTCGGGTACGACGAAGCTGCCGGTGCTCCAGGTCACGAACGCGTTGCCGGCGATGTGCCACTGGAGGCCTGGATTGCACAGAACGCACTCCATCATCCGCGGGTGCATGACGGCCGATCCGTAGCGATCGTCGAAGCAATCGACCCGGAACCGCTCGTTGAACTGCTGATTCTCCAGCTCCAGGCCATGGTGGCGCAGGGTCCGGAGCACGCCGGACTCGCGTCGCACGGTGAGCTGTGGCAGCGCGACCGGAAGGGTCAGTACGACCAGGTTTCCGGTCAGCGTCGACTGTGACTTGCCGTTGCTCACGACGTAGTTGTAGTCGAACACACGCATCCCGCGACCGTTCCACTGGCCGCCGCAGGTCTCGCCGAGTCGTCCGGGCTGGCCCGGGAACAGATGGTGGGCGACCCGGAGCAGCCATTGGTCCGGTGCCACCGGATACCACCTGGACGCAGACACCTGAGCGGCCCGCCACATCAGGAGGGCCCGGCGGCGGCGGTTGCCGCGCTCCACCAACGCAATCACGCCGGCGGCGATCAGCGCCAAGGGGAGCACCAGGCTGAGGACGGCCAGCGACGGGAACACCCTCGCAACGTACCCAGAACCGGCCGGAAACGGGTCACCTGGACGGCTGTCGTGCCGGGAGCAAAGTGGCGTTGAACGTCGGATTTCCCGTCTGGGCGGGCTCGTGGGTAGACTGTTTTGGTTGCCTCGGCGAGGGACGCCCCCCGAGAACTGTTGGGCGCGGCTCCGTGATCGACGCGGTGGTTCGTTGCCTGACGCCTTCTCCGGGGTCAGCAGGCGCCCGCTGAGGCCGCAGCCGAGTTATCCAGACAACAGATCACCGCAACGCTTTTGAGGAGTTCAGTCGTGGCCGAGGTCAAGATCCAAGCCGAATCGCGTACGGAGTTCGGCAAGGGTGCTGCCCGCCGAATCCGCCGGGACAACAAGGTTCCCGCTGTCCTCTACGGCCACGGCAGTGACCCCGTGCACATCACGCTGCCCGGTCACGACACCATGCTGGCCCTGAAGACCGCGAACGCCCTGCTGCTGATCGAGGTCGAGGGCGGCGAGCCCCACCTCGCGCTGCCGAAGCAGGTCCAGCGCGACCCGCTGAAGGGCACCATCGAGCACGTCGACCTGGTCATCGTCACGCGTGGCGAGAAGGTCCAGGTCGAGGTCGCCGTGCACCTCGAGGGCGAGGCCGTCTCGGACGCGCTGGTCGTCACCGAGCACGCGTCGATCCTGGTCGAGGCCGAGGCGACCCACATCCCGACCAGCATCGTGGTCTCGATCGAGGGCCTGGAGATCGGCGCGCAGATCCACGCGTCCGACCTGACCCTGCCGGCCGGCTCCACGCTGGCGATCGAGCCGGACACCCTGATCGTCAACGTCACCGCGCAGCCGACCGCCGAGCAGCTCGAGGGCGACACCGAGGGCGCCGAGGGCGAGACCGCCGCCGAGCCGGTGGCCGCCGCCGCCGAGTAGTCTGCCGGTCGGTAGCAGCACAGCCGAACTTTCTGGAGGGCCGGGATCCGTGGCGGACGACGTGTGGTTGGTCGTCGGACTGGGGAATCCCGGCCCTTCGTATGCCCGCACCCGGCACAACATCGGGCAGCTGGTCGCCGACGAGCTGGCCGCCCGGGCCGGGGCGAACTGGAAGCAGAGCAAGCAGGTCAAGGCCGAGGTGATCGAGACCCGGATCAGCGGCCTGCGGACGGTGCTGGCCAAGCCCCGTTCGTACATGAACGAGTCCGGCGGCCCGGTGTCCGGGCTGCTGAAGTTCTTCAAGCTGGATCCGGCGAACCTGGTCGTCGTGCACGACGAGCTGGACATCGACTTCGGCGTCCTGCGGTGCAAGTTCGGCGGCGGCGACAACGGCCACAACGGGCTGAAATCGCTGCGCAAATCGCTTGGCACCGGTGAGTACTATCGAGTCCGGTTCGGTGTGGGTCGTCCGCCGGGCCGGCAGGCGCCCGCCGACTTCGTCCTCAACGAGTTCTCCGCGGCCGAACGCAAGGACCTCCCGTTCGCCGTCGACCGGACCGCGGACGCCGTCGAGTCCCTGCTCACCGACGGCCTGGAGACAACCCAAGGGAAGTACAACTCGTGAAGCTGACCGGTCTGGTCGACACCCTGATCACCGATCCGGTGGTGTCCGAGGCCGTCCGGGACGCCCGTGCCGAGGGCGCCACGACCCTCGACCTGAGCGCGCCCGGCCCGGTGCGCCCGGTCCTGCTGGCCGCGATCGCCGCGGCCGGGAACGGCGCCGACCGCCCGGTGCTCGCCGTCACCGCCACGTTCCGCGAGGCCGAGGAGCTCACCGAGTCCCTCCAGTGCCTCGTCGAGGAGCCCGGCACGGTCGCCTACTACCCGGCCTGGGAGACCCTCCCGCACGAGCGCCTCAGCCCGCGGTCGGACACCGTCGGCCGGCGGCTCGCCGTACTGCGGCGGCTCGCGCACCCGGATCCGTCCGACGAGACGACCGGCCCGATCAAGATCCTGGTCGCGCCGGTCCGGTCGGTGCTGCAGCCGCAGGTCGCGGGCCTCGCGGACCTGAAGCCGGTGCAGCTGCACGTCGGCGACACGGCCGACCTCGAGGACGTCGTCGAGCGGCTGGCCGGGGCGGCGTACCACCGGGTCGACCTGGTCGAGCGGCGCGGCGAGTTCGCGGTCCGTGGCGGCATCATCGACGTGTTCCCGCCGACCGAGGAGCACCCGCTGCGGGTGGACTTCTTCGGCGACGACGTCGAGGAGATCCGGTACTTCGCGGTCGCCGACCAGCGGTCCCTGGAGATCGCCGAGCACGGCCTGTGGGCGCCGCCCTGCCGGGAGCTGCTGCTCACCGACGAGGTCCGCGCGCGGGCCGGCGTACTCGCGAAGGAACACCCGGAGCTGGCCGAGCTGTTCGAGAAGCTCGCCGAGGGTCACGCGGTCGAGGGCATGGAGTCGCTGGCGCCGGTGCTGGTCGACCACATGGAGCTGCTGGTCGACCTGATGCCGGCCGGTACGCACGTGGTCGTGAGCGACCCGGAGCGGGTCCGGGCCCGGGCGCACGACCTGGTCGCGACCAGCCAGGAGTTCCTGGAGGCGTCGTGGGCCGCGGCCGCGGGTGGCGGCGAGGCCCCGATCGACCTCGGCGCGGCGGCGTACATGTCGCTCGGCGACGTCCGTGCGCAGGCGCTGAGCAAGGGGCTCGCGTGGTGGAGCCTGTCGCCGTTCGCGGCGGCGCCGGCCGACGGGCCGGAGCTGCGGGACTCGATGGGCGAGCGGATCGCGTTCGACATCGACACCGAGTCCGGCGCGGTGACCAGCAGGATCCTCGCCGTCCGCGAGGTCGACCCGTACCGCGGTGAGACCGGCGCGGCCGCCGAGGACATCCGCGGCTGGCTGCGGGACGGCTGGCGGGTCGTCTGCGTCACCGAAGGACACGGTCCCGCGCAGCGGCTGGCCGAGGTGTTCTCCGAGGCGGAGCTGCCGGCCCGAGCGGTGGACGGCATCGAGGGTATCCCGGAGCCGGGCGTCGTGCTGATCTCGCAGGGGCAGCTCGAGCACGGGTTCATTGCCGAGGGCATCAAGTTCGCCGTACTCACCGAGAACGACCTGGCCGGGCAGCGGTCGGCGGCCGAACGGCGTTCCCAGCATCGGATGCCGTCGCGGCGGAAGAAGACGATCGACCCGCTGGAGCTGCAGCCCGGCGACTTCGTCGTGCACGAGCAGCACGGCGTCGGCCGGTACGTCGAGATGATGCAGCGGACCGTCGGCACCGGGTCGCAAAAGGCGACCCGCGAGTACGTCGTGATCGAGTTCGCGGCGAGCAAACGCGGCCAGCCCGGCGACCGGTTGTACGTGCCGACCGACCAGCTCGACCAGGTCACGCGGTACGTCGGCGGCGAACAGCCCACGTTGGACAAGATGGGCGGCGGCGACTGGGCCAAGCGCAAGGGCCGCGCCCGCAAGGCGGTCCGCCAGATCGCGGGCGAGCTGATCAAGCTGTACGCCGCGCGCCAGGCGACCAAGGGGCACGCGTTCGCCAAGGACACGCCGTGGCAGCGGGAGCTCGAGGACGCGTTCCCGTTCGTGGAGACGCCTGACCAGCTGTCCACCATCGACGACGTGAAGCACGACATGGAACGCGTCATGCCGATGGACCGGATCGTCTGCGGTGACGTCGGGTACGGCAAGACCGAGATCGCCGTCCGTGCGGCCTTCAAGGCGGTGCAGGACGGCAAGCAGGTCGCCGTACTGGTGCCGACGACGCTGCTCGTGCAGCAGCACTACGCGACGTTCGCCGAGCGGTACGCCGCGTTCCCGGTGAACGTGGCACCGCTGTCGCGGTTCCAGACCGACAAGGAGGCGAAGGCCACCGTCGACGGTCTCGCCGACGGGTCGATCGACGTGGTGATCGGCACGCACCGGCTGTTCAGCGGCGAGGTCGCGTTCAAGGACCTCGGCCTGGTGATCGTCGACGAGGAGCAGCGGTTCGGCGTCGAGCACAAGGAGCAGCTGAAGCGTCTCCGGACGGCCGTCGACGTTCTGACGATGTCCGCGACGCCGATCCCGCGGACGCTGGAGATGTCGATCACCGGCATCCGCGAGATGTCCACGATCGCCACCCCGCCGGAGGAACGGCACCCGGTGCTGACGTTCGTCGGCGCGTACGACGAGCACCAGGTGACCGCCGCGATCCGGCGGGAACTGCTCCGTGAGGGCCAGGTCTTCGTTGTCCACAACCGGGTGAACACGATCGAGAAGGCGGCCGCGCGGATCCGTCAGCTCGTGCCCGAGGCGCGGGTGTCGGTCGCGCACGGCCAGATGAACGAGCACACGCTGGAGAACGTGATCCAGGGCTTCTGGGAGAAGCAGTCCGACGTCATCGTGTGTACGACGATCGTCGAGTCCGGGATCGACATCTCGAACGCGAACACGATGATCGTCGAGCGCTCCGACCTGCTCGGCCTGTCCCAGCTGCACCAGCTCCGCGGGCGGGTCGGCCGGGGCCGGGAGCGGGCGTACGCGTACTTCTTCTTCCCGCCGGAGAAGCCGCTCACCGAGACCGCCCACGACCGGCTCGCGACGATCGCGCAGCACGCCGATCTCGGCGGCGGGATGGCGGTCGCGATGAAGGACCTGGAGATCCGCGGCGCCGGCAACCTGCTCGGCGGCGAGCAGTCCGGGCACATCGCGGACGTCGGCTTCGACCTGTACGTCCGGCTCGTCGGCGAGGCGGTCGCGGAGTACCGCGGCGACACCCAGGCGGAGGAGCCCGAGGTCAAGATCGAGCTCCCGATCGACGCGCACCTGCCGCACGACTACGTCCCGTCGCAGCGGCTGCGGCTGGAGATGTACCAGCGGCTGGCCGCCGTACGGGATTCCGACGGCATCGCGGAGCTCGTCGAGGAGTTGCACGACCGGTACGGCGAGATCCCGCAGCCGGTGCTGAACCTGATCGAGGTGGCGAAGTTCCGCAACCACGCCCGCCGGGCGGGGCTGCACGACGTCACGCTGCAGGGGAACCTGATCCGGTTCGGGCCGGTCGAGCTGCCCGACTCGAAGGTGCTGCGGCTGAACAGGCTGTACCCGAAGAGTCTGGTGAAGCCGCAGTTGCATACCATTCTGGTGCCGAGGCCTGCCACCAGGCAGATCGGCGGGCAGCCGCTGCGCGACCAGGAGCTGCTGCAGTGGTGCACCCGGTTGATCGACGACGTGATCGCCGAACCTATTGTGGTGCCGGCGTAGACCTTTAGTGAGATACGAGGAGATTCGGTGAGCACACGGCTTCGGGCACTCGGTGCGGTGGCGGCGATCGTGCTGCTGACCGGCGGTTGCGCGGCGGGTACGCACCCGGGCGCGGCGGCCGTGGTCGGCAAGACCGAGATCAGCGTCAGCGACGTCGACAACACCTCGCGCGCGGTCAGCTCCGCGCTCGGGCAGAACTTCAGCACCGTCGCGGCGCTGAACATCCTGGTCAGCAACGCGCTGGTCTCCGAGATCGGGCAGCAGAAGTCGATCACGGTCACGCCCGCCGAGACCGCCGCCGCGGCGCTCAGCTCGGTCGGCGAGGACGACTCGATGTACCAGAAGTTCCAGGGCTCCGCGGACACGCGCGACTTCCTGAACGCGGTCGGTACGGCGTCGGTGATCACGGTCAAGCTGGCCGGCGGCACCATCAAGGACCTGCAGAACCAGGCCAAGCTGCAGCAGGGCGTGCTCGCGGTCCGCGAGGCCTCGAAGGGCATCGACGTCGCGGTCGCGCCGCGGTTCGGCAAGTGGAGCGACGGCACCCTCGACAACACGATCTCCGGATCCCTGTCGAAGGAGTCCGACCAGACCGCCGCCAAGCGCAAGGCCGCCGAGAACGCCGCCCAGCAGGCCCAGGGCCAGGGCCAGGGCCAGGGCTGATCCCGCTGACCTCCGGCCGCATCACCGTCCTGGTCACCACCCCCCGGGTGGCCCCAGGCCTACTCACCCGCGCCGCCTGGCAGTCCCTGGAGACCGCCGACGAGATCGCGGCCGCGGGCGGTCCGCGCCGGGCCGACGTACAGGCGGTCATCGGCTCCGGCCTCGTGGTGAGCCAGGTCGAGGGCGGAGACACCGCAGCGTGGGCATGGCTGTCCTCGGCGGCTGCCACCGGGCAGCGGGTGGTCTGGCTGACCGGCGACGACGGTGAGCCCGGTCTCCTGCGCCTGGTGGCCGACGCGCGGATGCGTGATCCGCAGGCGCCGTACGAGGTCGAGGTCGTGCACGGGTCGTACGACGTACCCGGTGCCCGGCTGATCGATCTGGTGACGGTCATGGACCGGATCCGCCGGGAATGCCCGTGGACCCAGCAGGAGACGCACGAGAGCCTCGCGAAGTACCTGCTGGAAGAGACGTACGAGACCCTCGAGGCGCTCGACACCGGCGACCGCACCCACCTCCGCGAGGAACTCGGCGACCTGCTCCTCCAGGTCGCCCTGAACTCCCGCATCGCCGAGGAGGACCCGGACGAGGGCTTCACGATCGACGACGTCGCGGCCGGCATCGTCGAGAAACTGATCCGCCGCCACCCGCACGTCTTCGCCGCGGTCGACGCCGCCGACGCAGCCACCGTCGAAGCCAACTGGGAAGCCATCAAGGCCGCCGAGAAGCAGCGCACCTCCGTCCTCGAAGGCATCCCCCTGGCCCTCCCCGCCCTCGCCCTCGCAGACAAGGTCCTCGGCCGCGCCGCCAAGCTCCTCCCCGAAGGGCTACCCGCAGCCGAACCCGCGAACGACACCGACCGCATCGGCCGACGAGCCCTGGAGCTGGTCCTCGAGGCACGCAACCTCGACGTCGACGCCGAGCAGGCACTCCGCAACGCCGTACGCCGCCTGACCGCCGAGATCCGCGCCGCCGAGAAGGCCGGTTAGGTCACACCCGGTCCGCTGCCACCACCGCGACCCGCGTCTCGTCGCCGACGAGTGCCTTGAGATCACCGGGATCGGACGTCGCGATCACCACCGGCCCCGCCTCGGCCAGTGCCGTGGCGACCAGGATCGCGTCGACGGCCTGCCCGGAGCCGAGACGCGCCGCCCCGATCAACTGGCCGGCCCGTTCGCCGACCGCACGACTCACAGGTTCGACAACGATCCCGGCCAGCACCCGATAGACCGCGGCATCCCGGCGCTCACCGCGCAGGGCCTCGGCCAGGATCGCCGCCGACGTGAGCACACGTCGGCCGTCGGCGTGCGCAGCGTACAGCCGCACGTACATGGAACGGTCCGTCGCAGCCCGGGACAGGCCCTCGTTGTCGAGGACAAGGGTCCCCTGGGCCGACGTACGTACGCGCTTTCGAGGGCTCACGACTGCGGCCACTCCGCCCGGGCACGAGCGAGCTCGTCGTCCGTCACCGGCCCGTGCGTTTCCGACAGTTCGTGCAGAAGGTCACCGAGCCGATCGTGTTCCAGTTGCCTGACCAGTGCTTGAGTTACGTACGCGGACACGTTGCCTCGGCCGGCCCGGGAGCGCAGTTCCTCGGCCAGGTCGGTCGGAATGGTCACGGACAGCTTGTCCGTGTGGGCAGGCTCGCTCATGTCCCAATCCTACTCCTGGTGGGATTGGGAAACCAGCTACTGCGGGCCGTCCAGGAGTGCTCGGAGGGCGGTGCGGTGGGCGGTGTAGGCGCGTTCGCCGGTCTTTGTCATGCGGTACGTCGTGGTGGCGCCGCGGCCGTGGCCGGACTTGGTGGTGGTGATGTAGCCGGCGGCCTCCAGGGCGGACATGTGTTTGGAGAGGTCGGAGTCCGCGAGCTCCAGGTAGTCCTTGAGGAAGCGGAACGTGACCGTGGTCGCGTTCGCCAGGACGGCCATCGCGGCCAGGCGTTTCGGGGCGTGGATGATCGGGTCGAGTCCTTCGATCACCCGAGACGCTCCCGCACCTGCGCGGCGGCGACGGCGTACCGGCGTTCGTAGTACCAGATCCCGGATGTCACCAGCACGAACGCGGTCGCCGCGGCCGCGGGTACGCCGGCCAGCCACCAGACCGCCGCGACGATCACGACGACGACCATCACACCGGCGAAGTACCCCTTCCAGATCTGCCCGATCTCGCGCGGCGGCTTGCCCCGCCCGGGGAACGGCATCGCGCCGTGGCGGCGCTGCATCCACACCAGGAACGCGATCTCCAGCCCGATCAGCACCACCAGCGCCGGGAAGAACAGCGCCGCGCTGTCCCGCCACCAGGTGAACACGCCGATCAGCGCGGCCACCCAGAGCCCGATCACCGGCGGGTACCACCCCGGCGTCTTCGGATAACTGACGTACGGCGCCGCCTCGGCCCGCTCGATGATCCGCAGCTGCTCCTCCGCATCACTTTCCATACCAGAAAGCTACCCGATCACTTTCCACTTCCGCAAGTGGAAAGTTCCGGGACCGGTGCGGGGTTACCGTGGGCAGCGGCTGCGCATTCGGCCGCAAGGGTCGTGAACGACTGGGGATGGTGGGTTTGATGAAGAGACTTGTCGCGCTCATGGGGCTGGTGGCGCTGGTTGTCGCAGGTGCTGCGCATCAGGCCTCGACTCCGACGGCTGCTGAGCCGGGATGCGTGATTATGGCGCAGTGGTGCTGACGGGCCGCTGAATCCCGCGGCGCCCCGGGGAGGGGGCTGTAGCCGCTCGCCGGGAAATGCGTGTGCGGTCGGGTCCTTCGGCTGGCAGGCTGCGCGGGTGGATGTTGCCGAGGTACTGCGGGAGCACTGGGACCTGAAGGTTTCCGGTCTGGAGGTGCTGACCGGTGGCATGAACTCGGCCACCTGGCTGGCGACCTGTGGTGCGGATCGGCTTGTGCTGAAGGCGGTCGGCGTCGACGACGGGTCGTTCGGGCCTGGGCTGGAGCTGGCCCGGCGGCTGGACGACGCGGGTGTGACGACCGGCAGGCCGCGGGCGAGCAAGCGCGGACGGCTGGTGGAGCGGGTCGACGGGCGCCAGGTCGCCGTACTGGAGTATGTCGACGGGGCTGAGCTGGTGCCTTCCGACCAGGTCGAGATCGGGGACGTGCTGGGGCGGGTGCATTCGGCGGCGCCGCTCGAACCCGGGGAGACCGCCGAGTGGCTGCGGTTCCTGCTGCCGTTCGAGGATTCGCTGGACCTCGAGCCGTGGATCCGGCCGGCTGTCGAGTCGGCGATCGCGGAGGCGGTCTCGCTGGGGCCGGTGTCGTGGGCGTGGCTGCACGGGGACCCCGCCGCGGAGGCGTTCCGCCGGCAGCCGGACGGGCAGGTCGGGTTGATCGACTGGGGGAGCGCGATGCGAGGCCCGATCCTGTACGACGTGGCGTCGGCGGCGATGTACGTCGGCCGCGAGGTCGTACCGGCCTACCTCGACCGGCGGCCCGATCTCACCGACGAGATCCACCGAGGCCTCGACACCTACCTCCGCGTCCGGTACGCCGTACAGGCGGGCTACTTCGCCTGGCGGATCACCACCAACCTCCTCACCGGCATCTCCGGCCCGGCGGACAACCGGAAGGGGCTGGACGACGCGCGCCGCTCGTTCGGCCTGTAGATCCCAAGAAGTCTGGCTGGGTGTGGATTCAGGGAATCTGGAGGTCGACCGGGCGCCCAACGGAGTGTTACTGACGCGGGAAGTACCTTCGGATGCGATCGTTGGGGGCGACGCGGTCCACTGAGCTCGGTGGTCTGGGGACTAGGCTCAGAGCGATTCGTCATCGAGAACTTGGGAGTCAATGTGGCCACCATCGAGGCCGTCGGCGCGCGCGAGATCCTCGACTCGCGCGGCAACCCCACTGTCGAGGTCGAGGTTCTGCTCGACGACGACACCATCGCCCGCGCGGCCGTCCCGTCGGGCGCGTCCACCGGCCAGTTCGAGGCCGTGGAGCTGCGTGACGGCGACAAGGAGCGGTACGGCGGCAAGGGCGTGCAGAAGGCCGTCACCGCGATCCTCGAGGACATCGACAAGGAGATCGTCGGGTACGACGTCCACGAGCAGCGGCTGATCGACCAGGCGCTCCTCGACCTGGACGGCACCCCGAACAAGGCCAAGCTCGGCGCGAACGCGATCCTCGGCGTCAGCCTCGCGGTCGCGAAGGCGGCCGCGGACAGCTCCGGCCTGCCGCTGTTCCGGTACGTCGGCGGCCCGAACGCGCACGTCCTGCCGGTGCCGATGATGAACATCCTGAACGGCGGCGCGCACGCGGACAGCAACGTCGACGTCCAGGAGTTCATGATCGCCCCGATCGGCGCCGCCACCTACGGCGAGGCGCTGATGCAGGGCGCGACCGTCTACCACGCGCTGAAGGCGGTGCTGAAGGAGCGTGGCCTGTCCACCGGCCTCGGCGACGAGGGCGGCTTCGCGCCGAACCTGGACAGCAACCGGGCCGCCCTGGACCTGATCGCGGTCGCGGTCGAGAAGGCCGGCCTGCAGCTCGGCAAGGACATCGCGCTGGCGATGGACGTGGCCGCGAGCGAGTTCTACACCGAGGGCGTGTACGCGTTCGAGGGCGGCAAGAAGTCCGCCGACGAGATGATCGCGTACTACGCGGACCTGGTGTCGTCGTACCCGATCGTCTCGATCGAGGACCCGCTGAACGAGGAGGACTGGGACGGCTGGAAGGCCATCACCGGCGAGCTCGGCGGCAAGATCCAGATCGTCGGCGACGACCTGTTCGTCACCAACGTCGAGCGGCTGCAGCGCGGTATCACCGAGAAGTCCGCGAACAGCCTGCTGGTCAAGGTGAACCAGATCGGCTCGCTGACCGAGACCCTGGACGCCGTCGACCTCGCGCACCGCAACGGCTTCACCTGCATGATGAGCCACCGTTCGGGCGAGACCGAGGACACCACGATCGCCGACCTCGCGGTGGCGACGAACTGCGGCCAGATCAAGTCCGGCGCCCCGGCCCGGTCCGACCGCACCGCGAAGTACAACCAGCTGCTCCGGATCGAGGAGGAGCTCGACGACGCGGCGACGTACGCCGGTCGCTCGGCCTTCCCGCGGTTCCAGGGCTGATCTCAGGAGGTTTGCCGTATGCCGTCCCGTCGGGAAAGTGGTGCACGACCCGGCTCGCGTCCGTCGAGCCGGACCCAGTCGCGTCCACCGGCCCGGCGGGGCGACCAGCCGAAACGCCGTACGGCGGGCACCTCGGCGGAGCCGTCGCGGACCCGCGGGTCGCGCAACCTGACCGGCCGGGCGGCCGTCGTCCTGCTGGTGCTGGGCGCGCTGATCGTGTCGTACGCGCAGAGCCTGCGGGTGTGGTTCGACCAGCACCAGCAGATCAGCGCGCTGAACCAGGAGATCCGCGACCGGGAGAAGCGCGTCGGCGAGCTGAACGACGAGATCGCCCGGTGGAAGGACGACGCGTACGTGAAGGCGCAGGCCCGGCAGCGACTCGGCTGGGTGATGCCGGGCGAGGTCGGGTACCGCGTGATCGGCGCCGACGGGAAGCCGGTCGGCGCTCCGCCGGAGCCGTCGACGCCCGCGGACGGTACGGCGGACACGCAGAAGCCGACCTGGTACACGAAGCTCTGGGGGAGTGTGGAGGGCGCCGGCAACCCACCGGCACCGGCGTCACCTAAGGTGACCAAGTGAGTGTCAGCCCTGCCGACGAAGAAGCAGTCAGTAAGCAACTGGGCCGGACCGCGCGCGGCATCCGCTCGATCGCGCACCGCTGCGGTTGCGGCCTCCCCGATGTGGTCGAGACCGAGCCGCGACTGCCGGACGGTACGCCGTTCCCCACGACGTACTACGTGACCTGCCCGCGGCTGGCGTCCGCGATCGGGACCCTCGAGGCGTCGGGTCTGATGAAGGAGATGACCGACCGGCTGGCCGACGACGAGGACCTGGCGGCCCGGTACCGCGCGGCCCATGAGTCGTACCTCGCGCACCGCGAGTCGATCGAACACGTCGAGGAGATCGCCGGCATCACCGCGGGCGGCATGCCGGCCCGGGTGAAGTGCCTGCACGTCCTGGCCGGCCACTCCCTGGCGGCCGGCCCAGGCGTCAACCCGCTGGGCGACGAGACCCTGGAAGCCCTGGAGGACTGGGGCCGCCGAGGCCCTTGTGTCTGACACCGAGGCTGGCATGTCTGACGCCGGCGGTGCGGTGCGGGTCGCCGCGATCGACTGCGGCACCAACTCGATCCGGCTGCTGATCGCCGACCTCGTCGACGGCGGGCTGGTGGAGGTCGACCGCCGGATGACGATCGTCCGCCTCGGGCAAGGTGTGGACGCCACCGGCGCCTTCGCACCCGAAGCCCTGGCCCGGGTCTTCGCAGCCACGGAAGACTTCGCCTCCCTCATCCGTTCCAGGGCCATCAGCAGGATCCGCTTCGTCGCGACCTCCGCCGCCCGCGACGTCAGCAACCGCGACGAGTTCTTCACGGGCATCGAGCAGCGCCTCGGCGTACGCCCGGAAATCATCTCCGGCACCGAAGAGGCCGAACTCAGCTTCCGCGGCGCCACCACCGGAATCGACCTGCCCGAGCCGTACCTGGTGACCGACATCGGCGGCGGCTCCACCGAGCTGGTGCTGGGCGACCGGACCGGCGTCCGAGCGGCCCAGTCCCTCGACATCGGCTCCGTCCGTCTGACCGAGCGGCACGTCACCACCGACCCGACCGCCCCGGCAGAACGCGCCGCGATCGCGAAGGACATCGACGCGCTCCTGGACGCCACCACGGTCCCGCTCCACGAGGCCCGCGCCCTGATCGCCGTCGCCGGCACCGCGACCACCGTCGCCGCGGTAGCCCTCGATCTCCCGGAGTACGACCGCACCGCCGTGCACCACGCGACCCTCACCACGGCTCAGCTCCGCGAAACGACCACCTGGCTGACCACCTCAACCCACGCCGCCCGAACCGCGGTCCCCTCGATCCACCCCGGCCGCGTAGACGTCATCGGCGCCGGCGCCCTCATCCTCCAACACCTCGTCGACCGCCTCCAGGTCACCACCTTGACCGTCTCCGAACACGACATACTCGACGGAGTCGCCCTCTCCCTCGGATAACTCGACCAGATGTGTCACAAAATTGTGCTACCTTTTGGGTATGGCGATGGTGAACGAGAACGAGCATGCCGTGGGGCTGCGTGAGTTGCGTCACCGGACGAGTGAGGTGCTGGCGCGCGTCCGGCACGGTGAAGCGATCGACGTGACCGAGTACGGCCGGCTGATCGCGCGAATCGTCCCGGTGGTGGAGTGGGACGAGACTCCAGTGCTGGATCGGCTCGCCGCGGAGGGCAAGGTCCGGCCTGCCGTGCGGCCCGGCTACCGGCCGCGGATGCGGGCAGGTGACGGCACCGACAAGTTGGGCGACTCCCTCGCCGCACTGCGCGACGAGGAGCGTTGGTGACGCTCTATTACGTCGACACCTCTGCCGCTTTGAAGTTGTTGGTCGAGGAGACGCACTCCAAGGCGTTCGCGGCGTTCTACGACGAGGCTGCGGGTGCTGCTTGGGTCAGCTCGGCGTTGCTGCGGATCGAGGTGATGCGGGCGGTCACGCGGGTCGTCCCGGCCGTGCTGCCGGATGCCCGCGACCTGCTGCTCGCGTTCGACGTCATCAGCATCGACGACGACATCGTGGATGCCGCGATGAACGAGCCGGATCGCATGCTGCGCTCGCTGGACGCGATCCATCTGGCGACAGCCCGGGTGCTGGGTACGGACCTGACGGCGGTGGTCACCTACGACGACCGTCTTGCGGAGGCGGCGAAGGACGCCGGATTCGAGGTTGTCAGCCCGCGCGACTGATCCGTCACCTGGCGCGGACGCCGTCCAGGGCTATGTTGAGGACGCGGTCGCGTTGGGACTGGTCGACGAAGCCGGCGGCGGTGAGGCCGCTGACCATGCGGAGGAGGTCGTCGAAGGAGACGTCCTTGCGGGCCTCGCCGGACTCCTGGGCGCGTTCGAACAGCGGGGTTCCGGCGGCGTACATCGCGGCGCGGGCGGTCTTGAAGCTCTCGGACTCGCGGTTCAGCGACTCCCAGATCGCCCGCTTGGTGGCGGCGTACTCGACGAAGCGGTGCAGCCAGGTGGTGAGGGCCTCCCACGGCGGTAGGCCGGCCGCGTCCTCGGCGGCGATGCAGAGCTCCTCGATCTCGCCGAGGTACACCGCGTTCAGCAGGTCCTGACGGCTCGGGAAGTTCCGGTAGAGGGTGCCGATGCCGACGCCTGCCTGCCGGGCGATGTCCTCCAGCGACGCCCCGACGCCCTTGCTCGCGAACGCGTCCCGGGCAGCGGTGAGCAGCGCGTCGAAGTTCCGCCGCGCGTCCGCCCGCTGCGGCCGCCGTACGTCGACCTGTAGCGCAGGCCGGATCTGCTCGCTCATCGGATCACCTTAACCACTTGGTACCGGAGGCACCCCTCCGCTATAGTGGAGGCATACCTCGACTTTATCAGGCCGAGAAACACCGCGCCGGGTCTCGGCGCGTGCGTCCCCTTTCCGAAGGACTTCCGCATGCCTGTCATCAGGTCTGGCAATCCACGACTGACCCTGGCGGTACTCGCCACGGTGGTCGCTTCGTTCTCCATGTTGCAGTCGCTGGTCAGCCCGGCGCTGCCCGTCATCCAGCACAGCCTGCACACCACCCCGGGCACGGTCACCTGGGTCTTCACCGCACTCCTGCTCTCGGTCTCCGTCGCCACCCCGCTGCTCGGCCGGATCGGCGACATGGCGGGCAAGGAGCGCACGATGTTCATCGCACTGGCCGCGCTCGCGGTCGGCTGCCTGGTCGCCGCCCTCGCGCCGAACATCGGCGTACTGATCGCCGCCCGAATCTTCCAGGGGGTCGGCGGGGCCGTGTTCCCGCTGGCGTTCGGGATCATCCGCGACGAGTTCCCGGCCGAGCGGGTCCCGTCCGTGGTCGGCGTGGTCTCGGCCGTCATCGCCGCGGGCGGCGGGCTAGGCATCGTGCTGGCCGGCCCGATCGTCGAGTGGCTCGGCTGGCGCTGGCTGTTCTGGATCCCGATGGCGGTCGTCACGGTCGCCACCGCCTTGGTACGCCGGTACGTCCCGGAGTCGCCGAACCGGGTCCCCGGACGGATCGACTGGCTCGCCGCCGCCTTCCTGTCCGGGTGGTTGATCGCGTTGCTGCTGCCGTTGAGCACCGGTCGTACGTGGGGCTGGGGCTCGTTCCGCACCATCGGGCTCTTCGCGCTGGCCGTCGTACTGTTCGCCGGCTGGATCGCGGTCGAGCTGCGGTCGCGGAACCCGTTGATCGACATGCGGATGATGCGCCGGCCGGCGGTGTGGACGACGAACTTCGTCGCGTTGCTGTTCGGGGCCGCGATGTTCGCGGTGTACGCGTTCGTGCCGCAGTTCCTGCAGATCCCGAAGGCGGCCGGGTTCGGGTTCGGGGCCAGCGTGACGCAGGCCGGGCTGCTGATGTTGCCGATGCTGGTGACGATGGCGCTCGCCGGGTCGTTCAGCGGTCCGCTCGCGGCGCGGTTCAGCGCCAAGGCACAGGTGGTGTCCGGGTCGTCGGTGATCCTGGTCGGGGCGCTGATGTTCGCGGAGTTCCACCACGCACGCTGGCAGATCGCGTTCTCGACGGCACTGTTCGGGCTCGGGCTCGGCCTCGCGTACGCCGCGATGACCAGCCTGATCGTGCAGAACGTCCCGCGCGAACAGACCGGTGTGGCGACCGGGATGAACACCAACATCCGCACGATCGGCGGTTCGATCGGCACGGCCCTGGCCAGCTCGATCATCACCGGTCACACCCAGCCGTCCGGCCTCCCCGCCGAGTCCGGCTTCACCCACACCTTCGTACTACTCTCCGCCTTCGCCGCGGCAGCCGTCGTACTGGCGCTGGCCATCCCCACCCGCCAGGTCACCCCGGCAGCGCGGCCAGAATCCGCCCCCACGGCAGTTCACGCCCGTCGGTAGCCCGCGGCTCCAGCAACTCCCACTCCACCAGCACCCGCCCCCGCTGCCCGCAGCGTCGCGAGATGCCCGGCCCAGGCCGGGTGTCGCGCGTGCGCGGCGTTCACCCGCGGGAACACGACCATCGGCGTACTCCCGAGCGCCTCGCACAGCACGCTGAGCGCCTGGTTGTCCCCGATCCCCAGCGCCAGCTTCGCCACCGTGTTCGCCGTGGCCGGTGCCGCGACGAACACGTCGACCGGTGGGTGCGGGCGGGCCTCGCCGGGCCGGCGGGGGTGAGAGCGGACCGGGAGCTCGGTGAGGCGCTCGAGCTCCCATCGCTCGGCCGGGGCGAGCCAATCGGCGGCGGTCGGCGTGAGGGTGATCGCGACCTGGTGGCCGCGCTTCAGCAGCGGTACGACGAGTCCGCCACGCAACTGTTCGACACCGCCCGCGCCGGAGGCAACCACTCCTACAGTGCTCATGTCTCTAGTGTGGAGGGATGAAACTGCGGCATCCGTTGACGGGGGAGTTGTTCGAGAGCCCGGTGCCGGCGGGGACGGGGTGGCCGGAGGATCCGGCTGCGGTGGGGACACTCGTGGCGCGGGATGCCGGGGAGGTGGTGGAACTGGCGAGGACGGGGGATCTGCGGGAGCTGGAGGCGCGGGTGTCGGTCTGCGCGGCCTGTCCGCGGCTGGTGGAATGGCGGGAGGAAGTTGCTGTCAGCAAGCGGAAGTCGTTTGCGGACCAGCCGTACTGGGGCCGCCCGATCCCGGGTTGGGGCGCGCCGGATCCGAGGATCCTGATCGTCGGCCTCGCTCCGGCCGCGAACGGCGGGAACCGGACCGGCCGCGTCTTCACCGGCGACCGCTCCGGCGACTGGCTGTTCGCCGGCCTGTACCGCGTCGGCCTCGCGAGCCAACCCACCAGCGAACACGCGGGCGACGGCCTGCACCTGTTCGGCACCCGGATGATCGCCGCCGTCCGCTGCGCCCCGCCCGCCAACAAGCCGACCCCGGCCGAACGCGACACCTGCGCCCCCTGGTACCGCCGCGAGCTCGAACTCGTCCTCCCCAGCACGCGAGCGATCGTCTGCCTCGGCAAGTTCGCGTACGACGCCCTGCTCACGGCCCTGGTCGCGCTCGGAGCCGACGTACCGCGCCCTCGCCCCAAGTTCGGGCACGCCGTGGAGTACCGGGTCCCCACGCCGTACGGCGACGTCACCGTGCTCGGCTGCTTCCACCCGAGTCAGCAGAACACGTTCACCGGCAAACTCACCGAGGAGATGCTCGACGCGGTCATGATCCGCGCCAAGGAGTTGTCCACAGGCGAGGCGAACGGGAGTTGACCATGCCCCCCGCCGTATTGGAGGCTCTTCACCATGCAAACGGGCGCTCATGAGTCGTGACAACCTGCCCGAGCAGTCTCGGGGCTTTCCGGCCGCGCAACGACCCGCGGGCGGGGGCGTCGAGCGCTCGACGGGCGGACCGGCGGCGGCCGGCGCACACGAGGCCAAGCAACTGGGCTGGAAGGTGCGACCGGACCGGTTCCACTACTGGGCCGAGCTGTCCAACAGCGTGAAGGCGCACGTCGAGCGCCAGGTCGGACCGGCGGTCGAGTGGTGGGCGGACTGGGACGATCGCGACCGCGACCGCCCGTACGCCGTGGTCCTCGGGCCGAAGGGGCTGGCAGTCACCACGCCGAAGGTGAACCAGCACGGGCAGCGGACGCAGAGCGTGCACATCGACGCGTTCGTGCCGTCCAGCCTGAAGCATGCCGTCGTGCAGCAGCACGCGACGCCACCGCGCTCCGGTCTGCGTTCGCTCATGTCGCGTGGCGGTCCCCAGCTGCCGCCGCCGGCCGCGCCGCAGCTCGCGCTCACCGAGAAGATGCGCGGCGTCCTCGGCAACCTGCCGCTGGAGGCGCAGCAGCGCCTGCAGACGCCGTTCCTCGGTTCGCAGGAGATCAAGCACTACAAGATGTACTACTTCGGCGGCGACGAAGACCTCGACCTGTGGATGTACCTGGCGGGCGACTGGACGGTCACGTTCGTCAGCGGCCACCGGACGCTGCCGGCCGGCGCCGACCCGCAGCAGGCGGCCTGGCGGTTGGTCTGCTACCAGGCGGACGTCGCTCGATGAGCGGAGTCCGGGACTTCCGGGACCTCGACGGAGCCGATCCCTGGAAGTTGCTCGGCGTACGCCGGGACGCGGACGCCGACGAGATCCGCCGCAGCTACCGGCGGCTGTCCCGCAGCACCCACACCGACGTCGGCGGCGACTCGACCGAGCAGGCGAAGCTGAACCGCGCGTACGAGGTGCTGTCCGACCCGGTCCGCCGCTCCGACTACCTGGACCTGCTGAACGGCCCGCCCACGCCTCCGCAGCAGCCCGAGCCGCAGCCCGACGAGCCGCCCGAGGACCAGTTCGAATGGTCCTCCGGCCCGTACACCCAGCAGGCGCAGACACCCCCGCGCCAACCGGGCCCGCAGTACCAGGACCCGTACACCGCACCGCAGTACCAGGACCCCCACACGGCACCGACATACCAGGATCCCTACACTGCGCCGCAGCACCGGGACCCCCACACTGCACCGCAGTACCGGGACCCGCACACGGCGCCGACGTACCGTGGCCCCTACTCGGACCCGTCGCGGAGCGGTCAGAAGCCAGGCGTGAACCGGTTCGCGATCGCCGCGCTCCCCACCGTGCTGTTGTGCATGCCGATCTCGATCGGCCTCGCCATCCGGGCGCTGCGCACCATCCGCCGAACCGGCGAACGCGGCAAGCTGCTCGCCTGGCTCGCGCTGCTCCTCGACGCGCTCGTCATCGCGTACTACCTGGGCGTGTTCAGGAAGTAGCCGACCACAGTGCCCGGGACGGGATTCGAACCCGTACGCCTGTGAGGGCCAGGAGGTTTAAGCTCCCTGCGTCTGCCGTTCCGCCACCCGGGCTCCGGGGACGAGAGTACGTTACTGGTACGTCTTCCGCGGGTACACCGCGTGCGCCCCCGCGACGCGGTCGAGGAACAGCTTGCCGGCGCAGTGGTCGATCTCGTGCTGCAGGGCGCGGGCCTCGAACGCGTCGGTGGTGATCCTGACCTGTTCCGTCGTACCGGGAAGAATCCCGGCGACCGTCAGCCGGGTCGCGCGCTTCACGTCGCCGGTGAAGTCCGGCACCGACATGCAGCCCTCGCGGGCCTTCTCGTTGCGGGAGGCCTCGACGACGACCGCGTTGCAGAGTACGAAGACGCCGTGGCACGTGCGCGTCTTCGGGTGACCGGTGACGTCCAGCGAGAACATCTGCGCCGCGACGCCGACCTGCGGCGCGGCGAGGCCGACGCAGCCGGGGGAGACGCGCATCGTTGCGACCAGGTCCGCGGCGAGCTGGATCATCTCCGGGTCGAGCGGGTCCACCGGCGCGCTCTCGGTCGCCAGCACCGGGTGCGGGGCCCGGACGACCTCGAGGATCGCGCCCTCGACATCCAGCCAGGCGGGGGACCAGTCGGTGATCACAGGTCGTCGCTCTCGGCCGGCCGCAGCGTGACGCCGACCCCGAGCTCCTCGGCGGTGATCTCGAGCGCCCGGTTCAGCATCTCCAGGTCGGCCGCCGGCGGCAGCTCGACCTCGGCGGTCAGCACGTACAGCCCGCCGCTCAGCCGGGTCGACATGTCCGTCACGGTGCCGCCCGCGGAGGCGATCATCCGGGTCACCGCGGCCACGATCCCCGGCCGGTCCGCGCCGTGCACGCTGAGCATGTACGGCGCCCCGAGCGGCGCGTGCCGGTGCTCCGGGCCCATCGTGCGGACCGTGATCACCAGCTCGCCGCGCAACGGCTCCAGCGCCGACTTCACCTCGTCGAACGGCCCGGCGCAGACGATCATCATCGCGAAATGACCGCGCAGCAGCGTCATGGTCGAGTCCTCGAGGTTGACCCCGGTACCGACCAGGGCCTCGGTGACGTCCGCGATGATCCCCGGGCGGTCCGGGCCGATGACGGTGACAGCGAGCTGACTCATGCCCGGAAACCTACCGGTCGACCTAAGTACCCCGGCACGCGACTTCGGTATCCGGACAGCCGCCGAAGCCGTGGAGAACGCTTACACGCCGCTACATTCGTCCTATGGGGCCGAAGCGCAGCACTCGCGACTGGATCGTGGACAGTGTGGCGTTCGTGGCCGCGATCCTGATCGCGCTGTTCACCTACAGTGACGGCGAGTCCGACGCGGTGCCGCGGCTGCTGCTCGCGTTCGACTTCTGGACCGGGATGGTGCTGTGCCTGACGCTCTGGTTCCGCCGCCGATGGCCGGTGCAGCTGGCGTTGATCGCGTGCGTGCTGTCGACGTACTCCGACTCCGCGGCCGGGCCGACGCTGGTGCTGATCATGACCGTCGCCGTCCACAAGCCGTGGCGTACGTCGGTATGGGTCTTCGCGGCGAACTTCGTCGCCACCGTCATCTACGCCCGGGTCCGGCACATCCAGGACTGGAAGACGCTGCTCGTCATCGCCGCGATCCTGTACGTCGCGGTCGCGGGCTGGGGGCAGTACATCCGCTCCCGCCGGCAGCTCCTGCAGACGTTGCGGGACCGCGCCGATCGCGCCGAGACGGTGGCGAAACTCCAGGCGGAGCAGGCGCAGCTCCGGGCGCGGGAGGAGATCGCCCGCGAGATGCACGACGTACTCGGGCATCGGTTGTCGCTGCTGAGCGTGCATGCGGGTGCGCTGGCGTACCGGCCGGACGCGTCCACCGAGGAGGTGGCAGGTGCCGCGGAGATCATCCGCGCCAGCGCTCACCAGGCGCTGCAGGACCTCCGCGAGGTGATCGGCGTCCTGCGAGCGCCCGTCGGGGAGCTGCCGCAGCCCGCGTTCGCGGACCTGCCCGAGTTGGTGGAGGGGTCGCGCGCGGCGGGGATCCCGGTCGAGCTGACGCTGGACGCGGACGGCCCGATGCCCGAGCACGTCGGGCGTACGGCGTACCGGATTGTCCAGGAGGGACTGACGAACGCGGTGAAACACGCTCCCGGCGAACCCGTGACGATCAGCGTGGTCGGTGCCCCGGGCAACGGATTGTCGGTCGAACTGCGCAACCCTGCCCCACACCGCCGCCGCGGCGACGGCCAAGGCCTGAAGGGCCTCACCGAACGCGCCGCCCTCGTCGACGGCCGCCTCGAACACGGCCGCACCCCCACCGGCGACTTCCGCCTCTACGCCTGGCTACCGTGGCCCGCATGACCATTCGGGTACTGATCGTCGACGACGATCCCTTGCTGAGGGCCGGGCTGAAGTTGATGCTGGGTGGCGCCGAGGAGATTCGGGTGGTCGGGGAGGCGGGCGACGGGTCCGGGGTGCAGGGGCTGATCGACCGGCTGGCGCCGGACGTGATCCTGATGGACATCCGGATGCCCGGCACCGACGGACTCACCGCGACCGAGGCGGTCCGCCGCCGTCCCGGCGCGCCCGAGGTCGTCATCCTGACCACCTTCGACGCCGACGAGCACGTACTGCGCGCACTCCGCGCCGGCGCCGCCGGGTTCATCCTCAAGGACACCCCGCCCGCCGAGATCGTCGAGTCCGTACGCCGGATCGCGGCCGGCCAGCCCGTCCTGTCGCCGGCCGTCACCAAACGGCTGATCACCCGCGTCGCGGACTCCGGCCAGGACAGCCGCAAGGCCAAGGCCGCCGCCCGGCTCGCCCAGCTCAACGACCGGGAACGCGAGATCGCCGTCGCGGTCGGCGAGGGCAAGTCGAACGCCGAGATCAGCGCGACGCTCTACCTCAGCGTCCCGACCGTGAAGACCCACGTCTCCCGGATCCTTACCAAGCTCGACCTGAACAACCGCGTCCAGATCGCCCTGCTGGCGCACGACGCCGGCCTCCTGCACGAATGAAGGAGGCCGGGCCTCCGGCGAGTTGGAGGCCCGGCCCGATCTGGGTGGTGCGCTACGACTGCGTCGCCCGGCGGAACTCCTCGTTCGGGGTCTGCAGGCTGCCCAGGCTGGTCACCTCGCGCCGGAAGAACAGCGCCAGCGTCCAGTCCAGGATCACCCGGGCCTTCCGGTTCAGGGTAGGCACACGGGACACGTGGTACGTCCGGTGCACGAACCAGGCCAGCCAGCCCTTCACCTTCACGCCGTACAGCTGGGCGACGCCCTTGTGCAGGCCGAGGCTCGCGACCGAGCCGACGTACTTGTGCTTGTAGTCCTGCGGCGGCTGCCCGTCGACGACCCGGAGGATGTTCGCCGCGAGGCGGTTCGCCTGCCGGACGGCGTGCTGCGCGTTCGGGGCGCAGTACGCACCGGTCTCGCTGGTCAGGTCCGGCACGGCGGCGTTGTCGCCGGCCGTCCAGGCGTCCTCGAGGCCCTCGATCCGCAGGTTCGCCAGGGTCTTGATCCGGCCCTTCTCGTCCAGCGGGAAGTCCGTCGCGGCGAGCGCCGGGTTGGCCTTCACCCCGGCCGTCCAGACGATCGTGTCGGCGTCGAACTCGTCGCCGTCGCTGAGGATCACGCGGCCCTTCTCGCAGGACTCCAGCCGGGTCTCCAGCCGAATGTCCATGTTCCGCCTGCGGAGCTGGTCCACGGTGTACTTGCCGAGGTCCTCGCCGACCTCCGGGAGGATCCGGTTGGTGGCCTCGACCAGGACCCAGTGCATGTCCTCGGGCTTGATGTTGTCGTAGTACCGGGTGGCGTAGCGAGCCATGTCCTCGAGCTCGGCGAACGCCTCCACCCCGGCGTACCCGCCGCCGACGAAGACGAACGTGAGCGCGGACTTGCGCAGCGCCGGGTCGGGCTGGCTGGACGCCACGTCGAGCCGGTCCAGGACCTTGTTGCGCAGGGCAATGGCCTCTTCGACGTTCTTGAACCCGGTCGCTTCCTCGGCCAGGCCGGGGATCGGCAGCGTCCGGGCGATCGAGCCGAGCGCGACGACGATCTGGTCGTAGGCGAGCTCGTACTCCGGGCCCTCCTCGGGCATCACCCGGGCGACCTTGTGCGCGTGGTCGATGCCGGTCACCCGGCCGGTCACCACCCGGCAGCCCTTGAGGGTCTTGCGCAGCGGCACCACGACGTGCCGCGGCTCCACCGATCCGGCCGCCGCTTCCGGCAGGAACGGCTGGTACGTCATCACCGACCGCGGGTCGACCACCGTCACGCGGATCCGCCCCTGACGGGCGGCGCGGCGCAGGCCGTACGCGGTGTACATCCCGACGTAACCGCCTCCGACCACGAGGATGTGCGGCACCTGGGCTGTCATCCGGTTCACTCTCCCTGAGTGGGTCTCCGACTTCATGTTCACTTCAACGCTAAACGCTCGTGAAAGATTTCACAAACCCTCCCGCGAGTGATCTCACCCACCGAACATCCCCCACCCGAGGGACCTCTCATCCCCTCATGGTGCGGCTCCCACCCCCGTGCCCACCACCCCGGCACGCGAACCGTTCGCTTACTCCGTCGGCCCCTCGAGTGCCAACCGGTACCCACTCGGCGTCCTCAGCAACAGCCGCCGGTAGGTCCAGTCCGCCGCCGGCGCGTTCTCCTCCAGCTCGAAGTCGAGCCCGGCCGCCCGGCACCGCTCAGCAGCCACGTCCACGTCGGACACGGCGATCTGCCAGGTGAGCACACTCGGCGGGTCGTTCGGCGCCGACGCCTGCTGGATGCCGAAGTGCACCGTGTCCGTGCCGAACGCGATGAAGTCCGGGTACTCCGGTCCCTCGTAGATCACGGGTAGGCCGAGCTTCTCGTAGAACGCCCGCTCGGCGGCGAGGTCGGAGACGTTGAGGACAGGTGCGAGACGGGTGAACAGCGCGTCGGAGGTCACCTGTCCCAGCTTGGGCTATGTGTCGGTAAGGCGGTAGACGGAGACGTGTGCGGGGGAGTCTGCGGTGAACGGTGTGCCGGACCAGTCGGCGTGGCGGGATTCGAGGGTGAAGCCGGCGAGTTGGGCCATCAGGTCGAGTTCGGCGGGCCAGATGTAGCGGTGCGGGGTACGGCCGAGCGTCGCCTCGGTGCCTTCGCCGAAGTGGAAATGGTGGGAGACGACGTGCTGCCGCAGGACGTCGTACGTGTCCAGCAGGATGTAGCCGGGGTCCGCGATGCCTACCGTGGCCGGGATTCCCGGTGGGAGGCGGCGGAGTTCGGGGACCCAGAGTTCGATCACGAAGCGGCCGCCGGGGGACAGGTGCCGGGCGGCGTTCCGGAAGCAGGCGACCTGCTCCTCCTGGGTGAGCAGGTTCGAGATCGTGTTGAAGACCAGGTACACGAGCGCGAACTCGCCCGGCGCCCGCGCCGTCGCCATGTCACCGACGACGACAGGGATCGAGTCGTTCTTCGTACGGAGCTGGGCGAGCATGGCCGTCGACAGCTCGATCCCACTCACCGGGACGCCCCGTTCGGCAAGTGGTACGGCGACCCGGCCGGTACCGATCGCGAACTCGAGCGCACTGCCGCCCGCCGCAAGCTCCTTCAACCGGTCGACGGTCGGGCCGATCACGTCCGCCGCGAACATCCCGGCGTCCGGCGTGTCGTACCCGGCGGCGACGTCCGCGTTCCAGAGCTGGTTCTGCTCCACGCCTTTCGTCCAGCGCAGTACGTCCTCCGCCCCGTCCTCGCCGACCTTGACGAAGCCGAGCCGGTCGTACAGGCGGCGTGCGTCCGGGTTGTCGCGTTCGACGGTGAGCTGCAGCGGTACGCCGCGACGTACGGCGTCCTCCTGCAGCGTGGTGATGATCGCCGTACCGATTCCGCGGTTCTGGACGTCGGGGTGGAGCTGGATGCCGTTCAGTTCGACGGCTTGCGGCGTACGGCTGACCCGCAGGCGGCCGGCGGCGCGGTCGTCCACCTCGACGACGTACAGGTCCGTCGCCGGGTCGTCGATCGACTCGAGCGTCCACTCGGCGAATCCCCGCCGCCACTCGATCTCGTCGAACCCGTCGGCCAGCCGCCCCTGGGCCCGGGTGGCGCTCAGCACCACCTCGGCCAGGAACTCCGCGTCGGACGCCACCGCAGGACGAAGTTGGTACATGTCTCGCAACCTACGCAGCCGTCCGGTCGCCGGCCACCGGTTATTCGTAGTAGATGTGACAGACACCTGTGAGAACTGTTGATCCGGGCTGTCATCTGCGCATCAATAGGGGTGTGGAGAACTACCGCGCCCCGGTCCTGACCGCTTCGTTGCTGGCTCCGCCGGCGGTTTGTGCGTTGCTGACGCCGTTCCGGGAACATTTCGACAACGCGAACGCCGCGCTGGTACTCGTGGTCGTGATCGTCGCGGTCGCAGTATTCGGTATCCGGCTGGCCGGGGTACTCGCTGCGGTGTCGAGCGCGGTGTGGTTCGACTTCTTCCTGACGGTTCCGTACGACAGCTTCACGATCAACAGCAGCAACGACGTGGAGCAGGCCTTGCTGCTGCTGGTGATCGGCATCGCGGTCACCCAGATCGCGATCTGGGGCCGTCGGCAACAAGCGAAGGCGTCCCGGCGGCGCGGGTACCTGGACGGGGTGATCACCGTCTCGCAGGCGGTCGCGACCGGTGCGTCCGCCGACGACCTGATCGAACAGGTCCGCGCGGAACTCACCGCCGTACTGGGCATCGACGGCGTCAAGTTCGTTGCCGGAAGCAAGCAGACGGCCGCGCCCCGGCTGAACCCGGACGGCTCGGTCACCCGCGGCTCCCACGTCCTCAAGGTGGAACGCGACGGCCTCCCCACGAACGCCGAGATCGAACTCCCCGTCCAGTACGCCGGCGTCTCCCGCGGCCGCTTCCTCCTCACCGCCGCCGCCCGCATCGCCCGCCCCGACCTCGAACAGCGCCTGGTGGCCGTAGCCCTCGCCGACCAGGTAGGCGCCGCCCTCTCCACCCAGGAACCGGCCCACCCGCACGTCTGACCGCGGACGAATTCCATCGACGCCCGATACAACCCCTGGATTTACAGGGGTTTCGGTTGGGGAACATCAGGGGGGATTCTCAGATTGTGTTCAGGATGGGGTCGTAGGATCTTGATACGGCCCCGGATGTGGGTCATCAGGAGGAAACATGCAGAGCAGTAACCCGGTGCTGAACCGGTCGAGTGCGTTCGCGCCTGGCCACGGGCAGGCCTATCCGGGGGCCGCTCCGTACGGTCAGCAGGCTCCCTACGGGTACGGCGGGTCGGGGATGCCCCCGCAGCAGTACCAAGGGGCTCCGGCCGCGAGCCGGCCGATGACGTTGGACGACGTGATCGTGAAGACCGCGATCACCCTGGGTGTTGTCGTGGCGGCCGCCGCGGTGGCGTGGCGGATGATTCCGGCGACGCTGGTCACGCCGGCGTTCCTGGCCGGGATGCTGGTCGCGTTCGCGATCGCGATGGTGCTGTCGTTCTCCCGCAAGGTGAACCCGGCGCTCGTGATGGTGTACGCCGCCGCCGAGGGCGTGTTCCTCGGGATCGGCAGCAAGTTCATCGCCCACTGGGTCGGTGACTCCGGCATCATCGTGCAGGCGGTGCTCGCCACGATGGTGACGGCCGGCCTGACGCTGGCGACCTACAAGTATTTCGCGATCAAGGTCACGCCGAAGTTCACCCGGATGGTGGTCATCGGCACGATGGGCTTCGCCGGTGTGCTGCTGATCAACCTGCTGCTCAGCCTGTTCGGCTTCAGCACGGGTATCAGCGGGTTCGGCCCGATGGGGCTGCTGTTCGCGGCGATCGGCGCGGGTCTCGCGGTGTTCAACCTGATCCTCGACTTCGACCTGGTCGAGCAGGGCATCCGCCAGGGCGCCCCGCAGAACGAGGCCTGGCGGGCGGCGTTCGCGCTGACCGTCACGCTGGTCTGGCTGTACTGGAACATCCTGCGCATCCTCGCCATCCTCCGCGGCGGCGACTGATCCAGCTGACACAACGGAAGGGCCGGTCCAGGTGGGCCGGCCCTTCCGTCGTTCTCACCCGGCGTACTGCTTGTACAGCTCGGTCGTGTCGTCCGCGAGCCGCCGCGTCCCGTCGAGCAGCCACCCGGACGGCAGCGCCCCGACGTACCGCCGCGCGTCCCGCAAATGATGCGGAACCGCCCCGTGCACGTCGGCAGCCGCGCGCGCCATCGACGTCAGCACCAGCTCGACCGCCCGCGGCCGCAGCGACTCGATCGTGATCCGCTCGACGTCGGGCGACAGCCCCCGGAGCTGCCAGCCCGCGATCCGGCGCATCGGATCCGGCCCGCGCAGCGCCCCGAGGATCCGCCCGTACAGCAGGTCGTCCGGCTGCAGCCCGACGTCCACGTACTCCGCGGTCGGCGGCCCGACCACCTTCACCTCGCGGGCGAGGTCGTCACCGACCGCGACCATCCGCGGATGCCCGAGCGACCCGGTCCCGGCCTGCCGGCGATGCCACGACGCGTCCGGCACGTTCACGGCCTTCCGTACGGCGGCCGGCAGCATCGACGGATCGGCCGCCGCCGCCTCCCGGAGCTTCCCGTAGTACCGCGCGGCACTCGGCGGCTTCGGCACCAACGCCCGCAGATGTTTCGCACCGGAGCCGGCCAGGTCCACGGCCCGCCCCGGCTTCGCCGTCGACCACGCGTCCAGCAGCACCCGGCAGATCCGCTTCGGGCTGATCGCCACCTCCGGCGTCAGTACGGCGGACACCGCGAGCCGGAGCAGGTCGATCGTCGGCGGCCCCCAGGCCAGCTCGTCGAAGTCGTTCACGCCCCACCGCCGGACGCCGCGATGGTCCCGCCAGGTCCCGAAGTTCTGCACATGCAGGTCCCCGACCACCGGCACCTGCGGACCTTGCAGCAGGTCGGGCGTCAGTACGGCGACCCGCTGCAGCCACAGGTAGTACGTCCCGCGCAGGAACCGCAGTGGATCACCCGCCAGCTCGTGATGCTTGAGCGCCAGATCCTCCGGTACGACGGGGATCCGGTCCGCCAGCCACTTCTCGTACGCGGCCGTCTCAGCCTGCACCGTCATTTCGTCGCCACCAATCCACGCCGTACGGCGAGCCCGCCCGCGACCGCGCTGACCGCGATCGTGACCAGCGCGCCGAGGATCAACGCGGACGGCTCGCCCGGCTGGAGCACGTGCAGCGACGTACCGACCGTCGCCGCCGCCACCGGGACGCCGAGCTGCGCCGCCGCGAGTGCGCCGATGCTCAGCGGCTGCCGGGTGAGCCGCCCGGACAGGTGACTGAGCACGGCGCCGATGCCGAGCGCGGCGCCGAGACCGATGAACGCCGGCTTGGTGCCGAGTTCGCGCAGGTCGAGCGACGCGCCGAGCCAGACGAAGAACACCGGGCCGAGGAAGCCCTCGGTCAGCGCGAACAGCTGCCGGGCGAGCCGCCGCGGCTCGCCGACCGCTGCCACCGCGAGCCCGAGCACGAACCCGGCGAGCATGATCGACACGTGCGTCGCGGTCGCCAGCCCGGCCAGCGCGAACAGCACCATCAGGCTGATCCGCAGTTCGGCCGCGAACCGCCGGTCCTCCGACACGTCGTGCAGCCGGTGCCGGGCGCCGGACTGCTCCGCCTTGTTCAGCCCGAAGAACACCACCACGCCCGCCGCGATCACCGCCAGTGCGCCGAGCGCGGCCCGGCCGGCGTGCGGCGGGTCGATCGCGAGCGGCAGCGCGACGATGCAGGCGGCGTCCGCGATCGCGACCTGGGGGAGCAGCTCGACGACCGGCCGCCCGCCGAGCCCGAGCGAGTCGACGATCGGCAGCACCAGCGCCGCCGACGAGGACGCCATCAGCACGGCGTACAGCGGCACGTGGCCGGTGTGGAAGATCGCGTTCAGCGCGAACGCGAGCGCGGTCGCGACGATCCCGGTGCCGACCGCGCGGAGCAGGCCGGGCCGGATCGCCCGCCGCAGGCTCTCGTCCCGGGCCGGGACGTGGGTGCCGGCCACGAACATCACCAGCCCGAACCCGATGTCGGCGAGGAACGTGAAGCTCGGGTCGGCGGCCTTCAGGTACCCGATCCCGGTCTTGCCGAGGATCACGCCCGCGACCAGCTCGCCGAGCACGACCGGGATGTGCCAGCCGCGCCGCAGCGCGAGCAGCGGACCGGCCAGTCCGACCGCGACGACCACCGCCAGCATGGTGAAGCTCACCGAACGCTCCTTTCCCCAGAGCGTCATTGTGCCTCCGGGAAGCTGAGGAACAGCGACGGCGTTCCGGACGCGGGTCGTCCGGTTCCGGTTCTACCGTGGTCGCATGCAGACCGTCTGGTACGACGCTCCCTCGCACACGGCCGGCGCCGCCCTGGCCACCGCTGTCACCGCTGACGCCGACGTGCGGGCGACCGGCGTACTGGTCCGCGCCGACGACCTGACCGCGGCCTCAGCGGCGGCCCGGAAGCTCGGGCTGACCGAGGGGACGGCCCGCACGCTGTCCGCCTCGATCGAAGCGGCGAACCCGCCCGCGATCCAGGCCTTCTGGGACCAGATGGCCGGCGCCCCGCTCTTCCCGGTACGCCGCCTCGACGAGCCGCGACCGCTCCGGAACCGGATCCACGTCGACGTGGTCCGCCCGTCCGACGAAGCACTCCGCGCCCGCGGTGACCGCGAGCCGTCAGGCCCGTTCGGGGTGCTGCTGGCCGACGACGAGGGCAACGAGGTCGACCTGGTCCCGGGCGATCTCGTGCCGGGAACGACCGACTGGTACGCGTTGTTCAGCCCGATGGTGCACTACCCGAACGCACCGGCCCGGTTCGTCACCGCGGTCGCCGAGCTGGCCGACGCCGCGGGCATCCCGTTGCGCCTCGACGTACGGACCGAAGGCCTCACGATCGCGGGCCGGAAGGACGCGTGGGAGACCGATCCGGAGTTCGTCGTACTCGCCCGGCGGATCGAGGGTGCGGCCAAGGATCTCGGGCTGCGGCCGGATCCGGCGCCGCTGCGGTTCGTGCAGTTCGGCATCGACGCTTCGGATGTCCCGGCGGTAGGGGCGTTCTGGGCGGAGTTCCTCGGCTACGAGTTCGACAGCAGGCCGGACGTCACCGACATCTACGATCCGCTCGACCTGAACCCGGTGCTGTTCTTCCAGCAACTGCAGGTACCGCGGCCGCAACGGAACCGGATCCGGTTCGAGCTGACCGGCCGGAATCCCTTGCTGGTAACGGATCCGGAGGGTAACGAGGTCCTCGCCGGAACGTGAAAGACCTGCCCCTCCACCTGAAAGGGCAGGTCTTCGAGGTTGTCTCCTTTGCGGTCAGCCCATGCGTCGGTGCGCCTTGACCAGGTCGAACTCGTGCACGATGGCGGTCGCGTGCCCATGCGCGAGCGCGTACTCGCTGGACAGCCATCGCACTCTGTCGTCGAAGCGCAGGAACGACGGTCCGTCGTTCATCAGCTGGAACCACTCGGTCATTGCGCGTCCGGTGCATCTGGGCACGGCCTCCACCAAACGCTGATGCGTCTCCTCGGAGTGGTTCAAGCCCATCTTCGCCTCCCGTTATCGGGGTACCGCGTAGTTATCGACTGTGCACCACCTGGCCGCCCGGAATCAAGACTCCCGACATGAAAGTCGCCGCTCAGCGGACGCACAACCTCAACAACTATGGGCAGACGGGCACGGTTTCCGGGTCCGCGGCGGGAGTTTCCGCGGCGGTTTCCTCGACCCGCTCGACCTCGGCCCTCGGGTGCCGGCGGCGGTGCCGCAGTGCCGCCCAGCGGCCGCGCGGTCCGCGCTCCCGGCCGGCCACCTCGGTGGCGGCGACCTCGGTGCCCGGACGGCGGGCAGCCTGGACGGCGGCCTCCGCGATCGGCAGGATCGCCTCGCCGCGGAACGGCTCCGGATGCACGAACGACTCGGCCCCGATCCCCATCGCGGCCGCCACCGACGGCAGCAGGGCGGCCGACGCGGCGGCGTACCCGGTGGCGGACGGGTGGAAGTTGTCCCGGCCCCACATCGACGGGTTGGTCCGGAACACCTCGCCGAGCAACGAGCCCAGCGACACGGAGCGGCCGCCTGCTTCGACGACTGCGATGGTCTGAGCGGCGGCCAGCCGGTGGCTCCAGGACCGGGCGACCTGCCGCAGCGGCGGCATGATCGTCCGGACCACACCCAGGTCCGGGCAGGTTCCTACCACCACCTCACAGTTCGCGGCGCGCAGTCGGCGGACAGCGGTGGACAGCAGCCGGACCGACGTCGACGGCGGCATCTTCGCCTTCACGTCGTTGACGCCGATCAGGATGACGGCGACGTGCGGACCTGCCTGGAGCGCGGCGTCCACCTGGCCGGCCAGATCGGTCGACTTCGCGCCGGTCTTCGACACGTCGACCAGCCGCACCGGGCGTTCGGCCAGCTCGGCCAGCCCCGAGGCGAGCAGCACCCCGGGAGTCTCCTCCGGGGAGTCGGTGCCGTAGCCGGCCGCGCTCGAGTCGCCGAGCATGGCGAACGTGATCGGATGTCCTGAATACCGGCCGTACAGACCGTTGCCCGGAGTGGGGTAGTACCTCGTCGGTCCGATCACGCGCTTCGCGTACTCGGCCTCAGCGGTCAGTACGCCGTACAACGTGGCACCGATGAGTCCGAGTCCCCCGCCCCCGAAGGCTGCGGCCTGGGCCAGCTTCTTCGCTGCCCTGGCTCTGCTCATAAGTACAAGGATTACACGCTGTTATCGCGACGCAAGTGAAAATAGGGCAAAGCGCCCGGTATCACTACAGTAAAGATCGTGCGCTACGCAGAATCACTCCTGGACCTCGTCGGCAACACCCCGCTGGTGCGGCTGACCAAGACCACCGACGGGGCCAAGCCCCTCGTCCTGGCCAAGGTTGAGTACTTCAACCCCGGCGGCTCGGTGAAGGACCGGATCGCGGTCCGGATGATCGAGGCCGCGGAAGCCTCCGGCGAGCTCAAGCCCGGCGGCACGATCGTCGAGCCGACCTCCGGCAACACCGGCGTCGGGCTCGCGATGGTCGCCCAGCAGAAGGGCTACAAGTGCGTCTTCGTCTGCCCCGACAAGGTCAGCGAGGACAAGCGGAACGTGCTCAAGGCGTACGGCGCCGAGGTCGTCGTCTGCCCGACCGCGGTCGCGCCCGAGCACCCGGACTCGTACTACAACGTGTCCGACCGGCTGGTCCGCGAGATCGAGGGCGCCTGGAAGCCGAATCAGTACGCGAACCAGAACAACCCGCGCTCGCACTACGAGACCACCGGGCCGGAGCTCTGGGAGCAGACCGACGGCAAGATCACGCACTTCGTCGCGGGCGTCGGCACCGGCGGCACGATCAGCGGCACCGGGAAGTACCTGAAGGAGGTCTCCGGCGGCCGCGTGCAGGTCATCGGCGCGGACCCGGAGGGCTCGGTGTACTCCGGCGGTACCGGGCGGCCGTACCTGGTCGAGGGCGTTGGCGAGGACTTCTGGCCGGAGACGTACGACCGGGACATCTGCGACCGGGTGATCGAGGTGTCGGACGCGGACTCGTTCGCGCTCACCCGGCGGCTGGCCCGCGAGGAGGCGATGCTGGTCGGCGGTTCGGCCGGGATGGCGGCCGCGGCGGCGATCCGGCTCGCGCACGAGCTGGACGACCCGGACGCGGTGATCGTCGTACTGCTGCCGGATGGCGGGCGCGGATACCTGACGAAGGTGTTCAACGACGACTGGCTGGCGCAGTACGGATTCCTCGCGCACTCGAAGCAGGGCACTACGCTCGGTGACGTACTGGCCGGGAAGGACGGCAGTCTGCCGCCGCTCGTGCACACGCACCCGCACGAGACGATCGCCGAGGCGGTCGCGATTCTGCGGGAGTACGGCGTCTCGCAGATGCCGGTCGTTCGCGCGGAGCCGCCGGTGATGGCGGCCGAGGTGGCCGGCGCGGTGTCGGAGCGGACGCTGATGGACGCGCTGTACTCCGGCAAGGCGCGGCTCGCGGATATCGTCGAGCAGCACATGGACCCGGCCCTGCCGTCCCTGGGCGCCGGCGAACCGGTCACCAAGGCGGTCGAGCTGCTCGAAAGCCGGGACGCCCTGATGGTCCTGGACGACGGCAAGCCGGTGGGCGTACTGACCCGGCAGGACCTACTGGTCCATCTGTCCGCCGACTGAGGTTGCTCAGCGGTCTACGACTGACGGGATGATGGCGATCAGCGCGGTGATCACGATACCGATCACCACGACGGCCGCTCCTGCGATCTGAAGAATGTCCATGCCTCAAGAGTCCTGCAACGGCGCCCCCGAGACATCGGCCTCCGGATCGGTCTTCCCCTCATCCCAAGGTCGTACACCACCCCACCCACCCTCCTACTAGAGGAGTCCGGGTAATCACCTAGTGGACGACCGCGAAGTCGGCGGGGTTGAGGTGTCTGGTGCGGCGCCAGTAGGTGAAGGTCCATTCGGGCCAGATGGTGGAGTTCCGGCCGGTGGGGTCGAGGTACCAGCTGGTGCAGCCGGAGTGCCAGACGGTGTGGTCGAGGTCGGTTTGGACGGCTGCGACGAACTGTTCCTGCGCGTCCTCGCGGACCTCGACGTACGTCGCGTTGCGGCGGCGGAGGAGGTGTAGCGCCTGCATGACGTAGCGGACCTGGGCCTCGATCATGAAGACCATCGAGGAGTGGCCGAGGAGGGTGTTCGGGCCGACCAGGAGGAACAGGTTCGGGTAGCCGGCGACCGTGATGCCGAGGTGGGCGCCGATGCCGTTGCGTTTCCAGTGGTCGGCGAGGTCGACGCCGTCCTTGCCGCGGATCGGCATCCGGGTGAGGTTCGCGGAGACGTCGAAGCCGGTGCCGAGGACGATCGTGTCGCAGGACCGTTCGGTGCCGTCGGCGGTGACCACGCCGGTCGGGGTGATCCGCACGATCGGGGTGCTGATCACGCTGACGTTGGGCCGGGCGAGCGCCGGGTAGTAGTCGTTCGAGATCAGGATCCGCTTGCAGCCGATCTGGTAGTCCGGGGTGAGTTTCGCGCGCAGTTCCGGATCGGTGACCTGCTTGCGCAGGTGCCGTTTCGCCTGGATCTCCAGGCCTTTCATCAGCTTCGGGTTCCCGGCGAACCCGGCGCCGCGCCCTTCGAGCCCCCAGTAGACGGCGTTCCGGATCGTCCGTTGCGCGGCCGGGAAACGTTCGTGCAGCGTGCGTTCCCAGCCGCCGATCGCGCGGTCCGGCTTCGGCGTCACCCACGGCGCCGTCCGCTGGTACACGTCCAGCTGCGCCACCTCCGGCGCGATCCGCGGTACGAACTGGATCGCCGACGCCCCGGTTCCGATCACCGCGACGTTCCGCCCGCGCAGGTCGCGGCCGTGATCCCACTGCGCCGAGTGGAACGCCGTACCGCCGAAGGACTCCAGGCCTGGGATGTCGGGCAGCTTCGGCCGGTGCAGGCTGCCGACGCCGGCGACCAGGGCCTGGGTCTCGATCGTCTCGTCGTCGTTCACCGTGACGGTCCAGTGCCCGGACCTCTCGTCGAACTCCGCCGCGGTCACCTCCGCGCCGTACCGGATCTTCTCCGTGACGCCGTACTTGTCCGCGCAGTGCCGCAGGTACGCGAGGATCTCGTCCCAGGGCGCGAACATCCGCGTCCAGCGCGGGTTCTGCTCGAACGAGAACGAATAGAGGTACGACGGGATGTCGCACGCGCAGCCCGGGTACGTGTTGTCCCGCCAGGTACCGCCAAGGTCGTCGGCCTGCTCCAGGACGACGAAGTCCTCGCAGCCCGCCTGCTTGAGCTTGATCCCCATGCACAGCCCGGCGAACCCGGACCCGATGATGACGACGTCTGTCATAGCGGCTCAGGTTACCGGCGGGTCAGGTCGAGCGGCTAGGGCTTGAGCCGGTACAGGGTCTCGCCGGCGTTCGGTACGACGAAGGTGTCCGGGTCGGCCTCGTACGCGTCCAGGTCGACCGCTGCCGGGTCGACGTACCCGAGGTTGGCCGCTCGTACGACGTCCTCGGGGATGCCGGTCGCGAGCGTGACCTGGACGCGGAGGTGCTCGCCGTTCACCGGGTCCCAGGTGCCGGCGCCGCGCAGGTGCGTGGAGTGCGCGAGGACACCCCAGTGCAGGTCACGGAACTTCTCCCACTGGCCGAGGAAGTAGTCGCGGCAGTGGTACCCGATCTCCTCGATCTCCGGGTGCATCGCGGCCAGCTGGGTGACGTGCGGCGCGTACAGGATCACCTCGCCGCCGTCCGCGACCACCGGCTCGAGCTTGTAGAAACCCTTCGCCGCGGTCCAGATGTCGGCGTACTTCGGTGGCATCACGGAGACGACCCGCCGCACCGGGTGGTCGAGGTAGCGGACGTGGGTCAGCGCGGAGATCCCGGCGGCGGCGCGCCACGACTCGGTGGTGTCGCCGAACGCGATCGCGTGCAGCTTGTCCGTACCGGACTGAGCGACCACCGACAGCGCGAGCTTCTCGGCCGGGATCAGCGCGGCGGCCTCGTCGATCAGCGCCCGGACCGGGGTGATCCCCGGCGTACCGATGATGTTCGCGCTGGTGATCAGCGCGCCGAGCCAGTGCGAGAAGTCGATCACCTCCTGGCCGGCGACGCCCGGGAAGAAGTACTTGTTGCCGCCGGAGAAGCCGACCACCTCGTGCGGGAACACCGGCCCGACGACCAGCGCGACGTCGTGCTCGACGACCGCCCGGTTCAGCCGGACCGGGACCTCGTCGCGGAGCATCTCGCCGGAGATCTCGCCGACCCGGTCCGGGCTGATCGTGCCGAGGTCCGCGAAGGTGTCCGGCTTCCACCATTCGTGATTGATCACGTTCGGGTAGTCGTCGCCGAGGTGCTTGCGGAGCTGCTCCGGCGTCATCTCCGCATGGGTGCCGAGGGCAACCAAGATCGTCACCTGGCTGCCCTTCAGGGCCTGGGTGACCGCCTTCAGCAGCAGCGGGAGCGGGCAGCTGCGGGTCGCGTCCGGGACGATCACACAGACGCTCTTCCCCTCCAGCCCCGCACCGGCCAGGGCGTCGCCGATGAACGCCGTCACCTCGTCCTCGGTCAGGACCTGACCCGCACCACCGATCACCGCCGCATTGGTCACACCTCGACCTTAGAGGTCGCGCGGGACCATTGCACTCCCGCGATCACGGCGTACGCGATCCCGCCCGCCGGGACCGCCCAGAAGCGGAAGAACGGGAGCTGGCCCGAGACTGCGGTCGCCGCGAACACCATGCCGTACGTCGCGACGCCCGCGACCGTCCCGCGCCGCCGCGAGTCGAGCGCGGTGCTCGGCAACGGACCCATGTGCCGGTCGAGGACCGCGCCGAACGCGCTCAGGCCGACGAGCGACGTGAGGATGGCCAGTACGCCGCCGGGCAGACCGCCGAAGACGATCGCGGCCGCGTTCAGGAACGTGATCAGCGCGAACGCGACCGCCAGGTCCAGCGCGCCGAACGTGAGGTGCGACCGGCGCCGGCGCTTCAGGTCGACGTCGTCGCCGGTACGGAGCGGGCCGGGGTCGCCGGACAGCCGCCGCACGGTCAGGATCAAGCCGGTCACGAGGATGATCAGGAGCAGTACGCCGAGGATCGACAGCGTCACGGAGCGCGTCGTCGACATGTACTGGTGGGCCACGCCGTCGTCGGACATGCAGCTCGCGGACGGCGGGAACCAGCTCGTCCGCGGTACGGCGTTCACCGCGCCGAGCTTGCGCGCGCAGTCCTCGCCCGGGTCGTACCAGTTCGGCTGCGACAACGTGACCACCGTCGCCCACACCAGCCCGCCGATCAGCCCCAGCCCCAGCAGAGATCCCGCCCGCCGCCGTACCCAGTCCACGGCTCTACCCTCTCATCCGTGGATCCTTACCTTGCCCAGCTCCGCCGCGACGTGGGCTCACGGTTGTTGCTGCTGCCGGGCGCGCAGGTGCTGGCGATCGACGCGGACGACCGGATCCTGTTCCAGCGGAGTCGTGACACCGGTGTGTGGGAGCTGCCCGCCGGCGGCGCGGAGCCCGGTGACAGCTTCCGCAGTACGGCGGCCCGCGAGTTCGCGGAGGAGACCGGGCTGGTCGTGGCGGAGGAGGACCTGGCGCCGTTCGCGAGCGTGTCCCGCCCAGACGTCCACACGCTCACCTATCCGAACGGCGACGTCGTCCAGTGCTTCGCGCTCTGCTTCGAGACCCGCACCTGGACCGGATCCCTCCGCCCGGCGGCAAACGAAGTACTCGAGGCTGGCTTCTTCACGAAGCCACCCGGCCCGCTGCATCCGCCAACCGAGCTGGTCCTGCGCCTCCACAGCACCTACCAGGAAACCGGCCTGTTCCAGGCCTACTGAATGCGCTGAGGTGACAGTTGCCGTTGGCAAGTACAGGAAAGAATGGGATATTGCTGGGATGGGCGTGACCGTGGCGGAATTGTCCGACGGGCTTCGGCGGTTGGGGCTGGGGGAGGCGTCCGAGGTGATCGTGCACTCGTCGTTGAGCTCCTTCGGGTACGTCGACGGTGGGGCGGAGGCGGTCTGCGCGGCGTTGGCCGAGGTGTGTGGGACCGTGCTGATGCCGGCCGGGACCTGGGATCTCACGGGGCTGCCGGCGCCGCCGGGGATGGTGCGGCCGCGGAACGCGTACTGGAACGCGGAGAGCTGGCCGGAGTTCGACGAGAAGTTGTCGCAGGCAACCAGTTTCCGGGCGGACCTGCCGGTCGACCGGTGGCTCGGGCGGATCCCGGAGACCTTCCGGCAGACCCGCGACCCGTTGCGGAGCGAGCATCCGCTGTTCGCCTACCAGGCCGCGGGACCCGCCGCCGAACGCCTCCTCGCCGCCCAGCGCCCGGACTGGCCGCTCGGGCCGATCGAGGCGCTCGACGGCGACGTGCTGCTGCTCGGTGTCACGCACACCTCGAACACCACGATCCACCTCGCCGAGCAGCACCTCGGCCGCTCGCGGTTCTACCGGTACGCGAAGGCCGCCGACGGGCTGTGGGTCGAGTACCCGAACGTCCCCGGCGAGAGCCACATGTTCGACGCGATCGAGCCGGTACTGCGGCCTGCGACCAAGGAGGTCCGGATCGGCCAGGCCCGCGTCCGCCGGATCCCCAAGCAGGCCGTGCTGACCGCGACCCGCGACCTGATCGAGTCCGACCCGACCGCTCTGCTCTGCACCGATGACCCCAGTTGCCGTTGCGCCGCCGCACTCCAGCAGCGACTGGCCGCCTGGGAACTGCTTTAGCTGACGTCGATCAGCACCTTGCCGACGATGCTGTTCTCGACCGCGGCGTGTGCCTCGGCGGCCTCGGCGAGCGCGTAGTGGAGCAACGGGATCCCGGCCTCCGGCCCGACCCGGATCGCACCGGCCGCGACCGCCGCCGCGACATCGCCCAGCCCACGCGGCCGCCACGAGTCCGGCGCCGTGTACAGCAGCACGAACTGCCACCGCGCGTTCGGCACCATCGACGCCCGCACCGGAAGCTCCATCGTCCCGCCGCCGTCGGTCGCGTACACCGCCACCGACCCGTGCGGCGCGATCACCGCCGCGTCGATCGCCGCGTTCGCCGCCGGTGACACCTCGACGATCGTGTCGACCCCGCCCGGCGCGATCGCCCGTACCTCGGACACCACGTCCTGCTGCCGGTAGTCGATGACGTGGTCCGCGCCGGCCAGCGCGGCGAGGTTGCCCTTCTCCGGGCCGCTCACGGTCGTGATCACGGTTGCGTCCGACCACCGCGCCAGCTGGATCGCCGCGTTCCCCACCGCGCCCGCACCGCCGGCGACCAGCACGGTCCGCCCGGCCAGCTTGCCCGGCCCGAGATGCACCGGCCCGTCCTCGGTCACGGTCAGGCAGCGATGCGCGGTCAGGAACGGTACGCCGAGCGCAGCCCCGAGGTCGTACGACGCCTCATCGGGCAGCGGCACCACATGCCGCACCGGCACCACGGCGTACTCCTGCGCCGTACCGCCCGACGGCCGTTGGTACGCCGCCTCCCAGAGCCACACCCGCTGCCCCCGGAGCCCCGCGTCAACACCCTGCCCGACCGCGTCGACGACCCCGGACCCGTCCTGGTTCGGCACCTGCGCCGGGTGCACCGGCGTACCGGGCTCATTCCCCCGACGCGACTTCCAGTCGGTCGGATTGACGCCCGACCGATGGATCCGCACCCGCACTTCCCCCGGCCCCGGCTCCGGCATCGGCCTGTCCACGAGGGTCAGGACGTCAGGATCACCGGTCACGGAGTACTCGACAGCTCGCACCCCACCGACGCTACCTCAGCCGCCGGTGAACCCACCGGAGGGCGCCAGGGACGGCGCCCTCCGGTGGGGCGTCACGGTGTTGGGTCCGGGTAGCTGCCGCCGAGGATGTCGGTGTTGCCGAAGGTCGCCGGGCAACCGCTGATATCCGGTGCCGTCGCCGGCCCGGCGTACAGCGCCGCCCGATAGGCGTTCACCGGTCCACAGACCGCGGCAGCGTGGGCGTCGTTCCAGACCGCGACCGCCGAGTCGTTCGTGGCCGCGGCGTACACGTAGTCGCCGAGGAACTCGTCGGTCAGCGCATTCGCGCTGCTGCCGCGCGGATCACCACCTGGTGTACGTTCGAGCGTCGTCCAGCCCGCGGGTACGCCGCCCGCCACGTTCGCGTGCCGCACCTCGCCGACGAGACCGCGAGGGTCCGTCGTGTTGTCGCGGTACGGCGTCGTGAAGGAGTTGTGTACGACGTACAGATCGGTGCCGTCCGGGGACACCGCCGGTGCGGTGTACACCGGGCGATCGCCTGGTGTGAGCGGGATCGGAGCCGGTGTGGCCCAGGTCGTCCCGCCGTTCCGCGACCAGGTGAGCAGCAGCTGCTCGTTGTTCAGGCCCAGCCGTCCGTCCGACCAGGTCATGAAGATCTCGTTGGTGGCGCCAACGCCGGTCGGGCGGCCGTTCGCGATGTCGACGCTCGGAGCGCCGGCCAGGTCGACCCGGGCGCCGCCGCGCCCGTCCATCACCGGACGGCCCTGGACCGGGTCGAACACGCCGGGCTCGGCCACGGGCGCGACCACGGTCGGGCCGGTGAAGTGCGCGCCGCCGTCAGTGGACTTGTACATCAGCTGCAGGCTCGCGCGGTTGCGCACGCCGACGCCGAACACGTAGACGTTGCCGGCACTGTCCGTACGTACGGTGCATCCGTCGGGCTGCGAGTTGATGCCGTTGCTCGTTGCGGGACCGACCTGGCTCGTGGTCCACGTGCTACCGCCGTCAGCAGACCGTGCGACGGTGAGCGGTACCGGGAACGCCTGGCCGTGGCTGTTGCTGCGGAAGCTGGCCCAGCACACATACACGTTCCCGAAGAAGGGGCTGCTCGACGCGTTGTCGGCGTACACCTGTTCCTTGTCGGAGAAGGTGGTCGACGACTGCTTCGAGATGATCACGGGCGCGGTCCAGGCGGACGCGTCGTTGTTCGCCGCGGCGTGAACGTCGTCGGTGGCCGAGACCGCGATCGCCTCGAACCCACGGAACGTCTCGAGCTGCCGTACGGCGGAGAAGTTCGCCGTCAGGTTGGCGTAGTACAACCGGGAACCGTTCGACCAGGAGAACCTGCCGTCGGGGCCGGGGCGCGGTCCGAAGGCGACCGCCGGGTCACCGTCGGAGACCAGGCCGGCCTCGAAGTAGCCCGGCAGCGTCCCGATCTTGCCCACCTGCGGAGCGCAGACCGCTGGGCCGAGGCAACCGCGGGCGGTCCAGCCGGTGTACGTCGGTTGCTGCCAGCTCTGACCGCCGTTGAACGAGAAGTACACACCGGACACGCCGACGCCAGGGGTGAACGGGCACGTGTTGGGAGCGCCCGCGGCACACGATTCCATGTCGATCTCGTCGTTCGCGCCGGCGACGACGACCGACGGCTTGTTCGCATCGATGGCCACCGCGGGTTCGTTCTGCTTGTTCTGCGAGAACGGCGTCGGCGGGCTCCCGACCGTCACCTCGCCGGCCGGTGCAGCATAGGCAGCGACCGCGGCGCCGAACAGGGCGGCTGCGAACGCAGCAACGGAAGCGATGATGAGGCGTGGTTTACCCATGATCCCTCCCCAGGGCGGCCAGCGGGCCGGGACCGTTTCCCGGACCGGCTGGGCGATTCGACAGTGCGCCTCCGGACGGCGCCGCACAACACTTCGACACCGTCCGTGACGGCCCGCGCCAGATCGTGCGCAAGCCGTCACGTCGTCGGTCCTTGCCGTCAGTGCATCCCCCAACGAGATTCGATAGCGGTCAATAGCTGGCCGCTATTGGAGGTTAAGGTCTGGGCATGACGACGAACGAGCAGACCCTGGCACCGGAGCGCGCCGACATCCTGGACCTTCTCGCGACCCGCCGGCACTTCCTGCGGCACACGGCGCAGGGCCTGACCGACGAGCAGGCGAGCACCCGCAGTACCAAGAGCGAACTGACGGTCGGCGGGCTGATCAAGCACGTCATGACCGTCGAGCAGCACTGGGCCGACTTCGCCCGCGGCAAGGTCGGCACCACGCCGACCGAGTACACCCCGGAGGTGATCGCGGCCTGGCAGGACCAGTTCCGGTTCGTCGAGGGCGAGACGCTCGCCGACGTGCTCACGGCGTACGAGAAGGTCGCCGCCGAGACCGAGGAACTGGTCCGCACCCTCGACCTGGAGGTCAAGTACGAGCTGCCGGCCGCGCCGTGGCAGCCGCCGGGCGTGTTCTGGTCGGTCCGGATGGCGTTCCTGCACATCGCCTCCGAGACCGCCCAGCACTCCGGCCACGCGGACATCATCCGGGAGACCATCGACGGCCAGAAGACGATGGGCTGACCCTTGACGTTTTGTGATACGAGCGTGTTAATGTCCGAGGTGTATTGACACGCTCGTGTTACAACCTCGGAGTCCTTCGTGATCGTGCTGCTGGCCGCGTTGGGGTGGGTGCTCTGCAACGTGCTGGTGCTCGTGGTCGCGAAGGGCAACCTGCCGTTCGACTGGCCGGACGCGGCGTCGGGCAGCCCGGTCGAGCGGCTGGTGAGCGCGAACCTCGGCCTCGTCGAGGTGCTGCTGCTGGCCGTGCTGGTGTTCTGGATGACCCGCAAACGGCGCACTCTGAACCTGGCCTCGCGGGCTCCTGAACGCTCACTCGCCGCCCGCGAGACGACGCTGCTCCTGCTGTACGGCGCGGGCGGGCTGATCGTCGGGTTCGTCCTGGCGCGGTTGCTCGGCTGGCATCCCTTCGGACTGCACCTGGCCGGATCGCTGTACGGCACGCACGCGCACGTCGCTCCGGCCGAGGCGATCGTGTGGGCCGTCTACAACCTCGTCGTGTACGCCGTGATCCCGCTGCTGTACTTCCGGCGGCGCTACTCGTCCGAGGCGCTCAACCTCCGCTCGTCGAACCGGCGCGCGGACGTCGTACTGATCCTGGTGGTGCTCGCGATCGAGTCCGCCGTCCAGATCGCCGCGCTCGACCCCGGGATCTTCGAACTCACCGGCCGCCAGTTCGCGATCGGCGTACCGCTGACGTTCGTGCTGTACCTGGCCGGCGCCGTACTGCCCGCGATGGTCTTCATCTACGCGATCCTGGTGCCGCGGTTCCTCCGGCTCACGGGGTCGGTCGCGGCGACGGTCGTCCTCGGCGGGCTGACGTACACGGTGCTGCACGTGTGGGACGCGTGGACGCTCTTCAACTCACCCGGGAACGCCGTACTGTCGATCGCGTTTCTGCTGCTGACGTACTTCGCGCCCGGGATGTTCAAGACGGTCCTCACGGTGCGGACCGGCAACGCGTGGGTGCACGTGTGGGCTTATCACGCGTTCGTACCGCACACGCTGGTCGATACGCCCAACATCGTCCACATCTTCCGGATCACCTAGCCGCGCGCAGCTTGTCGAACGCCGTCGGCGGGCCGTCGTCCAGCCGCTCGTGGATCGCCTTCGCGCAGTCCTCCGGGGACAGGTGCTCCGAGTCGACCTCCACGTCGTACACACCGTGCTCGTGGACGATCGGGAACTGTACGGCGGCCCGCCCGATGGTGCGGTTGCCGCGTTCGCGTTCGCGGCGTTCGAGTTCCGCGAGTGAGCAGCGGACGCCGACGAACAGGACGGGCAGGTCCTCGAACACGGTCAGGCAGTCGTCGAGCCGCCAGCGCTCGCCGAGGATGTGGTCCACGACCACGTTGTTCCCGGCCGACGCCATACCCGCGACGGCCCGGTGGAAGCCCAGCACGGTCCGCTGGAAGATCGGCAGGAACTCGTCGTCGGTCCACTCCCGCCGGCTCCGGATGTGGTGGAAGTGGTCGATCTTCAGCAGGTACCAGGCACCGTCGAGGGTGTTCATCAGCTGCTCGGCGATGGTCGACTTCCCGGAACTCGACGTCCCGTTCAGCAGAATCATCCGCCCGGGTCCGGCGGGCGTGGCCTCGGTCAGTTCATGCGTTGCGGTGATCGACACCGCCCCATCATCCCGGACCGCCCCGCCCGTCGGCCGCGCGGATGCGTCAGCTCTGCCGGACCCGCGGTACCTGGAAGCGGCTCACCTGCTGCGGCCACCCGCACGCCTCGGCGATCTTCCCCGCCCAGTGCCGCGCCTGCTCCTCGTCGTCCACGGTCAGTACGGCGAACCCGCCCAGGTGCTCCTTCGACTCGACGTACGGCCCGTCCGTGAACATCGGCGTACCGCCCGCGGCATCCGCGCTGAACACCGGCGCCTCCGGATCCAGCCCCCCGGTGAAGATCAACACCCCCGCCTCCCGCATCTCCGCCAGCAACGGCCGCAACGCCAGAGACTTCGCCATCAACTCCTCATCCGTATGCTCCGGCACCCACTCGTCGTTGAAGGCAACGAGGTACTCAGCCATAACGTCCTCCTCAAACGGGCAGCCCAACGCTCGCCCTCCTACCCCCACCACGAACTGAGCCGCCCCAATCCGACAACTCAGCCTAGGACTACATGCCGAACCAGCCCCCACCTGTTGCCACAACCTGCAAAGCCCTACTGCCAAACACCCAAGCCGCACCAGGATCCCCGCGTGTCCGACCAGGACCGCGTCACCAGGCCAGACCTCTCCGGCTTCCTCAAGCCGATCTCCCAGCCTCGACAGTTGCCGGCCCTCCCGCTCGGACCCGTAGCCGGTCGGAGCCGGTGGAGCAGCGGGCTCGTCGAGCAAGAGAGCGCCAGGACCTCAAGAGTCCTGGCGCACTGCGCTACTCGTAGACGATGCTCACCTGTTCGCTCACCGAGCCGTCCGGGTTCGTGACCGTCCGACGGGTCGTCTCGCGCGGCAGCACTCCCGCCGTGCCGTCCGGCGGCGCGACTGGCGCCATGACTGGATTCCCCTCATCGTCCAGCACTACCTGACCGTCTTCTCCGGCAATTGGCGCCACAGGGCCGGGTACGAACGGCCCAGGTTCTTCACTCTGCCCTGGTTGCGACGACTCCGTCTGATCCGGGACCATCTCTCCGCCTCCGTCCTGGGTGCAGAGCCCGACCGCCTGGCGGTCGGGCTCATTGCGTCTAGAACTTGTCCGTGGGGAACTTGGCGCCGGTGTTGCTGTGGCAGCGGTAGCCGTTGGGGTTTTTGTGGAGGTACTGCTGGTGGTAGGGCTCGGCGTAGTAGAAGGTGGTGGCGGGGGCTATTTCGGTGGTGATGTCGTCGTAGCCGAGGGGCTTGATGACGGGGGCGTAGAGGTCGCGGGTGCGTTCGGCCTCGGTGCGCTGGGCGTCGGTGGTGTAGTAGACGGCCGAGCGGTACTGCGAGCCGAGGTCGTTGCCCTGGCGCATGCCCTGGGTCGGGTCGTGGGTCTCCCAGAAGACCTTCAGCAGATCGGTGAAGGTGGTCTTGGTGGGGTCGTAGACGACCCGGACGGCCTCCGCATGGCCGGTGCGGCCGGTGCAGACCTCTTCGTACGTCGGGTTCGGGGTGTAACCGCCCGCGTACCCGACGGCCGTGGTGTAGACGCCCGGCTGCTGCCAGAAGATCTCCTCGGTGCCCCAGAAGCATCCGGTGCCGAACCAGACCTCCTCGAAACCCTCGGGCGCGGCGGCGGTCTGCGGCGTGTGCAGGACGATGTTCTCGTCCGGTACGGCGAAGCCGGGGGTGGGCCGGCCGGGCAGTGCGGCCTGCGGCTCGACCATGGCGGTGTTGCGGGTGAAGAACGACATTCTCACGCCTCTCGCAGTGTGACTCTCATAGTCTCCCAACGCCCCCGGCAAGGCGAACCTTCCCCACACCCCTTACGGCACGATGACGTGCCATCACGCGATCATCACGCCGGTCCGGCGGGTGGGGGCCACGGTCAGGGAGTCGTACGACGCGGCCAGCCGGTGTACGCCGTCCCGCAAGGCGTCCTCGTCGAGCGTGAACGGCAACCGGATGAACGACTCGAGGCCGCCGTCGGGGGAGAAGCGGGAGCCGGCTACCAGTAGGGCGCCGTTGCGCTGGGCGACGCCGACGAGGCTGGAGCCGACCGGTTCGGGGAGCTCGCACCACAGCGACAGCCCGCCCGACGGCAGCCGGAACTTCCACGCCGGCAACTCCTCCGCCACGGCGGCAGCCAGCGCGTCCCGCCGCCGGGCCAGCGCGGCGCGGCGTTCCGGGAGCAGCGTGGCGCGCCGTCGCAGCAGGTCCGCGACCACGAGCTGCTCCAGCACCGGCGCCCCGAGATCCAGCGACGCCCGCGCGTCCAGTACCCGGGCCACCAGCGCCGCCGGCACCCGCATCCAGCCGATCCGCAGCCCGCCCCAGAACGACTTGCTCACCGACCCCACGGTGATCACCCCGTCCGGGTCGTACGACGCGAACGGCGGCGGCATCTCCTGCCCGTCCAGCGACAGCTCGAACAGCGTCTCGTCCACGATCGCGGTCGTCCGCGACCGCGCGAACGCCCGCGCCAGCCGCTGCCGGTCCGCCGCGGACATCAGGAAACCGGTCGGGTTCTGGAAGTCCGCGACCAGCCACGCGGCCCGCGGCGCCGTCTGCCGGATGGTTGCCTCCAGCAACGGCAGGTCCCACCCGCCGGGCGACATCGGTACGGCGACCACCCGGCAGCCGCTGCGCCGGATCGCGTCCACCGAGTTCGGGTGCGTCGGGCTCTCGGTCAGGACCCGGTCGCCGATCTGGGTCGTCGCCCGGACCGCGATCGACGTCGCCGCGAGCGCCCCGGCGGTGACGATGATCTGGTCCGCGGTGGTCGGCAGGCCACGTGCGGAGTACGCCGCCGCGATCTCGACCCGCAGTACCGGCAAGCCCTGCGGGTGGTACCCGGGTGTCGCCAGGTGCAGCGGCAGTTCGAGCGCCGCGGCCGCCACCGCCGTACTGATGCCGGGCACCGCCGCGGGTGCCGCACAGGTGAAGTCGTACAGCCCCTCGGTGTCGATGCCGGGCGCGTGGTGCCGCCCGAGCTCGGGCTCGACCTTCGACGGCAGCGCGGTCACGCTGCCGGATCCGCGCCGGCTGGTCAGGTACCCGCTGTCCCGCAGCTCCCGATAAGCGGACGCCACAGTCGTGCGGCTGACCCCCAGCGCCTCGGTCAGTTCGCGCTCGCTCGGCAGCCGGGAGCCGGGCATGATCCGCCCGTCCGCGATCAGCAGCCGGAGCCGTTCGGCCAGCACGCGGTACGCCGGACCGGGGCCGCCGGCCCACTCGCCGAGCAGGCCGGTCAACGTACTGGCGGGGAGATAGCGAGCTTGCATGCAGTCCACTATCGCGCAATTGGCTATCGAATACCAGGCCACTTCCCCTGGACACTGGGGTGTGTGACCGCCACCTCCGCTGCCCCGCCGCGACAGCTCGCCCCGATCAACCCGATCCAGCAACTGAAGGCGGGCCACCTGCCCCGCCGACTGGTGCAGCTGTACGCCGGCCTCTCGCTGTACGGCGCCTCGATGGGCCTGATGATCCAGGGCAACCTCGGCCTGGACCCGTGGGACGTGTTCCACTCCGGCATCACCAAGCACGTCTCGCTCAGCTTCGGGACCGTGGTGATCGCGATCAGCTTCGTCGTACTGCTGGCCTGGATCCCGCTCCGCCAGTGGCCCGGGCTCGGCACGATCAGCAACGCGATCGTGATCGGCCTGGTCACCGACCTCACGCTGGCCACGATCGACCGGCCGCACGCGCTCTGGCTGCGGATCGTGTTCATGCTGTCCGGCGTCGTCCTGAACGCGCTGGCCGGCGCGCTCTACATCGGCGCCCAGTTCGGCCCGGGTCCGCGCGACGGCCTGATGACCGGGCTGGTACGCCGTACCGGCCTGAGCGTCCGGCTGGTCCGGACGACCCTCGAGCTGACCGTCCTCGCCACCGGATTCCTGATGGGCGGCTCGATCGGCGTCGGCACGGTCGTCTATGCCTTGTCGATCGGGCCGCTCGTCCACATCCTGCTGCCGATCTTCACGGTCCGCCTGAAGACCACCGAGCCGAGCGAATGAAGGTGAGAAGGTGGTGACGTGCAGCAGGCGGCGGCGGAGACGATTGGGACGGTGCTGTGAGGGCTTATCAGTTCACGGCGACGCTCTGGCTGTATCCGGGGGAGGCCGCGTGGCACTTCATCACGGTGCCGGAGGAGGTCAGCGACGAGATCACCGACCTGACGGAGGGGCGGCGTCGTGGGTTCGGGTCGGTGCGGGTTGCGGTGACGGTGGGTGGGAGCAGTTGGCGTACGTCGGTGTTTCCGACGAAGGACGGGACGTACGTCCTGCCGGTGAAGAAGCCGGTCCGTGTTGCTGAGGCGCTGATCGAGGGCAGCCCGGTGGAGACGCACCTCCAGCTTGTCGATCTCTGACGAGCCAGGCTCAGCGGCCGTCTCTGTTGGGCGACTGCTTCTGGGTGTCGTGGTGCGCACCGGTCCCGCTCTTGGTGCCTCCCTCGACGGCGGTCTTGACGTCGTCGGACTTCACGCTGCTGAGCGGAGGCTGGGCGTTCTGGAGTCGCGCCAGCGCCGCCACATCGTTCGCAGCCCCCTGCTGTTGACCGGTGGCCTGTGGCTGCTGGCCCGTCACCTGCGGCTGCTGCCCGGTTGCCTGGGGCTGTCCGCCGACCTGCGGCTGCTCGCCGGTGACCTGCGGCTGTTCGCCGGTGACCTGCGGCTGTTCGCCGGTGACCTGGGGCTGTTGCTGGCCGGTGACTTGGGGTTTGGCCGGCTGGGGTGTGTCGACGGCCGGCGCCTGGGGGTCGGCGGCCGGGCCGGAGGCTTCGGCGGCCGGTTCTTCCTGGGTGACGGTGGGGGTGGCCTCGCCCTCGGCTTCGAGGTCGTCGAAGGTCAGCTGCTCGTCGGCGACCAAGTCGTCGTCGAGTCCCGCGATCCAACGGTCGGCCATCGTCGGCTGCGCCGGCTCGGCGCCCTCGACCTGCGGTTCTTCGCCGACGGTCTGGTCGCCGGTCTCCACCTCGTCGGACGTGTCGACCGCCGGCTCGTCACCAACCGTCGGCCCGTCCGTGCCGTCACCGACGGCCGGCGCCGCGTTCTCGTCGACGGTCGGCGCGCTGGTGTTCTCGTCGAGGGACTGCTCGCCGCCGTCCTCGCCGATGGCGCGCGGACTCTCGGCTTCCGGTCCGGCGATCGGCGTCACGAACTGGACGTTGTCGTTGATCGGCTGACGTTCCGGCTGCTGGCCGAGCTCCGGCCCGGTCTGGCCCTGCCCCTGGTCGGCGACCTGCTGCTGGAGCTGCTGAATACGGGTCTCGAGCAGTCCTTGGAGCTGCGCCTGCGCCTCGAGGTTCTGCTGCATCGCCGAGATCACCCGGGACTGCTGCTCGATGGTTGCCTGCAGCGTCTGGATCTGCTCGGTCATCCGGTCGTCGAGCTGCTGAGCCGCCGCCGTCGGCTGCGGCTCCTGCATCTGCTGCCCTTGAACCTGCTGCCCCTGACCTTGCTGCTGCCCGGGCACATTCGAGAAGCGGCCCTCCGGGCGGAACACATCGTTCAGTCGGCCGGAGGCCAGTGCCGAGAGGTCGTGCTTGTTGATCCCCGACCGGCCGATCGCCCAGCGCACGGCCGGATCAGCGCGCTTCACGTCCCGTGCCCCCTGGGTGAAGGCCGCCTTGAGGGCCTTGGTCCCGCGCCTTGTGTTGCGCCAGCGCGAGTACCGGTTCGCAAGCCGGCGCAGCGGGTTCCTCGTGGGCGCAGGATCGGGGGATCGGTTCAGCTGAGCAGTGACGCTCTGGGCGAGCTGCTGCGACCGGTTGGCGTAGCGGTCGGCCTGGAACCGCGCATCCACATGGGCGTTCGCGAGGCTCTGCAGGTCGGCGCGGGTCATGTTCGACCGGCCGATTCGCTCCCGGACCGTCGGGTCCATCCGCTTGACGTCCCGGGCCGCCTGCGCGTACGCCGCCTTCAGCGTCTTGGTACCACGACGAGTCGTGTTCCACCGCGAGAACCGTTGGCGGATGCCGCGCGGGTTCTCCGGGTAGGACTGGCTCATGAGGTCTCCTAGTCGATGTACACGGCGTAGTTGACCCCGACAGACGTCGTCAGCGGGTCCTTGCTCGGCTTGGTGCTGTAGAGATGGATCTGGGCGCCGGGCCGCAGCCAGACGGCCAGGTGCCGGCGGCCGGTCCCCGCGCCCGGCTCCCACTCGTCCGCGAACGTCGGGCTGCTCTCGTCACCCACGTAGTCGGGCCGCCCCCAATGCCGGGTCGCGAGCGCCAGGTGGTCCGGCCAGTGCGCGTCCAGCCCGGCCTCGGCCGCGGTGATGTCGGCCGGGCCGATCTCGTACGCCGACCAGCCGCTGTCCGGGCAGTCCGGGAACGCGAGCCCGTCGAACACGATCATCGTGGTCCCGCGCCGGGTGGTGAACCCCCACGAGACCATGTCGGCGGCGATCACCTCGCCGGCCTGCAGCGGCCACGGCTGCCAGGACGTCCGGCCCATCACCCGATGCACCAGCGCGCGCACGACCTCCGGCCCGGCCTCGTCGCCGTCCGGCCCCGCGATCACGGTCCAGTCCGGGATCTCGGCGAGGTCCGCCATCGCCAGGTCGTCCTGGTCGAGCGGCCTGTCCTGCGTCTTCATCCGGCGCCGTCGTCCTTCCTGCCCGGTCCCACCCGTGGGGTCTCCTCCGAGCAACCGTAGGCGGCGGGTGGGTCATTCCGCCAGCCGGTACGACGTACCTGTGGACAACTCGGTTCCGCCGATCCGCCGGGCTGTGGACGGGCTGCCGGCGTTCAGCAGACCAGGCCGTACGCTGGTCCGGTGAACACCGAACACCAGTACGGCTTCGAGACACTTGCCATCCACGCCGGGAACGAGCCTGACCCGACGACCGGAGCGGTGGTCCCGCCGATCTACGCGACCAGCACCTACAAGCAGGACGGCGTCGGCGGGCTGCGCAACGGGTACGAGTACTCCCGGTCGGCGAACCCGACCCGGACGGCGCTGGAGGAGTGTCTGGCCGCGATCGAGGCGGGCAGCCGCGGTTTCGCGTTCGCCAGCGGCCTGGCCGCCGAGGACACGCTGATCCGGTCGGTGTGCGCGCCCGGCGATCACGTGGTCTTCCCGGACGACGCGTACGGCGGCACGTTCCGGCTGTTCTCCAAGGTGCTGAGCAACTGGGGTGTCGAGATGACGCCCGCCGCGGTCACCCACCCGGAGGCGATCCGGGCCGCGATCCAGCCCGGGAAGACCAAGGTGGTCTGGCTGGAGACCCCGACGAACCCGCTGCTGAACGTCGCGGACATCGCGATCGTGGCGCAGATCGCGCACGACGCGGGCGCGCTGCTGGTGGTGGACAACACGTTCGCCTCGGCGTACCTGCAGCAGCCCCTCGAGCTCGGCGCGGACGTGGTCGTGCACTCGACCACGAAGTACATGGGCGGGCACTCCGACGTGGTCGGCGGCGCGCTGATCGTCCGGGACGCGGAGCTCGCGGACAAGATCGCCTTCCACCAGAACGCGATCGGCGCGGTCGCGGGGCCGTTCGACTCCTGGCTGGTACTGCGGGGCATCAAGACGCTCGGCGTCCGGATGGACCGGCACAGCGACAACGCCGAGCGGGTCGTGGAGTTCCTGCAGCGGCACCAGTCCGTCAGCCAGGCGCTGTATCCGGGGCTGGACGGACACCCCGGCCACGAGACGGCCGCGAAGCAGATGAAGCGGTTCGGCGGGATCGTCAGCTTCCGGGTCACCGGCGGCGAGGCGCAGGCGCTGGACATCTGCAACAAGGCGGAGGTCTTCACCCTGGGCGAATCCCTCGGCGGCGTCGAGTCGCTGATCGAGCACCCCGGCAAGATGACCCACGCCTCGGTCGCCGGCACCCCGCTCGAGGTCCCCGCCGACCTGATCCGGCTGAGCGTAGGCATCGAAACCATCGACGACCTCCTCGCCGACCTCGACCACGCGCTCGGCTGATCCGCCGAACCCGCCGGCTCCATCCGCTACCGCCTGGTCATTTGAGTGGTGAACCTCTCGGATCGTCCCTTCACGTCTGGCATGCGAGAGGCGAAGGGACAATCTCCGGGGTGAACCTCCGAGGTGCCGGCCGGCGGGGCGGGCTGGATCCGGTGGCTGGCGGGAGGCGGAGCGGGCTGGATCCGGTGGCTGGCGGGCGGCGGAGCGGGCTGGGATGTGGATGGTTGTCGTGGCGAGGGGGTGAGAGCTGGTGAGCCTGGTGGTGGCGGTCGACTTCGGGTCGACGTTTACCAAGGCGGTGGCGGTGGATCCCGGGTCGGGGGAGTTGGTGGCCCGGGCAGAGCACCGTACGACGATCGACACCGATGTGATGGACGGCTGGCACGCGTGTCGCGCCGTACTGGAGGAGGCCGACCGCGGTGTGCGGAACGCCGAGGTGCTCGCGTGTTCGAGCGCGGGCGGCGGGCTGCGGATCGGTGTCGTGGGCAACGAAGAGCTTGTCACCGCGGAGGCGGGCAAGCGGGTCGCCCTGTCGAGCGGCGGGCGCGTGGTGGCGGTCGTCAGCGGTGGGCTGACCGCGACGACCCAGAAGGAACTGCGCAAGGACCGTCCGGACGTCGTGCTGCTGCTCGGCGGGACCGACGGCGGCAACTCGGCCGTACTGCTGCACGCCGCCGAGACGCTCGCGAAGTACACGTGGCGGAAACCGATCGTTGTCGCGGGCAACGTCGAGGCCCGGGACGAGATCGCCGGCACGCTGGCCGCGGCGGGCGTACCGCACGTGCTGGCGGACAACGTCGTACCGGAGATCGGGGTGTTCGCGCCGGGCAGTGCGCGGGCGGCGATCCGGGAGATGTTCCTCGCGCACGTGATCGGCGGGAAGAACCTGTCCAAGGACCCGGCGTTCGCGCGGATGGTGCGGGCCGCGACGCCGGACGTCGTACTGCGTGGTGTCGAGGTGCTGGCCGGTCTGCACGGGGATGTCGCGGTCGTGGACATCGGCGGCGCCACCACCGACGTGCACTCGGTGATCGAACTCGACCCCGAGGACGCGAACCTCGGCCGTGAAGTGGTCGCGACCCATCCCGTCACCCGGACCGTCGAAGGCGACCTCGGCATGCGGTGGAGCGCCGTACCGGTCGTGGACGCGGGCGCGGAGGCCGGGCTGATCGCGGACGTCGACGGGGCCCGGGCGGCGGCGGAGCGGCGGCGCGCGGATCCGGCGTACCTGCCGGGCGATCGGCGCGAGGCGGCGTACGACGAGACGCTGGCGAGTGTCGCGGCGACGGTCGCGCTGCGGCGGCACGCGGGGCGGCAGCGGATCGTGTTCGGGCCCGGTGGGCGGGTGATCGAGCGGTCCGGGAAGGACCTGCGCGAGGTCGACCTGCTGGTCGGCTCCGGGGGAGTACTGCGGCACAACCCGCCGGAGGTGGCGGCGCGGATCCTCGGCGCGATCGGGACGAACGCACGGGAGGAGGGCTGGCTGGTACCGGAACGCGCGCAGGTGTGCGTCGACGCGGACTACGTCCTCGCCGCCGTCGGCCTGCTCGCCGACGACGCCCCGAAGGCCGCCGAGGGCCTGGCCGCCCACATTCACGGAACAGGCCTCGCAGGGCATTAGGCTCCTCAACCAGGGAGGCCAGATGAGCGACGTTGGGCGGGACGACGAGACCGAAGAAAGTCCGGTCGCGGACCAGGAGGGGCTGGAGACTTCCAGCGAGCCTGCGGCCGGGACCGCGCCGGTGAAGGTCGATCACGGGGTGACGCCGGCGATGGAGATCGCCAGCGCGTGGTCGTGGCGGTTCCTGGTGGTGGTGGCGGCCGTGGGCGTGATCGGCTACATCATGCGGTACCTGTCCGAGGTCGTCGTACCGGTGACCGTCGGCATCCTCCTCACCGCCCTCCTGGTCCCGGTGACGAAGGGCCTGCAGAAGCTCCGGATCCCCCGCGGCCTCGCCGCCGGCATCACCGTCATCGCCACGCTGATCGTGGTCGCGGGCCTGCTGACGCTGGTCGGGACGCAGATCGCCGGACAGTTCGAGGACCTGTCCAAACAGGTCGGCGAGGGCGTGCAGAAGCTGCGCGACCTGGCCCGGATCAACTTCGGCCTGACCGACAGCGACATCACCAACCTGTTCAAGCAGATCCAGAAGCAGATCACCTCCGGCGGCGCCCTCGGTCAGCAGGCGGCCGCGGTCGGTACGACGGCGACGCACGTGGTGGCCGGGCTGTTCATCTCGCTGTTCTGCCTGTTCTTCTTCCTCTACCAGGGCGAGCAGATCTGGTCGTGGCTGGTCCGGCTGTTCCCGCGCCGCGCCCGCGACAAGGCCGACTCGTCCGGCCGTCGCGCGTGGGTGTCGCTGACCGCGTTCGTCCGCGCGACCGTGATCGTCGCCGCGGTCGACGCGATCGGCATCTCGCTCGGCGCGGCGATCCTCGGCCTGCCGCTGGTGAGCGCGATCGGGATCCTGGTGTTCGTCGGCGCGTTCATCCCGGTGGTCGGCGCGCTGGTCAGCGGCATCGTCGCGGTCCTCGTCGCACTGGTTGCCAAGGGCCCCTTCATTGCGATCGTGATGCTCGCGGTCGTGATCGGCGTACAGCAACTGGAGGCCCACGTCCTGCAGCCGTTCCTGATGGGCCGCGCGGTCAGCGTGCACCCGCTCGCGGTCATCCTCGCGATCGCCACCGGCGTCGTCATCGCCGGCATCGTCGGCGCCCTGGTAGCCGTCCCCACCGCCGCCGTCCTGAACGCCATCGTCAACCACCTGGCCGGCAACGACCCAGACCCGGAACCCCCGAGAAGACGCCGCCGCCAGCCAACCCCCGCCGACGACTGATCAGCTCCCCGCAGCCAGCTCAGGAAAGGCCTCGACCCACAACGCCGTGCACCGGCGAGGGAGGTGGAGCTGGGGCCAGAGGGCGAGCAGGACGTCGCCGTTCAGGAACTCGGTGAGGTCGGCCTGGGTCGAGGCCTCGCTGATCACCCGGTTGTACAGGCCGATCGCCTCGTCGCGGTTCCCCAGGTCGTACCTGTTGTTCGTGGTCCAGTCGAGCCGGGTCGGCAGTTCGACGGCGCCCGCGGTGGGTCCCTGGAGCAGGTCGAGCGACTCGGGTACGACGTACGAGATCATCCACCCGTAGGTATCACCAGGCTGAGCGACGTCACTCATGCGGTCATCTTCCCAGACAGCCTTTCCACTCAGGCACCGCTGAGCGTCGCGGACCATTCCGAGGCGGTACGCCGGATGCGCGCGATCTGCTCCGGTACGGCGGCGTACCGGACGAACGCGTCATCGGGGAGCTGGGCGCCGGCGCGCAACTGCGCCGAGAACATGCCGCGGTCCAACGGCGTCGCCTCCCGGAGATCTGCGAGCTCGAGCAGGGCGTCCTGGTCGTACCGGCAGCTGTCGAGCACGGCCTGTACGTCGATGAAGTCGCGGGCCTCCAGCCGGGAATAGATGGCGCCCACCTTGCTGCCGACCGCGTCGGCCTCGGACAGCACCGGGCCGAGGCTCATCCGGACCGGGGGATCCTGGCGGAGGTCGACGCCCAGGTCGACCTTGGTGGCTGTGTCGACGACCAGTCTGGCGAACTGCGGGGCGCGCCGGGCGACCTCGACCTTGTGACCGGCCGCGCGGTACGTGTTCACCAGTTGGGCGACGGATTCCGCGAACCGGACTGGATCGACGTCGTCGGTGAAGAGGTCGATGTCGTTGGAATCCCGGGTGCCGAACCCGTGGGCTCGGAGTGCGTAGCCGCCCGCGAGGACGAACCCCGGCAGGGCCTCCAGGCCGACGGTGGCCAGCTCGGTCTGCAGCGGAGTCATGGACCGAACCTACGTCTGGGCAGCAGTTCTGCCGTACAGCACGCGACCGGCCGCCCTCGTGGGAACGAGGGCGGCCGGGGAGTTGGCTGGTGCGGTGGTGTCAGCGCTGCACGCCGCCGTTGCCGTTCTGGCGGTCTGGTTGTGCCGGGCGCTGCTGTTCGCCCTGGCCCGTGCCCTGTGGAGTGGCAGCGGCAGGACCCTGAGCGGCGGGAGCCTTCGTCGCCTGGGACGCGGGCGCCTGGGTGGTCTGCATCATGGACGAGTTGTTCCGGTCGATCTGCTGCTGCAGCGCCGTGAGCAGACCCTGCGTGGCGGCAAGCCGCTCTTCCGGGGTCTGGGCCGAGACGACGGCAGCGGCGCGGTCCGCGAGGTCGAGCCGGTCGTGGCTGCTCACGTCGGGCGAACTCGGGCTCTTCTTGGCCTCGGCGAAGGCCCTTCGGCCGGCTTCGGCGGCGACGGTCGCCCGGCTCCACTTGTCGGCGACCCAACGGCCCACCGAGGCGACGCCGCGAGCGGCCGACACGGCCGCGGTGCCGACCGGTGAGTTGCCGACCCCGCGAGCGGTGGCCACCGAGACGTTCGCGATGCCTCGACCGGCGGTGCCGACCGGCGAGTTCGCGACTCCGCGTCCGGCGGCGACCGCGGCCTGGCCGAGCCCCCGGCCCGTCGCTGAGATCGCGCGGCCGCTGGCATCCCGGGTGTTGTCCCACGCCTGACCCGGGTTCTGCGCCGCGAACTGCGCGCCCCTGGCAGCGCTGCCCAGAGCACCGACGCTCGTCCGGGTGGCGGACGCAACGCCGTTGCCGAAGGCGCGGGTCTTCAGACCGGGCTGTGAGTTCCACGCTTCGGTGGCTACCTTGACCGAGGCGTTGTACATCCGCTTCAGCCTCGGCTGGTGGTTCAGCATCTTCTCGAAGTTCTGCTGTTGCTGGGGCGACAGGCTGGCAAGGTAGTCGACCGCAGCTCTGCGGTCACCTGGCGTGAAGAGCGGTCCTGATGGCTGTGACATTCCAACTCCTAGTCGAGGTAAACCGCGTAGTTGACACCGACTGCCTCGGTCAACGGCTCCAGCGCCGGCTTGTCGCTGAACAGACGGATTTGGGCACCGGGCCGGACCCACACGGCCAGGTGGCGCTTGTCGGCGCCGACTCCCGGAGCCCACGCGTCGTCGAAGTCCGGGTCGTTGTGGTCACCGACGTACGCCGGCTCGCCGAAGTGCTTACGGGTCAGCTCGAGGTGCTCCGGCCAGTGGGCGTCCAGCCCGGCCTCGGCCTCCGCGAGGTCGTTCGGGCCGATCTCGTAGGCCGACCAGCCGCTGTTGCGGGTGTCGGCGAAGGCCATCGCGTCGTACACGATGATCGTGCTGCCGCGTGGCGTGGTGAATCCCCAACCGGCGCTGTGCGGGCCGACGCCCTCGGGCGACTGCAGTCCCCAGGGCGTCCAATCGGTCACCGCGGTGACCCGCTCGACGATGCCCTTGATGGTTGCCGGGCCGGTGTTGTCCGAGTCCGGGCCGGCGATCGGGGTCCAGTCGGCGATCGCGGCGAGGTCTGCCAGCGCCAGGTCGTCCTCCTGGAGCGGCCTGTCCTGCGTCTTCATTCGGGACTTGTTCCTTCCATCGCTGCTCAAGCCGTCGTCGGCAACCGTACGGCGGGGTCAGGGTCAACAACAACGGGTTCTTCGGCTGCCTGTGGATAACTGGTTTTGGTCTGTTCGGGGAGCGGATTCCGCCCGGGGATCGGTGGCTGGACCGGACCTTTCAGCGGCTGCCGGTGCCGCGGTCGGTGCCGCGCTCAGGAGCGGTGCGGCCGCCGGTTTCGGGGCGGGCGCCGGTGGGGTTGGCAGCGGGATCGGTGGTGCGGGTGGTGCCCTTCGGTGGGGTCGCGGCGCGGAGGGCGGCGCCGAGGTCGGCGGACAGGGTGGGGGACTCGCCGGCTGCCTCGGCGGCCGCGGTGGCGCCGTGGGCGATCCGGGTCAGGTTCTCGGGGGAGACGGCGCTGGCCGTTCCGGTTCCGGTGCGGACGTCGCTGTTCGCGGCGGCGTCGCGCATGGTCGTCCGGTAGTCCTGCTTGGCTGTCGTCATGACCCCTCCTCGTTGAGGTACACCACGTAGTTGATGCCGACCGAGGTCGACAGCGGCTTGCGCCGCGGGCGGTTGCTGTACAGGTGGATCTCGGCGCCGGGCGGCGTCCAGACCGCCAGGTGCCGGCGGTCGCGGCCGGCTCCCGGGGCCCAGTCGTCGTCGAACCCGGTCTTCGTCTGTATTCCGACGTACGCCGGCTGTCCCCAGTGCCGGCAGGCGAGCTCGAATTTCCCGGGCCAGTGGTCGTCGAGGCCTGCCTCGACCTCCTCGAGGTCCCAGGGCTCGATCGCGAACGCCACCCAGCCGCTGAACGGGCTGTGCGCCAGCACCTGGTCGTCGTACACGGCGAGCTCGGTCTGCCGTTTGGTCAGGAAGCCCCAGCCGTCGAGCTGCTCGTCGATCACCGTGCGGCGGTTGATCGGCCACGGCTTCCAGTTGGTCGCCGACTTCACCCGGCGGATCAGCCGGCGCACCGGGACGGGCCCGGTCTGGCCGGCCTGCGGGCCGCCCAGGCGTCGCCAGTCGCGGACGTCCGCGAAATCGGCCATCGCGCGGTCGTCGTCGTCCAGTGGCCGGTCAAGTGTCTTCATCCGTGGGCCAGTCCTGTCGTTGCGGTACGTGTCGAAAGTACGACCCGGGGAGGGTCAGGCGGCCGCTGCGACAACGGAACAGCCGCCCTGGAAAAGCTTTCCAGAGCGGCTGTCGGGTAGGTCAACCGACGTTTGGTATCGGTTCGGTGACGCGGTCAGTGCATCGCGGCGGTCGCCGAGGCCTCCAGCGACTCGTCACCCTCGGCCTTCGGCCCGTCGTTGCGACCGGCCAGCCGCTGCTCCGGCGTGATCACCGCGAGGATCAGGGCCAGCGCCAGGAACGGCAGCGAGACCAGGAACACGTCGTCCATGGCGTCGACCAGCCCGTGCAGGGCGAAGCCCTTCAGCGGCTCCTTGAGCGTGTGCAGCGCCTGGACGCTGTTGGCCGCCTTGGCCAGTCCGTCGACCATCGACTGCGTGGCGTTCGGGATGATGTCGCCCAGGTGGACCTTCAGCCGGCTGGTCAGTACGGCGCCGTAGACCGCCGTACCGATCGCACCACCCATCGAGCGGAAGAAGGTCATCGTCGAGGTCGCGGACCCCATGTGCTGCCGGGGCACGCTGTTCTGCGCGGCGGTGACGGTGATCTGCATCGACAGGCCCAGGCCGGCGCCCATCACGAACATGTAGATCGCGAGCTGCCAGTACGGCGTGGTGAGGCTCAGCGTGGACAGCAGCACCATCGCGCCGCCGACCAGGATCGCCGAGATGATCGGGAAGTGCTTGTACCGCCCGCTCTTGCTCATCATCTGACCGCTCGGGATCGACGCGGAGAAGATACCGACGATCATCGGCAGCAGCGCGAGGCCCGACCGGGTCGGCGACAGGTCCTTGACGGCCTGCAGGTACAGCGGGAGGAAGATCAGCGCACCGAACATCGCGAACCCGAGCAGGAACGCGTACCCGGCGTACCCGGAGAAGATCCGGCCCTTGAACAGGTCCATCGGGATGATCGGCTCGGCCACCCGCAGCTCGATGATCACGAAGGCGACCGCGAGGACGACGGCGCCGGCCAGCAGCGCGATCGTGGTGCCGGTGCCCCAGCCGTTGGTCGGGCCGCTCCAGGAGATGGCCAGCAGCAGCGAGGTGACCGCGGCGGCGATCGTGGACGCGCCCAGGTAGTCGATCTTGTGCGAGCGCTTCACGTGCGGCAGCCGCAGTACGGCGGCGACGATGCCGAGGGCAACGAGACCGATCGGGACGTTGATCCAGAAGATCCAGCGCCAGCCGGGACCGTCCGTGAGCAGGCCGCCGAGCAGCGGGCCGGCCACCGAGGACAGACCGAAGACGGCACCGAAGTACCCCATGTACTTACCGCGCTCGCGCGGCGGGATCACGTCGCCGATGGTGGCGAAGGCCAGTGACATCAGACCGCCGGCGCCCAGACCCTGGACGGCGCGGAAGCCGATCAGCTGCTCGATGTTCTGCGACAGCGCGGACAGCACGGAGCCGCCGAGGAACGTGACGATCGCCGCGATGAACAGCGGGCGACGGCCGTAGAGGTCGGAGATCTTTCCCCACAGGGGGGTGGAGGCGGTCGAGGTCAGCAGGTACGCCGTGACCACCCAGGACAGCTTGTCCAGGCTGTTGAACTCGCTGACGATCCGCGGCAGCGCCGTACCCACGATGCTCTGGTCGAGCGCGGCCAGGAACATCCCGGCCATCAGTCCGCCCAGGATGACCAGGATCTGCTTGTGGGACAGGTAGTTGGGACCACCGTCGGTCGGTGCAGCGCCGCCGGCGGTGGCGGGCTCTGTGGTGCTCATCTGGTGCTCTCCAGGTTGTTGTCGTGGTTCGCGCTGCTGGCAGGGTCACTGTCGGCAGTGGAGTCTGTGTCGGTACTGCGCTCTGCCGGGGCGGGCTGCTGCAGTCGTGGTGCGACCGCGGCCCAGCCCTTGTCGGCCCAGGCGGCGCTGGCGGGTGCTTCGATGAGGGCGGTGACGCCGTCCGCGAAGCGGGTCATCAGCCGCTCGAAGGTCTGCACGTCCTCCTCGGACCAGCCCTCCATCGCGGCGCTCAGCAGTTCCATCCGGTGCCGGGCACTGGTCTCCCACTGCTCGATGCCCTGCTCGGTGAGCTCGACCCGGAAGGCCCGGCCGTCGTCGGGGTCGGGGGAGCGCCGGACCAGGCCGAGCTGCTCCAGGGACCGGACGTGCCGGCTCGCGGTCGAGGCGTCCAGCTCCAGCCGGGCGGCCAGGTCGGACAGCCGCAGTGCGCCGTTGCACCGCAGGGCGAACAGCACGACATGCGCGCTGTGGTCGATCGTGTCGCCGGGTTGCTTGGCCTTCAGCCGGCGCCCGATCCGGGTGAACGCGTGCATCACACCCTCGATCGGGGTCTGTGGAGCGTACGCGTCGTTTACTTGCATGCTGCAAGCATATACATGCTTGCGTGATACACGCAAATGAGTTTCCAAGATATTCAACTGAGCCGCCACTCATTTGCTCTCGGTCGCGGGATCGTCACTCTCCGCAGTACTTCGCAGGCTGCGGATACCCATTCGACGGCGGACGGTGGCGTTTTGTGACGCGGATCGGGATAGAAGTGGTGTTCGCCGCACCTGGGAAGGTCGGTCATGCTGGACGCCTGTTCGACGAGGCGGAAGGGTGACGGCATGACGCGGGTTGCGGTGGTGACCGGAGGCGGGTCGGGGCTCGGGCGGGAGATGGCGCTCGCGCTGGCCGGCGCCGGCTACCAGGTGTGGGTGACCGGACGCACCGAGGACAAGCTGAAGGAGACGGTTGCCCTCGGTGGAGAGCTGATGTGGTACGCCGTTCTCGACGTCGCTGATGGTGCTGCGGTGCGCGGGTTCTTCCAGGGGCTCGAGCGGGTGGACGTGTTGGTGAACAACGCCGGGACGGGGTCGCCGGCCGCTGGGGTGGAGGACGTGCGGGAGGAGGACTGGCGGCGGGTGGTGGACACCAACCTGACCGGGTCGTTCCTCTGTGCGCAGGCGGCGTACGACCTGATGCTGCGGCAGGACCCGAAGGGCGGGCGGATCATCAACAACGGGTCGATCTCGGCGCACGTACCGCGGCCGCAGGGGATCGCGTACACCGCGAGCAAACACGCGATCAGCGGGCTGACCAAGGGGCTCGAGCTGGAGGGGCGCGCGCACGGGATCACCGCGTGCCAGATCGACATCGGCAACGCCGCCACCGCGATGACCGCGCGGATGGAGCAGGGTGTGCTGCAGCCGGACGGGTCGATCGCGGTCGAGCCGACGTTCGACCCGAAGATCGTCGCGGACTTCGTGGTCCGGATCGCCGGCCTTCCGACGTCCGTCGCCGTACCCACGCTGACCGTGATGGCGGCGGGAATGCCCTACGTCGGCAGGGGATGAGGGACGTACAGGTCTGGCTGGGCGTCGTTCCAGAGGGCTGAGTTGTGGATGTCGGCCTCGTGGATGCCGGCCTCCAGGTCGACGTCGCAGATGAGTGACGCACCATCGCGCGGGGCCTCGGCGACCGTGGTGCCGTCCGGGGCGATCACCCGGCTCCGGCCGAACATCCCGCCGTCGCTCTGGTTCACGGTGATCCACCACTGACCGTTGGCGAGCGCGTTCGCCGGGTGCAGCAGGTCCCACCAGCTCTCGGCGGCGGTCTCGTACGCCGCCGGCATGACAACCAGCCGCGCCCCGCGATCGCGCAGCGCCCGCGCGTACCCGGGGTGATCGCCGTCGAAGCACGTCGCGAGCCCGACCGCGCCGAACCGCTCGGTGTCGAGCACTGTCACGGTCTCGCCGGCCGCAAACACAGCGTCCTCAGCGGTAGGCCGATAGAGATGCACCTTGCGATGTACGCCGACCAGTTCACCCTCAGGGTCGAACACCAGCGTCGTGTTGTACACGCGCCCGTCCGCCAACTCAGGCACAGACCCCGCGAACAGCCACAGCCCATGCTCACGCGCTGCCTGTGCCAACGCCTCACTACGAGGCCCAGGCACAGGCTCTGCGGTGGCGGAGACGATCTCGCCGAGCCGCGCCGCGTCGTACCCGCTGGCCCACAGCTCGGGCAGTACGACGAGCTCGGCGCCCTGCGCGGCGAGGCCCGCGACGACCTCGAGAGCCGTTGCCAGGTTGACGTTCTTGTCTCCGGGTACAGCGTGCCACTGGCCGAGACCGATGCGCGTAGTACTCACGCGACTCAGCCAAGCCTTCGGCTGAGTCGCTGTCAACGAATCACGTCATCGGCATTATCGATGGCTTGTACGGGACAGGTCGATGTCGATCAGGTCGTACCACCGGCCCGCCGCCGGCTGCTCCAGCAACGGGTCCTTCCAGCGCAGCCGAACCCGCTCCGGCTGCGCCTCCATCAGCACAGCCTCCTGCCACTCCCCGTTCGTCCGCGCCCACCACGTGTCGGTCAGGCACTCGAGCCCTTCCTTCTCCACCAACGCGACAGCCGCGTCCCGGTCGCTCGCCGGACCCAGCGCGGCACCGAAGACGGTTGTCGGCAACCACCCACCGGTCACGGGCACGACGCGGCCGAGCACCTCGCCGTCCTCCCGCACCACGTCCTCCGGTGACGGGAACCCGGGCCACTGCTCCTTCAGCGCCTTGATGATTCGCGCCGTGGTCTCACCGAGGAACCGGATGCTCGCCAGCTCCGCAGCACTGCCCGCGTACTCAGCCGGTACCTCCCCGCCGACCCAGGTCTGCCGGATCCGTTGGGTAGCAGTGATGTCGACCAGTGGATTCCCGTCGACCAGGAGGAGGTCAGCACGCGCCCCTACTTCCAGCCGCCCACGGTCGGCCAGTTTGAACACCTCAGCCGGAGCACTGGTCGCAGCAACGAGCGCCTGCGCCGGTGTGAGCCCAGCACTCACCAGATGCACCAGCTCGCGGTGCAACGAGGCTCCGAACACCAGGCCCGGGTTAGGCGCGTCAGTACCGGCCAGCACTTGTACGCCGGCCTTCAGCAACGCCAACGTGTTCGCCCGCGCAGGTGCACCGTCCGGCGGTTGCGGCGGCATCCAACGCCGCGACTGGTGGTCCAGCACGCGCCGCCAGCGCGCAGGCATCCTGGCCATCAGCTCCTGCTCGTCCTGCAACGGCAGGTGACCAGCTGACCCGAACATGTCGACAACGCCCAGCGTTGCTATCACGGCCACGTCCTTGATCGCGTCGATGTCCTCCGGCGTCATCAGGTCGGACGGCGCATGCGCCAGTACGTCGACGCCGCACTCGGCCACCGTCACCGCACCGGCTGCGGTGGACACGTGCGCGACCACCGTGAGCCCGTACGCGTGCGCCTCGTCGACGAGCGCGCGAATCGTGTCCCGGCTGAGCGTCGGGATGTTCAGCATCGCGCCGGAGCCGTCGTCGTAGATCAGCTTGAGGTGGTCGGCGCCCTCAGCGATCCGGTCCGCGACGAACCGCTTCGCGTCCGCCGGCCCGGTCACGTACGGGAACGGCGGGAACGCGATCGTCGGATGTCCGCCGGGTGCGGTCGCGCCGATGCTCGACGTGAAGAACCCGGACCGCGGCGTCTCCCCGGCGATCACCTCCGGCATGCTGAACATGTCGAGCTGCGTGGTCACGCCGTACGTCGCCGCGAGCTGCGTGCTGCCCGGCGCGAGGTGGACGTGGGCGTCGATCAGCCCGGGGAGCAGCGTCGTACCGGAGCCGTCGACCAGGACGTCGTCGGGCCGGGCGATGTCCGGGCCGACGATCGCCGCGACGCGGCCGTCCGCGACCCGCAGGCAGTCCGCGGGCAACGCCGTACCGCGGTCGACGAGTCGGGTGTGCAGGATCGTGAATGCCATGCCGGGGACGCTAAAGGGTGACGTAACGTCAGACTCCAACCCGATTTTTCCGGAGGTGTCGTGGAGCGAACGGTCAGTGAGGTGGCGCGGCTCGCCGGTGTCTCGGTGCGCACGCTGCGGCACTACGACGCGATCGGCCTGCTCCCGCCGGGGCGGATCGCCGCGAACGGCTACCGGTACTACGGCCGCCCCGAGCTGCTCCGGCTGCAACGGATCCTGCTGCTCCGCGAGCTCGGCGTACCGCTGCCGTCGATCGCGCGGATCCTGGACGAGCAGGACGACGAGGTGACCGCGCTGGAGGGGCACCGGGAGCAGCTGCTGCGGGAGCGGAAGCGGCTGGACGACGTGCTCGGCGCCGTCGAACGGACGATCGCGGGGCTGTCGGGGGACGCGACTGTCGCGGACGAGGAGTTCTTCGCGGGGCTGAGCGACGCGCGGGCGCGGCTGCGGGAGGAGTTGGCCGAGCGGTACGGCGAGGCCGCGGCGGAGGGGTTCGAGAAGGCGGTGCGGGAGACCTCCAGCTGGACGCGGGAAGACTACGAGCGGCTGGGGGACGAGGGGCGTCGTCTGCTGTTGCGGATGGCTGCCGCGCGGGACCGGGGCGTACTCCCGGACTCGGCCGAGGGGCTGGAGCTGATCGAGCAGCATTACCTGGGCGTGCTGGAGGTCTGGCCGGCCACGCCGACGACTTATTACGGGCTGGCGGACCTGCTCGTGGAGAACGCGGATCAGCGGGCGATCATCGCGACGGTGGACGCGGAGCTGCCCGAGTGGCTGGCGGCCGGCGTCCGGGCATATGCGGTGCGGCGGCTCGGGTACCGGCGAAACGGGGAGGAAACTGTCCGACGGTCCGTCTAGTGTCGGGCAGGTGAGTGATTCTCTGGTGCACGTCCGCGGTCTGCGGAAGTCGTACGGCGACTTCGAGGCGGTCCGCGGCATCGACCTGGACGTGTGGCGCGGCGAGGCCTTCGGGTTCCTCGGGCCGAACGGCGCGGGCAAGTCGTCGACGATGCGGATGATCGGCGCGGTCTCCCCGATCAGCGGCGGCACGCTGCGGATCCTCGGCCTGGACCCGGCCACCGACGGCCCGGCGATCCGCGCCCGGCTCGGGGTCTGCCCGCAGGACGACACCCTCGACACCGAGCTCTCGGTCCGGGAGAACCTGACGATCTACGGGCGGTACTTCGGGCTCAGCCGGGCGGAGTGCCGGCTCCGCGCGGACGAGTTGCTCGAGTTCGTCGCGCTCACCGAGAAGGCCAAGGTCAAGGTCGACGAGCTGTCCGGCGGGATGAAGCGGCGGCTGACGATCGCGCGGTCGCTGGTCAGCAAGCCGGACCTGCTGCTGCTCGACGAGCCGACGACGGGGCTCGACCCGCAGGCGCGGCACCTGTTGTGGGACAAGCTGTTCCGGCTCAAACAGGCCGGCGTCACGCTGATCATCACCACCCACTACATGGACGAGGCCGAGCAGCTGTGCGACCGGCTCGTGGTGATGGACGGCGGGCTGATCGCGGCCGAGGGGTCGCCGGCCGAGCTGATCCGCGACTACTCGACCCGGGAGGTGACCGAGCTGCGGTTCGGGCCGGACGTGATGCTCGCGGACCACGACGCACTGGCCGGCAAGGTCGAGGACCTCGCCCAGCGCATCGAGGTGCTGCCGGACCGGCTGCTGCTCTACACCGACGACGGCGAGCGCGCGGTCGCCCAGGTGCACGAGCGCGGCCTGCAACCGGCCGCGGTGCTGGTGCGCCGTTCCACGCTTGAGGACGTCTTCCTGAGACTGACCGGCCGGACGTTGGTGGAGTGATGACCGTTGCCGTGGAGAACGGTCGCCGGATGTTCGACTACTGGCTGACCGTCTACAAGCGGACCTGGAAGGGCACCGTGATCAGCAGTTTCCTGCTGCCGTTGCTCTACCTGGCCGCGATGGGGATCGGGCTCGGCTCGTTCGTGGACAGCAACGGGACCGGTGCGCTCGGCGGCGTCAGCTACCTGCAGTTCATCGCGCCGGGGCTGCTCGCCTCGACGGCGTTGCAGATCGCGGTCGGCGAGGCGACGTACCCGGTGATGGGTGGGCTGAAGTGGCAGAAGTTCTACCACTCGATGATCGCGACCCCGCTGCGGCCGGCGGACGTGGTGTACGGGCAGCTCGGGTTCATCGCGTTCCGGGTGTTCACGTCGTGCACGGTGTTCCTGGTGATCATCGCGCTGTTCGGCGGGCTCCGGTCGCCGCTCGGGATCCTCGCGCTGCCGGTGGCGCTGCTGGTCGGGATGGCGGTCGCCGCGCCGATCGCGGCGTACGCGACGACGCTGGAGAACGACTCCGGCTTCGCGATCGTGTTCCGGTTCGGGGTGGTGCCGGCGTTCCTGTTCTCCGGCGCGTTCTTCCCGGTGTCGCAGCTGCCGGACTGGATCGAGTGGCTCGCGTACGTGAGCCCGCTGTGGCACGCGGTCGACCTGTCCCGCGCGCTCAGCCTCGGCTCGGTCAACCCGCTGCTCGCGGTCGTGAACGTCGTCTACCTGCTGGCGTGGTTCTTCGTCGGCACCCGCCTCGCCGTCCGCGGCTTCACCAGGAAGTTGATCGGCTGACATGGCGACAATCGCAGCACGCGTACTTCCGGTGCCGGTCCGGCTCGGCGGCGGGCGGCACATGGTCGAGCGGAACTTCATGCTCTACCGCCGGTCGTGGGTGGTGTTCATCTCCGGCTTCTTCGAGCCGGTGTTCTACCTGCTCTCGATCGGCGTCGGCGTCGCGCACCTGGTCGGCGCGTTCACACTCTCCGACGGGACGAAGATCGCGTACGCCGCGTTCGTCGCGCCGGCGATGCTCGCCAGCTCCGCGATGAACGGCGCGATCTTCGACTCGACGTACAACATCTTCTTCCGGATGAAGTACGCCAAGCTGTACGACTCGATCCTCGCGACGCCGCTGCGGCCGTGGGACGTGGCGACCGGCGAGGTCACCTGGGCGCTGCTGCGCGGGGCGATCTACTCGGCGATGTTCGTGGTCGTGATGCTGATCATGGGGCTGATCTCGTCGTGGTGGGCGCTGCTCGCGCTGCCCGCGTCGGTGCTGATCGGGTTCGCGTTCGCCGGGGCCGGGATGGCGCTGACCACGTTCATGCGCAGCTGGCAGGACTTCGAGCTGGTGCAGCTGGCGATCATGCCAATGTTCCTGTTCTCGGCCACCTTCTACCCGGTCGAGACGTACCCGGGCGCGATCCGCTGGCTGGTCGAGATCACCCCGCTCTACCAGGGCGTCGTCCTCGAGCGCGCGTTCAGTACCGGCGCCGTCGGCTGGTTCCTGCTCGTGCACGCGCTGTACCTCGCCGCGATGGGCACCTTCGGGATGTACGTCGCGTCCCGCCGCCTCGGCAAGCTGCTGCTGAAGTGACCGGAACCAGCACCCCCTGTCCCGCCGTCCGAGACTGCATGACCGATGAGTCCTTCCACGATCTGGTGCGGGCACCGAAGGTGGCGCTGCCGGGCGGACCGCGGCGCTGGGTCGAGGACTCGTTCCGCTTACTGGCCGAGCACTTCGGTACGGCGGCCCTGCGACGGCCGGTCGTCGTACCCGACAAGTTCGTGCCACCCGGGTACGACGGCTCCGACGCCGCCGCGCGGGCCGTCTGCGCGCGGGTCTGCGAGCACCTGGGGATCCCGGCCGAGCGGGTGCATTTCAGTTTCCGGTTGGAGAAGGTCGCCGAGGCCGCCGAGTTGCTCGGGTCGGCAATGCTCGACGGCTATCTCGACCCGGAACACCCGTTGTCGCAGGGCGCCGCGCCCGGGGACCGCGCGGCGGTGCGGACACACTCGAGCCGGCTCGGTACGGCGTCGTTCGAGCAGGTGGACAGCATCATCGACGCCGAGCTGACCGAGGACAGTCTGCTCCCGTTCCTGGTGCGGCGGCTCGGTGCCGACGAGTTCGGGGCCGAGGTGGTGCGGTGCCTCCTCGCGGCCTCCGATCCGGGGCGGGCCGGCGTTGTTCACCCCGCCGTACAGGCCGGCCCGGCACTGGGCCGATGGGTCGACCTGGGCGCCGAATCCCCTGGTATCGAACCGATTCCGGGGCATTGCGCGGTCCTGCTGCGGTCCGATGTGATCGCCGATCCGTTGAAGCTGCTCGCCGCAGTGTCGCACGAGTTGAGCCACGAACTGCTGTCCAGGCCCGCTCCGCCGTGGGCGTCCGGGCCGCTCGAGGAACCGTTGACCGATCTGTGCGCGCTGTTCCACGGGTTCGGTGTCGTGCTGGTCAACGCGGCCGTCGACGAGACCACCCTCGACGACGAATGGGTACACACCTCCGGCTACCTCGGCGAACACGCGCTCGCCGAGGCGTTGGCGTCGTACCGCTTCCGTCAGCACCGGCTGCTCCGCGACGGCCCGCTGCTCCCGGACTGGCACCAGGCGCTCGACCCGGCACCACGGGTCCGTTTCGCGGCCCGTCTGGAGGAACTGATCGGAGGCCCGCCGACCGTGTTGGGTTGGTGATGCAGCTGCAACATTTCCGATGGAACGGGCGCCGGGGCGACCGCGTCAGTTCCGGTATGAATCTGATCGGTGCCTGGCGGCGTCGGCAACGCGAACGCGACCTCCTCTACGGCCCGAAGGTGATGCTCCCCGGCGGACCCGAGCAGTGGATCGAGGACTCGCTGGACTGGCTGATCGGCCGGTTCGGCGTCGAGCCGCTGCGCCGCCGCCCGGTACTGCCGAGCGCTTTCGTGCCGGCCCGGTACGACGGGTCCGAGCGCGCCGCGCGGGAACTCTGCCTCCGGGTCTGCGCCTGGATGGAGGTGCCGGACGACCGGATCCGGTTCAGCTTCCGGATGGAGGACGTCCGCGCCGCGGGCCGCAGTACCGCCGTCCGCCGGTTGCGGGCCGAGCATCCCGCGCTGGTGAGGATTTCGGGGCTGCAGGCAACGATGTCGGCGGTGGAGGTCGAGGAGCTGGCCGCGGCCGGGTACGCCCCCGAGATCTCGGTCCTCGCCGAGCGGGAGCTGGCCGCCGAGGTGAAGCGCAGTACGGCGCTCCGCGACACGACCGACCCGGAGCAGCGTGCCGAACTGTACGAACGCGCCGTCGCGGCCTGGTCGGCACCGGCCGGCACCGGTTCGCGCGCGGCCTGGCTCGACCTGCGCACCGGCGGCCACGAAGGTACGGCGGTGATGCTGGCGGCAACCACCCAGGCCGACCCGTCCGCGGTGATCGCGGCGACGGCGCACGAGCTGGGCCACGAGGTACTGTGGGGATACCACCTGATGGACCGGAGCCGGCCGGACGCGGAGGCGGTGACCGACCTGTTCGCGGTGTTCCACGGCTTCGGGATCTTCCTCGCGAACCAGGCCGTCGAGCGGGTCCCCGGACGACGATCGATGCGGCAGAGCCTCGGGTACCTCGGGGAGCGCGGCGCCTCGGACGCGCTGGCGGCGTACTGCTTCCGCCGCCACACGCTGTGGCCGGAGTCGCTGCTGCCGGTGATGCCGACCGAGCTGGACCGGGCGGTTCGGATCCGCACGTTCGCGCGCCTCGCGGCGCTGGTGAAGAACGCCGAGATCGACTCGATCCAGGACGGCGCCCCACTGCGCTGATGTCAACCGGCGGTGACGCAGCGGTACCGGGAGGTTTCGCTGCGAGGTCGGGCAGGCATGATTCGGCGGGTGAGGAACCCGATCGGCACCATCAAACGAAGCCAGCAGCTGCGCTCCCAGCTGAAGGCACCCCGCGAACGCCTGCGCGGCGGCAGCCGGCGCTGGATCCGGATGTCGATGGACTGGCTGATCGAGGAGTTCGGCCAGGACATCGTCCACCGGCCGATCGTGCTGCCCACCGACGTGATCCCTTCCGGGTACGACGGGAGCGAGGCCGCTGCCACCGCCCTGTGCGAACTGGTTGCAGGGCGGATGGACCTACGCCCCGGGCAGTGCGGTCTGAGCTTCGAGCTGAACGGCGTACGCCGACCGGTGCGCGCGCACATCGTGAAGGAACAGTCCGGCCGCTGGATCCGCGGCGACGGCCGCAACTCGATCCAGTTGGCGCCCGCGCTGGCAGCGGATCCGGTCGCCCTGACGGCGATCTATGCCCATGAGGTCGGCCATGAACTGCTGCTCGGCGGCGGCCGGATCACCCGCGCGGAGCGACCAGACCACGAGTCGCTCACCGACCTGATCACCGTGTTCTACGGACTGGGCATCTTCACCGCGAACGCGGCCTACGAACGCCGCCCCCGCCCCAACGGCCGAGGCAAACAACCACTGGCCCGCGGCTACCTCCGCGAAGCAGTCCTCTCCGAAGCCCTCGCTTACTACGCAATGCTCCGAGGCGAACGCACCCCAACCTGGGACCACCACCTGGACCCACCCGTACGCCGAGGCATGCGCAACCACCTAGCAATCCTCCACCGCTAACAGCCGCCGCGCGGAGCGTCCGGAGAGCTGACAGCTGCGGTGGTTGTAGGGGAACGGCTGACGGGTGCTGGGGTGGAAGGGCAGAGAGGTGCCGGGCGCTCGGAGGACTGACAAGTGCGCTGGCCGTGATGGGAGGGTTAACGGGTGCTGTGGTTGTGAAAAGAGGGGTGATAGGTGCAGTAGTTGTGACGGGAAGAGCTAACGGGTGCTGTAGTCGTGTGAGTTGTCCGCCCCGCCTGTCGCGGGACGGCGTACCTGACGACGTCGGCGTCACCGCACGACCTGTTCCGCACCACGTCCGCGGCCCGAGTCGCGGCGAACCCTCAGGCGCCACCCGATCGCCCGGCAGAACAAATCTTCCAGATCGCCTTGAAAACAAGGGAATTCGCTTTGAAAACTGTCGGAGGCACCAGCTAGAGTCTGTTCATGGACATTCTCGGCGGACGCACGGTGGTTGCTATAGGCAACCATGAGGTGATGCCTGCCCTCGACGACGTCAACGCCGAGATCATCCGCCTGCAAGCCGTCCGCCTCCAGCTCATCGCCCGCGCCGAGGCAGACGGCCTCGCCCAGGAGCTCGGCGCCCGCGACACCGTCGAACTCCTCACCGTGCGCCACCGCCGCGACCGCACCGAGGCCTGGCGCGACGTCCACCTCGCCCGCGCGCTGCCCAAATACCGCGCCGTCGACACCGCCCTCACCGACGGCGTCCAATGCGCCGACGGCACCGTACGCCAGATGCAGACCGGCCACGCCGCCGCGATCATCACCGAACTCGAACGCGTCCGCACCCGCGTCCCGGTCGAAACCCTGGACGTCGCCGAGGAACAGTTGGTCGGCCTCACGGCCCATCTCACCCCCAAGGAACTGCGCACCGCCGCGAAGCAGTTGTGTGACCGGATCGACGCCGACGGCCCCGAACCCGAGGAGCAGAAGGCCTCCGCGCGCGAGTCGTTGACGTTGACCACCGCCGAGAACGGCGTCAAGTTCCGGGGCTATCTCGCCAACGACAACGCCGAACTGTTGCGTGCGATCGTCCATGCCGGTGCCCGTCCCCACAAGACCGTCGACGGGGAACACGATCCCCGTCCGCGGGACAAGCGTCAGGCCGATGCGCTGACGACGGCGTTGACGGTGGCCGCGAACGCCTGGGACACCGACACCGCCGGGCACGGCGCGAAGGCGAACATCACGGTGACGATCGACCTCGACGACCTCCGCTCAGCGACGGCGACCGCGCACGCGACCGGCCAGACCGTGTATGGCGACGACCTGTCCGCCGGCACCGTCCGGCGTCTGGCGTGTGACGCGAACGTCATCCCGCTGGTGCTGGGGTCGAACTCCCAGCCGCTGGATGTCGGGCGTAGCGAACGCCTGGTGACCAGGCACATCCGGCACGCGCTGGTCGCCCGGGACCGGGGCTGTGTGGTGTGTGCGGCGCCGCCGGTGATGTGTGACGCCCATCATCTGACGCACTGGGTGGACGGCGGCCCGACCGCCGTCGACAACCTCGCGCTCTTATGCCGACGGCACCACGTCGACCTCCACAACGACCGCTGGACCATCACCATCACCACCGGCAAGGTCCACGTAGCCCGCCCCACCTGGGCCGACCCGACCCCCGCGCAAGGCGTAGCCCGCTTCACCCCGGAGAACCCGAGCCCCGCAGAAGGCGTAGCTCGCTTTACCCGGGAGGACCCGAGCCCCGCGGAAGGCGTAGCCCGGTCCAGCCGGGAGAATCCGAGTCCGTCCCAGGGCGTAGCTCGCTTCACCCGGGAGAACCCGAGTCCCTCGCAAGGAGTAGTCCGCCCCGCCTGGGCTGGCTCAACGGCTGCGCAATCCGCGTCGGCTGGGTCTGCTCTTCCCGATCCGTCGCCGCCAGCCGGACCACCGCCGGATATCCCCACCGCACCCGCACCAGCGGGCGCCGGATCAGCCTGCCTGGCTCGCACCGTGTGCGGCCCCCGACCGGAGGACCCTGTCGAGCCAACGGGCGCCCCCTGGGGCGACACAGCCGTGCCCGCCGCGCGAACCAGCCGCTGGAAGGCCGACGAAGCGACCCTCACCGCCGCAGCCCGCTTCGCAGTGTGGGGGGAGCGCACCTCCACCGACCCACCGTCCTTCGTGACAGTCTGAGCTGCCGATTCATTCACTGCCCGGGGTTAGGCAGCGAACGCATGCGGCTCGTCCAACTCGGCAGGAGATGCTGCACGAGCCGGGCGAACCTCTGCCGCGCAGACGGCTGAACGAAGCGCTGGTTTGCTACCTCCCGCCCAAGGTCGGAGGTCCCTGGAGCCTGCCTCCGATCCGGCACGGCGTCCGGGCATGACAGCCGTCAATCGCGTCGTGCTCGACGGGGACGAGCTGACCGCATACGGCGAGCGGGTCCGGCGATCCCCCAGAAGGACGACCCACCAGCACCCGAGTAAGCCGGCGCTGACAGCGGTGGGAGGTGGGGGTGACCGTGGGGGTGGGAGTCGGTGGTGACGGCGCGGTGGGAGGTGGGGGTGACCGTGGGGGTGGGAGTCGGTGGTGACGGCGCGGTGGGAGGTGGGGGTGACCGTGGGGGTGGGAGTCGGTGGTGACGGCGCGGTGGGAGGTGGGGGTGACCGTGGGGGTGGGAGTCGGCGGTGACGGCGCGGTGGAGGGTGGAGGCGACTGCGGGGGTGGAGCCGACGGCGGCAAGCGGGGCGGGTGGGAGGACACCGGATGGGAGGAGGCCCGGGGCGGGAGGATGCCGTTGGGTGGACGCTGGGCGTGGTAGGTCTGCTGCTTCTGCTGCGTCCTCCTCCAGCACCTTCAGTCGTAGGTGCTGCCCATGTTCGTCCCGTTGAGCGTCGACGTCACAGTGGGCGTAGCTGGTGACGGCGCCTCACCTGTGGGCGGCTGCTCCGCCTCACAGACCTGGTCTTCGCATGGCGCGTTGGATCGGCACGCCAGGACACTGGACGATCACGTGCGCGCGACGTGGGTCGAGCCATCAAAGGTGGTGGATCCGGCGCAAGCGCCTCGCGGCCGGATAGTCCAGTCACTCGTCGGTGGTCGTTCCAATACCAATAGCGTCATCAGGTGTCGAGTGTTGACGGGTCGGTAACGGGCATCCCTGCGGTTATGGGTGCCCGTCACCTGAGCAGTTTGCGGGTCCAGAAGTCGCCGCCTCGGAGGAGGGAGGTTTGGCTGGGGCCGGTTACGTGGTCTACCAGGTGGAGGTAGGTGATGGTTTGGTAGAGCACGCCTACTTCCTCGGCGAGGTCTACCGCACGGCGTAGGGCGGTGGGGGTGGCGTACTCCTCCCACTCGGCCAGGTAGGCGTCTCGTACTCGCGGGTCCGCGGACAGTGGGGACCGCGGCTCGACGAATGTCACCAGGTCGAGGAACGGATGCGCCAGCGCCGCGTCCGTCCAGTCGAAGGCGAGCACCTTCCCGTCCCGCACCGCCAGGTTGCGTGGGTGCAGATCGCCGTGCAGCAGCGTCTCCGGTACGCCGATGTCCGCGAGCTCGGTGATTGCCTCGCGCAACTGCTTCGCGCGGTCCGGCAGCTTGGCGAGCTCCGCTGAGGCGAGGCGCCGCGTCAGCTTGTTCGGTTCGAGGAGGCGGTCCAGTTCGGAATCGAGTACGGCGAGCCGCCGATCGGCGCAGCTGTAGTCGAGCAGAAGTTCCGGTTCCGCGACGTAGCTCCGCTGCAGCCGAGCATGGTTGCGTACGGCATCGATCCACAGCGCGACATCGGTCTCCTCGCCGAGCGGCGTACCGAGGTCGGCCAGCAGCAACCACCGACGCGCCTCGTCGATCGCGATCGGCGCCGGGATCTCGCCAGGCCGATCCGCGGACGCCCGCTGCAGGAACCGCGGCTCGTGCGCGAACAGGAACGGCAACGCCTCAGGATCGCTCGACGCCTGCGAAAGGGCCTTGAAATACACGTCACCCGTAGCAGTCCGCACCCGCAGTACGTCGGACAGGCCCCATGTCTTCACCTGCGCCCACGGGCCGTTCGCGTGTACGTGTTTCCCGATCCACTGCAGTTCCTCGTCGTACCGCTCCCGCGATTCGAGCAGGTACGTGACCGGCTCGTCCGACACGCACTCCCGTACGACGGCCTCGACGTCGTACTGCTCGCGCAGCGCCCGCAGTACCGGCTCGACGTCCGGGAACCAGAAGTCGTCCGGCATCTCGACCCTGAAGACCTGTTCGGCGAGGTGAGCCTGGACTTCCATGTGCAGAAGCGTATGTTCCGGGCGCAACTGCTTTTCCCCGTTAAGGTGCATGTCGTGATCGATGCCAGAGATGTAGCGCGGGCGGCCGATCTGCTGCACGACGTGGTCGCGCCGACGCCCCTGGAGTACTCGCGCTGGCTGAGCGACCTGGTCGGCGGCGACGTGTTCCTGAAGTGCGAGAACCTGCAGCGCACCGGGTCTTTCAAGCTGCGTGGGGCGTACGTGCGGATGGCCCGGCTGTCCAAGGCGGAACGCGCCCGCGGCGTCGTCGCGGCCAGCGCCGGGAACCACGCGCAGGGTGTCGCGCTCGCGGCGCAACTGCTCGGCATCAAGGCGACCGTGTTCATGCCGAACGGCGCCCCGATCCCGAAGGAGAAGGCGACCCGGGCGTACGGCGCCGAGATCCGGTTCGCGGGTACGTCGATCGACGACTGCCTGATCGCGGCGCGGGCGTTCGAGGTCGAGACCGGCGCGATCCTGATCCACCCGTTCGACCACCCGGACATCGTCGCGGGGCAGGCCACGACCGGGCTGGAGATCGTCGAGCAGTGCCCGCAGGTGCGGACCGTCGTCGTACCGACCGGTGGCGGCGGCCTGCTCGCCGGGATCGCGGCGGCGATGCAGCGTGACGGCCTGCCGATCGAGGTGGTCGGTGTGCAGGCGGCCGGCGCCGCGGCGTACCCGGCCTCGCTGGCGGCGGGGGAGCCGGTGCAGCTGGAGCGGATGCGGACGATGGCGGACGGGATCGCGGTCGGGCTGCCCGGGAAGGTCCCGTTCGAGACGGTCCAGCGGTACGTCGCCGACGTCCGGACCGTCGGCGAGGACTCGTTGTCGAAGGCGCTGCTGCTGGTCCTCGAACGCGCGAAGCTCGTCGTCGAACCGGCCGGCGCCGCCGCGGTGGCCGCCGTACTCGACGAGCCGATGCGTTTCAAGCCGCCGGTGGTCGTGGTGCTGTCCGGCGGGAACATCGACCCGCTGCTGCTGATGCGGGTGATCCGCCAGGGCATGGCCGCGGCCGGACGGTACCTGTCCGTCAGAGTGCGCATCCCTGACACGCCAGGTGGGCTGGCGATGCTGCTGACCCAGATCGCCGCGCTGGACGCGAACCTCATCGAGGTCCTGCACGAACGCATCTCCGAAACCCTCAGCCTGGAAGAGGTCGAGGTCGCGCTCCAGCTGGAGCTCCGCGGCGAGGACCACCGCGAACGCCTGCTGGCCGGCCTGGTCGCGAACGGGTACAGCTACACGCTCAACTGACGCACGTACGTCACCAGGCTGACCAGGAACTTGCCCGGCTCCTCCCACGGCGCGAGATGCGCCGAGTGCTCGAACCAGATCGCCCGCTTGTACGGCGCCTGCAGCGTCTCGAACCAGGCCTCGACCGGCGCCGTCGGCGTCGTGTAGTCGTGCCGCCCGAGGAACATCAGCACCGGGATCGGGAACTCGGTCACCCCGGTGAAGTCCACCTCGAGCATCTCGTCGAGCACCCGGCCGAGCGTGAACACGTTGCCGTCGCCCATCGCCTCGGCCTCCGCGACGGTGTACTCCGGCGACAGCAGCGGCGCCATGAAGAAGTAGAACGAGCTGTCCCGGTACGCCGACAGCCCGCCGCGGTACTGCGCCCACTCGCGCGCGATGATGATCCGTTCGCGGGTCACGGGCTGGTCACCGGGGTACGGCGCGATCGACGCGAGCTGCTCGAGTGCCTCGGTGTGGTCGTGCTCGCGGGCCTGGTCGAGCGCGTACTCGAAGCAGAGCTGCTCGTTCGCCCGGGCGTTCGCGATCTGCCCGATGCCGACGTACGCGTGGAAGAGGTCCGGCCGTTCGAGCGCGGCCCGGGTGGCGATGATCGTGCCCCAGCTGTGGCCGAGCAGGACCAGTTTCGGTACGCCGTACCGGTCGCGGATCTGCTCGGCGAGCTCGATCGCGTCGGCGACGTACTGCGCGATCGTCAGGGTGCCGGCGATGTTCTCCGGGTCGACCGTGTGCAGGGTGCGGCCCGCGGCGCGCTGGTCGTACGTCACGACCGTGAAGTACTCCTCGACCGGTCGCTGGAACTCCCAGGCCACCGGGGCGAGCGGCGAGGCCGGGCCGCCGTGGACGAACAGGATGACCGGGTTGGCGCGGTCGTTGCCGCGGGCATAGACCCAGTGGTCCACGCCGCCGGCGGTCAGCAGGTAGTTCTCCTGGACGCCGTCGGGCGTGACGATGCGCTGCAGGTCCGCGACGATCTCGCGAGCGTCGTCGAAGGTTTCACTCACTCGGTGAGAGTACGGGCTCGCAGGTCTTCACCAGTGGGGCGTGCAGTCGCTGCGCGAGCACCTGACGCTGGGTCGGCTGGGCCTCGGCCTGCCGCTGCAGGCCCTCGTCGGTCAGCCGGACGTTGATCGCGCGGCGGTCCTCGGGGCACATGTGCCGCTCGACCAGGCCGGCGACTTCGAGGCGGCCGATCACCCTGGACAGGGCGCTTTGGCTGAGGTGGACGGACTTCGCGATCGTCGCCACCTTCGCGGAGTGCTCCGGGAACTCGGCGAGCCGCTCGAGCACCTCGTACTCACTCATGCCGAGCGAGTGCCCGGCCTGCAGCGCCCGGTCGAGGGCGCAGGTCAGATCGGCGTGGCGAGCCAGCAGCTCGCGCCATTCGCGCACATCGGCGGTGGTCTCACCAGTCCCACCGCTGACCTTCGTAGCGGTCATGTCGCTCAACATAGCATGCAGGTGCAATCAATGCAAATGCATTTAATGCCTAGACATTAGATGCACACGCATGCAATAGTCTCTTCTCGTGACTACGCAAACCACATCTCCCGCCCGCATGACCTGGGATGCCCGTCTCTGGGGCGCACTCCTGGTGGTCTGCGGCGTGATCTTCCTCGACGGCCTGGACGTGTCGATGGTCGGCATGTCGCTGCCGTCCATCGGCGCCGACCTCGGCGTCTCCCTTGCCTCTCTGCAGTGGGTCGTGACCGGCTACGTGCTCGGGTACGGCGGTCTGCTGCTGCTCGGCGGCCGGACCGCCGACCTGCTCGGCCGGCGCCGGGTCTTCCTGATCGCGCTGGCCGTCTTCGCCGTCGTCTCGATGCTGAGCTCGCTGGCGAGCAACCCCGAACTGCTCATCGCGGCGCGGTTCGTGAAGGGCATCGCCGCGGCGTTCACCGCCCCGGCCGCGCTCTCGATCATCACCACCACCTTCCACGAGGGACCGGATCGCAACCGGGCCCTCAGCATCTTCACCACCTGCGCCGCCAGCGGCTTCTCGATGGGCCTGATCCTCGGCGGCGCGCTCACCGAGGTCGGCTGGCGCTGGACCTTCCTGATGCCCGGCCCGGTCGCACTGATCGTGCTGCTGTTCGGCCTCAAGCTGATCCCGAACAGCCCGCGGGACAACGCCGCCGGCGGGTACGACGTACCGGGAGCGGTCACCGTCACCGGCGGCATGCTGTCCCTGGTTTACGCGGTCGTCGGCGCCGAACACGCCGGCTGGGTGTCGGTGCAGACCATCGGACTGTTCGTACTGGCCGTCGTACTGCTGGCCGCCTTCGTTGCGATCGAGTTGCGCACCAAGCACCCGCTCGTCCGGCTCGGCATCCTGCGCAACGCGTCGCTGCGGCGCGCGAACCTGGCCATCCTGACCGTCTTCGGTTCGTATGTCGCCTTCCAGCTGATCGGCACCATGTACCTGCAGAACCTGCTCGGCTGGTCGTCGTTCCAGACCGCGCTCGGGTTCCTCCCGGCCGGCCTGCTGGTCGCCACGCTGTCGCCGAACGTCGGCAAGATCGTCGACCGGGTCGGCACCGAGAAGATGATCATCGTCGCGATGGCGTTGTTCGTCGCCGGGTACGCCCTGAGCCTGCGGATCGGGCCTGAGTCGGCGTACTTCTCGACCGTGTTCCCGACGATCATGCTGCTCGGGCTCGGGTTCGCGCTCGGGTTCCCGTCGCTGAACATCCAGGCCGTGTCCGGGGTCCCGGACCACGAGCAGGGGCTGGCGTCGGGGCTGTTCAACACGTCGAACCAGGTCGGCGGCGCGGTCGTGCTGGCGATCGTGACCGCGGTGATCAGCGCTCAGACGGTCGGTGTCACCGCGACCACCGGTGTGCTGTCGGCGTACAAGTCCGGGCTCGGGGTCGTGACCGGGATCGCGGCACTCGGTCTGGTGATCGCGCTGACCGGTCTGCGTGGGCTGAAGGCGCGCCGGGCGGCCGAGGAGGCCGAGGCGGCGGAGCTGGCCGCGGTACAGGACGAGCTGGCGGCGGAGGAGATGACGCCGGCGGCGTGACAACAACCAGCCCTCGCCGGGCTGTGAAGTGATAGAGAGCGGGACGGTGCGGACTCCTTCGGGGGTCCGCACCACTGCTTTTCGGGGGATTCCCCGATTGGTTTCGACCCGGTGGGGTGCTGCACTGGACGCATGAGCAACCAGAGCTACGACGAGAAGGTCAGAGACATCCTGGACCGCGTCGCCAAGGGCCACCTCTCCACCGAGGAAGGTGCCACGCTGATCACCGCCCTCAAGACCGCCGGCACGGCTGACACCGGAGCCACGGCCGGCACGTCTCCGGTTGCCGAGGACACACAGGACAACTCCACCGCCTCCCCGGAGGTGTGGGCCGACGCCGTCGACTCGCCCACCACCGAGCCCACCAAGCCCACCACCGAGCCTGCCTCCGAGCCCACCGCCGGGCCTGCTGCCGAGCCGACCGCCGAGCCGACCGCCGAGCCCACCGTCGCGCCGGTCGGGGAGCCGGGCGCCCGGCACGCCGCGGAGCCTTCGTCCGTGCAGGACGTCGTACCGGATGAGGCCGACGAGGCGCCTGCCGAAGAGGAGCACAGCAACGTGCCGATCCCGTCCGGGGTGCAGCGCGTGACCGTGCGGGCGATCGGGCGCCGGGTGCGGCTGATCGGTGAGCCGGCGGTGAACGGCGTCGCGGTGGACGGGCCGCACGTGATCAAGCGCGACGGCGACACGCTCGCGATCAGCAGCGAGGGCGACATGGGCGTCTCGATCGACGGGTTCAGCATGCTGCGCAACCCGACCGACCTGAAGGCCCACGTGAACGGCCTCGCCAAGGAGCTGTCGATCCGCGTCAACCCGCACCTCGAGGTCGAGGTCGAGGTGACCGGCGGCAGCGTGAACGCCGAGCGCCTCCCCGGCCTGACCAAGGTCCGCGTCACGGCCGGCACCGCGAAGGTCGCCGACGTCGACGGCCCCATCGACGTACTCGTCCAGGCCGGCTCGGCGACCCTGGACGCCCAGCTCACCAAGGGCCGCTCCCGCGTCCGCGTCGAGTCCGGCACGGCGAACGTCGCCCTCCGCCGCGGCTCCGACGTGCACGTCCACACCGAGGCCCAACTCGGCCGCGTCACCTGGGCCGGCGCCGTCTCCGGCCAGTCCAAGGACGTGGAAATCGGCCGCGGCCGCGCCGCCCTCGACGTAGAGGTCCTCGTAGGCACAGCTCAGATCACCTCCGACTGAGGGACTGATTCGCACGGAACGATCTCCGGGTGGCAGGCTTCGTGATTCTCTTGCCACCCGGACGGTCATGGCGTTCCTACGCTGCGTCGATGGGCAGGACACGAACGGACTCGCGATCACCGTGGAGTGCCAGCCTGCGCGCCAAGGACTCCTCGTAGGTTGTGACGAGCAGCTGGTCCAGAACGCTTTGCGACGTCAGATCGGTGAGCATGCGGCCGATCGTCCAGCGGTTCCTCGGATCGAGATGTTCGAGCGGCTCGTCCAGCAGCATCAGCGGGGCCGTGGTGAGCGCCTTCAGTGCCGCCACCTTGTACACCAGCAGCGACTGGGCCTTCTCACCTCCGGACAGCGAGTGATAGTCGACCGTCTTGTCTCCTCGCGCGGCTTGGATCGTGCCGTCGCGCGAGACGGTGAGACTGTCACCGCCTGGCAACTGCTTCCAATGACCGCGGATCAGTCTGACCAGCGGATCCGCGCCACGTGAGGTCAGGTCCCCGGCGACCGCGTCGACGGTGTCTCCCAGAACCGTCGCGTAGGCCTGTCGCCGATAGCTCCTGACAGCAACCTCGAACATTCGGTTCTGAACCTGCAGCCGTTGTTCCTCGCTGCGTGCGACACCGAGCCGGTCCCGGAGAACCTCGCATCGCACCTGTAGGTCGCCGAGCAGCTCGGCCAGGCGTTGGTCAGAGTACGAGGCGAGCTCTGGAGAGGCCGGATCGGCAGGCTCGTCCGTGACGGCCAATGGAGCGGGCAACGGCTCCGAGAGAGTCACACGGAACTCGCGAAGCTTCTCCAGGTGCGAGCCCAGGGATGCCGTCTGCGCTTCGAGCACGGACGCCTCCCGCTCCAGCCGTCGGATCTCCCCGCGGTGTCCCTCGGCAGCCTTCTCCGCGGCGCTTGCATCGAGCTGCCGAAGACACACCGGGCAGTCGTCGCCGGGATGGAGAAGACGTAGCTGCTCCGCGGACACTGTGGCCATGGCGCGACCGCGGGCAGCGCTCTGGACGAGCTCGTCCCACTGCGACCGTAGCCGCTTGCCCATCTCGTCGACCATCGTGAGCGTCAGCTGCCTCGACGGAAGCGACTCGCCTTCCTGCTGTGCAATTCGGACCACGCCCGCAGCCGCCTCGTTGTGACGCGCTCGGACGGCGTCCGCACCTGCCTTCCACTCGGTTCGTTGCTGCTCGATCGTGGCTCGTTTCTCCCGGGCCGCGAGCTCGACCTCGACCTGCCGCAGTCGCTCGGCGGCGACCTCGTACTCGCTCTCGGCAGTGATCAACGCCGTCTGTGCGGCGTCGATCGCCTCAGCGTCGATCTTCTTGGCCTCTCGCGCCTGGCGCTCGGACGCTCTGGCTTCGCTGCGGGCCGCGCGCTGAACATCCGTCAGGACGTCGAGCCGGAGCAGGCGGGAGACCTCCGTGGTCAGGTCGATGCCGATCGGTCGATCTTGTTCCCGCCAGATGGCGTCGTCGGAGCCTACGAGCAGTCGGCTCAACAGCCCGGGAGGGGCACCCAGCGTGGCGGTGATCAGGTGCGCCCAATCGTCATCGCCGGTGCCGGACCCGTCCGCGGTGTGGAACTCGACTGTGCTCCTGGGCTTGCGTGCTTTTGTCGCCGCGGTCATCGAACGGGTGACGGTCACCGGTCCGCGGCTGGGCAGCTCGAGGTCCAGCGTCACCCGGCAGGGTCCGTCGCCGCGCCTGGCTTTGTCGGCGTCGATCCCCGACACCGACCCGAGCAAGGCCCAAGCGATCGATTCCAGGAGTGAGGTCTTTCCCGTTCCGTTCCGCGCTACGAGGAACGTCGTCCCGCCGAACAGTTGGAGGTCGAGGCTGTCGAAAGCCTTCCAGTTCTGTAGCCGTACGCGACTAATCATCGACGCCACCGGTGATGTCGTTCAGATCGTGGGCGAGTTGATCGGCGCTCCAGTTGCCCGCAAGGGCCGCTGTCACACGCTGCGCGACCCAGTCTTCGATGTGATCGTCCAACGAGCCGTAGGCGGCCTTCTTCGCCTCCAGTTGCACCTTCCTCCCGCGGGTCGCTCGCGCTTTGGATGCGGCGATCTCGCCGATGTTCTGTGGATCGATCAGCTCGCTGAGCCCGACTGCGATCGATGCTCGCGGAAGGTCCGACCAGTCGTGGTATGCCGGAGCGAGCAGTTCCTGGACGGCTCGCCGTACCGATTCGTACGGCGTGGCCGACACGCGCTCGGTGGTCCCTCCCACCGAGATGTCCAGACGACCGGGCAGTTGGTAAGCGTCGATCACAACGCAGGGAAACGGCGGGCTCGGCCGGCAGAGGATCACCGCGTCGGCCTCGACTGTCGTGTTCAGCAGTTCGGTGCCGGCCCGCAGGACCTCCGTCGGCGGGTTGTCCCAGACGACCTTGACCAGGACGCGCAGGCTCTGGCCGTCGACGACGAAATCGGCTGCGGAACTCCCGAGCTCTGACTGCCGGTGCTCGGGCAGCACCGTGACCGGATGCTCGAGGTTCTCGAGCTCGGTCAGAATTGTCCGGAGGACGACCGACCGCTCCTGTGCGGGAACCTGCGGGTCGTCGGCTGGCAGATCGATGGCGCACCCCTCTCGATCGTTGTTCTGATGATGTGTGGCTTTGCCGGACAAGATATGGCGTTTCGGTCCGCTCGGGCGCGACGAATCCGGAGCCTGTGGACAACCGTCAGTGCGCGGCGAGGATGTCGGCCAAGTCCTTCTGAGTCCGGAGCGGGGAGAAGTACAGGAACGATGTGCCGGCCAGGGTTGCGAAGCCGGCGGTGTAGAGGGTTGGGCGGAGGCCGAGGGTTGTGCCGAGGATGCCGCCGAGGAGGCTGCCCAGGGGAGTGGCGCCCCAGGAGACGAAGCTCATGGTGGCGCTGACGCGGCCTTGGAGGTCGGGTGGGCAGACGCGTTGGCGGGTGCTTGCGCCGAGGATGTACGCGACGATGATCGAGAAGCCGGCGAGCAGGGTTGCGAGGACGTACCAGGCTAGTTGCCAGCCGCGGTTCGTCAGTGCCTGCAGGACGAACGCGACACCGATACCTGTTGTCGAGAGCAACAAAGCGCGGGCGTCACCGAGCCGGGTGCTGAGCCGCTCAGTGACGACCGATGCGACGATCGCGCCGAGTAGGCCGAGCATGCTGAGGACGCCGTTCGTGCTCGGTCGCAGGTGCAGTTGGCGGACCAGGAACACCACCATCACCGCGCCGTTCGCGGACTGGAACAACATTGTCGTGGTCTGGTTGAGTGCGATCGGCCGGAGCAGCGGGTGCTTGAAGACGTACCGCAGGCCGTCGCGGATCTCGCGGCGCAGGTGCGGGCGTTCGGGCTTGACCGGCGCGGGCTCGGGGTAACGGATGCTGCGGAGCCAGATCGCCGACCAGACGAAGCTCAGCGCATCCAGGCCGATCGTGACCGCGGCGCCGATCCACTGCACGAGGATCCCGCCCGCTCCGGCGCCGATCACAGCCGCGACTGAGTGGTTGGCGGCGAGCTTCGCGTTGCCCGGGAGGAGCTGGTCGGTGTTCAGCAGCCGCGGCGGATAGGTGCTGTGGGCAACGTCGAACAGTACGGTCAGCACGCCGGCCAGCGCGAGTACGACGTACAGCTGCGGGAGGCTCAGTACGCCGAATGCCGCCGCCACCGGGATCGACCCGAACAGGACGGCACGGCCGAGGTCCGCGGCGATCAGTACCGGCAGGCAGCGGACCCGGTCGACCCACGCGCCGGCGAACAACCCGAGCAGCAGCCAGGCCGCGGTCTCACAGGTCCGCAGGAGTGAGACCTGGAACGTCGTCGCGTCCAGCGTCAGCACTGCGAGCAGCGGTACGGCGAACATCGTCAGCCGGCTACCGAGCTGGCTGAGCAGATCGGCGAGCCAGAGCCGCCGGAAGTCGGGATGCCTCAGAATGCCCATGTCCTGGACCGTAGGCATGTAACTTGAGCCCTGTCGACTCAAGTATCAAGAAAGTTGAGTCACTATCGCTCAACTTCAGGCTCAAAGAAGTTTCAGAGCCATCCGCGACGCATCGCGACGGCGCCCGCCTGGAAGCGGTTGGAGGTGCCGGTCAGTTCGTGCAGGCGACGTACCCGGCGGCGCATCGTGCGCAGTGACCAGCCGAGCTGGCGGGCGATCGCGTCGTCCTTGAGGCCTGCGACCAGCAGGGTCAGCAGCGCGCGGTCGTCCTCGGTCAGGTCCCCGGACGCCTCCGCGCCGAACGGGATCGCCTGCTGCCAGCACAGCTCCCAGTAGTCGACGAGCGCGTCGAGCAGCGTGCTCTGGTGCACGACCGCCGCTCGCAGACCGTCGCCGACGTCGAGCGACAGCGGGAGCAGCGCGGTGGAACGGTCGGCGATCGCGAGCTTGATCCGTACGCCGGTCAGCATCCGCGCGTCCTCGCCCGCGCGGACGAGGCGCTGGATGTCCTTGCCGACGATCGGATGCGCGAGCGCCTCGGGGGAGTACACGACCCGGTAGCGGACGCCGCGGTCGATGGCCCGCTCCTCGACCGGGTTCTCGGTGGCCAGCACGTACGGCGGGCGGTCGAGGGCCATGAACTCCTCGGACGTCTCCTGCTGCAGCTGGACGAAGCGCCGCCCGAGCGCCTCGGGGCCGTGCACGATCTCGATCTCGTCGCCCTGCCGGCCGCCGGCGCCGTGGCGGTACAGCTCGCCGAGCTCGCGAGCGGCGACACGGACCAGTTCGAGGGCGCGTTCCTGGTCGCGGACGAGAGCCTCGACGCCGCTCGCCGGGTCGATCGCGGCGAAGCGCTTGCCCTCGCCGGCGAGCTGGCCGACCAGGCCGAGGTCGTGGAGGCGGCCGAGGGCCTTGGTGACGCGGGCCTGGGAATCGCCGAGGTCGGGCATCAGCTCGGCCGCGGTGGCCGACGTACGGGTCAGGAGAACGCGGTACACACGCTCGTCGAAGGCGCCGATCCCGGCGGCTTTCAGCTTCTCGTCGGCCATCGGTCGATGATGGCTCATCTGGGCCACTGGCCGCTACGCGCCAGCACAAACCGGTGCGCTGCCACGGGGAACGCGGCTTCAATACCCGCTATGCATTTCACAGCGCGCACCACGAACCTGACCGGCGCCGTCACCGCCGGTTGCCTCGCGGTCACTCTGCTGGCGTCCGCGGGCCTCCCACCCGCCGCCGCAGCCCCGTCCGCCGCCGCTCGTGACGTCATCGTCGTCTTCGACACCCCGCCAGCCGCGGTAGGCGCGGACCTGGCCGAGCCCGCGGGCGCCCGAGCCGCCGCTGGCAAACACCAGCAGCTCCGCCAGACCCAGGACGGCGTACTGGCCGCCGCCCGAACCGCAGGCCTCAAGCTCGACGTCCACAAACGCTTCACCACAGTCCTGAACGCCGTTGCCGCCACAGTCCCGGCGTCCGAGCTGCCTACGCTCGAACACCTCCCAGGCGTGGCCCGCGTCGTCCCCGACCTCCCGGTGCACGCGATGGCAGCCGATTCAGTAGTAGCCACCCAAGCAGCCACCAAGTCATCGGCCGCAGCAAACGATGGCGCCGGCGTGACGGTTGCTGTTGTCGATACCGGGGTCGACTACAGCCATCCGGATCTGGGTGGTGGGTTCGGGGAAGGTCACAAGGTTGTCGGGGGCTACGACTTTGTGAACGGGGATGCCGACCCGATGGACGACAACGGGCACGGGACCCATGTGGCCGGGATCATCGCGGCCGACGGTGAGATGACAGGTGCCGCGCCGGGCGCGGAGATCACCGCCTACAAGGCCCTGGACGCGAACGGCTCCGGCTCCAGCTCGGACATCGTCGCGGCCATCGACGCCGCCGTCGACCCGGCGGGCCCGCACCCCGCGGACGTCGTCAACCTGAGCATCGGAGTCGACGGCGGATCCGGCGACGACCCGGTGACCGCGGCGGCTCAGGCAGCCGCGGATGCGGGCGTGATCGTGGTCGCCTCCGCCGGCAACGCGGGACCGGGGGCCTCGTCGGTCGCCAGCCCCGCGGTAGCCCCCGGCGTGATCGCCGTCGGCGCCACCCAAGGCAACCGCCGCGTCGGCTCGGCACGCATGGGCACCGAACCGCTCCAGACCTTCGAAACCCCGCTCACCGCGGGCGCCCCGGCCAAGCCCGTCACCGGCACCCTCGTCGACGTCGGCTACGCCTCGCCGGAGGAGGTCGGCGACCTGCACGGCAAGGTCGCGCTGATGAACGGGTTCGCCGGTCCCACCGCCGAGTACGCCGACTTCATGGACCGCGCCGCGATCCAGCGCATCCAGGACGCCGGCGCCATCGCCGTACTGATCGGCCAGCCGAGCTCCGGCGGCATCGGCATCAGTTCGGTCCCCGAACCCGGCCACCTGTCGGTCGACGACAGCCTCCGGATGAAGTCCCTGGTCGTCCTCGGCATGGACGACACCCAGTACGCCGAACTCGCTGCCGCCGCCGGCCGCGACGTCACGATCCTCGGCAAGGACGTCAGCGGCGAGATCGCGCCGTTCTCCGCCCGCGGCCCCGTCAACGACGGCACGTTCCGCCTCAAGCCCGACGTGTCCGCACCTGGCGTCGACGTGGTCTCGACCGTCCCCAAGGCGCTCGACCCGTCCGGGTACGCCGCGATGTCCGGTACGTCGATGGCCAGTCCCGCGGTTGCCGGTGCGGCCGCGGTCATGCGCCAGCGGTACCCGGACAAGCCGGTCGCGGAGATCCGGTCGGCGCTGATCGGCGCCTCCGACCCGCTCCCCGACGTACCGCCGACCACCGACGGCGCCGGCCGGATGAACCTGGCGTCGGCGCTGAAGTCCCCGCTCGAGACCAGCCCGACCAGCCTGTCCTTCGGCCTCGCCGACCTCGACGGCAAGTCGGTCTCCGCGTCGAAGGCGATCACCCTGCACAACACCGGCACGAGCCGGCTCGTCGTACACCTCAACGCGAAGGGCGTGAAGCTCCAGCCGGCCACCGTGTCGCTCGCGGCCGGTGAGTCGCGCACCGTCAAGGTCACGCTCACGGCCGACGTACCGACGAAGAGCACGAACCTCGAGGGCGATCTGATCGCCTCGTTCACCGGCGGCGCGGTCACCGTGCCGTACCTGCTGGCGGCCCGGCCGATGGGCGTCTACGTCACGCTCGGCTCCGTCCCGAGCCTCGACGTCGTCGCACCGCTCCCGTTCCAGGGCACACCCAAGGCGAACCTGACCGGCCCGGACGGCAAGACGCAGCCCATCACCCTCCAGAGCCGCGGCCCCGGCTGGGCAGGCGCCCCGCTGACGGGCCTCGTCCCAGGTCTGTACCACGTGACCTCCACGGGTACGACGGCCTCGGGCGTGAACCTGATCGGCAGCACGTCCTTCGAAGTACCGGGTGCGTCCTCGACAACCAAGTGGTCCGCCACTGGTCCGAACAGTCAAGGAGGCGACGTAACCCCTTCGCCACAAGGTGATGTCGCGGTGGCAACGGTCTCCGGCTCCACCCTTCCGTGGGTGAGCACGGACGCGGGCAAGACGTGGAATCCGCGTCCAGGCGCACCGCTCAGCGGAAGTCTGGGCCGGGGCTACGTGACGTTCGACCGCACCGACTCGAAGCGGTTCTGGTACGCCGTCAACGAATGCGTCGGCGGCTGCGGCACCATCGTCCGTACCGACGACCAAGGCGCCACCTGGAAACCGCAGCACCTCGACAACGCCCAGATCCTCGGCCTGTTCACGATGCCTGACGGCGCCGTCGTCGCGGTCACGCCGACCTCGCTGCTGTCCAGCACCGACGACGGCACGACCTGGTCGTCGCACCCCACGGGGATCAGCGGTGACGTGCAGTACGCCGCCGTACTGGGCGGCAAGCTCTACCTGACCGACGGCCGGAAGATCTGGTCGACGCCGATGTCCGGCGGCGCACCGGGCGCCGTCACGCTCTCGTACTCCGCCACCACGACGGTCTTCGTCACCTCGCTGTCCGCGGGCGACGGCGTACTCGCCGCGAACGTCTGGCTCCAGGGCGCCGTCGCGAGCACCGACGGTACGACGTGGAAGACCGTGCATGCGGGCAACTTCCACGAGAGCGTGCAGGCCTCGGGTACGTCGATCTACGCCACCGACAATGGCACCGGCTTCCTGTCGGAGGACCGCGGCGCGACCTGGCGCGAGGTGCAGACGCCGAACCGGAACGGGGTCGTCACCGACTTCGACGTCTGGGCCGCGGGCGACACGATCGCCAACTCGGCCGGCATCTACCGCCTCGGCACCGACGGCTTCCAGCGGATCGGGCTGTCGGCGGCGACCGTCGACGACCTGCTCCCGGTCGGCGACCGGATGCTCGCGGCGACCGAGACCGGTGTCTACAGCAGCCCCGTCGACGCCACCGGCAAGGACTGGGGCGTGGGCGAAGGCGAGGGGATGGTCGGTGCCGGCACGCGGTACCTCGCGTCGAGCGGCGACGTCGTCTGGCGGCTGGGCAGGACCGCGTTCGGAGGCAGCCGGCTCGACCGCAGCGACGACGCCGGTACGACGTGGACGACCCTGAGCGACACCGAGAACCAGCCGACCGCGCTGTGGGCCGACCCCGACGACCCGGCGCACGTGATCGCCGGGTTCAAGCGCCCGAACGACGGCGCCACCGGTATCCGGGTCACCAAGGACGGCGGCCAGACCTGGAAGAACATCTACACGTCGTACTACGTCGAGGCGATCAACACCGACGACGCCGGACGGCTGCTGCTCGGCGGCCCCGACGGGCTGTTCCGCTCGACCGACGGCGGCGCGACCGCCACAAAGGTCCTGGACGGCCGGGTCAGCACGATCCGCCGTACCGGCCGCTACCTGATCGCGGCCGGCGACGCGATCAACGTCAGTACGAAGGACGGCCGCTGGACGACTGCCGGCCTCGGCGGCGTGCCGACCTCGATCGGTGACGTCGTTGTCACCGGCAAGGCGTGGTACGCCGCGGGCGCCGACACCTTCTGGGGTGTGCCGGTCGCGGGTCGTGGCGTCCTCGAATCGACCGACCACGGCCGCAGTTGGCACAGCATCGGCGCCGGACTGCCGACCACGGACGCCCGGGCGCTCGCGGTCAGCTCCGACGGGAAATGGCTGTACGCCGGACTCGGGAACGCCGGCACGTACCGGATCCCGATCGGCTGACCCCGGCCCGCGGGTCCGGGCGAGCCGTGCTCCCCCAATGCGAAGCGCCCCGGTGGGGCTGTCCACCGGGGCGCTTCGGGAGCTTGGTGGGTCAGCCGGTGAACGGTTCCGCGGCGACGATCTCGACCGTGACGGGCTTCCCGTTCGGGGCCTCGTAGGTGGCCTTGTCGCCCTTCTTCTTGCCCAGAATGGCGGCGCCGAGCGGGGACTGCGGAGAGTAGACGTCGATGTCGACCGACGCGTCCAGCGCGAGCAACTCGCGGGAACCGAGCAGGAACGTCTCGACGTCGTCGTCGCCGGCGAACTTGATCGACACCTTCATGCCGGGCTCGACCTTGCCGCCCGCCTTCGGGGTCTCGCCGACCCGGGCACGGCGGAGCATGTCCTCCAGCTGCCGGATGCGCGCCTCGATCTTGCCCTGCTCGTCCTTGGCGGCGTGGTAGCCGCCGTTCTCCTTGAGGTCGCCCTCGTCCCTGGCCTCGCTGATCCGCTGGGTGATCTCGGCACGGGCAGGGCCCTTGAGGTGCTCGAGCTCGGACTTCAGCTGGTCGTAACCGTCCTGCGTCAGCCAGACAACGCTGTCCTCGTCGATCTTCTGCGTCACGGGCTGCTCCTTGTGTCGGTGGATGGGCAGGAAAATACTGCTGGCCGCCGTCGTCGACGGCGACCAATCAAACGAGCGTAGCAAGAGACCGCCGATCACGCAGGGGTTCTGACCGGTCACCAACGCTTGGAAAACGTTTGCTACCTCGGTTTCTCCAAGCGCGAACAGGACCCGGCGGCAGTCCGCTGCGCGGCAGCGGGTTCGGTGTCAGCGCGGCCGGTGCTGGTCCGCCGTCGTACAGCCGACGAGCACCACCGAGGTCGCCGAGCGTTGCGTTGTCAACGTCACCGGCAGGGTCTGGTGGCGGGCCGAATCGGCCGGGACCGTGACGGTCACCTCCCCGACGATCGAGAAGTCCGCGGCCTTCGCCTGCAGCCGGCAGCTCGCCTCGACGGACTTGCTCCGGTCGACCGTCATGGTGGCCGTCGCGCTGGTCGGCGAGACGATCGTGAAGCCCTGCAGCTCGGACCGGACCGGCGGGTTCGACTGCACCCAGGCGACCCACACCAGCCAGATCAGCCCGGCGAGTACGACGACGCCCAGGACGCCGATCAGCAGCAGACGACGGGACCGCCCGCCACGCCCGTACCGCGCGTTCAGGTCGGAGGTCGGGGTGGCTGCAGCTGACTCGGTCACAGGTCGTCCAGGGGGTCGGTCGTGGGTTTTGCGTGGGCTTGGAGGACCATTGTGTCTTGTGAGTGGAGATCTTCGGTTGTTGCATGTACACGCCCACCCGGACGACGAGTCGAGCAAGGGAGCCGCATCGACCGCCCGGTACGTCGCCGAAGGCGTCGAGGTGCTGGTCGCCACCTGTACCGGCGGCGAACGCGGATCGATCCTGAATCCGAAGATGGACCGCCCGGAAGTCCTGGCGAACATCACCGAGATCCGGCGCAAGGAGATGGACAGCGCGCGCGAGATCCTCGGCATCCGGCAGGAGTGGCTGGGCTGGGTGGACTCCGGGTTCCCCGAGGGCGACCCGCTGCCGCCGCTGCCCGAGGGCTGCTTCGGGGCGCTGAAGGTGGAGGACGCCGCCGCCCCGCTGGTGAAGCTGATCCGCGAGTTCCGCCCGCAGGTGGTCACGACGTACGACGAAAACGGCGGGTACCCGCACCCGGACCACGTGATGTGCCACCAGATCACCGTGGCGGCGTTCGAGGCGGCCGGTGACAAGGACGCGTACCCGGAGCTCGGCGAGCCGTGGCAGCCGCTGAAGCTGTACTACCACCACACGTTCCACTACGAGCGGATGAAGGCGCTGCACGACGCGATGGTCGAGCGCGGCCTGGAGTCGCCGTACGCCGAGCGGCTGAAGGACTGGAAGCCGGACCCGGAGAACGAGCGCCGGATCACCACCCGGGTCGAGTGCGCGGAGTACTTCCCGGTCCGGGACCAGGCGCTGCTCGCGCACGCCACCCAGATCGACCCGGACGGCGCCTGGTTCGCCGTACCGCTCGAAGTGCACCAGGCGGCCTGGCCGACCGAGGACTACGAGCTGGCGCGGAGTCTGGTCGAGTCGGAGCTGCCTGAGAACGACCTGTTCGCGGGGCTGCGCTGACGGGCGGCCCGGACAATGAGAGAATGGTGGCGTGACAGCGATGATCTCCCTTCAGACGGCCGAGATCGACCCCAACGTGGTGAAGCCGGGCTGGGTCGCGCTGCTGATCGTGCTGGCGCTCGGTGCCGCCACGTTCCTGCTGTGGCGCAGCATGGCCAAGCAGCTGAAGCGGATCGACGTGGACCGCGATGGTGCGGACGACCCAGCACCGTCAGGCGACCCAGCGAGTCCGGCCGACTCGCCGTCCCCGGATGGCGATGCAGCGCCGACGACTTCGGAGCCGAAGGACCTGACGAAGACCCCGAGTGACCACTCTCCGAAGTAACTAGATCTCGGTCCGGTCACCGATTCCTGGGAGCCCGGTCACGAGATGGTGTCAGACTGGGCTGCCCACCTCCGGCTGACCCTATAGTGAGCCGGGTGCTGACTGGTGCCCACGACCACATCCTCCGGTGACCGCGACCCGCGCGACCCGCGCCGCCCGGCACCGCATGCCCGGACGCCTGGTCATCGGTGGCGTCGGTGCCGTCCTCGTCGCGTCCGCCGCGCTGGTGCTGGCGCTGTACCTGGCCGACAGCCAGCCGGGGAACGCCGGCGGCATCGGCGGCCCTGGCGCGTTCGTGTCCTGGTTGCAGCCGCTGCTCCGGCTCGTCTCGACACTGGCCACGGTGGGTTGCGCGGGCGCGCTGCTCGCGGCCGTCGTCCTGCTGCGGATCGAGGGCGGGCCGCTCGGCGTCCAGGGGCGGCGCGCGGTCCGGGACGCGAGCAACGCGGCGCTGATCTGGGCGGTCTGCGCGTTCGCCGGTGCGATCGTGACGGCGGCGCTGCTGCTCAACACCCCGGTCCGGCTGCTGCGGCTCCGGGTCGACGACGCCCTCGGCGTACCCGAGGTGAAGTCGCTGCTGATCACCGGCATCCTCGTGCTCGCGCTGGCGATCGGGATCCGCCGCGTGCAGACCTCCTCGGCGGCAGGCCTCGGCGTACTGGTCGCGATCGCGGCACTCGTCCCGACCGCGGTCACGGCGTACCCGAGGAACGAGTCGTACGTCGTCCTCGCCGGCGCCGCCCTGGTGATCCACGTGATCGCGGCGACGACCTGGGTCGGCGGACTCGCGGGCCTCGTACGGTACGGCCGGGCCAGCCGGAGCGGGCTGCCGATCGTGCTGGAGCGGTACGGCCAGGTCGCGGTCATCTCGGCCGTCGCCGTCCTCCTGAGCGGCCTGCTCAGCGCCGCCGGCCGCCTGGCCGCGAAGGGCGGCGGCTGGGGCTCGGTCCTCGACGAGCTCATCCACGACGCGTACGGCACCGTGCTGATCGTGAAGGTGATCGCCTTCGTCCTCCTGATCGTCCTGGCCGGCCTCCACCGCGCCCGCTCGCGCGGCGACCTGCTGGAGCGCGGCAACCCGTTCTGGCGGGTCGTCGGCGTCGAACTCCTTGTGATGGCCGTGACCCTCGGCCTGTCCGTCGCCCTGTCCCAAACCGCCTAGTTCCAGGGCGCCTAGTCCCAGGGCGCGCTGCGGAGGTCCGCCGTACTGCGTCGGTCGCGGTCGGCGGGGCGGTCCTCGGCCGGGGTTCCGACGGCGATCATCGAGACGACGTGCCAGCCGGGACCGGGGTTCAGATCGGCGGTGAGGGCTTCGAGGTCGAACGCGCGGAACTGGCGGCAGGCCAGCCCCATCGCGTGGGCCTGCAGCGTGAGGTGGGCGACGGACTGGCCGAGGTCGTAGTCGGCGAAGTCGGAGTATGCCCAGTCGGTGTCCTCGACGTACCGGTGCGCCATCGTGACGACCAGCAACGACGCGGTCGGCGCCCAGCGGGCCGAACTGCGCGCCAGGTGGCGGACGATCCGCTTGTGCTCGGGCTCGTCGCGGCGCGCCACGAAGTACGCCCAGGGCTGCGAGTTCCCCGCGGACGGCGCCCAGCGGGCGGCTTCGAGGAGGACGTCGACGTCGTCCTCCGTGACGGTCCGCGCGGGGTCGAACAACAACGGGCTGAAGCGGCTGGCAAGCAACGGATGGACAGGCATGCTCCCATTCAACATACGGTGGGGCCGTGACGCATGTACTCGGCCGCCGGGCGCTGAACCGCGCGACGCTCGACCGGCAGCTGCTGTTGCGCCGCTCGGACCTCTCGGTCGTCGACGCGGTACGCCGCCTCGCCGGTCTGCAGGCCCAGACACCGCACAGCTGGTACGTCGGGCTGTGGTCCCGGCTCACGGACTTCGCCCCCGAACAGGCGGCCGGCCTGCTCGTCGACCGGACGCTGATCCGGATCGCGTTGATGCGCTCGACGATCCACCTCGTGACGCCGGACGACGCCCGCGGGCTGCGGCCGCTGATCCAGCCGGTGCTCGATCGCGACCTCTACCAGAACCACACCCACGGCAAGCCGATCGCGGGCATCGACATGACGCGGCTGATCGCCGACGGCGTCGAGCTGCTCGCCCCGAAACCCCTGACGAACAAGGACCTCGGCGCCCTGCTCGCCGAACGCTGGCCCGATCGCGCACCGGCGTCCCTGGTCTACGCGATCCGCAACCAGGTGCCGCTGGTCCAGGTACCGCCGCGCGGCGTCTGGGGCCGGAGCGGGCCGATCGCGCACACCACCATCGACGCCTGGCTCGGCGTCGGCTCGCCCTCGACCGCGACACTCGAGTGGATGATCCGGCGCTACCTGGAGGCCTTCGGCCCGGCGAGCGTGAAGGACGTGCAGGTGTGGTCCGGCCTCACCAAGCTGCGTGAGGTCGTCGAGCGGATGGACCTGCGGGTGTTCCAGCACTCGGACGGCCAGGTTCTGTACGACGTACCCGAGGCCGTCCACCCGGATCCGGACACGCCGGCGCCGCCGCGGTTCCTGTACGACTTCGACAACCTGCTGCTGTCGTACGCCGATCGCTCGCGGGTGATCACCGACGACCACGGCCGGCAGGGGTACCGCACCCAGCGGCCGGCGCCGCAGATCCTGCTGGTCGACGGCTTCACCGCGGGCGACTGGACGGTCGACCGGACCGCCGACGAGGTGACGCTGACCATCCGCCCGTACCAGCCACTCTCTTCGAACGCCGATGCGGTCGTCGCGGAAGGCGAGGCCTTGCTGGCGTTCCTGCATGCGGACGCGAGCAGCCGCAAGGTCCTCCTCTAGCGTTGGGGTATGGCGAACGAGCTCGGGCGATCGACCAGTCCGTACCTGCGGCAGCACGCGGGGAATCCGGTGGAGTGGCGGGAGTGGTCGGAGCGCGCGTTCGCCGAGGCGCGGGAGCGCGACGTACCGGTGTTCCTGTCGGTCGGCTACTCCGCGTGTCACTGGTGCCATGTGATGGCGCACGAGTCGTTCGAGGACCCGGGGACGGCGGCGTACCTGAGCGAGCACTTCGTCAGCGTGAAGGTGGACCGCGAGGAGCGGCCGGACGTCGACGCGATCTACATGGCGGCGACCGTCGCGATGACCGGGCAGGGCGGGTGGCCGATGTCTGTGTTCCTGACGCCGGCCGGAGAGCCGTTCTTCTGTGGGACGTACTTCCCGCGCGAGGCACGTGGCGGGATGGCGTCGTTCGGGCAGGTGCTCGAGGCGATCACCGACGCGTGGCAGCACAAGCGCGAACAGCTCGACGGGATCGGGAAGCGGGTCGTCGCGCAGCTCGGGGCGCAGCAGGCCGGTACGTCGCCGGACTTCGACCTCGAGCGGGCCGTCGAGCTGCTGAAGGTGGACTTCGACCCGGTGGACGGCGGGTTCGGGCGGGCGCCGAAGTTCCCGCCGTCGATGGTGCTCGACTTCCTGCTCCGGCACTACCGGCGGACCGGGGACGAGGACGCGCTGGCGATGGTGGCGCAGACGTGTGCGCGGATGGCGCGCGGCGGGATGTACGACCAGCTGGCGGGCGGGTTCGCGCGGTACTCCGTCGACGGGCAGTGGGTCGTGCCGCACTTCGAGAAGATGCTGTACGACAACGCGTTGCTGCTCGATGTGTACACGCACTGGTGGGTCGTGTCGGGGGATCCGCTGGCTCGGCGGATCGCTTCGGAGACCGCTGACTTCCTGCTGGGCGAGCTGCGGACGGCGGAGGGCGGGTTCGCGTCGGCGCTGGACGCCGACACGGAGGGGGAGGAAGGCAAGTACTACGTCTGGACGCCCGAGGAGCTGCGCGCGGTGCTGCCCGCCGACGATGCCGCGTGGGTGATCAGCTTGTGCGACGTCACCGGCACCTTCGAGCACGGCTCATCGGTCCTGCAGCTCAGGCAAGACCCGTCCGACGAGGTCCGTTGGTCCCAGGTCCGCGCAGACCTGCGAAGCGCACGGGACCTTCGTACCTACCCAGGGCGTGACGACAAGGTGGTTGTCGCCTGGAACGGTCTCGCGATCACGGCCCTCACCCGCGCGGGCGTGCTGCTGGAGCGGCCTGAGTACGTCGAGGCCGCGCTGGGGGCGGCGCGGTTGATCCGGGACGTGCATCTGGACGGGGCGCGGTTGTACCGGACGTCGCGGGACGGCGTACGGGGGAGCGCGGACGGTGTACTGGAGGACTACGCGGCGTATGCGCAGGGGTGTTTGACGTTGCTGGGGGCGACCGGGGACGTCGAGTGGTTCCGTACGGCGGAGGCGCTGCTCGGGCGCGTCCTGGAGCAGTTCGTTGCCGACGGCACCTACTACGACACGGCCGCCGACGCCGAACAGCTGATCTGGCGCCCGCAGGACGCCACCGACAACGCCACCCCGTCCGGCGTCAGCCTCACCGCCGAAGCCCTCACTACCCTCGCCAGCCTGACCGGTTCAGACCAGTACGAAACCGCCGCCCACCAGGCCCTCGCCGCCTCTACCACCATCGCCGCCCAGGCCCCCCGCTTCGCCGCCCGCGCCCTGGCAGTAGCCGAAACCCTGGCCACCGGCCCCCTTGAGATCGCCATCGCCACTCCCGCCGCCGCGGCGGAGCTCCTTCGTGTTGCCTTTGGCAACGCGCCCTGGGGCACCGCGATTGTTGCCGGTGCGCCTGATCTGGCGGTGCCGCTGATGGAGCGACGAGGGCTCGTGGACGGGCGGCCGACGGCGTACGTGTGTCAGAAATTCACCTGCAAGCTGCCGGTGACGTTGCCGGAAGACCTTCGGGAATTGTTGCGTCCTGCGCACTGACCCCCTGTGCGGGTGCGGGTTTTCCCTCAGGTTTCACTCAGTTCTCTTGACTCACGGCGACCGGGCGGCAACAGTCGGTCCTCAAGCCGGATGTAACAGAACTCGCATGTACCGACACAAAGTGTCACAAATGAGGCAGTGGCACTGTTGCGTCAGCATCCGGCGCGTCCCCAACTGAATTGGTCGCTGCGCCCAAACAGCGACCACACCGTGAGGAGATGTTGTCTTGAAACGACTGACATCAGCAGGGGCGGTGGCGATCGTCGCAGCGGCGGGTCTGGCCACTGGCATGACGGGGTTCACCGCGTCGACCGCGGGTGCCGCCGAACGGGCGGTGCCGCTCCCGGCGTCCGGCTTCAACCAGCCGGCCGCCGTCAAGGCCGAACAGGCGCTGACCGCGCGGACGGCCGCCGCCCTCGGGCTCGGCTCCGGCGAGCAGCTCCAGGTCCGCGACGTCGTGAAGGACCCGGACGGTACGGAGTACGTCCGCTACGACCGTACCTACAACGGCCTGAAGGTCGTCGGTGGCGACCTGATCGTCAAGCGCAAGGGCGAGTCGATCGGCCAGGTCACCTACAACCGTGGCGCGAAGGCCGTCGAGGTCTCAACCAAGCCGACCCTGTCCCAGTCGGCGGCCCTGACCAAGGGCGCGCAGGCATCGAAGTTCAAGGCGAACTCGAGCAAGGGCCAGTTGATCGTCTTCGTGACGCCGGCCAAGCCCGTGCTCGCGTACGACGTCGTGACGACCGGCGTGAAGCCCGACCAGACCCCGTCGGTGCTGCACACGTACGTCGACGCCAACTCCGGCAAGGTGCTGGCGCAGAACGACGAGATCAAGGAAGGCACCGGCAACTCGATGTACGCCGGCAAGGTCCCGATCGGTACGTCGGGCTCGTCGGGCAACTTCTCGATGACCGACCCGACCCGCGGCGGCAACTACACCACCGACCTCAAGGGCGCGACGTCCGGGAACGGCACGACGTTCACCGACGCCGACGACACCTGGGGCAGCGGTGCGGCCTCGGACCGGGCGACCGCCGCGGTGGACGCGCACTACGGTGCCCAGCTGACCTGGGACTACTACAAGAACGTCCACAGCCGCAACGGCATCTTCAACAACGGCCAGGGCGCCCGCTCCCGGGTGCACTACGGCAACGCGTACGTGAACGCGTTCTGGGACGGCACCCAGATGACGTACGGCGACGGGATCAGCAACACGCACCCGCTGACCGCGATCGACGTGGCCGGTCACGAGATGAGCCACGGTGTCACCGAGGCGAGCGCCAACCTGAACTACTCGGGTGACGCGGGCGGCCTGAATGAGGCGACGTCGGACATCTTCGGCACCATGGTCGAGTGGTACGCGAACAACGCGAGCGACCCGGGTGACTACCTGATCGGCGAGAAGATCAACATCAACGGCGACGGTACGCCGCTGCGCTACATGGACAAGCCGTCGAAGGACGGGGCCAGCGTGGACTGCTGGTCGACCAGCACCGGTGGTCTGGACCCGCACTACTCGTCCGGCCCGCTGAACCACTGGTTCTACCTGGCCTCCGAGGGCACCGGCAGCAAGACCATCAACGGCGTCAGCTACAACAGCACCGCCTGCAACGGCACGACATTCGCCGGTGTCGGCCGGGACGTCGCCGCCAAGGTCTGGTACCGGACGCTGACCACCAAGCTGAGCTCGGGCAGCACCTACAAGGACGCGCGCGAAGGCGCGATCAACTCCGCGAAGGAGCTGTACGGCGCGGACTCCGCGCAGTGCAAGGGCATCGAGGCCGCGTTCGGTGGCATCGCGGTCCCGGCCGGCTCGGCCGCCTGCGGTGGTGGCACCACGCCGCCCCCGACCGGCGACAACCTGCTGAAGAACCCGGGCTTCGAGTCCGGCGCGGTCGACTGGACCGGCACCTCCGGCCCGGTCACGAACAACACCGGCCGCCCGGCGCGGACCGGTAGCTGGAAGCTGTGGCTGCAGGGCAACGGCCGCGCCACCACCGAGAGCGTCGGCCAGTCGGTCGCGATCCCGGCGTCGGCGACGTCCGCCAGCCTGTCGTTCTGGATCCGCATCGACACCGCGGAGACCACTACGACCACGGCGTACGACACCGCGAAGGTCCAGGTCGTCGACGGCTCGACCACGAGCACGCTGGCGACGTACTCGAACCTGAACAAGAACACGTCGTACGTGCAGAAGACGCTGAACCTGACGGCGTACAAGGGCAAGACCGTCACGATCAAGTTCGTCGGCCAGGAGGACTCCTCGGCGCAGACCAGCTTCGTCGTCGACGACACCTCGCTGACCGTCAGCTGAGAACGTCCGGGGCGCGCGCGGCCTCCGCCCAAGGCCACGCGCGCCCCGGATTCCCTTCGTCACAAGGTGGTTCCGGTTGCGTCGACTCCGCCCCTGTCGACGCGGCTAGAGCTTCGTGCAGAGTTTGCCCGGCGGGATGGCGGCTTCGGTGAGCAGTTTGGTCACCGGGGCCGCCAGTACTTTGAGCTGCGGGTCCTCGATCCGCGCGGTCTTCCCGTTCGCGGTCACGGACACGATCATGTCGTCCGGGTGCTTGGTAGCCGGTTTGGTCGCCGCCAGGCTCGCCCAGTCGACCTTCTCGACGGCCGCGCTGATGGTGGCCAGGAACGCCGGGTCGAGCTTGCACCGGAGCGTCGGCTTACCGCGGGAGCTCACGGTCGCGACCCCGTCGGTACCGATCTGCACCTGGTCGTCGAAGCCGGCGAACCCGCCGGTCCGGGCGACGGTCACCGGCAGGCCGGCGCCTACCGGGGCCGACTGCGTCACGGTCGGCAGGGTCGGTGGTGGCGTGCTGCTCGGCGTGCCGCTGGATCCTGACTCGTTACCGCACCCAGTCAGCACGAGTCCCGCGATCACGGCCACTGTGGTGTATCTGCTCAGGTTCCTCACGCACAATGGATACCCGCAGGGACGCCGTTCGTTGCGGCTGTGACACGACTGAAATGTTCAGATCACCTGAGACACCAGGTCTACCAGCGCACGCGTCAGCAGGACGCGCTCCTCGAACAGCTCCGGCGACGCCTCTGCCTTGCCGAACAGCTCCAGCGGTAGCGCAGTGAACGTTGCACGGATCAGCAGCGAGCCCAGGTACCCGTACAGCACCTGCTCCTCGTCCACATGCATCCCGTCCGCCGCAAGGCCCTCCTGGAACGCCTTCAGGATCACCTTGTGTACTGCGGGCAGCGCCTCCGCCGACAGCTCGCCCGCGTGCGCAAGACCGACCAGCAACTGGCCTAGGTCGAATCCCACGGCCTGTGGGCAGTCGAAGCCCCAGTCGATCACCACGAACTCGTCAGGGCTGTCGTGAGGCACCAGCAGGTTCTGCGGGCTGGCGTCTCCGTGCTGGTAGCACTGGGGGAGCGCGTCCAACGCGTCGAGCACCGCGGGCACCTGCCTGCCGAGCTCCAGCAGGTCGTCCTTCAAACGGTGGTCGCTGAGGTTGCAGACCGCTGCCGAGAGCATGGGGTGCCGCCAGGTCGCCGGGTCCGCCAGAGCGGGCAGAGCGGCCGTCCGGACGCGACCGTCCGCGTAGTACCGAAGACCGCACCCAGGAATCCTGGAGACCTCACGGTCGATCAGCGGCTCGACGAGGTGCGGCTGTCGCCGCGCGGACAACCGGCCGAGGAGGTACGCCGCCCGCTCGAAGCGGGTGATCGGCCACGGTCCCCACTCCTGGACGACGTTCTCCATCCAGAGCGTGCCGCGGTCGTCGTCGTACACATCGATCCGGTACGCCTTCGCGAGCCGCAGCCCGGCCGGCATCACGTCGGCGACGCCGCTGCGGTGCACCGCGATCTCCAGGTCCCAGGGCATGTAGTCGATGAAGCTCTGCCGGAACTCCGGCGGTATCAGCTCGATGATCGGCGAGTGCCGGACCGATTGGAGCTTCTTGACGAAACAGGACCAGTCCGCGCCGGTGGTCGCCGTACCGAAGACGCGGTGCAGCGACTCGGTGCTCGGCGTACCGATCGGGTAGTCGACCGCCTCGACGCGGGCGCTGCCCGGCACCGCCGCCGGGTCGCCGGTGATCGTCCGGACCAGGGCGGTCAGGTCGGCGGCGGACAAGGCGTCCCGGCCCAAGGGTTCGAGTGCGGTGATCATGTTCCCCCCACGGAAGCAAAGCCACTTTACTATCGGCATAGTAAAGTTGCTTTATGACCTCCGTCAACGGCACGGACCATGTGGCGCGACTGCTCGGCGAGGCGCTGCGCCGGATCCGTGCAGAGATCCTGGCCGACGCCGAACAGCAGTTCCCCGGCCTGCGCGTCTCGCACTACCGCCTGCTCGAGTTCATCCCACCCGACGGCGCACGCATCACAGACCTCGCCGAGGCCGCGATGATGACCAAGCAGGGCCTCGGCCAGCACGTCGACTACCTGCAGAAACTCGGCTACACCGAGTCGGCCCGGCTACCGGAGGACCGCCGCGTCCGCCTGGTCCGCCGTACCCCGGCAGGCGACAAGGCCGTTGCCTACGGTCAGAGCGCCATCGCCCGGGTGGAAGAGGCCTGGTCAAACCACCTAGGCCCCACCCGCTACGCAGCCTTCCGTCAAACCCTCCAAGAACTGGGGGAGTGGCACTGACCGATCAGCCCGCGCGGTACGTCGCGATGCTGACGGCGATGTAGTGGCAGATGAAGGCGGCCACCGTGAAGGCGTGGAAGATCTCGTGGAAGCCGAACCAGCGGGGGGACGGGTTCGGGCGCTTGGTGCCGTAGACGACGGCGCCGAGCGAGTACAGGCCGCCGCCGACCGCGATCAGCGTGACGACCGCCGCGCCGCCGGTCTGGTAGATGTCGCCCATCCAGAAGATCGCGACCCAGCCGAGCGCGAGGTAGATGGGCGTGTAGATCCAGCGCGGTGCGCTCAGCCAGAAGATCCGGAACAGGATGCCGGCCAGGGCGCCGCCCCAGACCAGGCTGAGCATCAGCACGCGGTCCTTGCCGTGCAGCAGGACCATGCCGAGCGGTGTGTAGGTCCCGGCGATCAGCAGGAAGATGTTGCTGTGGTCGAGCCGGCGCAGGATCGCCTCGCCGGTCGGGCCCCAGTAGAACCGGTGGTACAGCGCGGAGATGCCGAACAGCAGCATCGCGCCGACCGTGTACACCGCGGCCGCCCAGCGGGCGTTGGCGTGCGGTGCGAGGCAGATCAGGACGATGCCCGCGGCGGTGGCGAACGGGAACGTACCGGCGTGCAACCATCCGCGAAGTTTCGGCTTCAGTGGTCCGAGGCGGCCGGACAGCTTGTGGGCGAGTTCCTGAGGCTGGGCGCTGGTAGCGGACATCGCCGTCCTTTCGAGGGGTGCCGGGCGGGGGTGTACCTACGCCACCGTAACCTACGCAACCGTAGGTTCAATGGTCCAGAAGGATGAAATGTAGGCGACGTCACCCGGACGACGCGACACCTCCGCGTGTTCGATGCACGAACTTCAAGGAAAGTTCGACCTTGCTGACAGCTTGCTGTGAGGCACTCCAGGGCCTCTCCGGCCGGGGCGGATCTGGGCTAGCCTCGTGGTCGAGAAGTCATTGAGGAGAGCACCCTGCCCATGCGGACACCTGGCAAGCAGAAGCTGCGCGACGCGGTCTACGGACTGTACGAACGCCGGCTTACCCGATCGCTGTCGCCGGACCGGATCCCGCGGCACATCGGCGTCATCATCGATGGCAACCGGCGCTGGGCCCGGCAGGGCGGCGACCCGGTGTCGCGCGGTCACGAGGCCGGGGCCAACAAGATCTCCGAGTTCCTGTACTGGTGCGATGAGGTCGGGGTCAAGGTGGTCACGGTCTGGATGCTGTCCACCGACAACCTGACCCGGCCGGCCGACGAGCTGGAGCCGCTGCTCCGGATCATCGAGCAGGCTGTCGAGGAGCTGACCGCGATCGGCCGCTGGCGGATCCACCCGGTCGGCGCGCTCGACCTGCTGCCGGGCAGTACGGCGGAGGCCCTGAAGGCGGCCGAGACCGCGACCCAGGACGTCAACGGCATGCTGGTGAACGTCGCCGTCGGGTACGGCGGCCGCCGCGAGCTCGCCGACGCGGTCCGCTCGCTGCTCCTGGAGGAGGCCGCGAAGGGTATCTCGATCGAGGAGCTGGCCGACCGGGTCGACGTCGAGCACATCGCCCGGCACCTGTACACGAAGGGCCAGCCGGACCCCGACCTGGTCATCCGTACGTCGGGTGAGCAGCGGCTCGGCGGCTTCCTGCTCTGGCAGAGCGCGCTGAGCGAGTTCTACTTCTGCGAGGCGCTCTGGCCGGACTTCCGGCACGTCGACTTCCTGCGGGCGATCCGCAGCTACGCCCAGCGCGAGCGCCGCTTCGGCACCTAGAGTGCATTGGTCCGGACCTATTCACCAGTTGTCCGGACCAATTTCAGTGCCGTGATCGCCTCGCGTTCACGGCTTGTTCGCCTGCGCTGAACAGGCTCCTGGACGACCCCGTGAGATCGGAGAAGTCCGGATGACCACCGTTTCCCGCCGTACGGTGCTCGGCGGTGCCGTGGGTGCCGCCGTACTGGCCGCCCTGCCGCCCAGCCTCCAGCAGGCCCTCGCCGCGCCGAGCCGTCCCGGGCGGCTCGAGGACATCGAGCACGTCGTGATCCTGATGCAGGAGAACCGCGCCTTCGACCACTACTTCGGTACTGCCGCCGGCGTCCGCGGCTACGGCGACCGTACTGCGGTCCGTGGCGTGAACGGCCTGCCCGTGATGTACCAGCCCGACCCGTCTCGCCCGGAGGGCTGGCTGGCTCCGTTCAGCATGAACGCCGCGCACACCAACGCGTACCGCCAGGGCGCTGCCGACTTCGGGTACGCGACCTCGATGAGCGCCCGCAACGAGGGCATCGCCGACGGCTACGTGACCCGCCGTGGCAGCGGCTGGCTCGGTCAGGGGTACTACGAGCCCGCCGACATGCCGTTCTACGCCGCCCTGACCTCGGTCTTCACGGTCTGCGACGCCTACCACGCGTCCATGGAGACCAGCACGAACCCGAACCGCGAGCACTTCATGACCGGCACCAGCGGCGGTACCGTCCGCGACCTGCCGCTCTTCGACAACACGGAGATCTCCGGCGGCTACGAGTGGACGACGTACGCCGAACGGCTCGAGGCGGCCGGGATCACCTGGAAGACGTACCAGGCGCTGGACAACTTCGACGACAACGCGCTGGCCTGGTTCTCGGCGTTCGTCAAGGCGAAGCCCGGGTCGTCCCTGTACGAGCGCGGCATGCGGATGGTCGGTAACAGCAGCCAGCAGGGCGATGCGTTCGCGATGGGCGCCGCGCTGGTCAAGCAGTTCGCGGACGACGTACAGGCGGATCAGTTGCCGCAGGTGTCGTGGCTGGTCGCTCCTGCCGCGCTGTCCGAGCACGCGTCGTACACACCGCCGAACGGCGAGCACCTGACCGCACAGCTGCTGGCTGCGCTCGCCGACAACCCAACGGTGTGGGCGAAGACGGCGTTCATCCTCAACTACGACGAACACGGAGGCTTCTTCGACCACATGCTGCCGCCAACGCCGCCTGTGGCTGCTGGCCGCGGTAAGAGCACGGTCAGCCCGGACGGCGAGGTCGTCGTACGCGTCCAGCGTTCAAACGGCAACACGGGCTACCGCGTTGTGAGTCAGAGCGGTCAGTACCGCGTCCGTGCCGCAGACGGGACGCTGACGTGGTCGGACACGCTGCCAGCCGGCGAGACGCAAGTAGGCGGGCCCACCGCGCTAGGGCTCGGTACGCGCGTGCCGATGATCATCGCCTCGCCCTGGACCCGCGGTGGGGTCGTCGACTCGACCGTGTACGACCACACGTCGGTGATCCAGTTCCTGGAGCGGCGCTTCGGCGTACTGGAGCCGAACATCAGCCCGTGGCGCCGGGCGATCACCGGCGACCTCGTGTCGGCGTTCGACTTCTCCGGAGCCGAGCCGCAGTGGCCGCAGCTCCCGGACACGAGTGGCAACCGGAAGAAGAGCGACGACGCTGCGGGACGCCCTGCGCCGACCGTGCCGAGCCCGCAGACCCCGCCGCGCCAGCAGCGCGGTACGAAGACGTTGCGACCGCTGCCGTACTCGCTGACGCTGGCCAGCCGTGTCGAGGCCAACCGCGTCACCGTGGACTTCGCGAACCACGGCACGCAGGCAGCCGTCATCGCGACGTACCCGGAGCCGGGGGAGAAGCCGCGGTTCTACACCGTCGAGGGTGGCAAGCGGCTGGATGACGTGTGGAGCTACGGCCCCAACGGTTTCGACCTGCGCATGCACGGCCCGAGCGGCACGCTCTGGCACGTACGGGGTCGTGACGGGTCGCTGGACGCCACGGTAGAGCTCAACGACGCCGTACTGCTCGTGAAGCTCGTCAACCACGGCCGCAGGTCAGAGACGTTCCAGGTCGGCGATCTCGCGTACGGCGAGGGCATGCGAACCGTCGTCGTACCGGCCGGGGCGTCCCGGGCTGTGCCGGTCCGGATCGGCTCGCACGGCTGGTACGACGTGGCGGTGACGGTGACGGGTGACGCGTTCTTCCTGCGGCGGAGCGCGGGGCGGCTGCCTGGCCGCAGTACGGGCACGACTGACCCGGCGTTGGGGCTGCCGGACCCGGTGACCGCCTGGCTGAGGCTGCCCAGCATCGTCCCCGGCCGGCCGACGACCCTGATCGCCAACCTGTCGTACTCGGAGACCGTGACTGGGCTGACCGCCGTACTGGACGTTCCTGTGGGCTGGACCGCCAGGCAGACGGCGACGGCGACCTGGGAGGTGACTGCGCCCATCGGTACGACCGATCAGGACCTGCGACGGGTGCGTATGTTCCTGCACGGGCGGGCCGGTGAGCGCTTGGTGGTGACCGAGGCTGCGGCCATCCCGAAGGTCGCCGCTGTGCTGGGCGCTTCCCTGGGGTTGGGCAAGGTGTCGACGACCATCGACGAGCAGGTGATCGTTCCTGGCAAGCAGACGCCGGTTACAGCGACTCTGACCGCTGCTGACGACGTGACTGCGCTCTCGGCCGCCCTGACCGTTCCTGCGGGCTGGGCTGCCACTCTGGTCGCTGCAGCGCCCGCAACGCTCGCGGCGGGTCAGACGGCGACACCTACCTGGCAGGTCACCTCGCCGGCGAACCTGACCAACCAGGACCCGCGCGCTCTGCAGGTCGCCGTACAGGCACAGGCTCGCGGCCGGCAGGTCACGGCAACAGCCACGACCACACCGATGGTCGGGCCAGTGATGACCGGGCACCTGCTGGACGAGGACTTCGAGTCGCTGGGCGACCAGCTGCAGACGTCACTGGACCGCCCCGCGCCGGCGACGCTGCTGGGCTGGACAGCCACGCCTCCCGCGGGCTGGTCGGTAGTGAACGCGCCAGGAATGCCGCAGGGCACGCGTGAGCTGCAGGGCTGGACGTTCATGACCAAGCGGCTGCACAGCACCGGCGCACAGGACCGTGACAAGTTCACGCTTGGCCTGGGCGTGCTGGCCGTCGCGGACCCGGACGACTGGGACGACACCGGCAACCCGTCGGCCCGTGGCGCGTTCGACTCCACGCTGGTGTCGCCCGCGGTACAGGTCCCGAGCGGTACGTCGAAGCTGTACCTGGTCTTCGACTCGCACTACCGCCAGGAGGCGCCGCAGAAGGTGTTGCTGACGGCGTCGTTCGACACAGGTACCACGGTTGACCTGCTGCGCTACAGCAGCGATGCCACGGGCAACGACAACGCCGGCAAGGACGTGGAGAACAAGGAGATCCGCAAGGAGATCGCCGTACCGGCCGGAGCAACCGCTGTGACCCTACGGTTCCGCGTGTACGACGCCCGCAACAACTGGTACTGGGCGATCGACCACATCAGGCTGGACTCGAAACCGATCGGTTGAGCTCGACCAACGCAGGCGGTGCGGTCCCGCGACCGCACCGCCTGCACGTCGCCCGGCGGCGCAGGTAGTAGGCGTACGTCGCGGCACCCAACGCCGCGCCCCAGACGGTCCAGAGGACGCCCGGGGCATTGGTCGCCCAGTTGTCGCCATCGAGTGGCGCCTGGGCGTTCATCAGCCCAGCCGGGATCAGTACGACGGCCACCACCGACGCGGGCAGGATCGCCAGCAGCGGCGGGACCCTACGACCAGCCTTGAACCAGATCCACCGCGGGTAGACCTCGCCCCATCGGTGCACCAGTCCGTGCGTGAGTACGCCGCCGCCGAGGCCCAGCACGGCCAGCCCGAGACCCATTTCGAGCATCCCGGGCGTGTCGGCCATCATCCGATGGAAATCGTCGCTGATCCCGACCGGCCAGCCGAAGTACCAGGCGATCCGGGTGAACTCGTACGGCAGATTCGCCACCACCGCGACAGTGACCGCCCACTTCCCCCACCGCAGCGCAGCCTCCGGGCGAGTCCAGGCGTGCTCCGCGGCGCCGCGCCCGCAGGACACGCACAGGTCACGGCTGCGGCGGTGGTACGCGATCGCAGTCGCCGCCCAGAGCACACCGCCGACGAACAGGATGATCAGATTCACGCGGTGCCAGTACAGGATGTCACCGACACCGCCCTGAGGCCCCGGTACGCCGGTGAAGGCAAACACCACCAACGCCGGTGCCAACGCGACAACAGCGATCAGTGTGTAGTCAGGAATCACCAGGGCGAGCCCGACTGCGAGTACTGCGGCAACCGTCTGCAGGAGCCGTCCACGCGGTCGTGTACGCGTCATCACGAGCGACAGCACCGCACCGGCCAGGCCGATCGTTGCCATCACCGGCGCGACCACACGGTACGGCGTACCCTCCAGAATCGAGGCTGTGGCGCGGTCGTCCGGGACCGGCGCGAACGGGTAGCCCGCGCCGCCGAAGGACAAGTACAGGCCGAGCACGCCGTACCCGAAGGACCAGATCGCCGTGGCGTAGCCGGTCCACGCCGGCCAGTTCTTTCGCATGTACCGAGCGTCGCTGCATGGAGGCGGGTACCGGATCACCCAAGGGAGTGACCGAGCTCCCTCCGGCGGCTGAAGGTGTAACGCCGTGTTAACCCCGTGGCCGGGCGTGTCGGGCTGCGCCGTTTGCGGGAGCCTCCTACGCTGGCAGAGACGGTCGGAGGGGAAGCCGGCTGTCACGGGAGGCCCGATCAGTTTGAGAATCTCGTTCCAGCCGGTTGCCCCATGAGGGGCCGAACGGAGTCCCCGAGACCTGTGGTCTCGAACTCACTGATCGCCGTTGCCGCTCACGCGGCGGCGCGGACGGGGCCAACACCGGGCCCCGAGGGCGGCACCCGACCCATCACCTAACCACTGGCGGGCCGGGGCGAGGGTGTACGTCACGGCCTAGAAGAGGACGTGCGACATGGCCATCCACGCCAAGGCGTCAAGTACCTCATCCACACCGGACCAGCGCACCTTCGTGCTGGACACCTCGGTGCTCCTGTCCGACCCGCACGCGATGTTGCGGTTCGACGAGCACGAGGTCGTCGTCCCGGTGGTCGTCGTCACCGAATTGGAGGCCAAACGGCATCACCCGGAACTCGGCTACTTCGCCCGTACCGCGCTGCGACTGCTCGACGAGCTCCGGATCCTGCACGGACGTCTGGACGCACCCCTGCCAGTGGGGGAGAAAGGCGGAACGCTCCGGGTCGAACTGAACCACACCGACCCGGAGACGCTGCCGGCCGGGTTCCGGCTCGGCGACAACGACAGCCGGATCCTGGCCGTGGCCTGCAACTTCATGGCCGAGGGCAAGGACGTCACGCTGGTCTCGAAGGACCTGCCGATGCGGGTCAAGGCGTCGGCGTGCGGCCTGCAGGCCGAGGAGTACCGGGCCGAGCTGACCCTGGAGTCCGGCTGGACCGGGATGGCCGAGCTCGAGGTCGGTACCCAGGTCGTCGACGACCTGTACGAGAACGGCGCGGTGGAACTGCCGGAGGCCGGGGAGTTCCCGACCCATACCGGCCTGGTGCTGCTGTCCGACCGGGGCAGCGCGCTCGGCCGGGTGATGCCGGACAAGCGGATCCGGCTGGTCCGCGGCGACCGGGAGGCGTTCGGGATCCGCGGCCGGTCCGCGGAGCAGCGGGTCGCGCTCGACCTGCTGCTGGATCCCGACGTCGGGATCATCTCGCTCGGCGGCCGCGCCGGTACCGGCAAGTCAGCGCTCGCGCTCTGCGCCGGCCTGGAGTCGGTGATGGAGCGCCGCCAGCACAAGAAGGTGATTGTCTTCCGGCCGCTGTTCGCGGTCGGCGGGCAGGAGCTCGGGTACCTCCCGGGCAGCGAGGCCGAGAAGATGGGGCCGTGGGCACAGGCCGTGTACGACACGCTCGGCGCGCTCACCAGCGGTGACGTGATCGACGAGGTGATCGACCGCGGCATGCTCGAGGTGCTGCCGCTGACGCACATCCGCGGCCGGTCGCTGCACGACGCGTTCGTGATCGTCGACGAGGCCCAGTCGCTGGAGCGCAACGTACTGCTCACGGTGCTGTCCCGGGTCGGCGCGAACTCGCGGGTCGTGCTCACCCACGACGTGGCCCAGCGGGACAACCTGCGGGTCGGCCGGCACGACGGCGTGGTCGCCGTGGTCGAGCAACTGAAGGGTCACCCGCTGTTCGCGCACGTCACGCTGACCCGCTCGGAGCGCTCGCCGATCGCGGCGCTGGTCACGGAGATGCTGGACGACCTCCAGCTGTAAGGAGTGTCGTTGTAGTTCGGTCATAACTATCTGTAAAGCAAAGGTAAGAACGGTGCGGTCGCCACGCGGCGGCCGCACCGTTGTTCCGTGACCTGCTTGTGATCACGGACGGTTTACGCCAGAGTATGTTCTCGTTGCAGCCGACGGGGGTCGGGTTTCTCGGAAGGACAGATGAAAGCGAAGCGCTCCGTCGCGGTTCTTGCAGTCACCGGAATCGCCGTGGTCTCCGTTGTCGCCGGTGTCGACCTCTTCAGCTCTCCTGGGAGCAGCAGTGCGTCGGAACAGGTGTCCGGGCGGGCCGAGATGGCCGTCATCAACAGTGGCAAGGTGCTGGCCAGCGACGACAAGCCGTCAACCGGGCCGAAAGCCGCCGACGACGCGGCTGCTGACGCGGTCCGGATGCGGAACCAGGTCGAGGCCATCGCGCAGCAGCAGGTGGCGCTGCAGAACGCGGCCGACCAGAAGATGGCGGCCAAGAACATCGTGCGGAAACGCGACGAGGCCCTGGCCCGCGCCGCCCGCTCGTCGAGCGAGGAACGCGCCAGCCGGGACGCCGAGCGGAAGAAGTACGAGGGCACGCCGAAGGAGGTCGCGATGAACCTCCTCGCCGACCACGGCTGGAGCCAGGGCCAGTTCAGCTGCCTGGAGAAGCTCTGGAACAAGGAGTCCCGCTGGAAGGTCAGCGCGGCCAACCCCACATCCTCGGCGTACGGCATCCCGCAGGCCCTCCCCGGCAACCGGATGGCGGCGTACGGCTCCGACTGGCGCACCAACCCGGTCACCCAGATCAAGTGGGGCCTGGACTACATCGAGGCGACGTACGGCTCCCCGTGCAGCGCCTGGGCCCACTCCGTAGCCAAGAACTGGTACTAGTCAGCGGGCATGGAGCTGGCACGGGCAACCAGTGAGCGTGGTGAGCTGGTACTGCGCCGCCGCGAGGACGGGGCGCTGGAGTTGCGCGTCAACGGCGTGTTCGTGATGGACGACCAGGAGACCTCCAGCGAGGCGCTCCTGGCGTCGGCGGCGCTGGCGAGCGTCCGGCATCCGGATCGGGTGCTGGTGGGCGGACTCGGGCTCGGCTACACGGTCCGTGCGCTGCTCGCCGACGAGCGGCTCGGCGAGGTGGTGGTCGCCGAGATCGAGCCGGACCTGGTGGCGTGGATGCGCGCCGGCCTGGTGCCGTCGGTCCTCGACGACCCCCGGGTCGCGGTCGTCGTCGGGGACGTCCGGACCGTGGTCGCCGACCTCCCCGACGCGTCCGTCGACGCGATTCTGCTGGACGTCGACAACGGCCCGGACTTCCTTGTCTACAACGAGAACTCCGCCATCTACACGTCCGGCTTCCTGACCACCTGCGACGCCAAACTCCGCCCCGGCGGCGTCCTCACGGTCTGGTCCTCGTCCGCGTCCCCCGCCCTGGAATCAGCCGTCAAGACCGTCTTCAGCACGTGCGACGTGAAGCCCGTCCCGGTCCAGCTCCAGGGCCGCGACGAGCTGTACTACGTCTATCAGGGCAGCTCGTAGTCGACCGTGATCCGCGGGGCTCCGTCCTCGGTGTGCTCGTACAGGACAGTGCCGGTCAACCCGGCCAGGTCGCCCTCGGCCGCGACGATCGTGCCCGGCGCACCGTTCTGGTCGGCCGTCGCGCCGTGCAGCATCACGAACGACCCCTTCCGCCCGCCCAGCGTCCCGGTGAACCGCTCCAGCGCCGTGTACGCCGCCGGCCCGTCCGCGGTCCCCGCCATCAGCAGCTCGGCCGTACTCGTGCCCTCGAGCTCGCCGCCGGTGAACGTCTTGCCCACGCCGGCCCTGCCGAGCTGGATCGTGCCGGCCTCGTCGTACGCTGCCTGGTCCCACTTGGTGATCTCGAACGACTGGCTGAACTTCATGCCGTACCCCTCCTGTGGTGTTGTCCACAGCTTGTCTATCAGCCGGTTCCGACACATCCGATCGACGTACTCTGCAGGTATGGGTGATGACGCGGAGTTCAGGATCGAGCACGACACGATGGGCGAGGTGAAGGTGCCTCGGGACGCGTTGTGGCGGGCGCAGACGCAGCGCGCGGTGGAGAACTTCCCGATCTCGGGACGGCCGCTCGCGCCGGAGCTGGTGCACGCGCTGGCACAGATCAAGGCCTCGGCCGCGGTGGTGAACGCCTCGCTCGGTGTGCTCGACGCGGACCGGTCGGCCGCGATCGTCGCCGCCGCGGACCAGGTGGCCGCAGGGGAGTTCGACGGCGAGTTCCCGATCGACGTCTTCCAGACCGGCTCCGGTACGTCGACGAACATGAACGTCAACGAGGTGCTGGCCACGCTGGCGACCAGCGCGCTCGGGGCCGACGTACACCCCAACGATCATGTCAACGCGTCCCAGTCCAGCAACGACACGTTCCCGTCGGCGATCCACGTCGCGGCCACCGCGGGCGTCGTGCAGGAGCTGTTGCCGGCGCTGGAGCATCTCGCGGATTCCCTTGCCCGTAAGGGATCTGAGTTCGCCGAGGTGGTGAAGTCCGGGCGGACGCACCTGATGGACGCGACGCCGGTGACGCTCGGCCAGGAGTTCAACGGGTACGCACAGCAGATCCGGCGCGGGGCGTCCCGGGTGCGAGCGACGCTGCCGCGGGTCGCCGAGCTGCCCCTGGGCGGTACGGCGGTCGGCACCGGGATCAACACGCCGCCCGGGTTCGCGGCCGCGGTGATCACCGAGCTGAACCGGCGGACCGGGCTCGAGCTGTCCGAGGCCGAGGACCACTTCGAGGCGCAGGGCGCGCGCGACGGCTTGGTCGAGCTGTCCGGGCAGTTGAAGACGGTCGCGGTCAGCCTGACGAAGATCTGCAACGACCTGCGCTGGATGGGTTCCGGGCCGCGCGCCGGGCTCGGCGAGATCGCGCTGCCGGACCTGCAACCCGGGTCGAGCATCATGCCCGGCAAGGTGAACCCGGTGATCTGCGAGGCGACGCTGATGGTGGCCGCGCAGGTGATCGGCAACGACACCACGATCACCGTGGCCGGTGCCGGCGGCAACTTCGAGCTGAACGTGATGCTCCCGGTGATCGCCCGCAACCTGCTCGAGTCGATCACGCTGCTGGCGAACAGCTCCCGCCTGCTCGCCGACCGCTGCGTCGACGGCATCACCGCGAACGTCGGCCACGCCCGCGCGCTCGCCGAGTCGTCACCGTCGATCGTCACCCCGCTCAACCGCTACATCGGGTACGAGAACGCCGCCACGGTCGCCAAGAGTGCCCTGAAACAAGGGAAAACGATCCGCGAGGTCGTGATCGAGAACGGTCACGTCGACAAGGGAGACCTCACCGAGGAGCAGCTGGACGCGGCCCTCGACGTACTGTCGATGACCCGGCCCGGCTCGTGACGGAGTACTGGCAGCCGGGGACGACGATCGAATGGGTGTACGAGGGCAGCGGGAGGCACGCCGACAAGCCGAACGTGCGCCCGATGACGGTCGTGCGCGACGACGCCGACGGACTGGTCGCCTGGCTAGCGCCCGGTACACCGCTGCTCAAACCGGTCCTCGCGGACGGCCGCGAGACGCGCGAGGCCGGCCCGGTCGCGATGTTCACCGAGGAGCGAGTGCTGAAACTCGACGTCTGGCGCGGGACCGGGATCCTCAAGGCGTCGCCGGTCGGGAAGCCGTGGTCGGTCTGGTACTTCTGGGACGCGGACGGGACGTTCAGCGGGTGGTACGTGAACCTCGAGCGCGAACATGTCCGCGACCTCGCGGCGCGGCGTACGAGCACTGTGGATCACGTGCTGGATTTGTGGATCAACCCTGACCGCAGCATCGAGTGGAAGGACGAGGACGAGCTGGAGGGGGCGGTGACCGCAGGGCGGCACACGCCTGCCGAGGCGGAGCAGATCGTGGCGGACGCGTGGGCGGCGATCCGGGACGTGGACGCGTGGGTGGCGCCGTTCTCCGAGGACTGGCAGGCGTGGGTGGCGCCGGCGAGTTGGCGGGTGCCGGTTGCGCCGACGACGCACCAGCCGGTGTTGATCGCGGAGGAGCTGCACAGCTGACAACCGGTGGGCGCGGGATTAGCTTGGAGGTATGTACACCATCGAGCTGCAGGCCGAGGAGCTTCAGATGCTGCGCTCGGCCCTTGGGTGCTACCTCCAAGCCTTCGGCCACAACGAGGCAGACCTCGTCCGCGCCGCCAAGGCCCTCCTCCTCAAACTCCCCGAAGAAGTAGAGACCAAAGCCGGCTGAGTCAGCTGCGCGGACGGACCGTCAACGGAACGGGCTTCCTCGTGTCCGTGAAGAAGTCGTTCCCCTTGTCGTCCACCACGACGAAGGCCGGGAAGTCCTCGACCTGGATCTTCCAGATCGCCTCCATCCCGAGCTCGGGGTACTCGATCACCTCGACCGACTTGATGCAGTCCTGCGCCAGCCGCGCCGCCGGTCCGCCGATCGACCCGAGGTAGAACCCGCCGTGCTCCTTGCACGCCGCCGTCACCTTCGCCGACCGATTGCCCTTGGCAAGCATCACGAACGAACCACCCGCCGCCTGGAACTGGTCGACGTACGCGTCCATCCGCCCCGCCGTCGTCGGCCCGAACGACCCCGACGCGTAGCCCTCCGGCGTCTTCGCCGGCCCCGCGTAGTACACCGCGTGGTCGCGCAGGTACTGCGGCATCGGTTCGCCCGCGTCCAGCCGCTCCTTGATCTTCGCGTGCGCGATGTCCCGCGCCACCACCAGCGGCCCGTTCAGCGACAGCCGGGTCTTCACCGGCAGCTTCGACAGCTCCGCGCGGATCTCGCTCATCGGCCGGTTCAGGTCGATCCGTACGACGTCCGACGCGTCGTCGAGGTGCTCGTCGGTGGTGTCCGGCAGGAACCGCGCCGGCTCCTTCTCCAGCTGCTCCAGGAAGACCCCCTCCGGCGTGATCTTCGCCAGCGCCTGCCGGTCCGCCGAGCAGGACACCGCGATCGCGACCGGGCAGGACGCGCCGTGCCGCGGCAGCCGGATCACCCGCACGTCGTGGCAGAAGTACTTCCCGCCGAACTGCGCCCCGATCCCGAACTCCTGCGTGAGCTTGAAGACCTCCTCCTCCAGTTCCACGTCCCGGAACCCGTGCCCGACCGGCGAACCGATGGCCGGCAGCGTGTCCAGGTAGTGCGCGGAGGCGTACTTCGCGGTCTTCAGCGCGTACTCCGCCGACGTACCGCCGACCACGATCGCCAGGTGGTACGGCGGGCAGGCCGCCGTACCGAGCGACCGGATCTTCTCGTCCAGGAACTCCATCATCCTGCTGGGGTTCAGGACCGCCTTGGTCTCCTGGTACAGGAACGACTTGTTCGCGGAGCCGCCGCCCTTGGCCATGAACAGGAACTTGTACGCGGGGTCGCCGTGCTGCGGTGTCGAGTACAGCTCGATCTGCGCCGGGAGGTTGGAGCCGGTGTTCTTCTCGTCCCACATGGTCAGCGGGGCCATCTGCGAGTAGCGCAGGTTCAGCTTGGTGTACGCGTCGTACACGCCGCGGCTGATCCACTCCTCGTCGACCGCGCCGGTCAGCACGCCCTCGGACTTCTTGCCCATCACGATCGCGGTGCCGGTGTCCTGGCACATCGGCAGGACGCCGCCCGCGGAGATGTTCGCGTTCTTCAACAGGTCGAGCGCGACGAACCGGTCGTTCCCGGACGCCTCCGGGTCGTCGATGATCCGCCGCAACTGCTCGAGGTGCGCGGTCCGCAGATAGTGCGAGATGTCGTGCATCGCCTCCGCAGTCAACCGCTGCAGTACCTCAGGCTGCACCTGCAGGAACGTCCGGTCGCCGGCGGTGAACGTACTGACACCCTCGGTCGTCAGCAGCCGGTACTCCGTCCCATCAGCACCCAACGGCAACAGCTCGGAGTAGTTGAAGTCCGCAGACACCGCACATACCTCCACACAAACTGGACTGGACGTCCCAAGCCTAGTTCTCACCAACCGCACGCCCCGCCGCCCCCCGTGTTACTTCACCAACACCCGCCAAGCCCGCCCAAGCTCAACCCCCACCGTCAGCCGCCGATAGGCGCGAGTGCTGTTGCTCGACATCGCCGCCAACCGGCCGGTCGGTGGCGGCACGTGGTCGCGCAGCGCCGACGCGAGAACGAACATGGTGATCACACTCCCGGAGAACACGAAGCCGCCGAGCGCTAGCTGCTTCACCCCCGTCAATTGCGCGGCCAGCACACACGCCAGTCCTCCCCAGAGCCCGGCGAAGGCGACCAGGTACAAATCAGCCAGCAACCGTGCGCGGCGTACACCACCCCAGTTCATGGCGGACAGTATGCGGGTCAGGGGACGGTTCAGGGGTGAATCGGGGAGACAACCGGTCTGCGGGTGGGGGTGGTGCCGCGTATGGTTTCTGACGTGGCTCAGGATGACGTTCCCCAGGAGAACCGACCGCAGGACGCGGTGCCGGCACAGGTCGATCCGGCGTTGCTGCGGCGGGTGTCGGACCTCGAGCGGGAGGAGGTCGGCGAAGTACTGCGCGACGCCGCCGGCGAGGGCCGGTTGTCGTACTCCGAGCTGGAAGAGCGGCTCGAGACGCTGTACGCCTCCAAGACGTACGGCGAGCTCGTCGAGCTGACCGTGGACCTGCCCAACGGCCCCCGCGCACCCGGTGTGACGCAGGGCGTGCCGTCCACCACCCCGCAGTACGGCGGCGCGCTGGTGGAGACCGGGCCGGTGATCAACGTGTTTATGTCCGAGACCAAGCGGATGGGCAGCTGGCTGGTCCCGCAGCGCCAGGAGGTGAACGCGGTCCTCGGCGACGTCACGCTGGACTACACCGAGGCGCAGATCCCGTACGACGAGATCCAGATCGACGTGAAGTCGATCCTCGCCGACGTCAAGATCCGCGTCCCCCAGAACGCGGTCGTCCTCCTCGACAGCAACCCCATCCTCGGCTCCGTCACCGAACAGGAAGCCGGCCTCAAAGCCGTCCCCGACCCGAACGCCCAGCCCACCGCCCCCAAACGCTTCCACATCCGCGGCACCGCCATCCTCGGCGAAATCAAAATCAAACGAGGCCCCCGCCTCAGCAAACGCCTAGGCCTGACCTGACCCAGCCCAGTGCTCGGCGAGCACCGTCTCCAGCCAATGGCGGAAGGCCGGCATATCGCGAACGTTCTGCTGGAACAGCCGGAGACTCTTGGCGGACATGTCCCACGGATGAACCAGCAACGACCGACCCCCCGGGAGCCCGGACACGATCCCGATCCCTCGCACCGCGCCCCAGGGAAGGTATTTCCGCCGCCCGTACCGGACGCCCTCCTGGTCCACCACCACAACCGGGCGCTGCGCGATGAACCGGTACAACCCAGTGCCGATGAAGCCGGCGAACAACGCCGCCCAGATGAGATTCCCGACGAGGTCGGGCTGCACGCCGTCGAGCAACAAATACAGTGGTTGCAGCGCCAGTACCAGCACCAAGAGCGGGTACGTGACGAGCGTGACCCGCCGCCGCAACGGAAACACCACTCGTCCGGTCCGGCGCAGTTCGGCGTCCCAGACGTCTGCCGAAGCATCTCCCATGTCCCGCATCAGCCACCCTGTTCCTGTGCACCGTGCCGCGGCACGGTCCAGGCGTCGGGCAGCCGCTCACCCATCACCGCCACGTCGTCCCCCAGCCACACGACCCCACCCCCGGAGCAGAGACACTGTAGTGCACCGGATGCCCCGCGGACAGTGATCACGCACAGCCCTCGGGAAGCCGACGCGGACGGCGATCGCTAGGCAACCGACGTACCGCCGGCCGGGCTCGTCGAGCAGCCCCGTCAGCCGCCCCATCGGTCCGGCCGAGATCACCAGGAAGAACAGGTCTCCATCCCTGGAGCAGAGTCACCGCAATCGACGGCTCAGTCGATCGACGACGCAGTACCACGGTGATCGGCGAGGAGGTCTTCCAGCCAGTGGCGGAACGCTATGAGGTCGCGGATGTTCATGCCGCTGAGGAGAAGGTCCCGGCGCGCGGTGTTCTGCGGGATGATCGGGAGCGCCCGTGCCCACAGCGGACCGGTGGCGATTCCGATCGCGCCGATCTCGCTCCAGGCGATGAGCTTGCGCGAGCCGCGGCGGATGCCTTCGTGGTCGACGGTGACCGCCGGACGCCGGGCGAGGAATTGCCAGGCTCCTCCGATCAGTCCGAGCACGACCATGAACAACCACACGACGAGGGCGTGCCGTTCGGCCGTTGTCCCGTGCATCTCGTCGGGTACCAGGAACACGGCCATCACCGCGAGCGGCGCGAGCCCGAAGCCGAATTGCCAGAGCATCGGACGCCGCCGGAGGGGAAAGACCACTCGACCGGTGCGGCGCAGTTCGTCGCTCCAGTCCTCGGCGGGACGTTCCCCCATCACCGTCATGTTCCCCCAGCCAGTCGGTCGGCGCGGATCCGATGGCTCAGACTGACAGCATGCGCCGCACCAGGACAATCCTCGGCTGGGTATCTCTCCGTGCTCCGGCGGCGGACGCGTCGGCGGTGCTGGGGCTGCTCAGTGGGGGCGGCCGGTGGTGGCGGTCCAGCGGCCGGTGTGGTGGGTGATGGTTATGGGGTGGGCGAAGGTTTGGGAGATGAGGGGGGTGGTGATGACCTCGTCCACGGGGCCGGCGGCGAGGAGTTGGCCGTTGCGGATGAGGGCGGCGTGGGTGGTGCAGGTGGGGAGTTCTTCGAGGTGGTGGGTGACGAGGAGCCAGGCCAGGTGGGGGTGGGTGGTGTGGATGTGGTCGAGGACCTCGAGGAGTTGTTCGCGGGCGGCTACGTCGAGGCCGGTGGACGGTTCGTCGAGGAGCAGGAGCTGGGGGTCGGAGATGAGGGCGCGGGCGATCAGGGCGCGGCCGCGTTCGCCTTGGGAGATGGTGGTCCAGGGGGAGTCGGCGAGGGCGGTGACGCCGAGGAGGTCGATCAGTTCCGCGGCGCGCGCCGACTCGGCGGGCGCAGGTTCCCAGCGGGGCATGCGTTCGATGGTGCCGGTGAGCCCGGTCAGTACGACGTCCCGGATGCTCAGCGGCGACCGCAGCGGGTGCCGTGGGTTGACGTGACCGATGGACTCCCGCAGTGTGCGGATGTCGACCGTACCGAGACGGCGGCCGAGGATCTCGACCGTGCCGCGGGTCGGGTGCGTGACGGCGCCGCAGAGGCCGAGCATCGTGCTCTTGCCGGCGCCGTTCGGGCCGAGCAGGGCCCACCGCTCGCCTTCGCCCACGGTCAGCGTCACCCCGGACAGCAGCAGTTTGCCGTCCCGGACGAAGTCGACGTCCTTCAGTTCGAGCACCCGTAAACCTCCTCGTACAACGCCTTCAGCTCCGAAGCGGTCGCTTCGCGCCCGGTCTCGTCCGTCCGTCGCTGCACGTGCCGCGCGAACTCCCGTTCGTCAGACAGCTTGATCCCGTACACAGACTCCAGCACATGCGCGATCCCACCCTTACCCGACTGGCTGTTCACGCGGACGACAGCCTCGTACCCGCGCCCCACGTCGGCCGGATCGATCGGCAGATACGGCACCTCCCACAACCCGTCGTCCTGGACGGCGAAGCCCTTCCGGATCGCGTCCTGGTGCGTCCCCGAGAACGCCGTATACACGAGCTCCCCGACGTACGGGTGCCGTGGATGGATCGGCATCCGCGTGCAGTACTCGACCACGTCCCGGATCCCGTCGATGCCGGAGAAGTCGATCATCGGGTCGACGCCCTGCGCGTGCAGGTTGAGCGCGAGCGTGGCGATGTCGACGTTCCCGGTGCGTTCGCCGTTGCCGAAGATGCAGCCCTCGACGCGTTGCGCCCCGGCAAGTACGGCGAGTTCCGCGCAGGCGATGCCGGTACTGCGGTCGTTGTGCGGATGCACCGACAGGATGACTCCGTCCCGGCGCGGCAGGTTCTGGTGCATGTACTCGATCTGGTCGGCGTACACGTTCGGCGTCGCGGCCTCGATCGTCGCGGGCAGGTTCAGGATCACCGGCCGTTCCGGCGACGCGTCCCACTGCTTGGTGAGCCGGTCCGCGAGTTCGAGGACGTAGTCGGGCTCGGTCAGGTTGTACACCTCGGGCGAGAACTGGAACCGCGCCGAGTCGCCCGCGAGCCGTTGGATCTCCTCCGACCCGGCGTAGATCATCGACGCCAGTTCGTCCCGCGACTTGCGCAGTACGACGTCCCGCCACACCGGCGCGGTCGCGGCGTACATGTGGATGACCACGTCGCCGCGCATCCCCGCGACCGACTCGACCGTCCGCGCGATCAGGTCGGGCCGGGCCGGCGTGAACACCACGATCGTCACGTCGTCCGGGACGAGATCGGACGTGGCCAGCAGCCGCACGAAGTCGAAGTCGGTCTGCGACGCGGACGGGTACCCGACCTCGATCTCTTTGTAGCCGATGGCAACCATCAGCTCGAAGAACCTGCGCTTCCGTTCCCGGTCCATCGGCTCGGCCAAGGCCTGGTTGCCGTCCCGGAGATCGACCGGGACCCAGAGCGGCGCCGCGGTGATCCGGCGGTCCGGCCAGGTGCGGTCGACGGGCGCGACCGGGACCTTGGCGAAGATGTCGCGGTACCGGCGGCTGGGCATCGGGGAGGGCTGCTGACGGTTCATGGGAAGGTCCTTCCAAGCGGTAGGAGGACCGGCGGACGACTGCACTCCACGACGGGAGCGCCGATCGAATCAGCTCCCGCCGTGGCGGCCAAGAAGGAGGAGACCCGGGAGCAAGCGCATGCCGAGTAGGCTATCAACTCCTCAGACAAGCTGACAACTCAAAGCACCATAGACTGATCTGCATGATTCGCCGACACCCACTGGCCGAGCAGGCCGCCGAGGAGCTGCTGCGCCGGATCGGCAGCGGCGAGTGGACGCTCGGCGCCAGGCTTCCGGGCGAGACCACACTGGCCGCCCAGCTCGGCGTCGGCAGGTCGACGATCCGCGAGGCCGTCCGCGAGCTGGCCGGCCGGCGGGTGCTGGAGAGCCGGCAGGGCGCGGGCGTGTTCGTGGTCGCGCTCCAGGCCGCCGAGGACTGGGACAAGGTCCTGCGGAAGGCGGACATCACCGACGTACTCGAGGGACGGCTGGCGATCGAGACCGAGGGCGCCCGGCTGGCCGCGTCCCGCCGTACGCCGGGGGACCTGAAGAACTTCCGCTACACCCTCGCGGACCGCAAGCGGGCGGCGGCGAACGCGCCGGACGACTGGTACATCGAGGCCGACCTCGCGTTCCACCGCGCGGTGGTGACGGCCGCGCACAACGCCGTACTGACCGAGCTGTTCGACACGTTCGTGCCGCGGATCCGGCGGGCGATGATCGACATGCTCAAGCTGGACGACGAGCACCGGCACCGGCACGACCAGGCGGCGCACGAGGCGATCGCGGACGCGATCCGCGCGAAGGACCCCGAGCTCGCGGCGGCCCGGTCCCGCGAACACCTCAGCGCCGTCCGCAGCTCAGTCCGCTAGGTGCTGCCGGTGCAGTGCGCGTAGCCACGGGGTGAGGGCGTCCAGGTCCTCGACGTTGTCCTGCGAGATCGAGATCGGGCGGGTACGCCGGTCCGCCGGGCGTACCTGAACCGTGCGCGCGAACGGGAGGCCGGCCGGTTCGTCGATGCCGGTGATGCCCGACCAGGGCAGGCTCCGGCCGCGGGTGATGCCCTCGGCGTTCACCGTGACGACCGGGCGGTTCGTGACCAGCTGCCACGCGGTCAGCCCGGTCCCGTAGACGAACGCCGCGAGCGCGGTCAGCCGCAGTATGCCGAGCGCGCCGGACACGCCGTCCGCGCGCAGGTGGTCGACGTTCGTCCACGCCGACAGCACCATCAGCAGGCCGAACCCGAACAGCCGCACCCACAGCCTGCTCCGGCGCGGCGGGAAGTCCACACTGCCCTTGGACTCCAGCTCGGCGGACCACGCCTCGACGGACACCGTCAGGAACCCCAGGTCGCCGTGTACTCGGCCGCCGTCGGCGGGTCGGCGCCGTTCCGCGTGCAGGTGATCGCCGCCGCCCGTACGGCGTACTCCACGATGTCGTGGAGGTCCTCGGCCGTCAGCCCGGCCAGCCGCCGCTCGCCGAGCAGCCCGCGCTGCTCCAGGCCCGCGATCAGCGCGGCCATGAACGAGTCGCCGGCGCCGACCGTGTCGACGACCTGGATCGCCGGCGCGATCACGTCGACCTGCGCGTCCCGGCTGACCCCGAGCGCGCCCTTGCCGCCGCGGGTGATCACCACGCACTGCGTCCGCTCCGTGGTCAGCAGCTCGGCGGCGATGTCGGCCGGCTCGATCCCCGGACGCAGGAACTCGCAGTCCTCGTCGCTCAGCTTCACCAGGTCGCTCAACGCGGCCAGCTGCCGTACGGCGGCCCACGTCGACACCGGGTCCGGCGTGATGCTCGGCCGCGCGTTCGGGTCCAGCGTCACGGTCACGGGCTGGTCCGCGACCGACTCCAGGAATGCCCGGATCGCCGCCGCGCCCGGCTCGAGCACAGTCGCGATCGACCCGGTGTGCACGGCCGGGCAGCCGCGGGACAGCGACAACGCCGGCGGCTCCCAGGAGATGTCGAACTGGTACGTCGCGACACCCTCCGCGTCGAGCGTCGCGGTCGCCGTACTGGTCCGGAAGTTCGGGTCGACGGACCCGGGCGCGAGCTGTACGCCGTTCCCGAACAGGTGCGCGCCGAGCTGGTCGCCGTACCCGTCCGTCCCGAACCGGGTGACCAGCTCGGTCGGCACCCCGAGCCGCGCCAGCCCGACCGCCACGTTCGCGGGGGACCCGCCCGGCGTCGCCTTGGTCTTCCCGTTGCCGTTGCGCTTGACCGCCGTACCGACAATGTCCACGAGAGCCTCGCCGATGACGAGGACGGGTGCGCTCATCGGGCGTGCTCGAAGTCGATCGCGGAGTACGCGCGGAGCTTCTCCAACTGGTGGACGCTCTCGATCGAGCGGATCGTGCCGCTCCGGGAGCGCATCACCAGCGAGTGCGTTCGGGCCGTCGAGCGGCCGTACCGGACGCCGCGGAGCAGCTCGCCGTCGGTGATGCCGGTCGCGACGAAGAAGCAGTCGTCGCCGCTGACCAGGTCGTCGGTGTCCAGCACCCGGTCCAGGTCGTGCCCGGCGTCGAGTGCCTTCTGCCGCTCGGCGGCGTCGCGCGGCCAGAGCTTGCCCTGGATCTTCCCGCCGAGGCACTTCATCGCGCAGGCCGCGATGATGCCCTCCGGCGTACCGCCGATGCCGAGCAGCATGTCCAGGCCGGTGTCCGGGCGGGCCGCCTCGACCGCGCCGGCCACGTCGCCGTCGGAGATGAACTTGATCCGCGCACCGGTGGCCCGGATCTGCTGGGCCAGCTCGTCGTGCCGCGGCCGGTCCAGCAGTACGACGGTGACGTCGTCGACGGTGGAGCCCTTCGCCTTCGCCACCCGGCGGATGTTCTCCGCGACCGGGAGCCGGATGTCGACCACCTCGGCCGCCTCCGGGCCGACCACCAGCTTCTCCATGTAGAAGACCGCGGACGGGTCGTACATCGAGTTCCGCGGCGCGACCGCCATCACCGCGATGCCGTTGTTCATGCCCTTCGCGACCAGCGTCGTACCGTCGACCGGGTCCACCGCGACGTCGCACTCCGGGCCCTCGCCGGCGCCGACCTGCTCGCCGTTGAAGAGCATCGGGGCGTTGTCCTTCTCGCCCTCGCCGATCACCACCACGCCGTTCATCCCGACGGTGCCGATGAGCGTCCGCATCGCGTTCACGGCCGCGCCGTCGGCGCCGTTCTTGTCGCCGCGGCCGACCCAGCGCCCGGCCGCCATCGCCGCGGCCTCGGTGACCCGGACCAGTTCGAGGGCGAGGTTCCGGTCGGGCGCGTGCGCCTCGACCTCCAAATGGGCCGGTGGCGATGTCGGGTCCGTCATGTCCACGGATCGTAGCCAACGTCCTTGGGCGGTGTTCGGGCGGATTGCGCAACGCGAGACACTGTGGGCATGAGTTCGACAGGTCAGGACGCTCCCGGCGACGCCGAGGCCCAGGAGAAGGCCCAGGAGAAGGCCCAGGAACGCGCCCAGATCCAGGCGGAGGCGAACGAGTACCGGCAGGCGTACCGGCGGGACAAGGCGAAGTCGCAGACCGTCGGCAACATGGTGTTCGCGATGGCGATCTGCCTGGCCGTGGTCGCGTTCCTGATCGTCGTCACCTGGCGGCCGAAGCACGAGGAAGTCAAGCCGGTCGAGTACACCGCCCAGCTGGAGGACGCCCGCAAGGTCGCGCCGTGGGTCCGCGGCCCGGAGCCGATGCCGGCCGGCTGGACCGCGAACAGCGTCGAGTTCCTCGCACCGCAGCAGGAGCCGATCACTTGGCACCTGGGCACCGTGACCGACAAGAAGCTGTACGTCGGCCTCGAGCAGTCGAACATGGCGACCGGGAAGTTCCTCGCCGACAGGCTCGGCCGGACCGCCGATGATGGCACCGCGACCGTGGCCGGCGCGACCTGGCAGCGCAAGGTCCTGCTGGACCGGAAGAACGAGAACGCCTTGGTCCTGGTGACGTCCGGCGTGACCACCATCGTCACCGGAAACGCCGGGTACCCGGCCCTCGCAACCTTCGCTACCGCCCTGCACTGAGGGCTACCGCCCGGTATTGACCAGTTCGTGGGCACTTGCGCCCACTTTCCGGACGGTCGTTGACACCTGCCCGGAGCAGGCGCTTCCATCGAAGCTCGGCTTTGTACGCTCGGGGACCAGCGAATCGAGTCTCGGATGCGCATGCCATCCCGGCCGGGGAGTTGACCCGGTCATGTTCATCACGGGGCTGTTGCTGGGCGCTGACGCCGCACCACATCTGGGTGCGCCCTGGCAGTTGCTGGCCTATCGCGGCGGGACGTTGTTCGGTGCGGCGCTGGACGGGGCGCGGGACTGCGGGTTCGACCAGTTGGTCGTGACGCTGGGCAGCGCGTCCGGGCAGATCCGCGACCGGATCGACCTGGACGGGGTCCGCGTGGTCGAGTCGCCGCACGCCGACACCGGCAGCGCGTCGATCGTGCCGGCGCTGGACGCGGTCGACCGGCGCGCCGACGGGATCGTCGTACTGCCCGGTGACCAGCCCGGGATCACGTCCGCCGCGGTCTGGTCGCTGGTGGCGGAGGTCGCCACACCGATCGGTGTCTGCCGGTACGACGACGGCGAGAGCTTCCCGTGCTGGTTCGGCCGCGAGCTGTTCGGCGAACTCCGGGAGCTGCGCAGCGACGCCGATCTGTGGAACCCGGTCCTGGACGGCAGCCACCCGGTCACCAGAGTCGATGCCATCGGCAACGTTCCGCCGCGGGCGACGAGCTGGCCGACGTACCACCAACTGCTCTCCGGCTCGCCGGTCCCGGCCGAGGAACTGCATCCGACCCGCCCGAGCGCCTACGCCCGCCGCCGGCGCCGTACGACCAGTTGAGAAGCGGCCCAACCACGCCCGCCCCGAAGCCGCACGCTCAGCGCGCAGTGCGAGGCGGCCGTGGGCGCGGTTTGGTGCAGGGTCCGCTCAGTCCGCGCCGGCGAGGCGGAGGCCGACGACGCCGATGACGATCAGCGCGATGCACGCCAGGCGTGCGGGTGTCACCGGCTCGTGGAACAGGACGATCCCGAGCGTCACCACCCCGACCGATCCGATGCCGGTCCAGATCGCGTACGCCGTACCGACCGGCAGCCGGTCCAGCGTCCTGGCCAGCAACGCCACCGAGATCACGCCGAACACCAGGACGCCGAGCGTCGGCCACAACCGGCTGAAACCTTCGCTCGGCTTCAGGCTGAGCGCGAACGCGATCTCGAACGCCGCCGCCGCGAGCAACACGATCCATGCCATCAGCCGGTCACCGCACCCCTCATGAGCTTCCTCCCACGCCGTGAGCGGACTACAGTCCGTCTCATGCACGACAGTACCGGACCGAAGTCCGTTTCACCACGCGAGCTGCCGGTCGTGGGCGCACCGCGCCCGGAGCGGGCCGACGCCCGGCGCAATCGGCTGCGCGTGCTGGAGGCGGCCGAGCGGCTGTTCACCGAGCACGGGGTGCGGAACGTTTCGCTCGACGCGATCGCCGCCGCGGCCGGGGTCGGGAAGGGGACCGTGTTCCGCCGGTTCGGTGATCGTGCCGGGCTCGCGGTCGCGCTGCTCGACGAGCGCGAGCAGGAGCTGCAGGCCAAGCTGCTCACCGGCCCGCCGCCGCTCGGCCCGGGTACGTCGCCGGTCGTGCGGGTGCTGGCGTTCCTCGACGCGTACCTGGACCTGCTGGACCGGCACGTCGAACTGTTCATGGACAGCGAGAACGCGTCGGACGGCGCGCGCTACCGGATCGGCTCGTACCACCTCTGGCACCGCCATCTGTCGCACCTGATCGAGTCGGCCCGCCCGGACCTCGACGCGGACTACACGGCCCATGTCCTGCTGGCACCGCTGGCCGCCGACCTGCACAACGCGTTGCGAAACCAGGGATTCGAGCTCGAGCGGATGAAGACCGGACTGACGGCCGTCGCCAAGGACCTGCTCAGCGTTTGAACTCCCATGCACCTCCAGGAACCCTCAGATCAGCGGCGCGGTCAGCCTGATCTCCGGGAGGTTCCCGAGCGAGGAGCAGGTGCGATCGGAGGTCTCGGAGAACCCATAGCGCGTGTAGAACGTGCGCGCGCGGATGTTTGCCTCGAGCACCCAAAGTTGCACAGTGGTACAGCCCGCGGCCCGCAGATCGGTGCAGGCGGCGTCGGTCAAGGCGCGGCCGGCGCCGGACCCCCAGTGGTCCGGGTGCACGAAGAGCGCGTACAGCTCGCCGGTGTACGGCGGGGCTTGTGGGTCGCGCTCGGGGCCGACGCCGGCGTACCCGATGACCCGGTCGTCACGTACGGCGACGTGGATCCGCGAGCGTCCCGCCGCGATGCTGTCCGCCCAGGAGGCGGCGATCGCGACCGGGTCCATCGCGTCGAGAAAGTCCTGTGGGACGAGCCCGGTGAACGTCCCACGCCAGCTGGCCACCCGCGCCTCGGCAGCCCCGTACAGATCCTCCGGTTGTGCGGGCCGGGTGATCAGCTGGACTTCTCCTCGTGCGCGGCCTGCGCCTTCGTGAGGCGTTCGCGGGCGCCGTCCAGCCAGCGTTGGCAGGTGGTGGCGAGCTCCTCGCCGCGTTCCCACAGTGCCAGCGACTCCTCGAGCGTGGTGCCGCCGGCTTCGAGCTTGCGGACCACCTCGACGAGCTCCTCGCGGGCCTGCTCATAGGTGATCTCGGGTCGGTCGCCGCTCACTTCTTCTCCTCGGACTTGACTTCCACCGCGAAGCGGCCGTCGGTGACCCGCGCCTGCAGCAGGTCCCTGGGCGCCACCTGCGCCATCTCCCGGACGGCCGTACCGTCGGCCAGTTGCAGCACGGAGTACCCGCGCTCGAGCGTCGCCTTCGGTGACAACGCCCGGACGCTCGCCAGCCGGTGCGCGAGGTCGTCGCTCGCCCGGTCCAGCCGATGCGTCAACGTCCGCCGATTGCGTTCGACCAGCGCCGAGATCTCGTCGGCCCGCCGCTGCAGATCGCTGACCGGCGCCGCCAGCGCCGGCCGCGAGCGGATCGCCGCCAGCGCGTGCGCCTCGCGATCCAGCCACGACCGGACCGCCCGCAGCCCGCGCTCGCGGAGCAGCCGGACGCCGTCCAGCTCCTCGCGTACGTCGGGCACGATCCGCTTCGCCGCGTCCGTCGGCGTCGACGCGCGCAGGTCCGCGACCAGGTCGAGCAGCGGCGTGTCCGGTTCGTGCCCGATCGCGCTCACCACCGGCGTACTCGTCTTGGACACCGCCCGGATCAGCCCCTCGTCGGAGAACGGCAGCAGGTCCTCCAGCGATCCGCCGCCGCGGGCGATCACGATCACCTCGACCGCGTCGTCCGCGTCCAGCTTCCGCAGCGCGGTCATCACCTCGGCGGCCGCCGACGGCCCCTGCACCGACGCGTACTCGATCCGGAACGCGACGGCCGGCCAACGGCGCTTCGCGTTCTCCAGCACGTCGCGCTCGGCCGCGGAGTCGCGCCCGCAGATCAGGCCGATCGTGTGCGGCAGGAACGGCAGGCGCTTCTTCCGGTACGGCTCGAAGAGGCCTTCCGCGCCGAGCAGCTGCTTCAGCCGCTCGATCCGCGCCAGCAGCTCGCCGATGCCGACGTGCCGGATCTCGCTGACCGCGAGCGCGAGCGTGCCGCGCCGGGCGAAGAAGTTCGGCTTGGCGTGCACGAGCACGCGGGAACCATCGCGTACCTCGACCGTCTCGAACACCCGCCGGTTGCAGGTGAACCGCAACGAGATGTCCGCGTCGGTGTCCCGCAGCGTGCCGAACACGGTCGTCGTACCGCGCCCGATCGAGACGTCCGTCAGCTGCCCCTCGACCCACACGGACCCGAGCTGGTTGATCCAGCTCGCAATCCCGTTCGCAATCGTGCGAACGGCCGCGGGCGCTTCCGGCGACGTCTCCAAAGCCACCCCCAGACCCTACGACCTGTCACCGACAATCGAGGGATGCGCCCACTCCTGCTGCTGGATTTCGACGGCCCACTCAACCCACACGCGGCCACCTTCGACCTGGTCTGGCAACCAGCTGGGAGCACGGTGCGAATCGCCTGCTCTCACCGCTCCTCGGGTTGCCCACGGACCTCCCGACGATCCTGTGGCCGGAGCGTTCGCCGGCACGCCGGGGGTCGTGGAAGGCGGCGTACGTCGCGGAGTGGGTGGGGGAGCGGTCGTTCGCGTGGGTGGACGACGAGGTGGGTGACGCCGAGCGGGAGCGGTTTCCGGGGCAGCTGATCCTGCCGGTCGACGCGCGTACCGGGCTGACTGCCGAGCACTTCGCGGCACTTAAATCCTTTGCGGACAAGGGTTTTCCCGGGCATTCTTGAGGCCTGGTAACACCTCCCGCGGGGGAGCCGTCCGGACAGGGCGGACGGCTCCTCGTCGTGATGCTGCTCACAAAGCCGTTTCTGCACGTGTGCGCGGGCGGTGTACGGATCCGGAGGGGTTGAGTCCCGCCCCGTACGATGGGGCCGTGACTTCCCAGCCTGACGAGACCGGTGCTCCGACCGTGACGAAGACCAAGCGGGTGCTGCTGGCGGCCCCGCGGGGGTACTGCGCGGGCGTCGACCGGGCCGTCGTCGCGGTGGAGAAGGCGCTCGACCTGTACGGGCCGCCGGTGTACGTGCGCAAGGAGATCGTGCACAACAAGTACGTCGTACAGACGCTGCAGAAGCGCGGCGCGATCTTCGTCGACGAGACCTCCGAGGTGCCTGAGGGCGCGACGGTGATCTTCTCGGCGCACGGCGTCGCCCCGGTGGTGCACGAGGAGGCGGCCGCGCGGCAGCTGAAGACGATCGACGCCACCTGCCCGCTGGTCACCAAGGTGCACCACGAGGCGAAGCGGTTCGCCGCCACTGACTACGACATCCTGCTGATCGGCCACGAGGGCCACGAGGAGGTCATCGGCACCTCCGGCGAGGCCCCCGACCACGTCCACATCGTCGACGGGCCCGACGACGTACCGAACGTGACCGTCCGCGACCCCGAGAAGGTTGTCTGGCTGTCCCAGACCACACTGTCGGTCGACGAGACGATGGAGACGGTACGCCGGTTGCGCGAGCGCTTCCCGCACCTGCAGGACCCGCCGAGCGACGACATCTGCTACGCCACCCAGAACCGGCAGGCCGCGGTCAAGAAGCTCGCCCCCGAGGCCGACCTGATGCTGGTCGTCGGCTCCCGCAACTCGTCGAACTCGGTCCGCCTGGTCGAGGTCGCGATCGAGCACGGCGCCAAGGGCGGCTACCTGGTCGACTTCGCCGACGAGATCGACGAGGCCTGGCTGGAGGGCGTCGACGCGGTCGGCGTCAGCAGCGGCGCCAGCGTCCCCGAGGTCCTCGTCCGCGACGTCCTCCGCTGGCTCGCCGAACGCGGCTACGCCGACGTCCAAGAGGTCACCACCGCCGAGGAAAGCCTCACCTTCGCCCTCCCCCGCGACCTCCGCACCGACCTCAAAGCCGCCGGCCTCCCCACCACCGGCACCTCCGACCACGCCTGGACTATTTGACCACCACGCGCGTGGTCGCGGTGGTGGGGAACCAGCCCTTCGTGCCGCAGTACTGGATCGTGTACGTGAACTTGTAGGTCCCCGGCCGCTTGAACGTGTGTGGGTCCGGGATCACGTACGTCTGGGACCCGACCTTCAGCTTCTTGGTGGTGCAGCTGATCGACCCACCGTCGGAGCCGCTCTGATAGCCGTCGCCGTAGGAGTAGACGGTTCCGGCTGACAGGTTCATGAACGAGTTGTCGGGGAGCAGCGTGCCCTCAGGGATGCCGCTTGGGATGAACGCCTTCCCGGACACGGCGACCGTCATATTGACCGTGCGGCCGTTGACCGTCGGCTTCAGAACGACCTTGATCGGTGGTGCTGGTTTCGGGGTGGCGGTCGGGGGGCCGGTGATGGCTGTTTTCGGGGCGCCGGGGGTGTTGGTGACCGGCGGGGCGCCGCCGATGTCCGTGACGTTGCCGAGGGCAAGGGCTATCGCGAGGACGCAGGCGGCGGCCAGGGTCATGACGCCGGCTGCGCGGCGGCGGCGCACCTTACGGACGCGGGCGAAGACGGCTTCGCTCGGAGGTGCGCTCGGGGGCGGCGGGTCCGCGACCAGTTGGGTGAAGCGGGTCTTCAGGTCGTCGGTCATGGCTCAGGCCTCCTTCGGGACGGAGACGGCGGCTACCAGGTGGTGTTCGCGGAGCTTCGCGAGTCCGCGGGACACGTTGCTCTTCACGGTTCCGAGCGAACAGCCCATGATGTCGGCGATCTCGGCCTCGGGCAGGTCCTCGAAGTACCGCAGTACCAGCGTCGCGCGGGTCCGGCGGGGGAGGGTGGCGAGCGCCCGGAGCAACAGGTCCCGGTCGTCGACCACGCCGTACTCCGACTGCGTTTCCGGCTCGGGCAGATGCTCCGTCGGGGTCTCGCCCTTCCACTTCCGGCGCCACCATTGCGTGCTGGTGTTCACCATCACGGTGCGGGTGTAGCTCTCCAGCGCGTTCGCGCTGCGCAACGAGTTCCGGTGGAACCACACCTTGGTCAGCGAGGTCTGCACCAGGTCCTCTCCCAGATGCCACTCACCCGTCAGCAGATACCCGAACCGCTGCAACGCCGTGAACCTCCCGTCCACGAAGTCCGCGAACTCCCGATCCCGTCCTGGATCCATCCCAACCCCCAGCTTGTATCCGACCAGGAGTGTGATGAGCCCAGGGTCCCGAAAGGTTGAGCCGTGACGGGACCGAGCGGGGGTTGTGATGTTCAGGCCACGGCCACCGGCCCCTTGGGCGCCTGTGGATAACTTCAGCTGTCCAAGGCCGCCCGCTTGTACGCTTAGGACAAAGGAACAGCACGCGCCGCAAACCCGCGTTCAGCTGACGGCGTCGTACTGCTCCTGTGACCGGGTGATGGCGGGCATGTGGGTCTCGGCCCAGTCGGTGAGGACGCTGATGGGGTCGATCAGCGAGGCGCCCATCGGGGTCAGGGTGTAGACGACGCGCGGCGGGATCTCCGGGAAGACCTCGCGGGTGAGCAGGCCGTCGCGTTCCATCCGGCGCAGGGTCTGGGTGAGGACCTTCGGCGCGACCTGGCCGATGGCGTCGCGGAGCTCGGTGAAGCGCTGCGGGCCGGAGCGCAGCCGCAGCACGACGAGGACCGTCCACTTGTCGCCGAGCCGGTCCAGGATCACCCGGGTCGGGCAGTTCGGGTCGAACACGTTTCCTTTGGTTACCACAAGGTACTTATAGCACGTTGAAGTAGCCAGTTACCAGTGGATACCGTCGAGGTCAGACCGAACAAGACGGGAGTTGGACATGAAGATCGCGGTGATCGGGGCCAGCGGGATGGTCGGCAGCCGGGTGGCGGCCGAGGCCGTCGGCCGGGGCCACGAGGTGACCGGCGTCACGCGCTCCGGCGGCGAACTGCCGGCCGGCGTCCGCGCGGTGCGGGGCAGCGCGAACGACGTCGCGACGGCGAAGGAACTCGCCGGCGACGCCGACGTACTGGTCGCGGCCATCGGCCCGAGCCGCACCGGCGGCGACCACCAGGAGTACCTGGACGCGGTCGGCAATCTGATCGGCGCGGTGCGGGGTACGGCGACCCGGCTGTTCGTGGTCGGCGGCGCCGGCAGCTTGGTTGTCGACGGCAACCGGGTGGTCGACGGGCCGGACTTCCCGGCCGAGTACAAGAATGAGTCGCTGACCGTCTCCCAGGCGCTCGAAGACCTCCGCGCCACCGGCGGCGACGTGAACTGGACGATGCTCTCGCCCGCGTTCGTGATCGCCCCCGGCGAGCGCACCGGCACGTTCCGGCTCAGCGGTGACGAGCCGGTCGGCGAGCACATCTCGGCCGAGGACTACGCCGTTGCCCTGGTCAACGAGATCGACACGCCGGCGTACAACCGGAAGCGTTTCACGCTGGGCTACTGAGGTCCTTTCCGAGGTACCCGCGGGCGAGCATCGTCACCCACTGGTAGACGGCGTCCTCCGCGGGTGCCAGCGGACCGGGCCGGAAGTGCGGGGACTCGGCTCCGCGCTGCACCGACTCGCAGGCCGCCCAGTCCTCGCGGTTCGTGACGTCCCAGAACTCCACGGCGTACGTCGGGTCCGTCGTCTCGGCCCGGAAGTACCACGAGCACTCGATCGTGGTCAGCCCCGGCGTCCGCGGGTCGAGGCGATGGGTCAGCACGTAGTCGGGGTGCAGCGAGATCAGCAGGTTCGGGAACAGGCCGACGTAGTTCACCCGCCGCGGGTCGACGCCGTCCAGCATCACGCCGTGCGAGCGGCCGTCGAGCGACATGGTCTCGGCGTCCGGGCGGAGGTCCATCAGACCGCCGACCCAGGCGCCGGGCAGGTTCCAGTTGTCGCCGGACGTCGGTGGCGACACCTTGCACAGCTCGGGATGGATCAGCGGGCAGTGGTAGCACTCGTGGTAGTTCTCCACGATCGTCTTCCAGTTCGCCGCCACGTCGTACGTTGTCCGGTATTTCCGGACCAGGGTTTCCGGCGCGTACGGCGCGACCAGGCCGGTGAGCCCGCCGACGTGGTCCTCGAACGCCTCCGCCGTACCGGTCGCGTTCACGAACAGCCACCCGTGCCACACCTCGGCCGGTAGTTCGACCAGCCCGTACGGCGTGGTGTCGAACCCGTCGCCCATCCGCGGCGCGTTCTTCACCGACCCGTCGAGCTCGTACGACCAGCCGTGGTACGGGCACACCACCGCCCGCCGATCGCCGGCCTCGTCCCGCTGTAGCAATTCGTGCCCACGATGCCGGCACACGTTCGCGAACGCCCGCGGCCGCTCCCCGAACGTCAGCACCGTCGCGATGTCGCCGACGGTCACCTCGCGGTACGTCGTACCGCTCGCCAGCTCGTCGGCGCGGCCGAGGCAGGTCCACGTACCGGCGAAGAAGTGCCGGCGTTCCCACGCGAGTACGTCCGGATCGACGTACGCCGCCCGCGGCAGCATCACCGATTCGCCGTGCGGCCGAAGTGTGGCTTCCAGAGCACGAGGGTCGACAGGAGGCATGCACCAACTATCGGGCGAACTCCACATACTTGCCCAGGACGTAGTCCCAGCCGGTGTCGTAGCTGAGTCGCGCCCGGCCGCCGTCGCCACGGCGTTCCCAGCCGGCGTGGACCAGCTTCACCTCGGTACCGTCGCCGGTCGCGGTGAACGTGACGGTCACCTGCCCCGCCTCCGCTGGATCCTGCCCCGGGTGCCAGCTGAAGCTGAGCGACGCCGGCGGGTCCCACTCCGACAAGGTGCCCCAGGTGGCGAGCATGCCCTCGGCGCCGTACTCGACGATCCGTCCGCCGACGGCGCCTTCCAGCCGTACCTCGTTCGCCGCCTCCTCGCCGACCGAGTGGCTGAACAGCGGCCACCACTGCGACGTTTCCGCGGTGAACGCCTCGAAGGCGCGGTCGACGCCGACCGGCACCGTGACGGTCTTCACCAACGGTGAAAGGTCTTGTTCCACAGTCATTTCCGTTCCTCCTCGGTCCGCCGCACGTGGTCCGCGTACGCCTGCAGCGTGTCGCCCCAGAACTGGTCGAGCCAGCCGCGCAGCTCGTCGAGCCCCGACCGGTGGACGCGGTAGATGTTCCGCGTCCCGCGCGACTCGTGCCGCACGAGGCCGACCGCGCCGAGCACCTTCAGGTGCTGCGAGATCGCCGGCCTGCTGACGGGCACGCGCTCGGCCAGTACGCCGACCGAGCACGGCCCGCCGGTCCGCAGGGTCTCCAGGATCACCCGCCGGGTCGGGTCGCCGAGTGCGTCCAGCACCGGTCCGACCGCTTCCAGTGATCCGTAAGTGTCCACGAACGGTAAGTTGCCACTAACGGAGCGAGGAGTCAACCCTCAGTTCAGCGGATCGAGGATCAGTGCCGCCTGCTGCGGGTTGCCGTCGTGCACGAGCGCCTCGTGGTTGCCGACGTCGTCGAACGCGAAACCGTACGCGCGGCCGTCCGCCATCTGCGCGTGGATCGTCTTCGAGTACTGGTTCGTGGTCGCGTCCTGGTAGAAGCCGGCGTCGTTCGGGTCCGGCTGGTTCGGGTTGGTCAGCAGGGTCGAGCGGTTGTACCCGGCGCAGAGCGTGCGCGAGATCGGGCCGCGGACCTGGTCGTTCGGTGCGTCCAGCAACTTGAAGCAGCCGAACACGCTGGCCGAGTCAGGCTTCTGGAACGACGTGACGACCGCGCCCGCGCTGTTGGTGAAGTTCATGACGTCGCCCGATACGTGACCGAAGTACTTTGTGTCCGGCTGGTCGCCGAACGGTGTCACGGTCAGGGTGTCCGAGCTGTACTTCGACCACACACGGTTGATGTAGTCGTCCATCGCGCTTGCCGGCAGTGCGCCGGTCTCCACGCCGTACAGCGGGGACAGTGCACGAAGGGTCGAGCCGTCGGGCGCGGTCTGGATCAGCCCGCCCCAGTTGGCCGAGCGCAGTCCGTTGTAGACGGCGGCGTACCCGCCGGACTTGAGGTGGCCGGTGGTGCTGGAGTTCACGCTGACGGCGTACGGCGCCGAGAACATGTCGACCTGAGTGCTGTTGATCCACAGTCCGTCGTTGTTCAGCGTGTACTCCGACCAGTTGAACAGGATGTTCCGGTTCGGGTCGGACGGGTTCTGTACGGCGGGCTGGACGAGGCCGCCGGTGGTCAGCTTGAAGACGAGCTTCTGCCCGTACGAGAAGTACACGCGGCCGGAGAACTTCGGCATCTGGATCGTCACCGACTGACCGTTGGCCGGACCCGCGATCGAAGCGTCCGGTGCCGGGGTCGGCGGATCGCCGCCGGCCGGCCAGGCGTGGAAGGTGCCGGAGGCGTCGGCCCAGCCCTGCTGCCCGGTCGCCAGGTTGGTGCCCAGGTTGTAGAGGTACACGGCGTCGCCGCGGCCCGAGTTGTTGGTGATCGTCAACGGGATGGTGTCCGGCACGGCCGCGTCGGCCTGCCGGTGCGGGGCGGCCGACAGCACGCCCGCCACCGCCACCGCGGCTGCGGCGACACTCAGCATTCGCAGTCTGAAGCGCATCAGTTTTCTCCTCACGTCCGCCTGAGAGAGCGCTCTCATCGTTGCGTGAGGAGGCCACTGCGTGTCAACAACCCATCACTGTCGGCTTTCCGACAGCGTCCGGCAACTCGGGTGGGTCTACTGCGGGATGCCTTCGCCGGTGAGGCCGTCGATGGCTTCGCGGATCAGGTCGGCGTGGCCGGTGTGCCGGGCGTACTCCTCGATCAGGTCGACGAGGATGTAGCGCAGGCTGGGGGAGTCGCCGTTGCGGCCCTGCCAGTTCGCGAGCTGGTCGACGCCGCCGCGCGTGAGTACCTCGGCGACCGCGGCGCGGGAACGCTCCACGGATGCCCTCCACAGATCCATCAGTTCCTCGGGAGAGTCGTCGGCGGCGCTGTGCCACTCCCAGTCCGGGTCGGCGTCCCAGTCCACGCCGTCCCACGGGGCGCCGAGGTCCTTCCCGAGCAGGCGCCGGGTGAAGTACTCGTCCTCCACCAGCGCCAGGTGCTTGAGCAGTCCGCCGAGCGTGACCGTCGACGGTGGATGCTGCTTGGTCAGCCCGGCCGAGTCCAGCCCGCCGCACTTCCACGCGAATGTCCGCCGGTTGCGTTCGAGCGCCCCCACCAACGTGTCGGCCTCACTCCCGGCAACAGGCGGCCCGGTCAACGGTGTCGTCGTCTCCATGGCGGCCACGCTATCCCGTGTTCCGGACGATCCCCGTCCGGAACACCGCCGAGGTCAGCCGGCCTGGGACGGGGGCCAGTGGCGGGTCGAGGGAGGTTCTTCGAGGGCGAGGAATTCGGGGGCGGTGAGGGGGCGGACCGACGCCTCGATCGACTCCATCGCGGTGAGTTCGGATTCGGTGACGTGGAGGTCGCGGAGCTTCCGGGCGGTGATGAAGACGCGGCGCTCGAACGAACCCACGGTGCCGTTGTACGCCTCGACCGCGGACGTCAGGGATCGCCCGACCCGCCCGAGGTGTTCGCCCATCGTGCCGAGGCGCTCGTACAGCTCGCGGCCGAGCTCGAAGACCTGTTGCGCCGACTCGGTCAGCGCCGACTGGTTCCACGCGTACGCCGCCGCGCGGAGCGTCGCGATCAGCGTGGTCGGAGTCGCCAGGATCACCCGGCGCTCGGCGGCGTACTCCAGCAGCGACGGCTCGACGTCGAGCGCCGCCGACAGGAACGACTCGCCCGGCACGAACAGGATGACGAACTCCGGTGACGGCGACAGCCTGGTCCAGTACGCCTTCGACGACAGCTGATCGACGTGCGTCCGCATGTGCCGCGCATGCGCCCGCAACCGGTCCTCGCGGAACGTGGCGTCGTCGGACTCGCTCGCGTCCAGGAACGCGGCCAGCGGCACCTTCGAATCGACGACCAGGTTCTTGCCCTCGGCAAGTCGCACCACGAGATCCGGCCGCAGCACGCCGTCCTCGCCGAACGTGGTCGTCTGCTCGGTGAAGTCGCAGTGCGCGACCATCCCCGCGAGCTCGACCGTACGGCGCAGGTGCAGCTCGCCCCAACGCCCACGGACCTGCGGCTTGCGCAACGCGGTCGACAGCGACGCGGTCTCTCGCCGCAACGACTCGCCGCTCATCCGCACCTCGTTGACCTGCTGATGCAACTGGCTCTGCCAGGCGGCCCGCCCCTGCTCGAGCTGGTTCAGCTGCGCGTGCAGCCGGTCGAGCGCCTCCTTCACGACTGCCTGCCCGCCCAACTGCTGCCCGACCGACGTCCGCTCCTGCGTCAGCTCGACCACCCGGTCCTCGGCCGCGTCCCGCTCGGCCGTGATCCGCGCCAGTTGCGCGCCGTCCCGCCCGCGCACCCACAGCACCCCGAACACAGCACCCAGCAACAGCCCGACCACCAGGAAGAGCAGGATCAGCAACACAGTCGAACCGGTCATGTCACCGATAGTGCCCAACCGCACCGACAGTTTTGGGCTCAAAGCGCCCGGAGTTCCGGAAAAGTGCCGATTCAGTTCCGGTCGGGTTCCGCTTCGAGCACGAACACGTCCGAGGAGGTCGGGATCGTCTGCGTCAACCGCAGCCCGGCCGCGGCCAGCAGCGCGGCGTACTCGGCGGTGGTCCGTTCCAGGCCGCCGGTCATCACGAGCATGTTCAGGTCGGTGAACGCGGTCCGGACGGGATCCGGTGCCTGATCCAGCAGTTGTTCGAGGATCAGCAGCCGGCCGCCGGCGGGCATCGCGCGGCGGAATGCTGCGAAGGATCGCGACGGCTTCGTCGTCCGCCCAGTCGTGCAGGACAGACTTGAGGAGATGCAGCGAACCGGACGGGACTTCCTCGAAGAAGTTGCCCCCGACCACCTCGCAGTCGGCAACCGCCTCCGCAACCACCGCGGGCTGGTCGAAAAGGATGCCCTGCACCGACGAGTACCGCTCCAGCACAGCGCCGAGCAGCAGACCGCGCCCGCCGCCGACGTCCACGACGGTCGGGAAGCGGCCGAAGTCGTACGCCGACACGATCGCCTCGGCCTGTGTCTTCGACACGGAGAGCATGGCCGCGTCGAACAGTTCACGTTCGACCGGGTGCTTACCGCGGTACGACCAGAGTGACTCGCCGTGCACCGACGTGAAGGCCGTCTCGCCAGTACGGACGCTGTGCTCCAAAGCTCCGTACGCCTGCCACTGTGAGCCCTGGCCGACGTACCGCGCCCAGCCGGCGATGGACTGCGGTGCGTCGGTCCGCAACGCGTCGCCGAGGGAGGTGTTCACGTAATGGCCGTCGTTGACCTCGTACAGCCCCAGCGCGGTCAGAGCGCGCATCAGACGGGTGAGCGCGGCCGTGTCCGTTGACGTGAGCTCAGCGAGCGAGGTCAGGGTTTTCGGGCCTTCGGCGAGCAGGTCGCTCAGTCGCAGTGCGGCCGCGACATGAACGGCCTGCGTCACCTGGAACCCGGAGACGAGGCGGTACAGCTGCCGGGAAGCATCCATACGTCAATTCAACGCTGCTGGCAGTTCATCGCCGGGAACGTGTACCCCTGCGCCTTCAGCACCGGCAGCACCTGCTCGAGGGCCGCGACGGTCTGCGCGCGGTTCCCGCCGCCGTCGTGCATCAGGACGATCCTGCCGCTCTTCGCGTGGGTCAGGATGTTGTGCGCGATCACGCTGGTGCCCGGGCGGGCCCAGTCCCGCGGGTCGACGTCCCAGAGCACCTGGACCATGCCGGCGGCCTTGATGTCGGCGCGGACCTTCGCGTTCGTCGCGCCGTACGGCGGCCGGAAGCAGGTGGACCGCGGACCGTCGAAGATCTGGTGGTGCCGCTGCGCCGCCGACAGCTTGGTCAGCTGCGGGTGGCTGATCGAGTGGCTGCCGATCGCGTTGCCCGCGGCAAGCACCTGGTCGCGCAGACCCGGGTGCTCCTCCTGCATCTCGCCGAGCTCGAAGAACGTCGCGTGCGCACCGTACTTCGCCAGCGTCGCGAGCACCTGCGGCGTCCAGGTCGGGTCCGGCCCGTCGTCGAAGGTCAGGAACAACACCTTCTTGCCGGCGGCAACAGAAGTGGTGGGGTTCGGCGGCACCGGGCCGACCGATGTCGTCTTCTGCGTCGGCGTACTGCTCGGAGTGGGAGCACTGGTCGGCGTACCGGACGGTGTCGTGGTCGCCTTCGTGGTGGCGGCGGCCGCGTGCGGCTGCCGTTGCTGCCCGACCGCAGCGGCCATCATCCAACCGCCGAGTGCGGCGAGCGCGACCAGAGTCGTGACGAATGCGGCGAACTTGCGGGTCATGGCGTTTCCCCTTGTATTTCAGGCGGTTCTTCCCCAGTGCTCCCCCTCAGGAGCGCCTCACACCACAAGAGACGCCTCATCCCGCGGAATGGTTGGCCCCGTCATGTTGCGGTGAGATCTCGACTGTCGCGGACGCGCCGCGGTGGTACAGCCGGCCTTCCAACGCCTTGACACTCGAGACCAGCACGAAGCTCATGCTGACCAGCAACGACCACGCACCGAACTTCGCCGGATGCACCAGCCGCCACACACTCACCTGGTCCGGGTAGTTCCAGGCGTCCAGGAAAGTGCCGAAATTCTCCGCGATCCAGAGGAAAAACCCGATCAGCGCGAACGCCACCGCGAGCGGCATCCGGTACCGCCGTACGCCGACCGTGAAGAACACCCAGGTACGTCGCAACACGACGAGCAGGCCGAGTGCGATCGGGATCCGCAGGTCCGGGATCCAGTGATGGGTGAAGAAGTTCGCGTAGATCAGCACCGCGAGGACCGTGGTCGGCAGCGGCCGGTAGTTGCTGACCCGCAGGTCGAACCGGCGCCACGCCTGGCAGATGTAACTGCCGACCGCCGCGTACATGAACCCGGCGAACAGCGGTACGCCGCCGAACTTCGTCACCGCGTCGCCCGGGTACTCCCACGAGCCGACCCTGACCTTGAACAACTCCAGCCCGAGTCCCACGAGGTGGAACCCGAAGATCACCGCCACCTCGCGCCACGTCTCCAGCCCGACCGCCCAGAACAGTACGGTCAGCGCGACGCAGTAGATCAGCAGCGCGTCGTACCGCGCGATCGGCAGGTCGACGTACTTCGAGATCGCCAAAGCCGCGAACAGGCAGACCGGGAACAGGCACGACACCAGCTCCAGCCACCCGAACCGGAACAACTGCAGGCAGCCGAACACGAAGCGTGAAGGGATTCCGGTCCGATCTGTCCAGGTGGTCACGCAGGGGCTGACGCTCCCCGCGGCCGCCTGGTTGGGCAGGATCCGGTCACGCCGCGTACCCTTGCCTCCCGTGGCACTCACCATCGGAATCGTCGGACTCCCGAACGCGGGCAAGTCCACCCTGTTCAACGCACTGACCAAGAACGACGTGCTCGCCGCGAACTACCCGTTCGCGACCATCGAGCCGAACGTCGGGGTGGTCGGTGTGCCGGATCCGCGACTCGCCAAGCTGGCCGAGGTGTTCGGGTCCCAGAAGCTGATTCCGGCCACCGTGCAGTTCGTCGACATCGCCGGGATCGTCCGCGGCGCGTCCGTCGGCGAAGGGCTGGGCAACAAGTTCCTCAGCCACATCCGCGAGTCGGACGCGATCTGCCAGGTCACCCGGGTGTTCCGCGACGACGACGTCACGCACGTCGACGGCAAGGTCTCGCCGGCCGACGACATCTCCACCATCCAGACCGAGCTGATCCTCGCCGACCTGCAGACCGTCGAGAAGGCGATCCCGCGGCTGGAGAAGGAAGCCCGGCTGAAGAAGGAGAGCGTCGCCGTCCTGGACGCGGTCCGGGAGGCGCAGAAGCACCTCGAGGCCGGTACGCCGATCATCGCCACCGACCTGGACCGGGACGCGCTCCGCGAGCTGATGCTGATGACCGCGAAGCCGTACCTGTACGTCTTCAACTGCGACGCCGACGAGCTCGCCGACGAAGAGCTGAAGCAGAAGATGCGGGACCTGGTCGCGCCGGCCGAGGCGATCTTCCTGGACGCAAAGTTCGAGGCCGAGCTGGTCGAGCTCGGCGACGAGGACGAGGCCCGCGAGATGCTCACCGAGATGGGCATCGACGAGCCCGGCCTCGACGTACTCGCCCGGGTCGGTTTCGACACCCTCGGCCTGCAGACGTACCTGACCGCGGGCCCGAAGGAGTCCCGCGCCTGGACGATCAAGCGCGGAGCAACCGCTCCGGAGGCGGCCGGCGTGATCCACACCGACTTCCAGCGCGGCTTCATCAAGGCCGAGATCGTGTCCTTCGAGGACCTGATCGAAGCGGGCTCCATGAACGCCGCCCGCTCCGCCGGCAAGGTCCGCATGGAAGGCAAGGAATACGTGATGCAGGACGGCGACGTGGTCGAGTTCCGCTTCAACGTCTGACGGTGGAGTTGCGGTCAGGTGCCGATGAGGAGGCGGACGAAGAAGAACGATCCGAGGCCGAACGCGGCCATGGCGGCGAGCGCGCCGCCGAGTGCGGCGCGGTTGGTCTTCTCGACCGGGTACGACTCCGTGGGCTTGCCGGGGTTGACGCACACGGCCAGGCACTGATGTAGGGGGAGCGGGTGGTACCTGCTCCAGACCGTCTCGCCGTGATAGGTGCGGCCGTCCGGGCCCGCGTACTGATAGATGCTGACGTACGAGTTGGACGTGGACAGGTCGCTGCTGGAACCCGCATCGGGAACGGCCTTGTGACCGACCACGACCGCCTGGACGTGCGGCCAGGTGCGCATTCCGAACTCGCGATGCCTGAGCTTACGCAGCTGGAACAGCGAGACCAGGATCACCAGCAGGAAGAACCCGCCCCAGCAACTCCACACCACGGTCTGAACGGTCGTCATTAGTTGGTCTTCCCTCCGTAGGGGCGACTTGCCGGGGTGCGACGTTCGCGCAACCGCCATCAATGACCGGTCATCTCCCGGTCTCCTTGTCCCTGGCGACGTACCGGATGAGCAAGCCGAGTACGCCGAGAACCATCGCGAGGCCGAACACGCGGGAGCCCCAGAGCGCCCAGTCGACGGTGGTGTGGCCGGTGATCGCGAGGACGATGACGTCATAGGCTCCGGCGTACGGCGGCCAGCCACCGGGTGCGCCTGCGAGGGCGACGATCGAGCAGGTGATCCAGCCGGCCCAGGCTCCGAACAGGCACCACAGCGCTGTTCTCGTCGCACGGCTCGTCCGCCGGTGCGGGGCGTCACGGTCAGGTGGCGTGCCCGCCTCGTTCGCTGTCACGCGCTGTCCCTTCAGGAGCCATGAGCTGCACGACGAACGATGCCCGGACCATCGACGACCAGGCGGCGACCCGGTTGGCCGGGCTCGCGGTTGGACGCGGTCAGGAGACCAGGCGTTCCGGTTGGGTGATCTCGGACCAGAGGGTGTCGAGGGACAGGCCAAGGACGTCGGCGATGGCGGCGATCGTCGGGAAGGCGGGAGTGGCGACCCGGCCGGACTCGATCTTGCGGAGGGTTTCGGGGGAGACGCCGGCGTCGAGGGCGGTCTGCAGCATCGAGCGGTTGCCGCGGGCGCGGCGGAGGAGGGCGCCGAGGCGTTCGCCGCGCTCGACTTCCGCGGGGGTGAGCGGGAGCCTGACCATGATCCGATAATAGTACCGGGATAATATGGCCGGTATAGTTATTGCATGATCGAGATCCTGGACACCCGAGAGTTGGCGCAGGCGAAGCAGACCGGCGCGCTGGTCGGCGGCATCCTGCAGGACCTGAAGAGCCGCACCGCGGTCGGGACGAACCTGCTGGACATCGACCAATGGACGAAGGAGTTGATCGTCGGGGCCGGCGCGCAGTCGTGCTACGTCGACTACGAGGCGTCGTTCGGGCGGGGGCCGTTCGGGCACTACATCTGTACGGCGGTGAACGACGCCGTGCTGCACGGCAAGCCGTCCGACTACAAGCTCGCCGACGGGGATCTGCTGACGCTCGACCTGGCCGTGTCGCTCGGCGGGATCGCGGCGGACGCGGCGATCAGCTTCGTCGTCGGCGAGACCGCCGCGCCGGAGGATCTCGCGATGATCGACGCGACCCGGCGGGCGCTGGACGCGGGGATCGCGGCCGCCGTACCGGGCGCGCGGGTCGGCGACATCTCGCGCGCGATCGGCACCGTGCTGGGGGAGGCGGGGTATCCGATCAACACCGAATTCGGCGGGCACGGGATCGGGTCGACGATGCACCAGGACCCGCACGTCGCGAACACGGGCCGTCCCGGGCGCGGGTACAAGCTGCGCCCCGGTCTGCTGCTCGCGCTGGAGCCGTGGGTCATGCAGGACACCGCCGAGCTGGTCACCGACGAGGACGGCTGGACCCTCCGCAGCGTCACCGGCTGCCGCACGGCCCACACCGAACACACCATCGCCATCACCGACAACGGCCCCGAAATCCTCACGAGGGCGTGATGCTCACACCGATCCTCGCGACCCCTGACCCGTACGCGGCTGCCGACGAGTTCGTCGCCAACGGGTGGACGCTCGCCTACGCCACCCCGACGGACTCCGATGACCGGATGGCCGTCGTCGAGCTGTACGGCGGGCGGGCGATGCTCGGCGTCGATACCGAGCGGTTCCTGGCGGCCGCGGCCCGCGAGCACCGTGGTGCGGGCGTGCAGTTCTACGTCGAAGTACCGGCCGGCGTGATCGGGGTGGTGCATGCCGCGCACCGGGATCCCGGGCCGATCGAGCCACGCGCGTGGGGCGTGCGGTCCTTCGTGGTGCGGCTGGCGTCGTACAACTTCATGGTCGCGACTGCCCAGGGTGACGCCAGTGGGTAGGGTGTGAGGAATATTGTCGACCATCGGAGGAGTCGGCGGGTGCCGGTGCAGGACGGGCAGTCTCTGGGGGCGCGGTTCCGGTCGTTGGGGCACCACGCGGCCGAGGAGCTTCGGGAAGCGATCATCGACGGGGACCTCGCAGCCGGGGAACGGCTGGTCGAGCGGGACCTGGCGGGGCGGCTCGAGGTGTCGCGGATCGTCGTCCGGGACGCGTTGCAGCAGCTCACCAACGAAGGGCTGGTCGAGCTGCTCCCGCGGCGCGGCGGGGTCGTCACCGCGCTGACCGCGCAGGACATCCTCGACCTGGTCGAGGTCCGCGCGAGCGTCGAAGTACTGGCGGCCCGGCTGGCGGCGGTCCGGCGTACGGACGCTGACCTGGAGCGGCTGCGCTCGGCGATCGAGGACGCCGCCGCGGCGGCGGTCGGGCTGAAGGATCAGCGGGCGGCCGCGCGGGCGAACGTCGCGTTCCACGAGGAGCTCGTGCGGGCGTCGGGCAACGCGCTGCTGGAGTCGATCGTGCTCGGGTTCAGCAGCCGGCTGCGGCGGATGTTCCAGCTCACCCGGCGCCTGGACACCGACCGGATGGCCGATCACCAGGCGCTGTACGACGCGGTCGCGGCCCACGACCCCGACCGCGCGGCCGAGGTCGCCCACCACCACATCCTCACCACGGCCGCCGACACCCTCACGGCCATCGGCGAACCCCACGACCGCCTCACCGCCATCACCACAAACCTCTGAACCAGCGCCGAGTCGTGCGAATCGGCTGCGAATCGGCCTGATCCACAGCCGACATCCACGACTCGACGATCGGGGCCGGAGCCATCCGCCACGACTCGGGGTGGGGCCGGGGCGGGGCTGAGGTCCGGCTGGGCGGGGCCTGAGGTTGGGGCGGGGGCCGAGGTGGCGGCTGGGGTGTGGCGGGCCTTGGGGTGAGGGCTGAGGTGGGGCGGGCCTTGGGGTGAGGGCTGAGGTGGGGCGGGCCTTGGGGTGAGGGCTGAGGTGGGGGCGGGGTCGATGGCTGAGGTCGGGCTGGGGCAGGCTGTGAGCGAGGTCCGTGGGCGAGGGGTGGGGCTGGGCGGGGCCTGAGGTGGCGGCTGAGGTGTGGCAGGCCCTGGGGCGAGGGCTGGGGCGGGCCGTTGGGCGAGGGCTGGGGCTGGGGCGGGCCGTGGGGTGAGGGCTGAGGTGGGGCGGGCCGTGGGGCAGGCCGTGGGATGAGGGGTGGCTGGGGCGGGGTTGGGTCAGTTGTCGGTGGTTGGGTAGTACTCGATGGCGCCGGGGACCTCGGCGCGGACCTCGGTGCCGGTGGTGCGGTCGAGGAGTTCGGTGAGCTTGTCGAGTGGGCCGATCAGGGCGCGGCCGCCGCGCTTGGCGAACCGGATCGCGGCGTCGACCTTCGGCTGCATCGACCCTTCCTCGAACGGGAACTCCGCCAGCGCCTCCGGTGTCGCGGTCTTGATCGCGCGCTGGTCCGGCGTACCCCAGTCGACGAACACCGCGTCCGCGTCGGTCAGCATCACGAGTACGTCGGCCTCGATCTCCGCGGCCAGTACGCCGCTCGCGAGGTCCTTGTCGACGACCGCCTGGCTGCCGAGCTGCCGGCCGCTCGCGTCGACCCGCACCGGTACGCCGCCACCGCCCACGCACACCACCAGGTGGCCGAGGTCGAGCAGTTCCTTGATCACCGGCGTCTGCAGGATCCGGATCGGCATCGGCGACGGCACCACCCGGCGGAACTGCGCGCCGTCCCGGGCGATCGTCCAGCGGTACTCCGCGGCGGCCTCGGCGGCGTCCTGCGCCGAGTACTGCGGGCCGATCAGCTTGGTCGGCCGCTCGAACGCGGGGTCCTGCTCGTCGACCTCGGTGTTCGTGATCAGCGCGACGATCTGCCGGTCGCCGCCGAGCGCATTGGTCAGCTCCTGCTGTACGACGTACCCGATCATGCCCTGGGTCTCGGCGCCGAGGATGTCCAGCGGGTACGCCGCGACGTCGGAGTACGCCAGGTTCTGCAGCGCGAGCAGGCCGACCTGGGGTCCGTTGCCGTGGGTGATGACGAGCTCGTGCTCCTGCGCCACGGTGGCGAGGGTGGCGCACGAGCTGCGCACGTTCTTGCGTAGGTAGTCGGCGGTCATCGGCTCGCCCCGACGGGCGAGCGCGTTGCCTCCGAGCGCGACGACAATCCGCACGTTCGCGTCCTTTCAGCGGTGGTGACGCGTCCAGGTCGCTTCCTGGCGCAGCTCCAGCATAGGCGAAGTTGGTATATGGTCTACCATCGACCAAGACTCCCGCGACTTTCTGAAGGTCTCCCGCCGCCATGAGCACCTGCACCGCACGCACACTGACCGCGCTGAGCGCGGACGCGCCGCTGCTCGACGCGCTCGGCGGAGAGGCGCTGAGCGGGCGGGCGCTGAGCGGGCGGGCGCTGAGCGGGGAGGTGCACAGCGTCTTCGAGCGGGTGGTGAACTTGGTCACGCCCGACGGGTGGTTGATCACGCTCGCTGCCCGGACGATGGATGACGCGCCCAACACCGTTCGCGTCGACGAGGCCTCGTGGACCGAAGTACGTGCGGGCGAGCTGTTCACGGCGGCGGACGGGCGGCTCGAGATCGCTGGGCTGACGGTCGACCTGCGGCACGCGAACCGTTGGCAACCACAGCTCCCACCCCTGGTCGCAGGGTCGTGTGAGCCCGCCGTGGTGACCATCGACGAGGTGTTGGGGGCGGTCGGCGTCGCCGGCGGAATGGTTGCGGTGGGGGCGACCGCGTTCGAGCGTGAGCAGGCTCGACTGCTGCAGGCACACTCGGCCGGGCTGGTCGCGGCGCTGCGTCTCGGCGATGCGGCCGCGGTTGCCGTGCATGTTCGAGGGCTGGTCGGCCTGGGGCCGGGGCTGACGCCGTCGGGGGACGACTTTTTGACCGGGCTGCTGCTGAGTGCGGCGTCGGTCCGGCGGCTGCTGGCTCCGGCGGTCGCCGCTCAGGTCCATCGGACCACCGCGGTCAGTGCGGTCACGCTGACCGAGGCGGCCCGCGGCCGGGTCCGCCAGTCGCTGGTGGACCTTCTCCGTGCCGTTGCCAACGGCAACCAGCCGGACGTACGTACGGCGGCGCGGAGGGTGCTCGTGATCGGCCGGACGTCGGGCACGGACATCTTGTCGGGGGTGCGGGCCGGCCTGCACCTGGAACTACTGCTGAGAGGTTCAGCGTGAGTATCACCGTCGTACGCAAGAACACCTACTACGACTCCGTGTCGCTGATGTCGGTCTCCACGCGGGCCAATCAGCTGGACGGCGTGCACCAGGCCTTCGTCGCGATGGCCACCGAGATGAACAAGGAGGTACTGCGCAACCTCGGCCTGCTGACCGCGGAGCTGGACGCGGCCGGCGGCGGCGATCTGATGATCGTGCTGGACACCGCGGACGGCGTCGACGACGACGCCACGCTGGTCGCCGTGGACGAGCTGTTCACCGCGAAGAAGCGCGCGTCCGGGCAGACCGAGAGCTACCGCACGATCGACGCCGCGGCCCGCAACCGCCCCGGCGCGAACCTCGCGGTGATCGCGGTCGCCGGGACGTTCGCCGCCCGCGAGGCGCGCAAGGCGCTGGAGAACGACCTGCACGTGATGGTCTTCAGTGACAACGTCAGCATCGAGGACGAGGTCGCGCTGAAGACCCTCGCGCACGACAAGGGCCTGCTGATGATGGGCCCGGACTGCGGTACGGCGATCATCGACAACGTCGCGCTCTGCTTCGGGAACGCCGTACGCCCCGGCACGATCGGCATCGTCGCCGCGTCCGGAACCGGCAGCCAGGAGGTCAGCGTCCGGGTGCACGCGCTCGGCGGCGGTGTCTCGCAGCTGATCGGCACCGGCGGACGCGACCTGAGCGAGCAGGTCGGCGGCGTGATGATGATCGACGGCCTCCGGGCGCTGGCCAAGGACGCCGGTACCGACGTGATCGTGCTGATCTCGAAGCCGCCGGCGCCGTCGGTGGAGCAGAAGGTGCTGGCCGAGATCGCGGGAGCCGGCAAGCCGGTCGTGGTCTGCTTCATCGGCGGATCGCAGGACGCGGTCGTCGCCGCGGGCGGGACGTTCGCCGCGAACACCGACGAGGCGTCGCGGGCCGCGATCCGGCTGGCGGGTCTGGCAGTGCCGGCCGAAACCCCCGACTCGATCGACGTCGAGGCAATCCGCGCGAAGCTCACGCCGCAGCAGCGCTACATCCGCGGCCTGTTCTGCGGCGGGACGCTCTGCGACGAAGCGATGTACGCCGCGCTCGAGGTCTTCCCGGACGTGTACAGCAACATCCAGAAGGACCCGGAACGGAAGCTCGACGCGTCGAGCAAGAGCGTCGCGCACACGTTCCTGGACTTCGGGGACGACGACTTCACCAACGGCCGGCCGCACCCGATGATCGACCCGACGCTGCGGATCGCCCGGCTGCTCGAGGAGGCCAAGGACCCCGAGGTCGGCGTGATCGTGATGGACTTCATCCTCGGTTTCGGATCGCACGAGGACCCGGTCGGCGTCCTGCTGCCCGCGATCGCCGAGGCGAAGGAACTCGCCGTCGCCGACGGTCGGCACCTGGAGATCGTCGGGTACGTGCTCGGCACCGACCAGGACCGTCCGGAGCTCGGTGCGCAGCTCGAGAGTCTGCGGTCGGCCGGAGTCACGGTCGCCGCCAGTAGCGCGTCGACCGGACGGCTCGCGCGCGCCATCGTCCGGAAGGGAGACGACGCATGAGTGGGATCGAGGAGCTGTTCGCGGCCGACCTCGAGGTGGTCAACGTCGGCCTGCAGATGTTCGCCGACGACATCACCGCGCAGGGAGCAGCGGTGACGACGCTGGACTGGACCCCGCCGGGCGGTGGCAAGGCGGACGTCGTCGCGGCGCTCAACGCGCTGGAGGACCAGGAACTGGCGGCGAAGATCGAGGCCGCGAACGCCGAGGCGGTCGAGCGGATCACCAGCTCGCAGCCGATGCTGGCCGGGTTCGGCAAGGCGCTCGACGTGGTGCCGGGGATGACGCCGACGACGATCCTGCACGCGGGGCCGCCGATCGAGTTCGAGCGGATGAGCGGCCCGATGAAGGGCGCGGTCACCGGTGCGCTGGTGTTCGAGGGCCTGGCCGCGGACCTCGAGGAAGCGGCGAAGGTCGCGGCGTCGGGACAGATCACGTTCGCGCCGTGCCACGAGTACGGCTGCGTCGGGTCGATGGCCGGGGTCACGTCCGCGTCGATGTACATGCACGTCGTCGAGAACGCGACGTACGGGAACAAGGCGTTCACCAACCTCAGCGAGCAGCTGTCGAAGGTACTGCGGATGGGCGCGAACGACGAGTCCGTGATCGACCGGCTGGTCTGGATGCGCGACGTACTCGGACCGATCCTCAAGGAAGCGCTGGAGATCGGCGACCCGATCGACCTGCGGCTGATGCTGTCGCAGGCGCTGCACATGGGCGACGAGTGCCACAACCGCAACGTCGCCGGGACGACGCTGCTGATCCAGGCGCTCGCGCCGATGATCCTGCAGACGAGCTTCACGACCCAGCAGAAGAAGGAAGTCTTCGACTTCGTCGCGAGCTCGGACTACTTCTCCGGCCCGACCTGGATGGCGATGGCGAAGGCCGCGCTGGACGCCGCGCACGGGATCGAGTACTCGACGATCGTCACCACGATGGCCCGCAACGGCGTCGAGTTCGGCATCCGGGTCAGCGGGATCGGCGGCAACACCTGGTTCACCGGGCCGGCCCAGCCGGTGATCGGGCCGATGTTCGCCGGGTACAAGCCCGAGGACTCCGGGCTGGACATCGGCGACTCGGCGATCACCGAGACGTACGGCATCGGCGGGTTCGCGATGTCCGCGGCGCCGGCGATCGTCGCGCTGGTCGGCGGCACCGTCGACGAGGCGGTCGAGTTCACCCGGCGGATGGGCGAGATCACCACCACCGAGAACAAGAACGTGACGATCCCGCTGCTCGACTTCCAGGGCGTCCCGACCGGGATCGACGTCCGTTCGGTCGAGCTGACCGGGATCCTGCCGGTGATCAACACCGCGATCGCGCACAAGGAACCCGGCATCGGGATGATCGGCGCCGGCATCACCAACCCACCCGTGGACTGCTTCGACAAGGCCGTCGTCGCGCTCGCGGACCGTTACCGGTAAGGCAGGATCGATGACTAGTTCGGTCGACGACAAGCAGGGCGGGCTGGAGTCGGAGTTCGAGCACAGCCCGGTGCCGCAGTCGCACCGCAAGGGCCTGGCCACGGTGGCCGCGGTCTGGTTCGGGTTCCCGATGATCCTCACCAACGCCGTACCCGGTGGTGTGGTGGTCGCGATGCTCGGCTTCTGGAAGGGTCTCGGCGCGATCGCGGCCGCGAACCTGGTGATGCTGCTGTACGTCGGCCTGCTCAGCCACCGCGCGGGCAGTACCGGCCGGAGCTTCGCGCTGCAGGCCACCGAGACGTTCGGCAAGGTCGGGTACATCATCGCGTCCGGGTTCCTGGCGACGATCGTGGTCGGCTGGTTCGCATTCAACACCGGGGCGACCGGCGCGACGCTGAACAGCTCGTTCGGCTGGAACAAGGACATCGTGATCGTGGTCGCGGGGCTCGCGTTCATCGCGATCACGTACGCCGGGATCCGCGCGCTGTCGTTGCTCGGGGCGATCGCGGCGCCGTTGTTCATCCTGGTCGCGGTGATCGCCTTGGTGATCGTGGCCCGGAGCAACGATCTCGGCAAGGTGTTCAGCTACCAGGGCGTCGGCGGCGGGGCGATGACGTTCGGGGTCGCGGTGTCGGTGATCATGGCGACGTTCGCGGACTCCGGCACGATGACGGCCGACTTCACCCGGTGGTCGCGGAACGGGCGGGAGGCTGTGATCGCGTCGGCGACGGCGTTCCCGGTGGCGAGCATGATCGCGCAGGTGACCGGTGGGCTGGTGGTCGCGGCCGGGGCGATCGCGGATCCGGCGACGGACGGCGGGAACTTCCTGCCGATTCTCACCCACGGGCACGGGGTCGCCTTGAGTGCGTTGGCGGCGGTGTTCGTGTTCGTGAACCTCGGGTCGGTCTGCAGCCACTGTCTCTACAACGGTGCTGTTGGGTGGTCCCACATTCTGCGCGGGCGGATGCGGATCGTGACGCTCGTACTGGGTGTGGTCGGGCTGATCGTCGCGCTGGCCGGGGTGTGGAGCTTCTTCCTCAGCTGGCTGGTGATCCTGAGCGTGTTCGTACCACCGTTGGGTGGGGTGCTGATCGCGGACCAGTTCCGGCGGCACGGGCCGCGGGACGAGACGTTCCGGCCGACGGCGTTCGTCGCGTGGGGGATCGGGGCGGCCGGTGCGGCGTTGGTGCACTGGGTGGTGCCGCAGTTCTCGGACGCGGTGACCGGTCTGGTGGTCGCGATCGTCGCGTACCTGGTGATCGAGCGGGTCCGGGTTCAGGCCTGACGGTGCTGGTCCGCGAGCTGCACGGCGGCTTCGCGGACCAGGCCGATGAGTTCCTTCGGTGCGACGACCTGGGCGGCGCCGGCCTGGGCGAGGACGGCGGCCTGGGCTTCGTGCGGGTTTTCCAGGTCGGCGTGGACGATCCACCAGCCGTCGTCGGTGGGCAGCATCGGCTGGGTCGGGCGGAAGCGGCGTACGGCGTGGTCGCGGACCTTGAGGACGATCGGGTACGACGGGCGGGAGGCCTGGAACTCGCGCTGGGACTGGGCCCAGTACGCGGCGAGGTCGAAGCCGGGTGGGCGGGTGAAGGTGTCGGTGGTGAGCTCGGCCGAGGTCAGGCGGGACAGGCGGTAGGTGCGCAGGCGCCCGTCGGTGCGGGCCGCCACCAAGTACCAAGTACGCGCCTTCGCCACCAGCCCCAAGGGCGAGTTGAGGAACGGCTCGGTCCCGTCGCCGTACGTGATGGTGATCCAGCGTTCTTCCCAGACCGCTTGGCGGCAGAGGGAGAGCCAGCGGGGGGTTTCGCGGTGGTCGTCCCAGCCGGCGTGGTCGATCAGGAGGCGTTGGCGGGCGTACTCGGCCTCGCGGCGGGTGCCCTCCGGCAATGACGCGATCAGCTTGGTGACGGCGAGGTCGCTGGAGGCGTCGAGCCCGAGGTCGGCGAGTACGTGCGCGGTCGCGCCGACGAACACCGACATGACCTCGGACGGCGTCAGCCCGGTCAGCCGGCTGCGGTAGTCCGGCAGCAGCGCCCACCCGCCGCCGCGCCCGCGGATCGAGTACACCGGCACGCCCGCCAGGCTCAGCACCTCCAGGTCGCGCTGGATCGTCCGCGGCGACACGTCCAGCGCCTGCGAGAGCTGGTCGACGGTCGTCTGGCCGCGCGTCTGCAGGTGCAGGAGCAGCCGGAGGAGCCGTTCCGCGCGCATCTCCCGAGTATCGCAGGAAAATAAGTCATAGATGGGCGTCTTTTGTTCCTACGGTCGGCCCCATGACTGCTGTCGAGGTGGAAAACCTCTCGATGTCCTATCAAGCCCCGGTCCGCAAAGGCGGGCTGCGGGCGGCCTTCCGTTCGCTGATACGCCGTGAGTACAAGACCGTCCAGGCCCTCGACGAGATCTCGTTCGGCATCGCCCCGGGCGAGGTGGCGGGTTTCATCGGTCCGAACGGCGCCGGCAAGACCACGACCATGAAGATCCTCAGCGGAATCCTGCACCCGACCGCCGGTCAGGTCCGGGTACTCGGCAGCGTCCCCTGGCACCGCCGGTCGCCGTTCCTGAAGCGGATCGCGTTCGTCCGCGGCAGTCAGCCGGTCGGCGGATCGCAGGAGCTGACCGTGATGGACTCGCTGGAGTACCAGCGGCTGCTGTACGACGTCCCGCGCCCGGCGTTCCGCAGTACCCTCGCCGAACTTCAGGCGCTCCTCGACCTCGAGCCGCTGGTCGAACGCCAGCTCCGCGCGCTCAGCCTCGGCGAACGGATGCGGGTCGGCCTCGCGATGGCGCTGATCTACCGCCCGGAGGTGCTGTTCCTCGACGAGCCGACGATCGGCCTGGACGTCAGCGCGGCGAGCCTGATCCGCGAGTTCGTCCAGGAGTACGTCGAGCAGACCGGCGCGACCGTACTCCTGACCAGCCACTACATGGCCGACGTCGCGTCGCTCTGCCCGCGGCTGATCCTGATCGACCACGGGCAGGTGCAGTACGACGGCCCGCTGGTGGAGCTGTCCGCGCGGCTGTCGCCGTACAAGCTGATCCGGATCTCCACCCGCGACGACCCGTCCGCGTTCGGCGAGGTGGTCGAGAAGGCCGACGGCCAGTGGGTACTGCGGGTGCCGCGGGACGAGGTCGCCGGTACGACGGGCCGGCTGCTGCAGGCGCTGGAGGTGGTGGACCTCGCGGTGGAGGAGCCGCCGCTGGAGAAGGTCATCGACCAGGCGTACCGGGAGGGGCTGCGATGAGGACCGCCGTACTGCTGGGGTTCCGGCTCCGTCAGGACGTGCTGGAGTGGTCGGGCGCGTGGTGGTTCCTGCTGACGCTCGTGGTGCAGGCCGTGGTCGCGCCGCTGATCGGGCTTTTCGTCTGGTCGGCGGTGTACCCGGGGGATCCGGCGATCGGGCGGTACTACGTCGCGGTCATCCTGGTCACGCTGATGACCGAGTCGTTCGAGCAGCACACGTTCTCCGAGCGGATCTACGACGGGACGCTGAGCCACGAGCTGCTCCGCCCGCAACCCGTCGTACTCGGCGTGATCGCGACGAACCTGGCGGTCCGTGCCTGGCTGACGTTGCTCGGGGCACCGATCGTGCTGGTGACGGCGGTCGCGCTCCGGGTCGGGTTCGACTGGTGGGCAGTGCTGCGGGCGGCGCCGTACCTCGTTCTCGCCGCGGTGCTCGTGTTCCTCTGGACGTTCCTGCTGTCGTTGACCGCGTTCTGGACGGATCGGGTGCACTCGGTGGTCGGATTCGGCGGGCAGGTGATGTTCCTGCTCGGCGGTACGGCGGCGCCGATCAGCGTGCTGCCGTCCGGGTGGCAACGGGTCGCCGAGGTTCTGCCGTTCTACGGGATGAACGGGTTGCCCGCCTCGGTCGCGGCGGGGGTCGGGACCGGATCGGTCGGATTTCAACTGGTGTGGGTGGTGGTGCTCGTGGGCGCGGTCGTGGTGTTGTGGCGGGCCGGCGTACGGCGGTACACGGCGGTGGGGTCGTGAAGCTGCTGCGGCTGTTCGGTGCGGGGTTCTCGATGTCGCTGCGGCGGAGCGTGGCGTTCCGGATCAACCTGTTCTTCGACGTACTGCTGGCGTTCACCGGTCTCGGTACGGCGATCGCGGCCGTGCTGATCGTGTTCACCCGCGCGGATACGTTGGCGGGCTGGTCGAAGGCGCAGTTCCTGGTGCTGATCGGGACGTACCAGCTGATCACGGGGCTGCGGTCGGCGTTCATCGATCCGAACCTGTCGTGGTTCCCGGAGACCGGCATCCGGAACGGGAAGCTCGACGGGTACCTGTTGCAGCCGGCGTCGAGCCTGTTCCTGTCCAGTCTGTCGTTGTCGTCGCCGTTGCAGCTGATCCAGTTCGTGCTCGGTCTCGGCGTACTCGGGTGGGGGATCGCGGATCACTTGCCGTCTGTGGGCGGGGTCGTGAGTTGGTTGGTGCTCGTGGTCGCGGGGGTGGTGGTGACGTGGGCGTTGAGCGTATTGCTGGCCTGCTTGGCGTTCTGGGCGCCGAAGCTGCAGTTGGACGTGTTCTACCACTCCGCCTGGCAGCTCGGGCGCTACCCGATCGACGTGTTCGCGCGCCCGCTCCGCATCATCCTCACGTACGTGTTCCCGATGGCGCTGATCGCCAGCGTCCCGTCCGCCGCACTGCTCCGCGGGCCTGAGCCAGGCGTGCTGGTCGCCGGAGTTGCGGCTGCGGGCGGCGCGGCCGGCCTGGCGGTGCTTGCGTGGCGGGCCGGGTTGCGGAGGTACACGGGGGCTACGTCGTGATGGGGGTACAGGAGGACAGGAGATGTCGCCGGATCGGCGGTTGCCGGGGCGACGGTCACGCTCACGGCGGGGTATACGTAGACGACTACGTCCTGTCGTTCTGTACCCGAAGCCGGGTTAGTGTCGCGGGCATGGTTGATGCGTTGTTCGGGGTGCCTCGGTTGGCGGCGGTGTACGACGCGCTGGATCCGGATCGGGGAGATCTGGAGCACTACGCGGCGATCGTGCGGGAGTTCGGTGCCGGGCGGGTGCTCGACGTCGGGTGCGGGACCGGCGAGTTGAGTTGCCTGCTGGCGGGCGCCGGGGTGGACGTGACGGGGGTGGATCCGGCGGCCGCCTCGCTGGAGGTTGCTCGGGGCAAGGAGTTTGCGGATCGGGTGCGGTGGTTGCACGGGGACGCGACGACGTTGCCGCCCCTGCAGGTGGAGCTGGCGTTGATGACCGGGAACGTTGCGCAGGTGTTCCTGACCGCCGAGGAGTGGGGGGCGACGGTGCACGGGGTCCATGCGGCTTTGACGCCCGGTGGGCGGTTCGTGTTCGAGACCCGGATCCCGGCGCGGCGCGGGTGGGAGGAATGGACCCGCGAGAACACGCATCAGGTACGGGAGATCGACGGCGAGGCGGTCGAGGTCTGGACCGAGCTGGTGGAGGTCGCGTTGCCGTACATCACCTTCCGCGCGACGTACAACTTCTCCTCCGACGGTGCCGTGCTCACGTCCGACTCGACGCTCTGGTTCCGCGAGCGGGACGAGGTGGAGCAGTCGTTGACCGCGGCCGGGTTCGCGGTCGACGACGTACGGGAGGCCCCGGACCGGCCGGGGAAGGAGTACGTGTTCGTGGCTAGGAAGCTGTGAGCAGAGCCGTCAGCGTGTGGTGGGCGGTGCGGGACATGACCGGGTTGGTCTCGACGTAGTACCAGAGGCAACCGATCGCCTGCGCGAACGACCACCCCATCCCACGCCGCCACTCCGCGTCGTCACTGCCCACCGCGGCCCGGAACGCGGCCCGCGCCGCCGGGTCGAACAGGTTCCACGCCGGCTGCAGGTCCATCGCGGGGTCCGAGACCGTGAACATGCCCACGTCGATGACGCCCGCCAGCCGGCCGTCCCGCACGAGCAGGTTGCCCGGCATCAGGTCACGGTGCGTCCAGACATCCGGCTCGGTGCGCGGCGTCGTCCGCAGCTCGGCCCACAACCTGGTCAGGCCGTCCACGTCGATCATCCCGGCGCTGCGCTCCAGGCACTCCGCGACCCACTCGTCCTGCGAGGTCAGCAACCCACCGCGCCACTGCCCGCCGAACGTCCGGCCCTCGGTCGGCCGCGCCCGCAGCGCGAGCACGAACCGCGCGAGATCCTCGGCGAACGCGGTCGTCCCGGCGACGTCGGCGTCGTACGCGATCGTCCCGTCCACCCAGGTCTGCACCGCCCACGGCAACGGATAGTCCGCGGTCGGCGCACCGATCGCGACCGGCTCCGGAGTCGGGTACGGCGACATCGCGTGCAGCTGCCGCGCCGCCGCTGCCTCGTCCTCGAGCTCTTGCCGGACCGCGGCCGGATCACCGGGCTGGATCGGGAGCCGCGCGGTGAGGCCGGCGCCGATCCGGAACACCGCGTTGACGGTCCCGTGCGACGGTACGGCGCGGATCGGGAGCGCGCTCCACGCCGGGAACTGCTCCTTCACGAGCCCTTCGACCAGGTCGACCGATACGTCCAGCTGTCCTTCGTGCATCACGCCGAGCAGTATTCAGGCCGGGCGGCCGGGGCCGCACACGATTTAGACCAGGACTGCAGGTGCGACGCGGGCCGAGCCGATCCCGCGGTCCGGTTTGCCGAGCCGGAAGCGGACCTTGCCTTTGAGTACCGTGCCGGACTCGGCCTGTCCGTCGACGAGTGCTTCGCCGGGGAAGAGGGTGAACGTCCAGCGGTCGTTGTGCTCGCAGTCCGGTGGCGTCGCGCCGCATTGGAGCAGCCGGGCGCCCCAGACCTGGCGGGTCATCCAGGTCCGGGTGTCCGCTCCGTCGACGATGAAGCCGTCCGACGCCAGCACGTCGTTGTAGCTCCCGAGGGACGGGCCGTACGCCCCGATCACACTCACCACCAGGCGCCACGGATCGTCACCCGGCAGTGCGACCCCGGTCGGTAGCCGCTCGTCGAACAGGTCGGGCGCCATCAGCTCGCGGGGGAGTGGGGCGCGGGTGTCCAGTTTGGTGGGGTCGGGGACGAGGAGTACGCCGTACTCGACCTCGTCGGCGAACCGGGCCGAGGCGAAGTGAGAGGTCAGCGCTTGGGTGGCCTGCTCGGCGCGCGACCACGGGAAGGTGTCGCGCAGGTACTCCTCGGTGATCGCCGGCAGACCGCGCTCGTGGACGAGCGGGAGGTCCCACGCGGCGACCAGCTTGCTGACGGTCGAGGTGACGAAATCAGTCATCCCGTCCGACGGTAGTCGGCGGGTCCGACAGTTCAGTGGGTGGCGAGCGGGCGGGCGCGGTCGGTGGCGAGGCGGAGTGCGAACACCGCGAGCGCCGTACCGGTCAGGTAGCGGTGGATGCGCATCCAGGCCGGGCGGCGGGACAGGAAGACCGCGACCGAGCCGGCGGTGATCACGAAGACCGCGTTCATCACCACGCCGACGGTCAGTTGCCCGAGGCCGAGGATCAGGCTTTGGGCGCCGAGGTGGCCGCGGGACGGGTCGAGGAACTGGGGGAGCAGCGAGATGTAGAGGATCGCGATCTTCGGGTTCAGCAGGCAGGTGAGCAGGCCCATCCCGAACAGCTTGCGCGGGCGGTCCGGTTCCAGCTCTTGGGTCGCGAACACCGACGTACCGCCTGGGCGGAACGCCTGCCAGGCGAGCCAGAGCAGGTACGCCGCGCCGGCCAGCTTCAGCGTCAGGTAGATCTCGGGGACCAGCGCGAACAGGGTCGCGAGGCCGGCGCTTGCCGCGAGCAAGTACACGAGGAAGCCGAGGCCGACGCCCGCCAGCGAGATCAGCCCGGCCCGGCGGCCCTGCGCGATCGAGCGGGAGACCAGGTAGATCATGTTCGGCCCGGGCACGATCACCAGGCCCAGCTCGACCAGCGCGATCCCGAGCAGCGCCTCGTTGCTCACCAGCATTCGTCGTCCCTCCCTCGGCGGTACGGCGAACCTAACAGCGCGGCTGCTGCTGGATCCGGGGTTTCCACAGGACGGTATTCGCTCGCCCGTAGTGCTCACCCTCGGTTAGTTTGGGTGTGTACGCCTACGGTTTGAAGGAGACGGTATGAGCGAGCGCAGCGAGCGATCAGAAAGCAGAGCCGACATTGTCGCTCAAGCCGGAGCCGAGCGCAGCGAGGCGGAGGCATGAGCGACAAGTCCAGCGAGCCGGCGGACGATCTGCAGAAGAAGTTTCGGGAAGCGCTTCAGAAGAAGAACGCCGGTAGCCACTCGCACCCCGGTAGCGGGGTTCGCGGGCAGGGCGTCGGCGACGCGCACAACGACAAGCAGAAGCGCCAGTTCCGGCGCAAGTCCGGCAGCTGAAGTTCCGCCGCACTGTCCATCCATCCGATATGAGCCCCGGGTTGCCGCCCGGGGCTCGACCTTTGGTGCGGGATATTGTCGGCTCGTGAGCGAGCCGTTGCATTTCGTCGTCAAGACCCGGTTGATCGAGGTCGTCGAGCGGCTGGGCGAGGGCGCCGCGCTGCCGCCCGAGCGGGTGCTGGCGAAGGACTTCGGGGTGTCCCGGTGGACCATGCGGCAGGCGATCCGGGAGCTGATCGCGGACGGCCGGCTCCGGGCGCGGCAGGGGCAGGGGACGTTCGTCGCGACGCCGAAGCTGGTGCAGCCGCTGGCGCTGGTCAGCTACACCGAGGCGCTCCGGGCGCAGGGGCACACTCCGGGGCGTGAGGTGGTCGCGTTCGACGAGGTGGTCGCGGACGTCGAGCTCGCGGAGCAGCTGACGATCGCCGAGGGTGACCCGGTGCACCGGCTGGAGCGGGTGCTGTTCGCGGACGGGCAGCCGATCGGGCTCGAGACGACGTACCTCTCGGTCGCACGCTTCCCGACGTTGCGCGAGGTGCTGGAGCCGACGGGTTCGCTGTACCGCTGCCTGACCGATCAGCTCGGGGTGCGGTTCGGCGAGGGCGAGGAGCTGGTCGAGACCGTGATCGCCACCCCGCGCGAGGCCGAGCTGCTGAAGGCCACCCAGTCCCTCCCAATGCTCCTCCTCCACCGCAACAGCCGCGACACCACCGGCGCCCCCATCGAAGCAGTCCGCTCCCTCTACCGCGGCGACCGAGTCGGCTTCCGAGCCATCCTCCGCCCCTAAGCCCCACCCGGCGCTGTCCCCCTGAGCCGCGCCCCGCGCCGTCCTCCGCTCCTGAGCCGCGCCCCGCG